>NZ_JBHTVE010000009.1:0-426174 GCF_042793175.1 Streptomyces sp. NPDC056580 | reverse complement strand
ACCCTCTCGGGCTTTCCTCCGGGCGCTTCCCTTCGTTCTTGCGTTTCCGACTCTATCAGATCTTTTCTCGACCCGATTTCCTCGGCGCTTTCCAGGTTCCCGCTTCCGCGTTTCCCTTTCCGGCGGCTCCGACTTTATCAGAACTTCTGAGCCGGATTTCCCACCCGATCCGTGGCAACCGTCGTCCAGCGCATGAAGCACTGGGGGTTCCCCTCGGGCGGAGCCGTAAACGTACTGGAGCGGGGCGCCCCGATGCAAATCGAGGCGCCCCGCTCCGAGTTCACGCAGCCGGCGTGTCAGACCTCCACGACGACCGGGAGGATCATCGGCCTGCGGCGATAGGTGTCCGAGACCCACTTGCCGAGGGTGCGGCGGATCAGCTGCTGCAGCTGGTGCGGCTCCACGACGCCGTCCTGGGCTGAGCGCTCCAGGGCTTCGTTGATCTTCGGGACGACGCCGGTGAAGGCGGAGTCCTCGATGCCGGAACCGCGGGCCTGGATGTGCGGGCCGCCCGTGATCTTGCCGGTGGACGAGTCCACGACCACGAAGACCGAGATGATGCCCTCGTCACCGAGGATCTTGCGGTCCTTCAGGGCCGGCTCGCCCACGTCGCCGACGGAGAGGCCGTCGACGTAGACGTATCCGGCCTGGACCTTGCCGGAGATCCTGGCCTTGCCCTCGACCAGGTCGACGACCACCCCGTCCTCGGCGATGACGATCCGGTCGTGCGGGACGCCGGTCATCGCGCCGAGCTCGGCGTTGGCGCGCAGGTGGCGCCATTCGCCGTGGACCGGCATCAGGTTCCGCGGGCGGCAGATGTTGTAGAAGTACAGCAGCTCGCCGGCGGAGGCGTGGCCGGAGACGTGCACCTTGGCGTTGCCCTTGTGGACGACGTTGGCGCCCCAGCGGGTCAGGCCGTTGATCACCCGGTAGACCGCGTTCTCGTTCCCGGGGATCAGGGACGAGGCCAGGATGACCGTGTCGCCCTCGACGATCCGGATCTGGTGGTCCCGGTTCGCCATCCTGGAGAGCGCGGCCATCGGCTCGCCCTGGGAGCCGGTGCAGACCAGGACCACCTCGTGGTCCGGGAGGTCGTCGAGCGTCCTGACGTCCACGACCAGGCCCGGCGGGACCTTCAGGTAGCCGAGGTCGCGGGCGATGCCCATGTTGCGGACCATCGAGCGGCCGACGAAGGCGACCCGGCGGCCGTACTCCTGGGCCGCGTCCAGGATCTGCTGGATGCGGTGGACGTGGCTCGCGAAGCTCGCCACGATGATCCGCTTGCGCGCTCCGGCGAAGACCTGGCGCAGGACGTTGGAGATGTCCCGCTCGTGCGGGGTGAAGCCGGGGACCTCGGCGTTCGTGGAGTCGGTGAGCAGGAGGTCGATGCCCTCCTCGCTGAGCCGGGCGAACGCGTGCAGGTCGGTGAGCCGGTTGTCCAGCGGGAGCTGGTCCATCTTGAAGTCGCCGGTGTGCACGACCATGCCGGCGGGCGTGCGGATGGCGACCGCCAGGGCGTCCGGAATGGAGTGGTTGACCGCGATGAACTCGCAGTCGAACGGGCCGATGCGCTCGCGGTTCCCCTCCGCCACCTCAAGGGTGTACGGGCGGATCCGGTGCTCCTGGAGCTTGGCCTCGATGAGGGCGAGGGTCAGCTTGGAGCCGATCAGCGGGATGTCCGGCTTCTCGCGGAGCAGGAAGGGGACGCCGCCGATGTGGTCCTCGTGGCCGTGGGTGAGGACGATGCCCTCGATGTCGTCGAGACGGTCCCGGATGGAGGAGAAGTCCGGCAGGATCAGGTCGATTCCGGGCTGCTCCTCCTCGGGGAAGAGCACTCCGCAGTCGACGATCAGCAGGCGGCCGCCGTATTCGAAGACCGTCATGTTGCGGCCGATCTCGCCGAGACCGCCGAGCGGGGTGACGCGCAGGCCGCCCTCGGGGAGCGGCGAGGGCGGTCCGAGTTCAGGATGCGGATGACTCAAAAGACTCTCCTCACCACGCGCGCCACGTACCGGTCGGGCACGTGGCGCGCATGACGTTCGTGCAGAAGCAGTTGTCGTTGTGGGGTGCGGGCACCGGTGGCCCGCTATGCGGTTGTGGATTCAGTTGTGAAGCTCGGGTGATGCCAAGTCTGTTGTCAGAGCTGTACCCCGCCGGCAGCAAGATCGATCTTGAGCTGGGCGATCTCCTCGGGTGAACACTCGACCATGGGGGCCCGCAGGGGCCCTGCGGGCAGGCCCTGGAGGGCGAGCGCGGCCTTGGTGGTCATGACGCCCTGGGTGCGGAACATGCCGGTGTACACCGGGAGGAGCTTCTGGTGGATCTCCGTGGCCTTGACGACGTCGCCCGAGGTGTACGCGTCCACGAGGGCGCGCAGGTCGGGGGTGACGACGTGGCCGACGACGGAGACGAAGCCGACCGCGCCCACCGAGAGCAGCGGCAGGTTCAGCATGTCGTCACCGGAGTACCAGGCGAGGCCGGACTGCGCGATGGCCCAGCCGGCGCGGCCGAGGTCGCCCTTGGCGTCCTTGTTGGCGACGATCCGCGGGTGCTCCGCCAGGCGGACCAGGGTCTCCGTGTTGATGGGGACCCCGCTGCGGCCGGGGATGTCGTAGAGCATGACCGGCAGCCCGGTGGTGTCCGCGACGGCCGTGAAGTGCCGGTACAGGCCCTCCTGCGGGGGCTTGTTGTAGTACGGCGTGACGACCAGCAGGCCGTGCGCGCCGGCGCGCTCCGCCTCGCGGGCCAGCTCGATGCTGTGGCGGGTGTCGTTGGTGCCGACTCCGGCCACGACGTGGGCGCGGTCGCCGACCGCCTCCGCCACGGCCCGTACGAGATCCGATTTCTCCGCGTCACTGGTGGTGGGGGACTCGCCGGTGGTGCCGTTGATGATCAGGCCGTCGTTGCCTGCGTCCACCAGGTGGGCGGCGAGCCGCTGCGCGCCGTCGAGGTCGAGTGCGCCGTCCGCCGTGAAGGGCGTGACCATGGCGGTGAGGACCCGCCCGAAGGGGGTCTGCGGAGTCGAGGTCGGAGCCATGGGTACCACGCTACTCGGTGCTCCGGGCGTGGTCTGCCCGTGGGGTGCCGGGTAAGTCAGGACAAATAAGGAGCCCGGCACTGCCTGCTCGGGGGTTCAAGCAGTGCCGGGTCCGTTCGATCAGGCTAGATGAACTTCTCGGAATGCCGCAATACGGACACTTCGCCCGGCTGATCCGTACATCCGTTCCGCGCGTGGGAACAGGGCTTCGTCAGGGGGCCACGCGCCCGTTCGCGTTGAAGGCGGCGTACGTGAGCGGCATGAGCTCGGCCCACCGCGCCTCCATCTGCTCACCGACCATCTCGATCTCCCGCTGCGGGAAGGACGGCACCTTCGCCAGCTCGTGCTGGGTGCGCAGCCCGAGGAAGTGCATCAGGGAGCGGGCGTTGCAGGTGGCGTACATGGAGGAGAAGAGGCCGACGGGCAGGGCGGCGCGGGCCACCTCGCGGGCGACGCCCTCGGCGAGCAGCTTCTGGTAGGCCGCGTACGCCTGCTCGTAGGACTCCTCGAGGGTGCCGCGCACGGTCTCCTGCTGGGCCGGGGTGCCCTCGACGAAGACGTACTTGCCGGGGCGGCCCTGCTGGACCAGCTTGCGGTCCTCGCCGGGGACGTAGAAGACCGGCTGGAGCTCCCGGTAGCGGCCCGACTCCTCGTTGTACGACCAGCCGACCCGGTGACGCATGAACTCGCGGAAGACGAAGATCGGGGCGCTGATGAAGAAGGTCATCGAGTTGTGCTCGAACGGGCTGCCGTGCCGGTCCCGCATCAGGTAGTTGATGAGGCCCTTGGAGCGCTCAGGGTCCTTCTTCAGCTCGTCCAGCGACTGCTCGCCGACGGTGGAGACGCGGGCGGCGAAGAGGACATCGGCGTCCGACGCGCTGGACTTCACCAGCTCGACGGTGACATCGCTGCGGAAAGTGAGCGACTCGGGGGTGGTCACGGGGGTCCTTCCCATCACTTCTTGAGGTTCGCGCCCACTGTACGGGGCACCCCTGACAGTCCCGAACAGTGACCTTGCCATGGATTTTTTCGGACATGGGCACCTTTTGTGCCACTCGAGCGTCTGTAGCGGTGAGGCCTGACCGTTCGATCCCCTAAGGAGCTGGACCCGCGATGTTCCGTCGGCGTGAGCCCGTACCCTTCGCCTTCCTGGCCGAGGCGGACAGGTTCCGCAGCAATGTCACTCCCCCGCCCCGGGAGCGGGCGTCGCTCGGCGAGCTGGCCGGGCGCTGGCTGCTGGGCCTGACCCTCGTCGCCGCGCTCGTCGGCGCCCTCGTCCTCGGGATGCCGGCGCTGTCGACGCCGTCCAGTACGCCGGCCCAGCAGTCCCAGGCCTCGCAGGGGCACACTCAGGGGCACTGACCCTTCCGGCCGCCCAAGGGTGGTGGGCGCGAACCCGGCCGGATAGCCTCACCGGGCACAGCCCAGCAAGGATCGAGTGAGGACCAGCCGTGCCCCTGCCCTTCCTGACGGCCGACCGCTCCTTCGACGCGGCCTCCGAGAGCCCGCTGCCGTACGACGACCGGGACCGCTGGCGGCGGCCCTACCGGCCGGGTCCCTGGCGGGTCGCCGGCGCCGCGCTGGGGCTGCTGCTCTCCTCGTTCGTGCTGTTCGGGGCGGTGCTCATCGCCCTGACCGACTCGGTGTCCGCCGCGGGCCTGGTGCTCACCCTGGCGCTGGCCGTCATCGCCTGCGCCCTGCGCGTGCTGCGCATGGGTGTGTGGGTGAGTCCGCGCGGGCTGCGCCAGGTGGGCTTCCTGGTGACGCGTACGGTGCCCTGGCCCCGGGTGATCGCGGTGCGCACGGCGCAGCAGCCGGTGCGCTGGCTGGGGCTGCCGCGCACCGTGCAGGGCCAGGCGCTGACGCTCGTGCGCAAGGACCGGCCCGTCGAGGACACGCCACCGCTGCTGACCACGCACGGCCTGGACTTCCTGCACCGGCCCGCGGCCTTCGACCGGGCGGCCGACACGGTGGAGGCGTGGGCCGCGGAGCACCGGCGCGCCTGACCGCCCCGGGAACACGAAGGAGGGGACGGACCGCGTGCGGCGCGGTCCGTCCCCTCCTTCGTGTTCCTCGTGCTCCCCGGGCCGGCCGGCCCGGCCCGGATCAGACCTGGACGGGTCTGCCGTCGTGCAGGGCGATGGCCCGCTGCATCGCCTTGCGGGCGCGCGGGGTGTCGCGGGCGTCGTGGTAGGCGACGGCGAGCCGGAACCAGCTTCGCCAGTCGTCGGGGGCGGCCTCCGTCTCGGCCTTGCGCCGGGCGAAGACCTCGTCCGCCGACTCGCGGTCGATGCGGCCGCTGGGCAGCCGCCTCAGCTCGTCGACGGGCAGCCCGCCCTCGGCCTCGAGTTCGGCGGCGAGCTGGTTGGCCCTGCGGACGAACTGGGTGTTCTTCCACAGGAACCACAGGCCGATGACAGGCAGGATCAGCACCGCCACACCGAAGGTGACGGTGACGAGCGTGCCGGTCTGGATGAGCATCACGCCGCGGCTGCCGACCAGGACGAAGTAGAAGACCAGGACGGCGGCCGTGACGAGGTAGGTGATCTTCGCGCGCATGACGTGTTCGGGCTCAGCTCAGGTCGAGGAAGTGTTCCAGGCCGAAGGTGAGGCCCGGGGTCGACACCACGCGGCGGACGCCGAGCAGGATGCCCGGCATGAAGCTGCTGTGGTGCAGGGAGTCGTGGCGGATGGTGAGGGTCTCGCCCTCGGCGCCGAGCAGCACCTCCTGGTGGGCCAGCAGGCCGCGCAGCCGGACGGAGTGCACGGGGACGCCCTCGACGTCGGCGCCACGGGCGCCGTCCAGGGCGGTGACGGTGGCGTCCGGCGCCGGCGCCGAACCGGCCCGGCGGCGTGCCTCGGCGATGAGCTGGGCCGTGCGCGCGGCGGTCCCGGAGGGGGCGTCCACCTTGTTCGGGTGGTGCAGCTCGACGACCTCGACGGACTCGAAGTACGGGGCGGCGAGCTGCGCGAACTTCATGGTGAGCACGGCGCCGATGGAGAAGTTCGGCGCGATGAGCACACCCGTCTCCGGGGACTGGTCGAGCCAGCCCGTGAGCTGCGCGAGGCGGTCCTCGGTCCAGCCCGTCGTACCGACGACCGCGTGGATGCCGTGGCGCACGCAGAAGTCGAGGTTGCCCATGACGGAGCCGGGGGTGGTCAGTTCGACGGCGACCTGGGCGCCGGTCTCCGCCAGGGTCTCCAGCTTGTCGCCCCGGCCGAGGGCGGCGACCAGCTCCATGTCCTCGGCGGCCTCGACCGCCCGTACCGCCTCGGACCCGATCCGGCCCTTGGCGCCGAGTACCGCCACGCGCAGCTTGCTCATCTGTTGCTTCCTTACCGGAGGTGATTAGGCGACGGCGTCGTGCAGCCGCGCGGCCTGCTTGTCCTTGAGCGGGCCGATGACCGACAGCGAAGGGCGTTGTCCGAGGATGTCCTGGGCGACCGACCGGACCTCGTCCGGGGTGACCGCGGCTATCTTCGCCAGCATGTCGTCGACGGACATCTGCTCGCCCCAGCACAGCTCGCTCTTGCCGATGCGGTTCATCAGCGCGCCGGTGTCCTCCAGGCCCAGCACGGTGGAGCCCTGGAGCTGGCCGATGGCACGGGCGATCTCGTCGTCGGAGAGGCCGTTCTGCGCGACGTGGTCGAGTTCGTCCCGGCAGATCCTGAGCACGTCGTGCACCTGGCTGGGCCGGCAGCCGGCGTACACGCCGAACAGGCCGCAGTCGGCGAAGCCGGAGGTGTACGAGTACACGCTGTAGGCGAGGCCGCGCTTCTCCCGGACCTCCTGGAAGAGGCGGGAGGACATGCCGCCGCCGAGGGCGGTGTTGAGCACGCCCATGGCCCAGCGGCGGTCGTCCGGGCGGGCGAGGCCCGGCATGCCGAGGACCACGTGCGCCTGCTCGGTCTTGCGGGCGAGCAGTTCCACCTTGCCGGTCGCGCGGATGGCGCGGCGGCCGTCGCGCGGGGCGATGGGCTGCGCGCCGGGGTCCTTGAAGGCGTTCGCCTTCTCGAAGGCGGCGCGGACCTGGCGTACGACCTTGTTGTGGTCGATGTTGCCGGCGCAGGCGACCACGAGGTGGGTGGGGTCGTAGTGCTTCTTGTAGAAGCGGCGGATGCGGTCGGCGGTGAGGGCGTTGACCGTGTCGACGGTGCCGAGGACCGGGCGGCCGAGGGCGGTGTCGCCGAACATGGTGTGCGCGAACAGGTCGTGCACGCAGTCGCCCGGGTCGTCCTCGGTCATCGCGATCTCTTCGAGGATGGCGCCGCGCTCTACGTTGACGTCCTCCTCGAGGATCAGTGAGCCGGTGAGCATGTCGCAGACGACGTCGATGGCGAGCGGCAGGTCGGTGTCGAGCACGCGCGCGTAGTAGCACGTGTACTCCTTGGCCGTGAACGCGTTCATCTCGCCGCCGACGGCGTCGACGGCGGCGGAGATGTCCAGCGCGCTGCGCTTGGCGGTGCCCTTGAAGAGCAGGTGCTCCAGGTAGTGCGTGGCGCCGTTCAGCGACGGGGTCTCGTCGCGGGAGCCGACGTGCGCCCAGATGCCGAAGGTGGCCGAACGCACGGAGGGCAGGGTCTCGGTGACGACGCGCAGGCCGCCGGGGAGGGTGGTCTTGCGGACCGTGCCGATGCCGCCGGTGCCTTTGATGAGGGTTTGGGTACGGGCGACGGCCCGCGCCTCCGAAGAGATGCGGGCCGTCGCCTTGGAGCCACGGGACGTCACTGGTCGGCGTCGTCCTTCTTCGTCTCGCCATCGGCGGAGCCGCTGTCGGACTCGTTGTCCTCGCCCTCGATCACCGGAACGAGGGACAGCTTGCCGCGGGAGTCGATCTCGGCGATCTCGACCTGGACCTTCTGGCCCACACCGAGGACGTCCTCGACGTTCTCCACACGCTTGCCGCCGGCGAGCTTGCGGATCTGCGAGATGTGCAGCAGACCGTCCTTGCCGGGCAGCAGGGAGACGAACGCACCGAAGGTGGTCGTCTTGACGACCGTACCGAGGTAGCGCTCCCCGACCTCGGGCATCGTCGGGTTGGCGATGCCGTTGATCGTGGTGCGGGCGGCCTCGGCGGAGGGGCCGTCGGCCGCGCCGATGTAGATCGTGCCGTCGTCCTCGATGGTGATCTCGGCGCCGGTGTCCTCCTGGATCTGGTTGATCATCTTGCCCTTGGGGCCGATGACCTCGCCGATCTTGTCGACCGGGATCTTCACGGTGATGATCCGCGGCGCGTTCGGGGACATCTCGTCCGGCGTGTCGATCGCTTCCATCATCACGTCGAGGATGTGGAGGCGGGCGTCGCGGGCCTGCTTGAGGGCCGCGGCCAGGACGGAGGCGGGGATGCCGTCCAGCTTGGTGTCGAGCTGGAGGGCGGTCACGAACTCCTTGGTGCCGGCGACCTTGAAGTCCATGTCGCCGAAGGCGTCCTCCGCACCGAGGATGTCGGTGAGGGTGACGTAGTGCGTCTCGCCCTCGATCTCCTGGGAGATCAGGCCCATGGCGATACCGGCGACGGGGGCCTTCAGCGGCACACCGGCGTTCAGCAGCGACATGGTGGAGGCGCAGACCGAGCCCATGGACGTCGAGCCGTTGGAGCTCAGCGCCTCGGAGACCTGGCGGATCGCGTAGGGGAACTCCTCGCGCGCGGGCAGCACCGGCACGAGCGCGCGCTCGGCGAGGGCGCCGTGGCCGATCTCGCGGCGCTTGGGGGAGCCGACACGGCCGGTCTCGCCGGTGGAGTACGGCGGGAAGTTGTAGTTGTGCATGTAGCGCTTGCGGGTCACCGGGGAGAGGGTGTCCAGCTGCTGCTCCATGCGGAGCATGTTGAGGGTGGTGACGCCCAGGATCTGGGTCTCGCCACGCTCGAACACCGCGGAGCCGTGCACGCGGGGGATGGCCTCGACCTCGGCGGCCAGGGTGCGGATGTCGGTGACACCGCGGCCGTCGATGCGCTTCTTCTCCTTGATGACGCGCTCACGGACCAGGGCCTTGGTCAGGGCGCGGTACGCGGCGGAGATCTCCTTCTCGCGGCCCTCGAACTCCGGCAGGAGCTTCTCGGCGGCGAGGCCCTTGACGCGGTCCAGCTCGGCCTCGCGCTCCTGCTTGCCGGGGATGGTGAGCGCCTGGGCCAGCTCGGGGCGGACGGCGGCCGCGAGGGCCTCGAGGACGTCGTCCTGGTAGTCCAGGAAGATCGGGAACTCGGCGGTCGGCTTGGCGGCCTTGGCGGCGAGGTCGGCCTGGGCGCGGCACAGGACCTTGATGAAGGGCTTCGCGGCCTCCAGACCGGCGGCGACGACCTCCTCGGTCGGCGCCTCGGCGCCGCCCTCGACCAGCTTGATGGTCTTGTCGGTGGCCTCGGCCTCGACCATCATGATCGCGACGTCGCCGTCCTCCAGGACGCGGCCGGCGACCACCATGTCGAAGACGGCGTCCTCGAGTTCGGTGTGCGTCGGGAACGCGACCCACTGGCCGCGGATCAGCGCGACGCGGACGCCGCCGATCGGGCCGGAGAAGGGCAGGCCGGCCAGCTGGGTGGACGCGGACGCGGCGTTGATCGCGACGACGTCGTACAGGTGGTCGGGGTTGAGCGCCATGATCGTGGCGACGACCTGGATCTCGTTGCGCAGGCCCTTCTTGAAGGACGGGCGCAGCGGGCGGTCGATCAGGCGGCAGGTGAGGATGGCGTCCTCGGAGGGACGGCCCTCACGGCGGAAGAAGCTGCCGGGGATCTTGCCGGCGGCGTACATCCGCTCCTCGACGTCCACCGTGAGGGGGAAGAAGTCGAGCTGGTCCTTGGGGTTCTTGGAGGCGGTGGTGGCCGACAGCACCATGGTGTCGTCGTCCAGGTACGCCACGGCGGAGCCGGCGGCCTGCTTGGCCAGGCGGCCCGTCTCGAAGCGGATGGTGCGGGTGCCGAAGGCGCCGTTGTCGATGACGGCCTCGGCGTAGTGGGTCTCGTTCTCCACTAGCGTTTTCTCCTCGTCTTCGTCCCTGGCCGCCCGTGTGGCGGGGGGACGTTTGTGGAGGGCGCTCCGTCTGGTGCGGGCCGGTCTTCGATCGAAGCACCCGGGGCTCGTTCCCCCGGGGGCCACTACCGAGGACCGGCGGCGGCGAGGCGCGCTCCTCCTCGTTCTGTTTGGTACGGGTTGCGCCGTACGTGTTCCGTGTCGTGCGTAGTGCGTTGTCCTACCACACTACAAAGCAGGTGTGACACCGCGCACGTTTCCGCACGTACGGCAAAGGGAGCGGCCCCCGAGTCCTATCGGGAACCGCTCCCTTCACGGCGTCTTACTTGGCGCCCGCCGCACCGCGGCGGATGCCCAGACGGTCGACCAGCGCACGGAAGCGCTGGATGTCCTTCTTCGCCAGGTACTGCAGCAGGCGACGGCGCTGACCGACCAGGATCAGCAGACCACGGCGGGAGTGGTGGTCGTGCTTGTGGGCCTTGAGGTGCTCCGTCAGGTCGGAGATCCGACGGGAGAGCATGGCGACCTGGACCTCGGGGGAGCCGGTGTCACCCTCCTTGGTACCGAACTCGGAGATGATCTGCTTCTTCGTAGCGGCGTCGAGCGACACGCGTACTCCTCATAGTCTGTAAGTGCCATCGAGTGCCCCCGGTCCACTTCTCGGGGGAGCTTCCACGACTCGGGAGGCGGGGATCCGCTGGGCGCGGCCTCCAGGGCGGCAGGCGATGCCTGCGGTCGCTCCGGAGGTGCGTACACAAACGGCCGTCGACCAGGATACCAGGCAGGCGCGGGCCCCTTGTCCCGGGTGCCGGAACGCGACGGCCCGGGGGGCGGCCGCCACTAGGGTGAGCGTGCTGAGCGCAGTCACGTCGGGAAGGGGTCGCTTCGGGATGGCGGAGTCGGAAGCGGAGATGAAGGCACGCAAGGAGCGGGAGCGGGACGAGCTGTACGCGCTCGACATCTCGGAAGTCGAGTGGCACTGCGCGCCGGGCACCGAGGAGCACGAGGAGCGGGTCGAGATCGCGTACCTGCCGGCGGGCGCGGTGGCGATGCGCTCCTCCCTCGACCCGGGCACGGTCCTCAGGTACACGGAGGCGGAGTGGCGGGCCTTCGTCCTGGGCGCGCGCGACGGAGAGTTCGACCTGAAGCCGATGCCGCACAACGGCGGGCTCGCGGCCGGCTGAGCGCGGTACGGCGAAGGGCGGCACGCGCGCGTGCCGCCCTTTCCCCTGCCGTGGGTCCGTCTCGGCCGCTAGCTGGTCATGGCCCGGGCCTGTGCGTAGACGTCGAAGACGGCCAGCGCCAGCGGGATCAGGGTGAGCAGCACGAAGCTCTCGGCGATCTCCAGGAAGCGCCCCCAGAAGGGGGTGACGCCGCGCCGCGGGGTGATCAGGGCGATCGCGGTGACCAGGGCGATGGCCGCGCCGACCGCCGCGGCGAGCCAGACGCTGCGGATGTCCAGGGCGGTGGTGTCGCCCTGGAAGGCGTCGATGACGTAGTCGCGCGGCGGGTTGAGGGCGAGCCCGAGGCCGAGGAAGACGATCGCGGCCAGGCCGGCGGCCAGGGTGGCGCCGACCTGCTGGGTGTAGCGGAACAGGTGGGCCCGCATCAGCATCGCCACGCCGGTCGCGAGGGCCAGGAGCTGGGCCCAGATGTCGCTGGAGAAGCCTAGGACGATCGACGCGCCGACGGCGACGAGGGCGCAGCCGCCCACGAGGCCGACGAGGAGTTCGTGGCCGCGGCGGGCCTGGGCGGCCACCCGCTCGGCGTCCACGGGCTCCTGCGGGGCGGGTTCGCCGCCGCCGTAGCCGCCGCGGGACGGGTTGGGCGGCTCGAAGCCGATGGGCAGCCGGGCGAAGCGCATGGACAGACCCGGCAGGAAGGCCAGCGCCACGACGGACAGCGGGGCGCAGATCGCGGCCGTCTCGATGGGCCTCAGCTCGGCGAGGATCGCGACGAAGGTGGTGACCAGGCCGACGGCGGAGGCGAAGACGAACGCCACGAAGGGTCCGTCACCGCCCGGTGACACCAGGGTGAGCACCACGGCGGCGACGAGGACCGCCGCGCAGGCGAGCAGGAACTGCAGCCGTCCGATGCCCTCGCCGCCGGCGATCGGCAGCAGGCCCGAGCCGGCCACGGCGACGTTCGGCAGGGCGCCGAGTCCGAGCGCGACCGCGGAGCCCCGGTCGTCGTACACACGCGCGCGTACGCAGGCGATGCCGACGAGCAGGATGCCGGTGACGCCCGCCACGACGCCCTGCAGGCTGTGCATGTCGTGCCGGATCTGCGAGCTCCAGGCCACGAACGCGAGGAGCGCGGGCAGGATGCCGGCCGCGACCAGGCCGGCGGCCCGGGTGAGGTCGCCGCTCCACAGGGTGCGGTCGCGGGTGACGGCGGAGGCCACCGCCTCGGAGACGTCGTCGAGGACGGCGGGCGGCAGCGACTCGGCGAACGGGCGCAGGGTGAGCAGTTCGCCGTCGAGGATGCGCTGCGCGGTGAACGAGCGGGCGCCGTCCAGGACGGTGCCGTCGCGCCGTACGAGGTGGTAGCCGACCGGTGCGCCCTCCTCGGGGCTCTGCCGGGACAGGCGCAGGATCTCCGGGTACAGGTCGGCGACCGGTACGTCGTCGGGAAGTGCCACGTCGATGCGGCTGTCGGGCGCCACGATGGTGACCCGGCAGAAGCCGAAACCCATGCCCGCCCCGGAAGGGGCTCCGGTGCCCGGTCCGCCGGTTGCGCCGGCCGGCGCGGAGGCCGTCATGCTCACCTGCTGTTCCCCCTCGTCGGTGGTGCGGCGGCCCCGCGGTGCCACCGCGCACCCTTCCGCCCGTAAAGATGCTGTGTAGGTTGAGCCGCGCCTTCCGTTCCGTCGCCCGACCGCGGGGTCGCGTCCGGGGTTCGCGGGTCGGCGCTCGCTTCGAACCGTTGCGGATTGCCCGGGTTTTCCCGGAACGATTCGCAACTGCTCACGCGTCTCACCGGCACCCTACCGCCCGCCGTTGTCCGTGGTTGTCAGTAGGATCGCGCATCGCGGTCGACGTCCGCCTGACACGGGGCGGCGGACGAAACATCTCGGTCCGGCAAGGGAATTGGTGCGTAGTGAGCCACATCGTCGTCAAGCGCCCGCCACGGGCGCTGCCGAAGGAAGTGCCCACGGACGAGGTCGTACTGCAGGCGCCGCCGGAGCTTCCGCGCGGGCAGCAGGAGGGCGCGCTGATGCAGCTCCTGCCCATGCTCGGCATGGGCGGGTCGGTGGTGTTCTTCTTCAACCCCCAGGCCCAGCCGTTCATGAAGATCATGGGCCTGGTGATGGTGGCGTCCACGATCGGCATGGGCATCTCCATGCTCATCCGCTACCGGCGCGGCAGCCAGGGGCAGATGGCCGACATGCGCCGCGACTACCTCCGTTACCTGTCGCAGACCCGGCGCGCGGCCCTGGACACCGCGAAGGCGCAGCGCGACGCCCAGTACTACCTGCACCCTTCACCCGAGCAACTGTGGGCGCTGGTGGCCGAGGGCAGCCGGGTGTGGGAACGGCGCACCGGTGACGAGGACTTCGGGCAGGTCCGGGTGGGTCTCGGCCCGCAGGCGCTGGCAACTCCCCTGATTCCGCCGCAGACCGCCCCGGTCGACGAGCTGGAGCCGCTGACCGCGGGCGCCATGCAGCGCTTCCTCGCCACGCACAGCGCCCTCGACGACCTGCCGATGGCGGTGTCCCTGCGGGCCTTCTACCACGTGACGATCAGCGGCGAGCCGGGCGCCGTGCGCGGCACCGCCCGTGCCGTCGCCGGCTCCCTGGCCGCCCTGCACTCCCCCGAGGACCTGGTCATCGCCGTCGTCACCGGCCGGGAGTCGGCGCCCGAGTGGGAGTGGGCCAAGTGGCTGCCGCACGCCCAGGCCCCGGGCCTGACCGACGGCGCCGGCAGCATGCGCCTGATCACCACCAGCCCGGTGGACCTGGAGGAACGGCTCGCCTCCCACCTCCAGGGCCGCCCCCGCTTCCACCCCGGCGGGCCGCCGGTCGCCGAGCAGCCGCACGTGGTGGTCGTGCTCGACGGCGTCTCGCTGCCGCCCACGTCGCTGCTGGCCGGCCCCGAGGGCCTGCAGGGCGTGACCGTCCTGGAGGTCGTGCCCGGCGACCTCACCATCGGCCGCGGCGACCTCTCCGTCGTGGCGCACCCCGGGGAACTGCGCCTGGAGTCGGGGCACGGCATGGTCTACGAGGGGACGCCGGACGTCCTGTCGTACGAGGCCGCCGAGGCCCTGGCCCGCCAGCTCGCGCCGCTGCGGATGGGCTCGGGCGGTGACGACGACGAACCGCTGCTCGCCAACCTGGAGTTCACCGACCTGCTGAACCTGGGCGACGCGGCCTCGGTCGACCCCAAGCGGACCTGGCGGCCGCGCTCGCAGTCGGAGCGGCTGCGCGTGCCGATCGGTCTCGGCGAGGACGGCCGGCCCGTGATGCTCGACCTGAAGGAGGCGGCGCAGGAGGGCATGGGCCCGCACGGCCTGTGCGTCGGTGCGACCGGTTCCGGCAAGTCGGAGCTGCTGCGCACGCTGGTGCTCGGCCTCGCGGTGACCCACTCCTCGGAGACGCTGAACTTCGTCCTCGCCGACTTCAAGGGCGGTGCCACCTTCGCCGGCATGGCCCAACTGCCGCACGTGGCCGCCGTGATCACCAACCTCGCGGACGACCTGACCCTGGTCGACCGCATGGGCGACTCGATCCGCGGTGAGCTCAACCGCCGCCAGGAGATGCTCCGCGACGCGGGCAACTACGCGAACATCCACGACTACGAGAAGGCGCGCGCGGCGGGCGCTCCGCTGCAGCCGATCCCGTCGCTCGTCCTGGTGATCGACGAGTTCAGCGAACTGCTCACCGCCAAGCCCGACTTCATCGAGATGTTCGTGCAGATCGGCCGCATCGGCCGGTCGCTCGGCGTGCACCTGCTGCTGGCCTCGCAGCGCCTGGAGGAGGGCCGTCTGCGGGGCCTGGAGACGTATCTGTCGTACCGCATCGGCCTGCGGACGTTCTCGGCGGCCGAGTCCCGCGCGGCGCTGGGCGTCCCGGACGCCTACGAGCTGCCGAACGTGCCGGGTTCCGGCTTCCTGAAGTTCGGCACCGACGAGATGGTCCGCTTCAAGGCGGCGTACGTCTCCGGCGTGTACCGCACCAGCTCGCAGCAGGCCGCGGCCCTCGGCGGCCCGCTGCCCGTCGACCGCAGGCCGGTGCTGTTCACCGCGGCCGAGGTGCCGGTGCGGTACGCGCCGGTCCCGCAGCAGCGCCAGGAGACGCCCGAGAAGCAGCAGGACGACGCGCTCGCCGACACCGTGCTCGACGTGATCGTGCGGCGTCTGGAGGCGCAGGGCCCGGGCGCCCACCAGGTGTGGCTGCCCCCGCTGGACAGCCCGCCGTCGCTGGACGCGCTGCTTCCCGGGCTGGCCCCGGTGCCCGGCCGCGGCATGACCCAGCCGGGTTACGAGGGCGCGGGCCGGCTCGTCATCCCGGTCGGCCTCGTCGACAAGCCGTACGAGCAGCGGCGCGACCCGCTGTGGACGGACTTCGGCGGCGCGGCCGGCCACATGCAGATCATCGGCGGCCCGCAGTCCGGCAAGTCGACGCTGCTGCGCTCGATCATCGCGTCGTTCGCGCTCACCCACACCCCCCAGGAAGTGCAGTTCTACGGCCTGGACTTCGGCGGCGGCGGCATGTCCGCGGTGGCCGGGCTGCCGCACGTGGGCGGCGTGGCCTCCCGGCTGGACCCGGAGAAGGTCCGGCGTACGGCGGCCGAGGTGTACGGCGTGATGACCCGCCGCGAGGAGTACTTCCGCGCCAGCGGGATCTCCTCCATCGCGGAGTTCCGCTCCCGTCGCGCGCGCGGTGACATCTCCGTGACCGACCAGCCCTGGGGCGACGTCTTCCTGGTCATCGACGGCTGGGGCAACTTCCGCACCGACTACGAGGCGCTGGAGCCGCTGGTCCTGGACATCGCCGCGCGCGGTCTGGGCTACGGCATCCACCTCGTCCTCACCGCGTCGCGTTCGATGGAGGTCCGCTCCAACCTCAAGGACCACCTGATGAACCGCCTCGAACTGCGGCTCGGCGACCCGATGGACTCCGAGTTCGACCGGAAGGTCGCGGCGAACGTGCCCACCGGTGTGCCGGGGCGTGGCCAGACCCCGCAGAAGCAGCACTTCATGGCGGCGGTCCCGCGGATCGACGGGCTCTCCTCCGACACGGACCTCGCGGAGGCGACGACCGCCCTCGCGGCCGAGGTCACCCGCCACTGGCAGGAGCCCGGCGCGCCGGAGGTGCGGCTGCTGCCCCGCGAGTTCCCGGCTGCCCAGCTTCCCCCGGGCGACCGCTTCCCGCAGCGCGGCGTCTCCTTCGCGCTGGACGAGGACAACCTCGAGCCGGTGTTCGTGGACTTCGAGCAGGACCCGTTCTTCCTGGTGTTCGGCGAGAGCGAGTCCGGCAAGTCGAACCTGCTGAAGCTGCTGATCAAGCGCCTCACCGAGCGCTACGACGGCAACACCTGCAAGCTGTTCGTCGTCGACAACCGCCGCTCGCTGCTGGGCGTGACCCCGCCGTCCCACCTGGCGGAGTACATCCCCATGTCGAACCAGATGCAGCACCACATGGACGCGCTGGCCGACCTGATGCAGCGCCGCACCCCGACGGCCGACGTGACCCCGGAGCAGCTCCGCAACCGGAGCTGGTGGCGGGGGCCCACGGTGTACGTCGTCATCGACGACTACGACCTGGTGTCCACGTCGAGCGGCAACCCGCTGTCGGGCCTGACGGAACTGCTCCCGTTCGCCCGCGACGTCGGCGTCCGCTTCATCATCGCCCGCTCCACGGCGGGCGCGGGCCGCGCCGCCTACGAGTCCTTCATGCAGCGCATCAAGGAACTCGGCGCCCAGGGCGTCGTCCTCGCGGGCGACCCGGCCGAGGGCGACCTGTTGGGCGGCGTACGGCCGCGCCCGATGCCGGCGGGCCGGGGCATCTTCGTGTCGCGCAAGCGGGGGAAGCCGATGGTGCAGGTGGGGCAGGTGGCGGACGAGGTGGACTGAGCCGGGGCAGTGCGCACGGGCGGCACGGGCCCGCCCGTGCCCCTCAGAAGACCGGCAGCGCGTGGAGCGAGCTGTCGTGCCGGACCGCGGCGGTTGCGGTGACCGGCCCGGCCTCACCCGTGGCGGGGACGAAGCGCGAGGTCTCGGCCTCGGCCAGGAAGGCCTGGTGGTCGGCGCCGGGAGGAGGTGCGCCGCGGAGGACCGTGTGCTCACGTCGTCGCTGCGCGCGACGCAGCGCCGCTCCGCGACGGGGACGCGGGTGTGGATCGTCCAGGGTGAGCGAAAGGGTGGGCGCCTCCCGCGCGCGCCCACCCTGGAGTTGCTTCTTGCGAGCCTCGTTCTACTGGAAGTAGCTGGAGGCCTTCTTGTCGCCTTCCATGTACGTACCGCCGGACTGGGCGACGACGTGGCCGATCCCGGTCAGTGCCTGGTGGATGTCGTTCGCCTCCTTGTCCCAGCGGTGCAGCTTCTCGTGGAAGGTGTTCTGGGCCTGGCCCTCCCAGTACTGCAGGCTGCTCACCACCATCTTGCGGAGCTCCTGCAGGTCCTGCTCGAGCTGGCTCGCCTCGTTGCCGATCGTGGTCGCCGCGAAGTCGAGTCCGTCATAAGTGACTGACAGTCCCTCAGCGTTGTTGGCCATGCCTGTTTACCTCGTCTCGCCGATGTGTGCCTGTTGTGTGCGCCGGCTGCCCGGCGTTAGCTCTGGGTGCCGCCCGCCCCGGTGGGGGCGGAGCCTCAGTAGGAGCTGAGGGAGGAGGACTGGACCGTGGGAGCGCCGTCCTTGACGTCGATCTTGTTGACGGCGGCGCGCACCTCGTCTTCCTTGCTGTCCTTGATGTTGCGCGTCGCGGTCATCGCCTCGATGACGTCACCGAGGATGTCGCCGATGTTCTTCAGCGACTCGTTGATCTCGTACTGCTTCTTGTCGAACGCGGCGCGGCCGATGCCCTGCCACTGGCCCTCGAGGCCGTCGATGACGCCCTGGAGCCCGTGCACGCGCTTGCGGATGCCCTCGTACTTCTCGTACATCTTCTTCTGCAGGTGGATTACTGCGGCATCTTCGAGCTTCTGCTTGTCGGCCATGTCAGCCTGCCCTTTCTTGTCTGTCTCTTCGGTCCAACTGTTCCGGCTCACCGCCGCCGTGGTGCGGTACGGCGGTGAGCGCGCACTGCGTCGCCCTGTCCCCGGGGCACAGGGCTACAGACGACTGCCGACGTCACCTGGCACGCCGGGCCCGCATGACGGCAGCGCCTCCGCCGCCGATCACGAGGACCGCGGCGACGGCGCCGAGTGCGATCCAGAGGGTGTTGCCGCCGTCCGAGGACTCCGCGCCCGATCCTGCCGCCGAGGTGCTGCCGGCAGAACCCTTCGCGGGGGCTTGTGACGGGGTTGATGCAGAGGGGGAGGGTGCGTTGGAGGCGGCTGAAGTTCCTGCCTTGGCCAGGAGGTCGCCGCCGTTCTCCTTGGCGAGGGGGTCTTCGTGTGCGGGGCCCGCATCGAACTTGGCGGATTCGAGAACCAGACGGGGGCGGATCATTCCGTAGCCGCCGTACTTGCTCGGCTTCTCCTTGGGCCACTTGCGTCCGGCCGTGTCGATCAGGGACCGCGTGACCTGGTTCACCGTCCAGTCCGGATGCGCGGACCAGATGAGCGCCGCGGCGGCCGAAGCGAGTGCTGTCGCCGGGCTCGTGCCCTCGCGGTCGCAGTACGAACGAAAATTGGTGTCACACCAGCCCGGGAACCCCTGGCCGGGCGCTGTGAGGTCGACATAGCCACCGGACGACGAGAACTTCGACACCGTCCCGGTTTCGTCGGCCGCCGCGACTCCGACCACGTAGGGATAAGCGGCGGGATAGTCGATCAGGTCCTTCTTGGCGCTTTGACCGGCGTTGCCGACGGCGGCAACAAGCAACTTGCCCTTGGAGGCGGCATACTTGACCGCCTCTTCTTCTTCCGGATACAGGTAGCCGCCGAACGACATGCTGATGATCTTCGCGTCGGTGTCAGCGGCCGCCCTGATCGCTTGTGCGATCTTGGGTGTTTTCTTCTCTTCGCTCTTGCCCCCCGGCAGACCCTCGAGGTCGACACGGTAAGGAACGATCTTGGCCCCCGGCGCCAGACCCTTGAGCCCGCCGCCGGAACCCGTACCCGCGATCAGTTCGGCCATGGTGGTGCCGTGGCCGGTGAAGTCGTCAGTGGCCTTGTAAGCCACTGTCTTGGGCACCTCGCCGGTCAGCACCTGGCCCTTCAGGGAAGGCGTATCCGGGTTCACGCCCGTGTCGATGACGGCGACCTTGACGCCTTCACCGGTGCTGACCCGCCACATCTGGTCGGCCTTCATCGGTTCCAGGTACCACTGCTTCGACTGAGCGTCGTCCGCGGTGGCACTCGGGGCGAATCCGACGCCCAGGACGGCGAGGACTCCGACGAGCGCGCCTACGGTTCTTCCCGGCCCCGCGAAGCGCCTCCGTGTCGGCACGGTGTGGCCGACCTCCCGCCCGGTCCCTGGCTTCATCGTCTGCGTGTCCTCGCTCATGCTCAGTTGACCACCGGCGGCACATCGCGCCGGGGACTGTTGGGCAGGTGGGTCTCTTCGTCCTCGACCAAGTAGTCAGGGCGTGTAGATCGCTGTGCTTCCTCGTCGTCGGCCGGTTTCTGCTTGCCGCCGGCACCCCGGACAAGACCCGCACCGCCACGCGTCATGCCGTTACGCTCAGCGCCTGCCGCTGAGTTGCGGCCGGCCGGCCGGCCCGTGACGCCTTCGGACGCGGCCGCACCCGTACGGGAGCCGGCGGCCGCACCGGGACCGGACCGCGCGGCGGGCTCGGTCGCTCCGACGACACCACGCTGGCCGATCCGGCCGGCCGTGGGCCGGGCGTTGACGGCTTCCCCGCTGCCGACGACCGTGCCACGAGGAATCCTCGACCCGCCCTTCGAGACACCGCTGGTGCTCGAAGGACGCCCTCCGACGACTCCGTTGGACCGACCGGCGCCGGTCGTGGGCCCGCTGCTCGCTCGAGGCGCCGCCGTGCCTCCGGGCCGCGGCGTACCCCCGGTGACCGCTCGCCCCATCGAAGTCGGTTTCGCCCCGGAGGTGGTCCCGCCGGACGCGGACTGGCCCGTCGACGTGGCGCGGCCCATCTGGTTCATGGGCCCCTGGCCCGCGGATCGTCCGGATCCGGGACCGGCAGCCCCGGGGGCCCTGGTCCCGCCCTGAGCCGACGTGGGCGTGCGGAAGCCTCCGGCACCACTCAGGCCACGGCCGGCCGGACCGCCGGTCACGGGAGTTCCGAGCGGGCCGTTGAAAGGCGGGAACTGGCTGCCACCACTTGCGGGGGGTGTACCGGGGACCGGCGGGGTGTGCCCCGTCGAAGACGTGGTCGTGGTCGGAGGCAGTGTGCCGACGGTGTCGATGTTCGTCCCGACAGGCCGGTCCGGGACCTCCGTGTGCGTCGGGAGGTCCTGCGCGGGGGTCGGGACGTGGCCGGTCGGCGCCACGACGTGCCTCGTCGTCGGCGCGATCGAAGGATGGCCGGCCGGCACGCTCGCGGTCCCAGTCCGCTGCGGGGTGCTGGAGTCAGTTCCGCCGGAGACGTCACGCTGCGCCGTCTTCGGCTTCGGGACGCCCACGTCCGGTACATCCTTGAAAGTGGGAGCGTCGTCGTGCAGGACCTGCAGCTGCTCCCTGGAAACCGCGTAGTACGAGGCCAACCGGTTCATCTGGTTGATCGCCTCTTGACGGTTCTTCTCGACCTTCACGGCGTCGGCGTACTCTTCCTTGTTCGCCGCCTTCTCGACCGAGCTGTAGGCACTGGGGCGTTTGAGGTTCGCCGGGTCCCGGGGCGGCATGGCGCCACGCACGGAGGCGAGGCCCACCGCGGCCGCCGTGATCTGGTCGCCCGCGCCTCCCGCGAACGTACTCAGGTCGTACGTGCTCGAGACCAGCCCGGCGCCCCACTTGCGGAAGTCGTCACCCGCCTTGCCGACCCACGGGACTGTCTCGAACTGGCCCTTGAGTTCCTCAGCCGCCGCCTTGATGGCGTCTCGCGCGTCCCACAGGGCCTTGCCGGAGGACTCCAGGTCCTCCGGGTCCGTCTGCTCGACCAGATCGAGCATCTCGTTCAGAGAACGCTGCTCGAATTCGGTCCGGCTGACCATGGCCTCCGAGTACGGGGTAGGCGCAGCGGCGGCGCGGATCACGCCGTTGATCAGTTCCTTGAGGAAGCCTCCCCCGTGGGGGTGTTCCGCCGCATCCCGCGCGAGGTCCGTGAAGTTGTTCTGATGGGATACCCGATCGAGGTCTGCCTTGTGATTGTCGGTCATCGTCAGAACACCTCCTGCGTACCGTCGCCCGTGTGCGCACCGTCCTGCGGCGGATTCAGCTTCCGGATCTCCACCTGAATCTCCCAGAACCGCCGCCGCTGCTCCTCTTCGAGGTTGTCGAAGGTCCCCTTCGCACCCAGAACGGCGATACCGAGCGCCTCGATCTGCAGGTGCAGTGTCTTGGAGAGCGTGGTGAGGCGCTCGTGGACCGCGTTGAACGTGCCGTACAAGGCGTCCGCCTCGTGGAAGGCGCCGGCCGCGCTACTGAGTGACCCCTTGCGGATCGCCTGCTGCCCGAGGCGTGTCGGGTTGCCCGCCGACCCCTCCAGGTCCTTGAGTACGGCGTCCACCCGGCCCACGAACTTCTTCAGCGCGTCACCGCTGGCCTTCAGGTTCGCCGCTGACACGCCCCCCACCATGTCTGCCGGAAGCACGACGCTCCTCCCCGTTTCCCCGTACGGTCGCTCGGCCCTGACGGGCCGGGACCGACCATCCGCTCGCCGTACGTTCGCAAAGCGAGCCGCGTCTCACAACGCCTTTACCACTCTAGTCAACCTGCCCAACCGGTCCAACCGAGCATGTGTCTTGACTCGGTCACGAGTCAGCACCCGTGGCCATGGTTTGTCCGGTTTTCCTGTTTGCAGGTGATGGCGCACAGGGATCTTCATGGAACCTCTACAGGCGATCGGGCGGGCGGCACCGGCCACCGCCCATATGCCGGGCGGGAGTTGACGAAGTGGCGCGGTGGGGGCCCGTACGAGTGACGTCCGACCCGATAGGGGTCAGTGCGAACGAGGAGTGGACGGGCGGGAACCGGGGGTGCGCCGGGCCTCAACTCGGCAGCCGAAAGCTCGGGTTGTCATTCGCCGCCGCATTCCCGTGAAGGCACGTGGGGAGAGGCCGTGGGAGTCATGAAGGGCCGGCGGAGGCCGCATGCGCGCGCCCTCCCCGGGGCGCCCGCGGCGATCCCGGCAAGTAAGCTTCCTGCGTCTTTCTGTCATGCTCAGCAAATCCGGAGACTCGACATGCCCAAGTTCCGCAGGTCCGCCGCCATTTCGGCGCTTTCGGCGGTGACCGTCGGCGCCCTGCTCTCCGGTTGCTCGGCCTCCGTGAGCGTCGGCACGCCGAAACTGTCCGCCGGCAAACTGGCGTCCACGCTGTCCGCCAAGCTCGCCGCCACCACCGGGCGGCCCAAGCCGCACATCACCTGTCCCGAGGACCTCAAGGGCAAGGTGGGCACGACGACGCGGTGCACGCTCAGCGCGGACGACGGCAGCACCCTGGGCATCACGGTCAAGGTGACCTCCGTGGAGGACGGGAAGATCAACTTCGATTACAAGGCCGACGACAAGGTCTCGCCGGCCGCGGGCTGACGTCGTCCGGCCGGGGCCGCGGTTCGGCACGGCCGGCGAAGACGATGGGAAGCCGCCGCGCGGACGCGGCGGCGAACGGGGAGAGGCGGATCATGGCAGGGCCGGGAGCAGGACAGACGTCGGGCGAGGCGGGCGCGCGGCCCGTGGGGATGCGGCTGAATCACGTGCCGGCCGATCCGGGAGGCTCCGCGGGCCCCCCGCCGCTGCTCGGCGGGCAGAAGGACCTCGCTTCCTCCCCGGCCGAGAAGAAGGCCGCCGCGAAGGCGATCGAGGACCACATCGAGCCCGGCACCCGCAAGGCCGGCGACTGGGCGGACACCGAGACCGAATCGGCCGTCTCCGGGTTCCGCGACGGCTGGCACACGTCTGGGGCGCTGAAGAAGGCGCACGGGACCTGGGGCGAGCAGGTCCAGAACCTGATGAACATGCTCGCGTCCGACAAGGCGTCGCTGCGCGGCGCGAACACCGTGCTGCAGAACACGGACATCCAGACCGGTGCGAACGCCGGCTCGGTGTCGGTGCTCAGCGGCTACTGACGGGACCGCCGGGCGCGGTCGCCGTCCGGACAGCCGTCCCGACCGGCCCGCCGCCTTGCCATGACAACGGGGAACCCATGCCGAACTATCACGAGATCATGACGACCGACCTGTCCAGCCTCTCCACGGCGGCCGACCGCTGGGACGGGATGGCGGAGGAGTTCCACAAGCAGGAGACCGCCTACAAGCGGGACGTGCACGGCGTCTCCACCGGGCAGACCTGGACGGGGCTGAGCGCGGACGCGGCCGGCCGGCGGTTCGACGTCACGCTCAAGCAGTTCCAGGCCGCCCAGGTGGAGGCCAAGGCGGTGGCCTCGCTGCTGCGGGAGGCGCACACGCAGTTCACGGACCTGCGCAAGAAGCTGGAGTCGGCCCGGGCGGACGCGGTCGAGGCAGGCATGGCGGTGTCGGAAGCGGGCGTGGTCTCCTACGACACGGCCAAGCTCGGTGACGCCGAGCGCAACGCCCTGCACCACGACCCCGACTACCAGCAGTCCGTGCGCTCCGCCGTCGCCTCCTGGCAGCAGCACATCGACAGGGCCGTGAAGGACGTCGTCGAGGCCGACGCCCATGTCGAGACCGCGCTCAAGGCGGTGGTGCTCGACTCCGACCTGGACGACGGCACGCTCACCGGCTTCAACGGCCAGGCGCACAGCGGGATCGACAAGTACGTCGCCGAGTCGAAGAAGACACCCACCAAGCCGGACGGATGGGTCTCTACCGGGGAGACCGAGGCCTCGGGACCCGATGTCGGCGCCGAAGCCACCGGGCCGGACACCGGATCCGGGAAGATGGGCGAGGCCGAGGCGCACGCCGACCTCGGTCGCGCCGGCGCGAAGGGCTCGCTCACCAACGGGCCGGTGAAGCTCGACGGTGAGGCCGAGGCGTACGCGGGTGCCAAGGGCTCCGTGAGCGGCGGCGTCACCAACGAGGGCCTCCAGGGGGAGGCCGGCGCCCTGGCGGGCGGTGAGGCGTCCTCCAAGGGGCGCTTCGACGTCGGCCCGGTTGGCGTCTACGCACGCGCCGAGGGCATGGCGGGCGCCGAGGCGAGCGCGCACGCCGGGGCGGGCCTCGAAGGCTTCAACCTCGGCGGCGAGGCGTTCGCGGGGGCGAAGGGCGGCGGCGCCGTGGGCGCGGACATCGGCGGTATCGGGGCCGGTGTCACCGCCGAGGGATGGGCCGGTCCCGGGGCCGAGGCGAACCTCGACATAGGCAAGACCGAGGACGGGAAGTGGGAGTTCAAGACGAGTGTGGGCCTGTCCCCCGTCGTCGGTGGCGAGGTGGGCGTCGAGTTCACCGTCGACCCGGACAAGGTCACCCGCACCGCCGGCGATCTGGCCGATGCCGTCGGCGACGGTCTGAGCTCGGCCGGTCACGCCATCGGCAGCCTGTTCTGATCCGCACCTCGTCCGCACCTCCCCGGCCGACGGCGAGGGCGCACCGCTCCAGGAAGGAGGGCTCGCGATGACCACGAGCCTGCCGGTCCCGATCGACTTCGACCTGCCGGAGGGCTGGCGCGCGGCGCCTCCGGACGAGGTGGGGGCCCCCGGCGCCGCGTTCGTGGCGGTGCATCTGCCGTCCGACGGCGGGTTCACCGCGAACATCACGATCGACGGCGAGTTCCGTCCGGACCCGGCGACCCTGCCGGAGATCGCCGACGAGTCGGTGCGGCGCCTGGGCCGGGCGGTCACCTCGGTCGCGGTGACGGAACGGCGCGAGACGGGTTCGCCGGAGGCCCCAGGCCTCACCCAGAGGCTGTCCTTCTCCACCATCGCCGGCGGAGTGAGCCGCGACCTCGTCCAGTCCCAGGTCTACATGTCCATGCTGGACGTGTCCGATCCGCACAAGCGGGCGGTGATCCGGCTGATCCTCACCTCGACCGCGGCCCAGCACCCTGCGGTGCTCGACGACTTCAGCGACCTCGTGCGCACCGTGCGCCCGGGCGGCGGCGCGGCAGCGTGAACCGGTAGGCGGGGGCGGGCGGCCGGTTTGTTGTGCCGTCGGCGGTGTCCCTCGTAGGTTGAGCCCATGGCACTCTTCGACAGGCTGACCGGGACCCGGCGACCCGCGGACGGTGTCCCGCCGGCGCCGGCGGAGGAGTTGCGTTCGGCCCTGCTGGGGCTCAGCCGGCCGGACGCGCCGTACGTCGTCCGCTACGGCGCCGCGGAGGGCGCCGACGTGGTGGCGGAGTGGCGGATCGCGGAGCCCGCCTGGCAGAGCTTCTTCCTGGAGTCCCGGATCACGCATGCCGTGCGCATCCGGATGCGGCTGGACCGCGACGGCCACGAGGTGCGTGCCCTGGAGGAGCAGTGGGAGGTCACCCGGGTCGGGGACCCGCCGAGGCTCCAGGTCGCGTCGACGTACTCGCGCGGGCAGGACCGGACCGTCACCCGGCGGTGGACGGTCGGACGCGGGGACGACGGCCGTCCCGAGGCCACGGAGACCTTCCGTTTCGACGTCTCCGAGCTGCGCGACCCCCTGCGGGACACCGTTGTGAAGTCCGGCTGGACCTGGCGCGGGGTCGTGTTCGGCAAGCTGTGAGGCCGGGCCGGGGGAAGGTCAGCACCCGCCTTCGCGCACCCGCGCGGCCGGACGGCGCCCCCGCGGGAGGCACACGTCCGTCCTCGTCAGCGTGTCCACGAGCCGCCCTTGGGCCGCTCCGGGCGCCGGCGCCGTGCGTCGCGGACCGCCACGGCCGCGCCGGTCAGGCCCGCGACGAGGACCAGGCCGCCGACGACCACGTAGGTCGCCATACGGGTGTCGCGCTCCTGCGCCGTCTCGCCGAAGTGCAGCGGGGTGACCGAGGGGGCCTCGCCCCTGGAGACGCCGTCCTCCGGGCGCGGTGACTGGACGGGGTGTTCCGGGTCCACGTCGGTGAGCGCCTTCACCGGGTCCACCACGCCCCAGCCGACCAGCCGGTCGTTGCCCGGGATGGAGCGTTCGGCGGTCTGCTCGATCTGGGCGGTGACCTGCTGGGCCGTCCACTTGGGGTACTTGGCCTTCAACAGGGCCGCGACGCCCGCGACATAGGGTGCCGAGAAGCTCGTGCCGTTGTCGGAGCAGTGGCCGCCGCCGGGCACGGTGGAGATCATGTCGACGCCGGGAGCGGCGACGCCCACGAAGTCCCCGGACTGTGAGAACGCCGCCCGCTCGTTGTTGCGGTCGGACGCCGCCACCGCCAGCACGCCCCTGTACGACGCCGGGTAGGTCACCTTCACGTTGCCGCCCAGGCCGTCGTTGCCGGCGGAGGCCACGACCACGACCTTCTGGTTCAGGGCGTAGTCGACGGCCTGCTCGAGCCGGGAGTCCGGCCGGACCGCGTTGGCCGTGTCCTGGGAGATGTTGATGACGTCGGCGCCGGCCTGGACGGCGTGGCGGATCGCGTCGGCCAGGGTGAGCGCCGTGCCGTCGCCCTCCGCGTCGTTCTGCTTGATGGGGATGATGGTCGCGTCCGGGGCCAGGCCCACGAAGCCGGTGCCCTTGGCGGGCCGGGCCGCGATGATGCCCGCCACGCGGGTGCCGTGGCCGACGGTGTCCGTGGTGCCCGAGCTGTTGCCGCGCTCTATCTTCTCGCCCTTGGAGTTCTTGGGCGGCAGCAGGTTCTTGCCCCTGGACGCGTCGACGGCCTTGGTGAGCTGCGGGTTCTTGACGTCGACCCCGGTGTCGATCACGGCCACCCGTACGCCCTTGCCCGTCGACTGGGCCCACAGCGCGTCCAGGTTGACGCGCTGCAGTGCCCACGGCCGGCCCGTGTAGTTCTTCGCGGGGAAGGTGCACTGGCCGTCGTCCGCGTGGGCCGGTGCGGCGGGCAGGGCGAGGGTGGTGGTCGCGGCGGTCAGGAGCGCCGCGGCGGCCAGGGACGCGGCCCGCGGGGCGGTCCGGGCCGCGGTGCCGGGCGACTGCGTACCGGACTTGGGAAACATGGGTGCGTTCTCCTCCCCCGCCGCTACGAACCCTGCGGCTGCCGGGCCGCCGCCTCCGACAGGCGCGGGCCCGTCGGCAGGAACCTCGACCACTCGACGGGAACGGGCGTGGGCGTCACGTTCTCGTAGCCGAGGCGGGTCTGGGCGATCTTCGCCTCGCTCAGCTCCTCCTTGCGCCGCTTCGCGGAGGTGCCGATGCCCTGGTCGTCGGTGGTGCTGTCGCTGTTGGACTGCAGGGCGTAGCGCAGTCCGGTGTCGGTGACCAGGAAGACGCCGCCGGCCGTGGTCTCCGTGCCCTGGAACTGGCGGTAGAGCTGGCCGGACCCGGGGGTGACGTAGGCGCTGGAGGAGCCGGTGGGCAGCTGGGCGGGGAAGTCCTTGCCGACCCAGGTGGACAGGGTGGTGGCGCCACCCTTGGCGCCGACCGAACGCAGCACGTTGCACAGGGTGTTGCGGCCGCTGGTGGGGCTGGAGCCGTCGTTCACCGTCCTCGGCTTGTACGCCGGCCAGTTCCGGTCGCCGTCGAACGTGGTGCTGTCGACGACGGCGCCGGGGCTGACCTGCTGCGCCTCACCGGCCTGGCCCACGCCCACGAGGTCGCCGCTGTTGAGCAGGAGCGTGGCCGTGAACTCGGAGACGCGGGCCACCTTTCCCTTCAGCACGACGTAGTACCGCATCGTCCGCCCGTCGTAGGCCTTGATGACCTCGCCGACCTTGTCGTACTGGTGCAGCAGTGCGGAGGCGCCCGCCTTCTCGCCCGGGGTGCCCTGGATGGACGGGATGGACACCGGGTCGCCCTTGTGGAGGGTGTCGAGCCACTCCTGGGAGACGCGCTGCGGGGCGCGGCCCTGGGTGTCGAGGGCCTTGAGGAGTTCCTTGTCGGCCGGGTCGGCGATCTCGTACGCGGTGCCCCGTGCGTCGACCACGTACTGGGTGCTGCCGTCGGGGCCGACGACGTACATCAGGTCGCCGTGGGCGAGCTTGTCGCGCCCGTCCGTCCTCGACCACTCCTTCTTCGCGAGCACGAACGCCGCCTTCTGGATGGCCCGGCCGCCCTCGCCGGGGCGTTCGCAGACGGCCCAGCGCTTGGTGGCCGAGGCCTCGTCCGGGGAGGGCAGGCGGTCGGGGGCGTAGGGGATGCCGATGGTGGCGCCGTGCGGTGGCTTGCCGCTGTCGAGGATCTTCTCGTCGACGGTGATGACGCTGTCCTTGCCGGGGTCCAGCAGGAGCTTGGCGGAGGCCATGTTGAGGACGGGGTGGAGCTGCTTCTGCTCGCCGGTCTTCAGCACGACGTACCGGGTGGTGGACTCGCTCGCGACGATGACGTGTTCTTCCGGGGTGTCCCAGCCCTTGGGCGCGGTCGGGCTGAACATGCCGATCGCGCCGAACACCGCGAGGATCACGACGCCGACGACGAGGCCGGGCACCAGTGCCTTCAGCGGCTTCGGGGCGCCCTCCTCGGAACCGGAGGGGGAAGGCTGCAGGAAGGACGCCAGCGTGCGGCGCTTCGCGAAGGTGTAGGCGTTGAGTTCGTCCCGCCGTGATGCCATCTGTGTCCGCTCTCTCCCCGTGCGGAGCCGTGGGGGACCTGTGAAGATCCGTCCCCCGTCCTCGGTTTCCTCTGGTGCCTCGACTGTCAGACCCGGCCCCTACTATGCCTGTTGCGTGGACGTGCGTGTGGCACGGGTAGGGTGCTCACGGCTCGAAGGGACCGGAGCGCAAGGGAATTCGGGAGAGTTCGGGGGTTTTGGAGTGATGGCTTCCGCAACGCGGGCCCGGTCGCGATCGCAATCGGGGGCACGACCGGACGACGCGGGGCGGCCCGGTGCCCGCGGCTCCTCTCCCTCCGGGCGGCGTGCCGGGCAGGCCCCCGCGTCTCCGCAGGGCGCCTTCGCCCCGCATCCGGAGTCCCGTTCCGGGCGCGGCGGTTCGTTCGCGGTGCAGCGGCTGGTGCTGCTCGAGGCCGCGGCCGCGCTGGTGGTGTGCGGCTGGCTCGCCGGCACGGTCGCGCTGATCGCCGCCGCCGCGGTCGCCGCGGTGCTGGTGGTGCTCGCCGTCGTACGGCGCCGCGGGCGCTCCCTGCCGGAGTGGCTCGGCACCCTGCTGGCGCTGCGCGCCCGCAACCGGCGGGCCGCGAGCACTCCGGTGCCGGTGGGCACCGACTCCGGTCTGGCGCCCGCCGTGGAGTGCGACCCGTCCCTGCGCACGTACAGCTACAGCCGCGGTGACGACCGCGACCAGCGGCCCATCGGCATGGTGGGCGACGGCGGCTTCCTGACCGCGGTGCTCCAGGTGGAGTCGGACGCGGGCGCGCTGCGCGCGGAGCGCGGCCGCAGACCGCTGCCGGTGGCCCTCGTGCGGGACGTCCTCGAAGTCGACGGGATCCGGCTGGAGTCGGCGCAGATCGTGGTGCACACACAGCCCGCGCCCGCGCTGCACCTGCCGCAGCAGTCGGTGGTGGTCAGCAACTACGCGCCGCTGCAGGCGGAGACCGGCTCGCCGGCGGTGCGCATCACGTGGATAGCGCTGAAGCTCGATCCCGAGCTGTGCCCGGAGGCGGTGGCGGCGCGCGGCGGAGGGCTGCCGGGGGCGCAGAAGTGCCTGGTGCGTTCGGCCGAGCACCTGTCGAGTCGGCTGACCGGCGCCGGGTTCCGGGCGAGCGTGCTCACCGAGGAGGAGCTGACCGCGGCCATCGCCACCTCGGCGTGCGCCAACCCCATGGTGACGGCGCAGGCCGGGCGGGGCGAGGCGCCACAGCGCCGTACCGAGGAGTCCAGCCGGAGCTGGCGCTGCGACAACCGCCGGCACACCACCTACTGGGTGCGCCGCTGGCCGCAGTTGGGCGGATCCGGCGGCTCGCTGGCGCAGCTGGTGGCGCGGCTGACCGCGGTGCCCGCGCTGGCGACCACCTTCAGCCTGACCCTGGCCCGGGGCACGCAGCAGAACGTGTCCATCACGGGCCACCTGCGGATCACCGGTCGCAGCAACCAGGAACTGACCGACGCCCGGCGCGATCTCGAGCGTGCGGCGCGCGAGGCGCGGACCGGTCTCGCGCGCCTGGACCGGGAACAGCTCCCCGGCGTCCTGGCCACCCTGCCGCTCGGAGGTGCCCGCTGATGGCCATCACGACCTCGCCCGCCCAGCAGGGCGGACCACGTCCGGGAGCGGCCGCTTCGCGCGCGGGTCTCGGTGAGCGGCTGCGGACGGGCTTCGGCCTGCTGGGGCCGCGCCATCCGCGGCACACACTGCCCGTGGAGCAGGCCGACACGCTGTTCCTGCCGATCGGCGACGACGGTGTGGTGGTCGGCGTCGACACCGAGGGGCAGCCCGCGGTGCTCGGGGTCAACCGTCCGACGCCGTACGACATCGTGCTGATCGGCGGTCTGTGGACGGCCCAGGTCATGGCGCTGCGCGCGGCGGCCACGGGCGCCCGGGTGGCGGTGGAGACGGGGCGGGCCCAGGCCTGGATGCCGATGGTGCACGCGATGGGCGGCGGGCAGAACGGCCTCGCGGTGCACGACGTCGGCCGGGTGCCCCCGCAGGGCGCCTCGGCGGGGACGCCGGTGCTGGTGGTGCGGGACTGCGGTATGCGGCCGCCGCGTGGGCGGGTGGCGTCCGCGCCGTGGCAGTCGGTGCTGACGCTGCTGCCGTATCTGAGCCCGGTGGCGCCGCGGTTGATGCGGCAGGCGCGTCTGGTGGGCGTGCAGCGGGTGTCGCCGGACGAGGCGGCGGAGATCGGGCGGGTGCTGGCGCTGCCGCGCCCGGAGCTCGAGTCGCTGCCCACGCTTCCGGACGGCGTGACCCTGTGGTGCACCGAGCGGGACCGGCAGTACGTGATGACGCGGGCGACGGACGCCGAGACCGGACTGCTGGGTGTGGCACGCCGGATGGACTGACAGACGTCCAACTTGGCCTGTTTACGGTGCGGATTGGCGACTTTTGGCGTCAATTCCGGCAGTGCTGACGACTGGACGTGATGGGTTCTCGTCACGTTTTGGTGTACGTCCGTGTGTGCCGCGCCCCTCGTCGGCCCGGTGTCCGGCGCGGAGCGGGCAGGTAAGGGGCGGACGGGCCTGCCGGGCCCGCGCTTTTGGTGATTAGGCTGGGGCAGGGCGCGTCGCGAGTTCCCGCGAGCGGGCGGAACGGCTTCGTGGCCGGGGGGTTCAGCGGCCCATGCGGGCGAGCCCCGGTGAATCGCACGACGGAACGGGGTGCCCCGAGCACGGCATGAGGGTGCCCGACCACACCAGGAGGAACTGTGAGCAGCGATCGGGACGGGATCCGCGGGGGCTGGGCCACACCCGGCGATGACCAGCCCGACGCGGAATCGGCCGTCGAGACCACCGGTGAGTTCACCATCGACTACGCCCCGCCCGCCTGGTACACGCAGAACGCGTCCGGGCCGCAGGGCGGTTCCGGCGACACCGGCGGCGCCCACGGGGCCGGTACGGCCGGTGCCTCCGGTGCCGCCGCGGTGCCGCAGTTCCCGTCCGGGCCGCCCGACGCGGGGCCGACTCCTCCGCCGTACCCGGCTCCGGCAGCCGGTACCGCGGCGCCGGGCGCCCCGTACGCCCCGCCGCCGCCCGCTCCCCCGGCGCCCGCGCCGGGTGCGCCCTTCGCGCCGCCCGCTTCCGCTCCGGCGGCGCCGTACACCCCGCAGACCCCGGCGGGCGGCCCCGGTACGCCGTACGCCCCGCCCGCGCCGCCGACCGGGAGCCCGGTTCCGGTGCCGCAACTGCCCGACGGCTTCGAACCGCAGCCGCCTCCGCGGCCCACCGAGCCGCCCCGGCAGGAGGACACCGCTCCGGCCGCCGCACCGGAGCCGGAGCCGGGCGACGGCGACCTGGAGAGCGGGGCGACCGTGCGGTTCTCCGCCGTCGCGCTGAAGCGCGAGTTGGACGAGATCGCGGACCGCGTGGCCGCCGCGGAGCGGGCCGCCGAGACCTCGGGCGAGGCTTCCGCGCCGAGTGCCGGCCCGAACGCCGGGGACGGTGAGGTCGCGGCTGAGGACGAGGCCGCTTCCCCGGACGGCTCCGCCGGAGAGCGCGCCGACGGGAACGGCACCGGTGACGACGGCTTCGAGACCGCCGAGGTCACCGCGACGGCCGGGGACGACGAGGGAGCGGACGCCGGCGCGCCCGCGTCCGCCGACCCGGATGAGGTGGCACGGCCCGCCGGGACCGCCGAGGCCGGCGCCGCCGACGAGGCGGACGGCACAGCGGAGGACGAGGCGGGAGCCGCGACGGGCTCCGCCCCCGAGGGCGCGGCCGACGAGGCCCCCGAGCCCGCCACCGCCGCGCCCGCCGAGCGCGCCGACGCGCCCGCGCAGGACGGTACGGCTGCCGCCGACGCACAGCCCGGTGCGCCCGGGCCCGGGGACGCCCCGCCGCGCGGCGAGCCCGAGGGCGCCGCCCCGCAGGCGGGCGACCCGCAGCCCGCCGCACCCGCAGGTCCGGCCGCTGCCGTCGCCCCCGAGGGCGCGCCGCCCGCCTGGGGACCGCCGCCCGCGCAGCAGCACGGGCTGCCTCTACTGCCCCCGTCCTACCAGCCCGCCGCCCCCACGCCGGCCGCCCAGTGGCCCGCGCAGCCCGCGCCGCAGCAGCCGGGCCCGATGCCGCCCGGTCAGGCGCAGCCTGCCGCCGCGCAGGCTCCTGGGGGCATGCCCGCGCAGCAGCCGCCGTTCCAGCCGCAGGCGCCCCAGCCCGCGCCCGCCGCCTGGCACCAGCCCGCCGGCGCCCCCGGCCACCCGGGCCTCGCGCCCGAGCAGCCCGGCGGCGGCTACGGCTTCCCCCAGCCGCAGCAGAGCGGTTACGGCTTCCCGCAGCAAGGACAGCCGCAGACCCCCACAGGACCCAACCCACCCAGCGGCTACGGCTTCCCCCAGCCCGGACAGCACCAGCCCAACCCGACCGCACCCCAGCCACCGCACCCCGGCACCCCCAACCCCCAGCCGCAGCAGAGCGGTTACGGCTTCCCGCAGCAAGGACAGCCGCAGACCCCCACAGGACCCAACCCACCCGGCGGCTACGGCTTCCCCCAGCCCGGACAGCCGCAGCCTGCCGCGCAGGGCGCGGAGACCGGGCCCGCGGGTCAGGCTCCGCAGCCGGCCGTCGATCCCCGGGCCGGTGCGGCATGGCCGCAGCCGATCCAGCACGACCAGCGGCAGCCGACCAACCCCGGTGCCGCGCCGCTCGGTTACACGGCGGCCGTGGAGCTGTCCTCGGACCGGCTGCTCAACAACAAGCGGCAGAAGCCGAAGAGCGGCCGGCCCGCCGCCGTCGGGTCCCGGTTCAAGCTGGGCGGCAAGAAGGAGGAGGCCGAACGGCAGCGGAAGCTGGAACTGATCCGCACGCCGGTGCTGTCCTGCTACCGGATCGCCGTCATCAGCCTCAAGGGCGGCGTCGGCAAGACGACCACCACCACCGCTCTCGGCTCGACCCTCGCCTCCGAGCGGCAGGACAAGATCCTCGCGATCGACGCGAACCCGGACGCCGGCACGCTCGGCCGCCGGGTGCGCCGGGAGACCGGGGCGACCATCCGCGACCTGGTCCAGGCGATCCCGTACCTGAACTCGTACATGGACATCCGGCGGTTCACCTCCCAGGCGCCCTCCGGTCTGGAGATCATCGCCAACGACGTCGACCCCGCCGTCTCGACCACGTTCAACGACGAGGACTACCGGCGCGCCATCGACGTGCTGGGCAGGCAGTACCCGGTGATCCTCACCGACTCGGGCACGGGCCTGCTGTACAGCGCGATGCGCGGGGTGCTCGACCTCGCCGACCAGCTGATCATCATCTCGACGCCGTCCGTCGACGGGGCCAGCAGCGCCAGCACCACCCTTGACTGGCTTTCCGCGCACGGGTACGCCGACCTGGTGTCCCGGTCGATCACGGTCATCTCCGGGGTGCGCGAGACCGGAAAGATGATCAAGGTCGAGGACATCGTGTCCCACTTCGAGACCCGCTGCCGCGGGGTGATCGTCGTGCCCTTCGACGAGCACCTGGCCGCCGGCGCCGAGGTGGACCTCGACATGATGCGGCCGAAGGTGCGGGAGGCGTACTTCAACCTCGCGGCCATGGTCGCCGAGGACTTCGTACGGCACCAGCAGATGCACGGCCTGTGGACCAACGACGGCAACCCGCCGCCGGTGGCCGCCCCGCCGATGCCGGGCCAGGCCATGCCGGGCCAGCCGTATCCCGGTCAGCCGTACCCGGGTCAGCCGTACCCCGGTGCGCCGGTGCCGGGTCAGCCTGTACCGGGCCAGCCGGTGCCGGGCCAGCCCACGGCGGAGCAGCCGTACCCCGGCCAGCCCCACCAGGGCCAGCCCCATCCCCCGCAGCAGGGCGGCCAGCCGTATCCGCAGCAGCCTTACCCGCAGCAGCCGGGTCAGGCACAGCCGTACCCGCAGCAGGCACAGCCCCACCCCCAGGGCGCGCCCGCCCAGCCCTACCCCCCGCAGCAGCCCGGGCAGCCCCAGGCGCAGCCGCCGCAGCAGCCCCAGCCTCCGCAGGCTCCGCCGCAGCAGTAGGCCCGGGCCGGGGGACACGACGAGGGGCGGCCGGTGCGCATCGCACCGGCCGCCCCTCCATGTCCTCGGGGCTCTACGCCTCCGCGGCCACGATCTCCCGGCACCGCTTCACGTCGTCGGCCATCTGCTCCAGCAACGCATCGAGCGACTCGAACTTCGCCTGGCCGCGGACGTAGGCGACGAAGTCGACGGCGACGTGCAGGCCGTACAGGTCGAGGCCGACGCGGTCGATGGCGTACGCCTCCACCGTGCGCTCGGTGCCGTCGAACTGCGGGTTGGTGCCGACCGAGATCGCGGCCGGCATGATCTCGTCCTGCGCGTGCAGATAGCCGGCGTACACGCCGTCGGCGGGGATCGCGGTGTGCGGGAGCGTCTCCACGTTGGCCGTGGGGAAGCCCAGCTCGCGGCCGCGCTGGGCGCCGCGCACCACCACGCCCTCCACCCGGTGCGGACGGCCGAGGATCTCGCGGGCGCCGGTCACGTCTCCCTCGGCGACCAGGCGCCGGGTCAGGGTCGAGGAGAACGGCTCGCCGCCGCCCGCCTCGCCGCTGACGTACAGGTCGACGACCTCGACCTCGAAGTCGTAGGTCTTGCCCTGCTCGGTGAGGAAGCCCACGTCGCCGGCGGCCTTGTGGCCGAAGCGGAAGTTCGGGCCCTCGACGACCGCCTTGGCGTGCAGCTTGTCGACCAGGACCTTGACCACGAAGTCCGCGGGCGACAGCTTCGAGAACTCGGTCGTGAAGGGGAGGATCAGGACCGCGTCGACGCCCAGCTCGGTCATCAGCTCGGCCCGGCGGTGGTGCGGGGCGAGCAGCGGCGGGTGGCTGCCGGGGCGGACGACCTCGCTGGGGTGCGGGTCGAAGGTGACGACGACGGCCGGGACGCCCAGCTCGCGGGCACGGTCGACGGCGTGCTTGATGATGAGCTGGTGGCCGCGGTGGACGCCGTCGTAGGAACCGATGGTGACGACGCTGCGCCCCCAGTCCTGGGGGATGTCCTCCAAGCCACGCCAGCGCTGCACTGTGACCGCTCCTCGAACCCTTGTCCGTGTCTACCGTTGACCTCTTGTGCAGGTCTAAGGGTGCCATGCCGGGTGCCCGGCGCCCGCATCGGCATGGAGGCTGTGACCGGGCGCACGTTCCCCGGGCAGGTCAGGCCGGTACGCGCACGCCGGCCAGGTTGTCGATCATGCGGTGGGCGCTCGGGCCCACCACCGCGGCCCAGTCGTCCGGGGCCTCGCCCAGCCAGCGGGCCATCCGGGCGGCGAAGCCGGGCGCGTGCCGGGCGAGGTCGACCAGGGCGCAGTCGAAGCGGGTGGCCCCGTCGGGGGTGCGGACGAGAAGCAGGCCGGTGCGGTGGACCAGTGCGCGCAGCTCCGCCTCCCGGCCGTCCCCGTGCGGGGCCGCCGCGTACAGGACGGCGTCCAGGACGGCCGGCTCCCGCTCCTTGGTGAGCAGAAGGTCCAGCAGCTCGCGCCGCAGCGGCCGGGAGGCGGGGGCCCCGGGGTCGGCGAGGACGGTGGCGAGGGCCGCCCGAACCTCTTCCGGGCCGTCGTCGAGCAGTGCGGTGACCAGGGGCAGCAGGACGGGGCGAGCGGCGGGCCCCCGGTCCAGGCAGCGGTCGACGTAGTCGGCCGCGGGGCCGGCCAGCTCCGGGCGCGGCTCGACCACCTCCCGGACGAGGGCGGCGACCGGGCCCGCCCCGGCGAGAGGGGTGACGTCGGCGAGCGTGCGCAGCACCTCTCCGGCGTCCGTCCCGCCACCGCCGCTCAGCCGGGCGCGGAACGCCTCCAGGACCGGCTCGGGGTGGGTGCTCAGGGCCGGGAGCAGGGCGGCGGGCGGGAACAGCGGATCGCCGTCGGCGAACTGGCGCAGGGCATCGGTCAGGTGCCGGGCGCGGGTCCCGGGGTCGCCGACCAGGATCGCGAGGGCGCCGCCGTGCAGGGCGCGGTCGGCGGGGCGGGCGAGCAGGGCGAGGGCTGCGTGGCGCAGCAGCTCCCGGTCGGCCGCCGACCGGACGTGCGGGGCGGTGCGCAGCCCGGCTGCGACGGCGGCGGCGCGGCGTGCGGGGCGCTCGTCGTGCGCCCAGCGGTCGACGGCCCGGCAGAGCGCCGGGGGCTCGTCCTCGGCGAGCACCGCGAGCAGCTCGTCCGCGCGCGGGTGCCCGCCGGCCACGAGCGCCTCGGTCAGCTCGTCCAGCGCCGCGTGCCGGTGGGTGTGCAGCAGCGCCTGCGCGGCGGTCGCCACGGTGGCGTCCGGGGTCGCGGGCAGCGGCCGTTCGTCGTCGAACCAGCCGGTCAGATACGGCTGTACGGCGCCGGGCTCGGCGGCCAGCAGCCGTGCCACGGCGTCGAGGTAGCGTCCCGCGGTGTCGGCCGGATCCGGTGGCGCGGTGTCGGCGAGGACCAGCTCGCGCAGCAGCGCGAGGCGCTCCTCGGCCGGTACGGGCAGCGCGGTCCAGAAGGCGGGCCCGAACTCGCCCGCCACCGGCCGCTGTTCGCGGCGCCAGGCGACGATGTGGTCGGCGAGGACGCGCAGCACCCCGGTGTACGGCGTCGCGTCCGGGACGGCCAGCAGGGTGCGGGCGAGGAGGCGGGCGGGCCACCAGGAGCTGGGTTCCAGGTCCAGGGCGTGCGTCAACTCGGTCAGGCGGGCCGCGAGTTCACGGGGGCCCTGCTGGCGGGCGAGGAGGAGCAGGGCCTGGACCACCGGGCCGGCGCGGTGGCGGGGCAGCGGCTCGCAGTACGGGTCCCGGGGGGCGCGGGGGCGGTGGACGAGGACGTCGAGGGCCTCGTCGAGGTCGAGGTGCGTGCCCTGGAGCCAGTCGGCCAGTTCCTCGTGGACGAAGCGGTAGCCGTCGCCGGCCGGGACCAGCAGGCCTTCGGCGAGGACGGCGGAGGCCCAGCCGGTACCGCCGCCCAGCCGGGCCGGGGCGGCCCCCCAGGGGAACAGCGCCTCGAAGGACTCGCGGTCAAGCTCGCCGCGTCCGGTGCCGAGGCTGCGCCGGGCGGCCTCGTGCACCTGCCCGGCCACCCGGGCGGCGAGCCGCCGTACGGCCGTGCCGCGCAGGCCGTTCTCGGCGGCGAGGCGGACCGCCACCCGAAGGCACATCAGGTCCAGGTGGGCGGCCAAGACCTCGTGCCGGTCGACGGGCCCGGCGAACGGGGCGGCCGGGAGGGCGGCACGGACCTCGGCGAGCAGGCGCAGGGTGAGCGGGTGCCGGGCGTCGCGGCCGTCGAGCGCTCCGTCCGGGATGCCGTAGCGGGCGCGGGCCTCGCGGGCCTCCTCCGGGGTGAGACCGGTGAGCCGCACGCACGGCGGCGGGCTTCCGTCGTCCGTCGCCGTGGGCGCGGGCGTGTGCAGCAGGCCGGCGGGGAACTCGGCCCCGGCGTGCTCCCAGTACTCCTCGCGGCAGGCCACCACCAGCCGCGCCCCGGTCTCCTCCAGCCAGCGCGCCGTGCTCCCGACCCACTCGGGCAGCCGGCGGGCGAGGGCGGGCGGCATCTCCTCCGGCGCGTCGAGCAGGAGCAGCAGCGGGCGCCCGGCCCGCCGTGCGAGGCCGGCCAGCCGTTCGGGGGTGGGGCCGGCGAGGCAGGCGGGCGGCGCCGAGGGCCCGGCGGCGACGACGCGTGCGGCGCGGGCCAGGCCGCGCCGCACGGCGTCGGCCAGGGACTCGTCGGCGCCCTCCAGGTCGGCGCCGCGCAGCCACAGGGTGGGGGCGGGCCGCTCCGCCCCGTGGCGCCGGGCGGCGAGGACCCCCAGTTCCGTCGTACGGCCGCTGCCCGGGGCGCCGACGAGACCGAGCACGGCGGCGTCGGCGTCGGCATCGGCGAAGGCGTTCAGCTCGTTCGCCGCGCACTGCCGTTCCACCGGCCGCACCGCGGCGAGGCCGGCGGCGCCGGTGCGGTCGGCCGGTGCGCCGGCCGGTCCGTCCTGGCACACCGATGCGGCGGCCAGTTCCAGGACACCGGCCAGGTTGAGGTCGGCCCCGTAGGCGGGCACGGTCTCCGCGTTGCGGGCGAGCAGTTCGGCGAGCGGGCCCTCCGGCGCCGGCCGCAGGGGCATCGCGAAGCCGGTGTCGCGCTGGGCGGAGCGCAGGGCGGTGCCGAGCACCGCGAGCACCGCGCCGGTCCCGGCGTCGAGCACCGGTCCGCCGGCCGCGCCGCCCCCGAGCCGCAGTGCGTCCTGGCCCGCCGTTCCGATGGCCAGCTCCAGGGCGTCGTCGATGAGGTGGAAGCGGTCGGTGGCGGTGTACGTCGCCTGGGTGGCGGCGAGTACTCGTGCCTCGCGCCAGCAGCCGGCGGCGACGCGGACGTAGGTGCCGGCCTCGACCCGTTCGCGCACCGTCAGCGGCAGCGGAGCCAGGTCCAGCCCTTCCGTGCGGATCAGGGCCAGGCCTAGCGAGGGCAGCGCGGTGACGGCCTCGGCGCCGACCAGACAGGTGCGCTGCCCGGCGGCGTGCAGCACCAGCCGGCTGAGCCCGTCGACGGCCTCGTGAGCGGTGAGGAGGGTGCCGTGGTGATCGGCCGGAACGCCCACGCCCCGGGGCCGACCGGCCAGGTCACGGATCCGTACCAGCCCGTCGAGCGCGGGACGGTCCGGGCCGCCCGCACGACCGGGAGCGGCGGTCCGCCGCGGAACGGCCCCCCGGCTCGGTCCGGCGGCCCGGCCGGGATCACCGGCCGGGCCCGGAACGGGCGGCGGGCTCGACCCGCCCGGCCGGCCGGCGCCCCCGGTTCCACCCGGCTCACCGACCGCCCCCGGACCGCTCGCAGAGCCGGGTTCACCGGACCCGTTCGAAGCGGCTGCCAAGCCCGGGTCGTCGGTCCCGCCCTGGCCGCCGGTGCGGCCGTGGACGCCTGTCCGCCCCAGGTCGCCGACGCCGCGGGAGACGCCGGTCCGACGACCGGGAACGGAGTCCTCGCCCTGGACGCGGGGTGCGGCCGGGGCCGGGATCCAGCCCGGGAGGCCGACCCAGCTCGCGTTGAGGGTCCGGGCCGGGACGCCGGTCCCGGCCGGGCCACCGCCGCCCGCGGCCGGAGTGCCGACGCTCGGGTGACCGATCGGCTCCCGTGCGCCGTCGAGGAACGCGGACCGGGCCGGGACGTCGGCGGTGCCCGCGGGCAGGTTGGGGCCGGCCGGGGCAGCGGCCCCGCTCGGGCCGGCTCCGCTGTCGTCCTCCCGGGCGCGGGCGAAGGCGTCGGTGGGTCCTGACTTCCCGTCCCGTCCCGTCATGGCCGTGCCCTCCCCGCCCGTACACGCGTGCCCTCGTCCTCGACGGTAGGCGGGGGAAGATCAGCGGGACAGTTCGCGAGGCGAAAGCGCCCCCCTCCACTCCCCCGGTTCACTCCGAGCGCCCGCCCGGACGGGTGAATGACCGGGGGCGGCCGGACGCAGCTTAGAGGTGGGGGAACCGAGGGGGGACCGTGGAGCGGCGGCAGTGGCAGTGCACCGTGGCCGCCGCTCCACGGGCAGGCGTCGCGGGCCGGCGGTACGCCGGGTCCCGGTCCGGCCGTCAGCCGAAGACGGCGAGGCTCTTGGCCTTGCCCTTGTGCTCCTCGACGAGGGCGAGGAAGCGGCCCTCCTGGTCGAACACGGCGACGGGACCGGCGCCCGCGTACTCCTCGGGCATCTCCAGGCGGACGCCGTTGAGCAGCAGCCGGGCCCGCCGGGCGTCCACCTGCCAGCGGGGGAACGCCGCCGTGGCCGCCTCCGCGACGGGCATCACGGTCAGCTCCTGCTGGAGCTGGTCCAGCGTCTTCGCGGAGTCGAGCCTGTACGGCCCGACGCGCGTCCTGCGCAGCGCCGTGAGGTGGCCGCCGACGCCCAGTCCGGCGCCCAGGTCGCGGGCGAGGGCGCGGATGTAGGTACCGGAAGAGCAGACCACCGAGACGACCAGGTCGAGCACGGCGGTGCCGTCCTCGGCGACGGCGTCGCGGATGTCGTACACCGCGAAGGAGGACACGGTGACCGGGCGGGCCGGGATGTCGAACTCCTCGCCCTCACGGGCCCGCTTGTACGACCGCACGCCGTTGATCTTGATGGCGCTGACCTTGGACGGCACCTGCATGATGTCGCCGGTCAGCTTGGCGATGCCGGCGTCGACGGCGTCCCGGGTCACCTTGGAGGCGTCCGTGGAGGAGGTGATCTCCCCCTCGGCGTCGTCGGTGACCGTGTTCTGGCCCAGGCGGATGGTGCCCAGGTACTCCTTCTCGGTCAGCGCGAGGTGCCCGAGGAGCTTGGTGGCTCGCTCGACGCCGAGGACCAGCACGCCGGTCGCCATCGGGTCGAGGGTGCCGGCGTGGCCGACCCGGCGGGTCCGGGCGATGCCGCGCATCTTGGCGACCACGTCGTGCGAAGTGAAGCCCGACGGCTTGTCGACGATGACGAGGCCGTCGGGCGTGGTGTGCTTCTGCGTCATTCCGCGGCGTCGCCGTCCGTCTCGTCCTCGGAGGGCTTGCGGTAGGGGTCCGCGCCGCCCGCGTAGTCGGCGCCCGCGGAGGCCTCGCGGACCTTCGCGTCCGACTGCCGGGCCTTGTCGAGGAGGTCCTCGATGGTCCGGGCGGTGTCCGGGAGGGCGTCCGCGACGAAGGTGAGGGTCGGCGTGAACTTCACACCGGCGGCGCGCCCGACCTCGGAGCGCAGGATGCCCTTGGCGCTCTCCAGGCCGGCGGCCGCGGACTTCCGCTCCTCGTCGTCCCCGTAGACCGTGTAGAAGACGGTCGCCTCCCGCAGGTCACCCGTGACCCGGGTGTCCGTGATGGTGACGTGCGAGCCGAGCCGCGGGTCCTTGATCCCGCGCTGCAGCTTCTGGGCCACCACCTCCCGGATGAGGTCCGCCAGCCTTTTCGCCCGCGCGTTGTCGGCCACTGGTCCGTCTCCCGTTCTTTCTTCTTCTAGCGTTCTGTGGGTCTGGTCGTCGTCAGTCGTCTTCGCCGTGGAAGCGCCGTCTCACGGACAGCAGTTCCACCTCGGGGCGGCCGGCGACCAGCCGTTCGCACCGGTCCAGTACGTCGGTGAGGTGCGCCGCGTCGCCGGAGACCATGGCCATGCCGATGATCGCTCGCCGGTGGAGGTCCATGTGGTCCACCTCGGCCGCGCTCACGGCGTACTTCCGCTGGAGTTCGGCGACGATCGGGCGGACGACGGAGCGCTTCTCCTTCAGCGAGTGGACGTCGCCGAGAAGCAGGTCGAAGGACAGAGTCCCCACGTACATGTGTGTAACCGGTTCACCCGCCGGCACGGGATCGATGGCCCCGGGACCGTGTGGCCGGGGACACCAAGAACGGTACCGCGTACCCGCCGGTGCCTCGACAGGGTTTCCGCGGCACCGCCGGCCGGGGCGGGGCCCCGGCAACGGCGCGCCGGCCGGCGGGAGCGGACTCCCGCCGGCCGGCTCAGGGGCGCCGTGGGCGTCACACCCGCGGCTTCTCCCGCATCTCGTACGTCGCGATGACGTCGTCGACCTTGATGTCGTTGAAGTTTCCGAGGTTGATACCACCCTCGTAGCCTTCGCGGATCTCGGTGACGTCGTCCTTGAAGCGACGCAGACCCTCGATGTTGAGGTTCTCCGCGATGACCTTGCCGTCGCGGATGAGGCGCGCCTTGGTGTTGCGGCGGACCTCGCCGGAGCGGATGAGCACACCCGCGATGTTGCCCAGCTTGGACGAACGGAAGACCTCGCGGATCTCCGCCGTGCCGAGCTCGACCTCCTCGTACTCCGGCTTCAGCATGCCCTTCAGGGCCGCCTCGATCTCCTCGATCGCCTGGTAGATGACCGAGTAGTACCGGACGTCCACGCCCTCGCGCTCGGCCATCTGCGCCGCGCGGCCGGCCGCGCGGACGTTGAAGCCGATCACGATGGCGTCCGAGCCCATCGCCAGGTCGATGTCGGACTCCGTGACCGCACCGACGCCGCGGTGCAGGACGCGGATGTCGACCTCTTCGCCGACGTCGAGCTGGAGCAGCGACGACTCGAGCGCCTCGACGGATCCGGAAGCGTCACCCTTGATGATCAGGTTCAGCTGCTGGACCTCGCCGGCCTTGAGCACCTTGTCCAGGTCCTCCAGCGACACGCGGCGCGTGCGCTTGGCGAACGCGGCGTTGCGCTCGCGGGCGGCGCGCTTCTCGGCGATCTGACGGGCCGTACGGTCCTCGTCGACCACCAGGAAGTTGTCGCCCGCACCCGGGACGTTGGTCAGGCCCAGGACCTGGACCGGCGTCGAGGGTCCGGCCTCGGCGACGTTGTTGCCGTTGTCGTCGAGCATGGCGCGCACGCGACCGTAGGCGTCGCCCACGACCATCGTGTCGCCGACCCGCAGCGTGCCTCGCTGGACGAGGACCGTCGCCACGGCACCGCGGCCGCGGTCGAGACGGGACTCGATCGAGATGCCCTGCGCGTCCTGGTTCGGGTTGGCCCGCAGGTCGAGCGAGGCGTCGGCCGTGAGGATCACGGCCTCCAGCAGCGAGTCGATGTGCAGACCCTGCTTGGCGGAGATGTCGACGAACATCGTGTCGCCGCCGTACTCCTCGGCCACCAGGCCGTACTCGGTCAGCTGACCGCGCACCTTGGTCGGGTCGGCGCCCTCGACGTCGATCTTGTTGACCGCGACGACGATCGGCACCTCGGCGGCCTTGGCGTGGTTGAGCGCCTCGACCGTCTGCGGCATGACGCCGTCGTTGGCCGCGACCACCAGGATCGCGATGTCGGTCGACTTCGCACCACGGGCACGCATGGCGGTGAACGCCTCGTGACCCGGGGTGTCGATGAAGGTGATCTTGCGCTCTTCGTCGTTGACCTCGGTCGCGACCTGGTAGGCACCGATGTGCTGGGTGATGCCGCCGGCCTCGCCCGCGATGACGTTCGTCTTGCGGATGGCGTCGAGGAGCCGGGTCTTACCGTGGTCGACGTGACCCATGACGGTGACGACCGGCGGGCGGACGACCAGGTCCTCCTCGGAGCCCTCGTCCTCGCCGAACTCGATGTCGAAGGACTCGAGCAGCTCGCGGTCCTCCTCCTCGGGGCTGACGATCTGAACGGTGTAGTTCATCTCGTCGGCGAGGAGCTGCAGGGTCTCGTCGGAGACGGACTGCGTGGCCGTGACCATCTCGCCGAGGTTCATCATGACCGCGACGAGCGACGCCGGGTTGGCGTTGATCTTCTCCGCGAAGTCCGTGAGCGACGCGCCGCGGGAGAGACGGATGGTCTCGCCGTTGCCGCGCGGCAGCATCACGCCGCCGACGCTCGGGGCCTGCATGGCCTCGTACTCCTGGCGCCTCTGCCGCTTCGACTTGCGGCCGCGACGCGCGGGACCGCCGGGACGGCCGAAGGCGCCCTGCGTGCCACCGCGGCCACCGGGACCGCCGGGACGGCCACCGAAGCCGGGACGGCCGCCGCCACCCGGGCCGCCGGGACGACCGGCGAAGCCGCCACCGCCGCCACCGGGAGCGCCGGGACGACCGGCGAAGCCGCCGCCGCCACCCGGACGACCGGCGAAGCCGCCACCGGGACGACCGCCGCCGCCACCACCGGGCCGACCGCCGCCACCGGGACCGCGGCCGCCGGGGCCACCGCCGGGACGCGGGCCGGCAGCGGGACGCTGCGGCATCATGCCCGGGTTCGGACGCGGACCGGCCGGGCCGGGACGCGGACCGCCCTGCGGGCGGGGCATGCCCGCCGGCGACGGACGGTTACCGCCCGGAGCCTGCGGACGGGGACCGCCGCCCTGGCCACCGGGGGCCTGCGGACGGGGACCGGCGCCGGGGGCACCGGGGCCGCCGGGACGCGGGCCGCCCTGCGGGCGGGGCGCCTGCGGGCGCGCCATGCCGGTGGAACCACCGGAGGTGAAGGGGTTGTTGCCCGGACGCGGGCCGGCCGGGCGGGCACCCGGACGCTGACCCTGGCCACCGGGGCGCTGGGCGCCCTGGCCGGGACGGCCGCCCTGGCCCTGACCGGGAGCCGCGGGACGGCCACCGGGCTTGGGCGCACCCGGACGGGCGCCGGGACGCGGGCCCTGCGCGGCCGGAGCCTGCGGGGTCTGCGCGGCCGGAGCCTGCGGGGTCTGCGCGGCCGGAGCCGGCGGAGCGGTGAACTCCGGCGCGGCCGGGGCCGGACGCGGCGCGGGCTTGGGACCCGGAACCGGACGCGGGCCGGAGGCAGGCGCGGGCGCCGACGGAGCCGACGGCTGCTGGGCCGTGGGCTGCGGGGCGGCCGGCTGCGGGGCCGACGGCGGCTTCGGGGCGCCCGGCCTCGGAGCAGCCGGACGGGCCGCCTGCGCCGGGGAGGGCGCGGCGGGCTTGGGTGCTGCCTTGCGCGGGGCGGGCCTGCCGGACTTGCCGGAGCCGCCCTGGAAGGCGTCGGTCAGCTTGCGTACTACGGGCGCTTCGATCGTCGAAGACGCCGAACGGACGAATTCACCGAGTTCCTGGAGCTTGGCCATGACGACCTTGCTCTCCACGCCGAACTCCTTGGCGAGTTCGTATACCCGGACCTTAGCCACTTCGCTCCTCTGAGGTCCGGGTTGCGGCCGGACCGTCGCTAGTTCATGGGCGTACTCATCGCGTACTCATCGAGTGCTCATCGCAATCTCGACCTGCTTTCGACTCGCGAGGTACCAGGCCGCACGGGGGCTTCCGTACGGCACGCTTTTTACGGTGTCGCCTGCGTTGCCTGCTCGGCAACTGTCTGTCGCTCGACGTACCGGCGCAACGCCTTTACGTCGAGCGGCCCGGGGACGCGGAGCGCCCGAGGGAACGCCCGGCGGCGTACCGCCTGGTCGATACAGACCGGGTCGGGGTGTACGTACGCACCCCGGCCGGGCAGCGTACCGCGAGGATCGGGAACGCACTGTTCCTGATCCGCCACGGTCCGCAGCAGAGCGTCTTTGGCCGCTCGCTGCCTGCACCCCACACAGGTGCGTTCAGGGCATGCGCGGGCTTGCGTCCGGCCAGACACTCCTAAGTCTACCTCCCCGCACCGACCTCACCCCTACGGGGGAAAGGTCGAACAGTTGCTTGCTGCAGGCTGACGTGATCTCAGCGCCACTCGGCCGAGATCTATTCCCCGTCGCGCTCCCCGGCCTGCTCGGTGTCCGGGCGGATGTCGATCCGCCAGCCGGTCAGCCGGGCCGCGAGCCGGGCGTTCTGCCCTTCCTTGCCGATCGCCAGCGAGAGCTGGTAGTCCGGCACGGTCACCCGGGCGGACCGGGCGGCCAGGTCGACGACGTCCACCTTGCTCACCCGGGCGGGTGACAGGGCGTTCGCCACCATCTCGGCCGGGTCGTCCGACCAGTCGACGATGTCGATCTTCTCACCGTTCAGCTCGCCCATGACGTTGCGCACCCGGCCGCCCATGGGGCCGATGCAGGCGCCCTTGGCGTTCAGGCCCGAACGGGTGGACCGGACGGCGATCTTGGTGCGGTGACCGGCCTCGCGGGCGATCGCCGCGATCTCGACCGAGCCGTCCGCGATCTCCGGCACCTCCAGGGCGAAGAGCTTCTTCACCAGGTTGGGGTGCGTACGGGAGAGCGTCACGGAGGGGCCGCGGACGCCCTTGGCCACCCGGACGACGTACGACCGCAGGCGCATGCCGTGCGGGTACGTCTCGCCCGGCACCTGCTCCTGCACCGGCAGGATGGCCTCGAGCTTGCCGATGTCCACGAGCACGTTCTTGGGGTCGCGGCCCTGCTGGACCACACCGGTGACGATGTCGCCCTCGCGGCCCGCGTACTCACCGAGCGTCGCGTCGTCCTCGGCGTCGCGCAGCCGCTGCAGGATCACCTGCTTGGCGGTGGTGGCGGCGATCCGGCCGAAGCCGGACGGGGTGTCGTCGAACTCGCGGGGCGCCTGGCCCTCCTCGAGGTCCTCCGGGTCCTCCTTCGCCCACACGGTCACGTGCCCGGTCTCCCGGTTGAGCTCCACGCGCGCGTGCCGGCGGCTTCCCTCGGTGCGGTGGTACGCGATGAGGAGGGCCGACTCGATCGCCTCGACCAGCAGGTCGAAGGAGATCTCCTTCTCCCGCACCAAGCCCCGCAGGGCGCTCATGTCGATGTCCACGGCTACGCCTCCTCCTCTTCCTTCATGTCCTTCTTGTCCTTGCGGTTGAACTCGACCTGCACGCGCGCCTTCGCGATCTCCGGGAAGCCGAGCCTGCGGGTCGTCGCCTTGCGGCCCTTCACCCCGGGAACCTCGACCTCGACGCCCTCCTCGTCGACTTCGAGGATCCTGGCGACGAGTTCGCCGCCCTCGGAGAGCTGGAACCTCACCAGCCGGTCGGTGGCGCGCACGAAGTGCCGGTGCTCGGTCAGGGCGCGCTCGGCGCCGGGGGTGCCGACCTCGAGGTCGTACGCGTCGTCGCCCATCGCGTCGGTCTCGTCGAGCTTCGCCGAGAGCGCGCGGCTCACATCGGCGATCTGGTCCAGGTCCGCTCCGGTGTCGGAGTCGACGGTCACGCGCAGCACACGCTTGCGTCCGACGGATTCCACGGCGATCTCTTCGAGATCCAGCCCCTGAGAGGTGACGAGCGGTTCGAGCAGCTCTCGCAGCCTCTCGCTCTGGGTGGTGCTCATCCGGGTGACTCCTCGGCCGCGTGTGCTGTTGTGGGATGGGTCGCGTGTCTGGTCAAAGGGTATCCGGTCGCGGGGAGTGTTGCCGTCCACCTGTGTACGCGCGGTGCCGGTGAGTGGCGTACCGGCGGGGCGCGGGTACGGTGATCACGGGCGTGCCGCCCGACGGCCGTTCACCCCTCCTTGCCGTTCCCTTCGTACGAGTGCCCGAGGACGTCTGCAGTGCCGTACCCGCCGCCGCGCACCCCCTCGGGTCCGCGCAGAAGATCCCTGCTCGCCTCGGCCGCCGGAGCCGCCCTGCTGGCGGGCTGCTCGGCCGGCCCCGACTCCGCCGCCGGCGGCACTCCTTCGGCGGCCGCGCGGGCACGCGCGCGTGCGGCCCGGGACAGCGAGGGTCTGCTGGCGCGGTACGACGCGGTGCTCGCCGCGCACCCCGCGCTGGCGCGGCCGCTGGGGCCGCTGCGGGCCCAGGTCGCCGCGCACCGGGCGGCGTTCGCCGATCAGGCCGCCGCCTCCCCTTCGGCCGGCCCCGCCTCCCCGTCGGCCGGCTCAGCAACGCCCGCGTCCGGCGCCGCGTCCTCACCGGCCCTGGCCGTGCCCGCCGGGGAGAAGGACGCGCTGGCGTTCCTCGCCACCGCCGAGCGCGGCCTCGCCGACCGCCGGGCGAAGGAACTGCTGGACGTGCCGGGAGAACTGGCCCGGCTGCTGGCGTCGGCGGCGGCGGCCGGGGCCGCACACGCGTACCTGCTGAGCGAGGAGGCCAAGTGAGCGAGCGGGACGCGACGGCCGAACTGACCGCGCTGCAGGCCGCGCTGGCGGCGGAGCACGCCGCGGTGTACGGCTACGGCGTGGTCGGCGGGCGTGTCGGCGACAAGCGGCAGACGCGGGCGCGGGCCGCCTACGACGCCCACCGGGCCCGCCGGGACACCCTGGTGCGCGAGGTGCGTGAGCTGGGCGGCGAGCCGGTCGCCGCGAGCGCGGGGTACGCGCTGCCGTTCCCGGTGTCGGACCCGGCCGACGCGGTGCGGCTCGCCGCCGAGCTGGAGGAGCGGGTGGCCGCGGTCTACTCGGACCTGGTGCGGGCGACGAGCGGGGAACGGCGCGGTGCGGCCGCCGGGGCACTGCGGGAGGCCGCGGTGCGGGCGGCGGGCTGGAGCGGGGAGAGCGTAGCCTTCCCTGGGCTCGCCGAGCGGACCGGTGACGACACGGCCGCGGCCGGGCCGAGTACCTCGGCGTCCCCGTCGAGCTGACCGCGCGGCCGCCCGCAGGGCGGGCCCAGCAGAGGAAGGAAACGACTCACGCATGGTTTTCGAACCGCCCCGGCGGCTGGTGAGGGCGCTCGGTGAGACGGCGCCGGCCGGGGACGACTGGCTGGCACGGCTGCCGGAGACGGCCGAACGGACAGTCGAGCGGCGCGAGTTGACGGTGGAGCGGGTCCAGGTGCCGGGCGGCCGCAGCAGCCTGGTGGTGCTCGTCCGGCGCGCCGACGGCACCCCCGCGGTGCTGAAGCTGGCCCCGCCCAGGGCCCGGCCGGAGAGCGAGCGGGCGGCGCTGGCGCACTGGGCGGGACGGGGCGCCGTGCAGCTGCTGGAGTCGGACGCCGCGGACAGCGCGGACGGGGCGCTGCTGCTGGAGCGGCTGCACCCGGATGTCTCGGTGCGGTCGCTGCCGGAGGCGAGGGCGCTGCTGGAGGCGGCGGGGACGCTGCGGCGGCTGTGGGTCGAGCCGCCGGACGGCCATGACTTCGAGACGGTGGCTGAGCGCACCGGACGGCAGGCGGAGGCGATGCGGGCCGGTGTGCCGGCCGAGCCGGAGACGGCGCCGCTGGTGGAGGCGGCGCTCACGGCCCGCGAGGAGCTGCTGGCCGCGCCGCCTGACCACCGGCTGCTGCACGGCACGTTCCGGCAGAGCAAGGTGCTCGCCGGGGAGCGGATGCACTGGCTGGCCGTGGGCCCGGACCCGGTGGTCGGCGAGAGCGCCTTCGACCTCGCGCGGCTGGTGCGCGACCGCGTGGAGGACCTGATCGCCAACGCGTCCGGCGCGTCCACCACCCGGCGGCGGATCAAGCGGCTCGCGGAGTCACTGGAGGTGGACCTGGACCGGCTGCGCGGCTGGACCCTGTTCCGCGCGGTGGAGTCCGGAGCCAGGGCCCTCCGGGTCGGCCGCCCGAAGGACGCCGAGCTGCTGCTCGAATTCGCGAGCTGGCTGTAGCCCTGCCGGGCCCCGGGTACGAGCACCGGCCAGACCGAAACGCAGGCACCCCCCCCCCCCCCCGGCACGCGACGCCGGCGCCACCCCGCCACCCCGAGACAGGACGCGGCCCCAGCCCGGCGCAGGACCGCAGACACCGGCCCAGCGCGGTAGGCAGGCGCCACCCCGGACACAACACCGACATGGGCACAGGCGCCACCCCGGCACGGGACACAGGCACCGGCCCAGCATGCGACGCGGGCGCCACCCCGGCACGGAAGCGAGCGCCTCCTCCGCACAGGAAGCGGACCCGCCCGTGCCGACGCGCCCCGCGTCCCATGGGGACGCGGGGCGCGGGGTGGTCCGGGTCAGGCGCTCAGCCGGGCGATGGCGTCCTCGACGGACAGCTCCTCGCGCTCGCCGGTCTTGCGGTCCTTGAGCTCCAGCACACCCTCGGCGGAGCGGCGGCCGGCCACCAGGATCTGCGGTACGCCGATCAGCTCGGCGTCGGTGAACTTCACGCCCGGGGAGACACCGGCCCGGTCGTCGACCAGGACGCGCAGCCCGGCCTCCCGCAGCCGCTCCGCGACGTCGAGCGCCAGCTCGGTCTGCACGGCCTTGCCGGCGGCGACGACGTGCACGTCGGCCGGGGCGACCTCCTTGGGCCAGACCAGGCCGTGCTCGTCGGCGTGCTGCTCGGCGAGGGCGGCCACCGCGCGGGAGACGCCGATGCCGTAGGAGCCCATGGTCACGCGGACCGGCTTGCCGTTCTGGCCGAGGACGTCCAGCTTGAGGGCGTCGGTGTACTTGCGGCCGAGCTGGAAGATGTGGCCGATCTCGATGGCGCGGTCCAGCTTCAGGCCGGTGCCGCACTTCGGGCAGGGGTCGCCGTCGCGCACCACCACGACGTCCACGTACTCGTCGACCTCGAAGTCACGGCCGGCGACGACGTTCCTGGCGTGGGTGTGCTCCTTGTTGGCGCCGGTGATCCAGGCGGTGCCGGGGGCCACGCGCGGGTCGGCGACGTACTTGACCTTGTCGCCCAGGCCCTGCGGGCCGACGTAGCCGCGCACCAGGTCGGGGCGGCCGGCGAAGTCCGCCTCGGTGACCATCTCGACGGCCGCCGGGGCGAAGTGCTCCTCCAGCTTGCCGAGGTCCACCTCGCGGTCACCGGGCACGCCGACGGCGACGATCTCGCCGTCCACCTTGACCAGGAGGTTCTTCAGCGTGGCCGAGGCCGGGACGCCGAGCGAGGCGGCGAGGGTCTCGATGGTGGGGGTGTCCGGGGTGGGGATCTCCTCGAGCGCGGGCACGTCCGAGGCGTCCACGGGCTTCAGCTCGTAGGTGATCGCCTCCGTGTTGGCGGCGAAGTCGCAGTTCGGGCAGTCCGCGAAGGTGTCCTCGCCGGCCTCGGCCGGGGCGAGGAACTCCTCGGACTTCGAGCCGCCCATGGCGCCGGCGGTGGCCGCGACGATGCGGTAGTCGAGGCCGAGCCGGTCGAAGATGCTCTGGTAGGCCTGGCGGTGCAGGGCATACGACTTCGCCAGGCCCTCGTCCTCGAGGTCGAAGGAGTACGAGTCCTTCATCAGGAACTCGCGGCCGCGCAGGATGCCGGCGCGGGGACGGGCCTCGTCGCGGAACTTGGACTGGATCTGGTAGAGGATCACCGGCAGGTCCTTGTAGGACGTGCACTGGTCCTTGACCAGCAGGGTGAAGATCTCCTCGTGGGTCGGGCCCAGGAGGTAGTCGCCACCCTTGCGGTCCTTGAGCCGGAACAGCTCCTGGCCGTACTCGTCCCAGCGGCCGGTCGCGTCGTAGGGCTCGCGCGGCAGCAGGGCGGGCAGGGAGACCTCCTGGCCGCCGATGGCGTCCATCTCCTCGCGGACGATCCGCTCCACGTTGGCGAGGACCTTCTTGCCGAGCGGCAGCCAGGACCAGATGCCGGCGGCGGTGCGGCGGACATAGCCGGCGCGGACGAGGAGCTTGTGGCTGAGGACCTCGGCGTCCGCCGGGTCGTCGCGCAGCGTCTTCACCATCAGCTGGGACATGCGCTGGACCGGTGCGTTCGCCATGGTTCTCGTACTCCTGCTGGATGGGGTCCCCCCGCTCGAGCGCGGCCGAGAGTGGGAGAGGGTTATGGAATAGGAGGTTAGCCGGGCGGGCTGTGCCGGTGGAAATCGGTTAACCGCGGCGCAGTGGCAGGGGGGCGCCCATCACGGCGTACGGCATGGCGGCGCTCGGGAAGTGCACCTGGCGGGCGAGGTCGACGTAGCCGAGGGAGTGGTAGAGGCCGCGGGCGGGGCTCTCGGTGTCGATCGCGGAGAGGATCGAGCGGGGTTCGGCCGCGCCGTCGGTGATGGTGGTGATCAGGCGGCGGCCGATGCCCCGGTTCTGGTGGTCGGGGTGGACGTGCAGCTCGGTGATGACGAAGGAGTCGTCCAGCCAGAAGTCGTTCCGTTGGGCGCGCAGGTAGGGCTCCACGACGGTGGACCACCAGTGGCCGCGCGAGTTGGGCATGCCGTAGACGAAGCCCACCAGGCGGCCCCGCGTGGTCGCCCCGAAGGCCCGGGCGCCCGGGTACTGCATGTGGCGCTGGACGATCTGGCGGCGCACGGCGACTTCCTCCGGGCCCAGTCCGAAGGCGACGGCTTGGACGGACAAGGCCTCGTCCACGTGGGCTGCGAGGTCCAAGGGGCCGATCACGAGGTCCATGCGGGGAGGGTACAGGGGCCTCAGAAGAGGATGCTCATGAAGGCTCCCACCTCTTGGAAGCCCACCCTGCGGTACGTGCGTCGCGCCGCCGTGTTGAAGTCGTTCACGTAGAGGCTGACCACGGGGGCCACGTCGGCCAGGGCGTAGCGCAGCACCGCCGCCATGCCGGGCGCGGCCAGGCCCCGGCCGCGGTACTCGGGGGCGACCCACACGCCCTGGATCTGGCAGGCCTGGGGGGTGGCCGCGCCGATCTCCGCCTTGAAGGCGACCTTGCCGTGTTCGTCGAGCCGGGCGAAGGACCGGCCGGAGCCGACCAGCTCGGCCACCCGCGCCTGGTACAGCAGCCCGCCGTCCCCGGCCAGCGGGGACACCCCGACCTCCTCGGTGAACATCGCCACGCACGCCGGCATGATCGTCTCCATCTCGTCCTTGCGGATGCGGCGGACGTAGGGATCCGGGGCGATGCGGTCGGGCATGCGGTCGGTGACCATCAGGGGCTGCTGGGCGCGGACCTCGCGGGCCGGACCCCAGTGGGGTTCGAGCAGGCGCCAGAGCTGGGCGGTGGGTTCGGCGGGCCCGACGATGGAGGAGCAGCGGCGGCCGGCTCTGCGGGCGCGGTCGGCGAAGGCGCGCACGGCGCGCGGAGTGGCGCAGATGGGGACCAGGTTGGCGCCGGCGTAGCACAGGGACGTGAGCATGCCGTCCTCGTACCAGCCCCACATCTCGCCGCCGAGCCGCCACGGGTCGAGGCCGGCGACCTGCACCCGGGAGGTCACGAAGGCGTTCGCGACCGGCTCGCGGTCGAGGACGGCGAGCGCGGCGTCAAGGTCGCTCGGTTCGAGCACCCGGGAGGTGGTCTGGGTCAACACGTGCGGGGCCTCACGCTGGGGTTCTGCTGATCTCCGCACTGTACCTGCGGATTCCGGGCAGCGCCGCCCCCGGTACCGGGCCGGGCTTCGGGGGGCGGACGGCGACACACCGCAGGAAAGTCGGAGGGTTCACGAGTAAAGGTAAAAATGTCATAAGAAGTCATTTTCCGGACACTGACGGGAACGTGATGGATGCGGCGCCGGGAGGTGCGGCGCCGGAACGCCAGACGGCCGTCCGGTACGACGACGAGGGCGTGAGGACATGAGCGGGGCTGACGCGAGCCGTGAGCCGGAACTCCCGCACGCGATCCTGCGCGACCTGGGCACCGGCGTCCTCGCCGGGCACATCACGTACGTCAACCCGTGGGCCGAGCAGCTTCTGGGCAGGGCGGCCGGCGACATGCTCGGCCATGACGCGCACGACCTGCTGCACCGCCGCCCCGACGGCAGCCAGGTCCCCCGCGAGCAGTGCCTGATGCGGACCCCGCTGCACGCCAACCGGTCCGTCGAGCAGGGCAGTGAGGAGTACTTCCTGCGCGCGGACGGCACGACCCTGCCGGTCATCTGGGCGACCACCCCGCTGCGGACGGCGGGCCGCAGGGCCGGGCTGGTGCTCGTGTTCAGCGACTTCAGCCTCCACCGGGAGGCCGAGCGGCGGGCGGCGGCCCGCACCGCCGCGCTGGAGGACCTGACGGCCCGGCTGAACCTGGTGTCGAAGATCTCGTCGGTGCTGATGTCGGCCCGCAACCCGACCGGCCAGATGCGCCGGCTGCTGCGGATGCTGGTCCCGGAGCTGGGCGAATGGGCCGCGGTGACGCTGCGCTCGGAGCGGACCGGGGCGCTGGAGCGGGTCGCCGTCCGCTGTCCCGGGCACCCGCACCGGGCGAAACGGCTGGAGGGGCCGCTGTCGCCCAGGGCCCGCCGGGCGGCGGCGCGGGCGGCGGGCGGTGAGGAGCCCGTGCTGCTGACCGCACAGGAGCTGCGGGACCCGGACGCCCCGCTGGCCGCCACCCACGGGCCGCTGTTCGAACGGCTCGGCGGTCACTCGGCCGTCGTCGTGCCGCTGCGCGCCCGCCGGCACCACTACGGGATGCTGACCGTCGGCCGGGCCGGGGCGTCCCCCGCGTTCACCGGCGCCGAGGTACGGCTGCTGGCCGACCTGGGCTGGCGCGTGGCGCTGGTGCTGGACAACGAGCGGCTCTACGAGGAGCAGCGCAACGTCGCCGCCACGATGCAGCGGCAGTTGCTGGCCCCGCTGCCCCAGGTCGACCACCTGCGGATGGCCGCGCGCTATCTGCCGGCGCAGCGGGCGATGGAGATCGGCGGCGACTGGTACGACGCCTTCCTGCTCGGCGACGGGGTGATGGCCCTGGTGATCGGGGACGTGGTGGGCCACGACCTGAAGGCCGCCGCCCACATGGCGGAGGTCCGCAACATGCTGCGGGGTCTGGCCTGGGTCGACCGCAAGCCGCCCAGCGTGATCATGCAGAGGCTCGACGAGGCGGTGACGAACACCAGCGACGCCCCGATGGCCACGGTGCTCTTCGCCCGGGTCGAGGGTCCCGAGGGCGGTCCCTGGCAGCTGCGCTGGGTGAACGCCGGGCATCCGCCGCCGCTGCTGGTGACCCGCGAGGGCGACGCACGGTTCCTGACCGGCGGGCACGGCCCGCTGATCGGCATGAGCGCCACCCTGCACCTGGGCCTGAGCTGGCCGGACGCCACCGAGAAGCTGCCTGCCGAGTGCACGCTGCTGCTCTACACCGACGGCCTCGTGGAGAGCCGGGAGCGGCCGATCGACCTGGGCATGGCCAAGCTGCGCCACCACGCCGCGGTGCTGGCCCGGCGGCTGGACGACGAGACCGTGGACGTCTTCTGCGACGAGCTGCTCAAACGCATAGGGCCCAGCGGTGACGACGTCGCCCTGCTGGCGCTGCGCCTGCCGGCCGCCGGCGCGGGCGCCCCCGGCGACCTCAGCGCCCCGCCCCCTCCCCAGTCCTCCGTCAGCCCGGCCGCCCCGAACCGCGCGGCCCCGGGCTCAGTGCAGGAGAACGCCCCGGTGGAGGACCCGACGCGGAGCGGCCGGCAGCAGTGAACAACGCCCTCCCGCGGCGAGGCCACCGCGGGAGGCGGCCGGCGGGGCACGCCGGGGAGCGGGACCCGGTCCGCGGGGCTGGGGAACCGCGGACGGCGGCGCGCACGCGGCGGCCGGCCGTCGCCGTTCACCTCACCGTCCGGCGGCATCGACGTTCCGGGGCAGGATCCGGCGCGGTGGGCGCGGACCCGGCGCGGCCGGCGCGTCCCCGACGGCCGGCGCGCCGCCGGCCGGCCCACGGGGGCCCGACGGCCCGGCGCCCCGCCATCACCCGCCGCCTCCGCGCCCCCCTGGACAGCCGGACGCCCCGCACCGGGCCCGCCTGAGGACTCGTCCGCGGGACGCTCCGGTGCGGGCCCCGGTACGGGGCGTACGGCGTGTGTGCGTGGACCCGGCCGCTCGGCCGCCCGGTCCGGGCGGGGTTCAGCCCGCCACCGAGACCTCGGGCTCGCCGGAGGCGACGCCGTCGGCCTCCATGGCCTCGGCGAGCTTCATGGCCTCCTCGATGAGGGTCTCAACGATCTTCGACTCGGGAACGGTCTTGATGACCTCGCCCTTGACGAAGATCTGGCCCTTGCCGTTGCCGGAGGCGACGCCCAGGTCCGCCTCGCGGGCCTCGCCCGGGCCGTTGACGACGCAGCCCATGACGGCGACGCGCAGCGGGACCTCCATGCCGGTGAGGCCGGCGGTGACCTCCTCGGCGAGCTTGTAGACGTCGACCTGGGCGCGGCCGCAGGACGGGCAGGAGACGATCTCCAGGCCGCGCTGCTTGAGGTTGAGCGACTCCAGGATCTGGATGCCGACCTTGACCTCCTCGGCGGGCGGGGCCGAGAGGGAGACGCGGATGGTGTCGCCGATGCCCTGGGAGAGCAGGGCGCCGAAGGCGACGGCCGACTTGATGGTGCCCTGGAAGGCGGGGCCGGCCTCGGTCACGCCGAGGTGGAGCGGGTAGTCGCAGGCCTCGGCGAGCTGGCGGTAGGCCTCGATCATGACGACCGGGTCGTTGTGCTTGACCGAGATCTTGATCTCGCGGAAGTCGTGCTCCTCGAAGAGGGACGCCTCCCACAGCGCGGACTCGACCAGCGCCTCCGGGGTCGCCTTGCCGTACTTCTGCAGCAGCCGCCGGTCCAGGGAGCCCGCGTTGACGCCGATCCGGATCGGGGTGCCGTGGTCCTTGGCGGCCCGCGCGATCTCCTTGACCTTGTCGTCGAACTGCTTGATGTTGCCGGGGTTGACACGGACGGCGGCACAGCCGGCCTCGATGGCGGCGAAGACGTACTTGGGCTGGAAGTGGATGTCCGCGATGACCGGGATCTGCGACTTGCGCGCGATGGTCGCGAGGGCGTCCGCGTCGTCCTGCGTGGGACAGGCGACACGGACGATCTGGCAGCCGGACGCGGTCAGCTCGGCGATCTGCTGCAGGGTGGCGCCGATGTCCGACGTGCGGGTCGTCGTCATCGACTGCACCGATACGGGCGCGTCTCCACCGACCGCCACGGTTCCGACCTGGATCTGCCGGCTCTTCCGGCGCTCGGCGAGCTTGGTCGGAACGGACGGCATGCCGAGAGAAATCGCAGTCATCTGCTGTGCAACCCCAAGTCGTGGATCAACATCCGGTCCCGTGATCGGCGGGCTCCAGGCTTCGAGATTACGGCACCGGTACGGGCGCGGGCACATCCCACCCGGCAATCCCACTCGATGGAAGGCGGCCCCGGGCCACCCCGCTCCCGGCCGTGCCGGAGCGGGGCACCCCCATGCTCGGGGCCGCTTCCCAATGCCCGGTGACTAAGAGATTTTCACCGGGTTAACGACGTCGGCGATCAGCACGAGGATCGTGAAGCAGACGAAGATCCCCGCCACCACGTACGCCACCGGCATCAGCTTCGCCACGTCGAACGGGCCCGGGTCCGGGCGGCGCAGCACCCGGGCCACGCCGCGCCGCAGCGACTCCCACAGGGCGCCCGCGATGTGCCCGCCGTCGAGCGGGAGCAGCGGGAGCATGTTGAACAGGAACAGGGAGAGGTTGAACCCGGCGACCACGAACACGGCCATGGCCAGCTGCTGCGAGGCCGGGATGTCCAGCGTGGCGATCTCACCGGTGACCCGGGCCGCGCCGACGATGCCCATCGGGGAGTCGGGTTCGCGCGGGCCGTCGCCGAAGGCCGCGTTCCACAGCGCGGGGATCTTGCCGGGCAGGGCGACGAGCGAGTCGACGGCGTCGCCGACACGGTCGGTCATCCACGTCACGGACTGGCCGAAATCCTGCCTGACGACGCCGGTGGCGGAGCTGAAGCCGAGGAAGCCCGCCTTGACGTACTGGCCCTGGACGTAGGTGCCGCTGGAGTCCTTCTTGGCGACCTGGTTCGTGGCGATCTTCGCGTGCAGGGTCACGTCCTGGCCCTTGCGGTCGACGACGATCGCGACCTCCTTGCCCGCGCTGTCCCGGATGAGGTCGGACAGCGTGCTCCACTCCTTGGTCGGCGTGCCGTCGAAGGAGACGATCCGGTCGCCGTTGCGCATGCCGGCGGCCGCCGCCGGGGAGGGGGGGTCGGACTTCTTGCAGGTGTCGCGGTTCTCGCTCTGCGCGATGACGCAGGGCGAGACGGAGGCGACGGTGGTGGTCTGCTGCTGGATGCCGAAGCCCATGAGCACGGTGAGGAACAGCGCGACCGCGAGCACCAGGTTCATGAACGGGCCCGCGAACATGACGATGACGCGCTTCCACGGCTTGCGCGTGTAGAACATGCGCGTCTCGTCGCCCTCCTTCAGCTCCTCGAAGGCGGCGGAGCGGGCGTCCTCGATCATGCCGCGCCACGGGGAGGTGGAGCGGGCGGAGACCCGGCCGGCGTCGTCGGGCGGGAACATGCCGATCATGCGGATGTAGCCGCCGAGCGGGATGGCCTTGATGCCGTACTCCGTCTCGCCCTTCCTGCGCGACCAGATGGTCGGGCCGAATCCGACCATGTACTGCGGGACGCGGATGCCGAAGAGCTTGGCCGTGGACAGGTGACCCAGCTCGTGCCACGCGATGGAGACGAGCAGGCCGACCGCGAAGACCACTATGCCGAGGATGAACATCAAGGTCGTCATGCACGCGCCTCCGCGGTCCGGTCTGTCAGTTCGCGGGCCCGGGCGCGGGCCCAGGTCTCCGCTTCGAGGACGTCCGACACGGTGAGCGGAGTTCCCGCGGCCGGGGTGCCGTGCTCCTCGACCACCCGGGTGACGGTCTCCATGATCCCGTTGAAGGGCAGCGCGCCGCTGCGGAAGGCCTCGACGCATTCCTCGTTGGCGGCATTGAACACCGCCGGGGCCGTGCCCGCGAGCCGCCCCACGTGCCGGGCCAGGTCGACCGAGGGGAAGGCGTCGTCGTCGAGCGGGAAGAACTCCCAGGTGGAGGCCTTGCTCCAGTCGAAGGCGGGCGCCGCGTCCGGGACGCGTTCGGGCCAGCCCAGACCTATGGCGATGGGCCCGCGCATGTCGGGCGGCGTCGCCTGGGCGATCGTGGATCCGTCGGTGAACTCGACCATCGAGTGGACATACGACTGCGGGTGCACGACGACCTCGATGCGGTCGAAGGGAATGTCGTAGAGCAGGTGCGCCTCGATGACCTCGAGGCCCTTGTTGACCAGGGTCGCGGAGTTGATCGTGATCACCGGGCCCATCGCCCAGGTGGGGTGGGCGAGGGCGTCCTCGACGGTGACGTCCGCCAGCTCGGCCCTGGTGCGGCCGCGGAAGGGTCCGCCGGAGGCGGTGACGACCAGCTTGCGCACGTCGGCCCGGGTGCCGGCGGCGAGGGCCTGGAAGAGGGCCGCGTGCTCGGAGTCGACGGGGATGATCTGGCCGGGCTTGGCCAGCGCCTTGACCAGCGGGCCGCCGACGATCAGCGACTCCTTGTTGGCGAGCGCGAGCGTGCGGCCCGCCTCCAGGGCGGCCAGGGTGGGCGCGAGGCCGATGGATCCGGTGATGCCGTTCAGCACGGTGTGGCAGTCGGAGGCGGCGATCTGGGTGGCCGCGTCCGGTCCGGCGAGGATCTCGGGCAGCGGCTCGGAGGCGCCGTAGAGCCCGGTCAGCGCCTCGCGCAGGGCCGGCACGGCGTCCTGCCGGGCGACCGCGACGGTCCGCGCCCCCAGGCGGTGCGCCTGCTCGGCGAGCAGGGCCGGGCGGCCGCCGTTCGCGGCCAGGGCGGTGACCCGGAAGCGGTCGGGGTGGCGCAGCACGAGGTCGATGGCCTGGGTTCCGATGGACCCGGTGGAGCCGAGGATCACCACGTCCTTCGGGCCGTCTCCCGCGAGGGGGTCGTACACGAGATGCGGGTCGGCGAGGGGCGCGGGGCTGGCGGGACTGTCGGTCATCCCCCCATTGTCGCCGCAAGCCGCCGCCGTCCGGACCGGGTGTCCCGAAGGCGGGGCGCACCACCCGTTTTTGTCGCCGAACGGGGTGATTGCCCTTGTATCCGATGATGTGAGGCCTACGTCAGGAACATCCGCGCACCGACGTCAACCGCGTGCCTTCGATTACCGCCGGACCGGGTGAATTCCCGGGCACCGGGCGCTCGCGCATGGCATTCTGCCCGCTGGAGCCACGTCCGCAGGGGCTCACAGGGGGAGGAGAGACACCACGATGAACCGCATGCGCACGACCGCGACCGTCCTGGCCGCGGCGGGGGTCTTCACCGCCGCTCAGCTCGGTCTGGGCGGTACCGCGTCGGCCGCGACGGCGACGAGCAGCGGCTGCCCGGTCGACCTGGTCTACCCGAGCCGCTTCTACGTCGACTCGCACGGCTGGGTGACGAACGGCGGTCTGTACTTCGGGATCAAGAACAAGAGCACGACCAAGAACTTCACCAAGGTCACGTTCACCGTCACCAATGTCCGCAACATCCGCTTCGGCACGGCCAAGGCGAAGGGCGGCAAGGTCACCAAGAACACGACCAAGACCGTGTCCGTGTACACCACGACGCTCAAGAAGAAGACCAGCCTCGGCGTGAAGGTGCCCACGCACCTGCTCAACACCCGTTCCTACAAGGTGAAGTTCACCCTGAAGGGCACGGGCTGGAACTGCGCCTCGAACCAGGGCACCTGGGGCGTCTGAGCCCAGGCGCCCGGTCCGGGACGGGATGTTCAGGCGCCGAAGGGGCGCCGCTCGTTGGTCCGTGCGGACGGTCCGGGGGTCGCGTCGGCGATCCACGGGCCGTCCCCGGACGGGTCGATGACGCCCTCCTCGAGCCAGGTGTAGGCCCCGCCGAGGACTCCCTTGACCACCTTGCCGTCGATGTCGTCGGTGTTGGCCCACAGCCGGCCGAAGAGTTCCTCGACCCTGATGCGGGACTGCCGGCAGAAGGCGTCGGCCAGCTGGTAGGCCTCGCGGCCGTGCTCGCCCTCGCCGCGCAGCCGCTCGGCGCGGACGCAGGCCGCGCTCATCGCGAACAGTTCGGCGCCGATGTCCACGATCCGGCCGAGGAAGCCCTGCTTGGTCTCCATCCGGCCCTGCCAGCGGGACATGGCGTAGAAGGTGGAGCGGGCCAGCTTGCGGGCGTGCCGCTCGACGTAGCGCAGATGGCCGGAGAGGTCGACCTCCCGCTTGAACTCGCCGTACGAAGAGGGCAGCTGCCCGGGTCCGGCGACCAGCTTCGGCAGCCACTTGGCGTAGAAGACGCCCGCGTTGGCGCCCGCCTTCGCCTTGTCCGAGAGGGTCTTGTCGGGGTCGATGAGGTCACCGGCGACCGACAGGTGGGCGTCCACGGCCTCGCGGGCGATCAGCAGGTGCATGATCTCCGTGGAGCCCTCGAAGATCCGGTTGATGCGCAGGTCGCGCAGCATCTGCTCGGCGGGTACGGCCCGCTCGCCGCGCGCCTTCAGGGACTCCGCGGTCTCGTAGCCGCGGCCGCCGCGGATCTGGACCAGTTCGTCGGCCATCAGCCAGGCCATCTCGGAGCCGTAGAGCTTGGCGAGGGCGGCCTCGATGCGGATGTCGTTGCGGTCCTCGTCGGCCATCTGCGAGGACAGGTCGAGCACCGCCTCCAGGGCGAAGGTGGTGGCCGCGATGAAACTGATCTTGGAGCCGACGGCCTCGTGCAGCGCGACCGGCTTGCCCCACTGCTCCCGCTCCGCCGCCCACTCCCGGGCGATCTTCAGGCACCACTTGCCGGCGCCGGCGCACATCGCGGGCAGCGACAGCCGGCCGGTGTTGAGAGTGGTGAGCGCGATCTTCAGGCCCGCGCCCTCCGGGCCGATGCGGTTGGCGGCGGGCACCCGGACCTGGTGGAAGCGGGTGACGCCGTTCTCGATGCCGCGCAGCCCCATGAAGGCGTTGCGGTTCTCGACGGTGATGCCCTCGGCGGTGGCCTCCACCACGAAGGCCGTGATCCCGCCCTTGTGCCCCTCGGACTTCGGCACCCGTGCCATGACGACGAGCAGGTCGGCGACGACGCCGTTGGTGGTCCACAGCTTGACGCCGTCGAGGACGTAGTGGTCGCCGTCGGGCACGGCGGTGGTGGCCAGGCGTGCGGGGTCGGAGCCCACGTCCGGCTCGGTGAGCAGGAACGCGGAGATGTCGGTGCGGGCGCAGCGGGGCAGGAAGGCGTCCTTCTGCTCCTGGGTGCCGAACATCTTCAGCGGCTGCGGCACGCCGATCGACTGGTGGGCGGAGAGCAGGGCGCCGATCGCCGGGCTGGCGGAGCCGGCCAGGGCCAGCGCCTTGTTGTAGTAGAGCTGGGTGAGGCCGAGCCCGCCGTACTTCGGGTCGATCTTCATGCCGAGGGCGCCGAGTTCCTTCAGGCCCGTGATGACCTCGTCGGGAATGCGGGCCTCGCGCTCGATGCGGGCGGAGTCGACGGTCGACTCGCAGAAGGCGCGCAGTTTCGCCAGGAACTCCTCGCCCCGCCGCACGGACTCGGCGTCGGGGAGCGGATGGGGGTGGATGAGGTCGAGCCGGAAGCGCCCGAGGAACAGTTCCTTGGCGAAACTCGGCTTGTGCCAGTCCTGTTCCCGGGCGGCCTCCGCCACCTGGCGGGCCTCGCGTTCGGTGACGGTGGTGCGTTGGGTGGTGGGGGCGGACATTGAGGCTCACCTCGCCGCGAAGAGGGATCATTGGGGGTCGTTCATTACCGACCGGTGCTACTGGATCGTTGGTACCCGAATCGGGCCGGTCCCACCACCCCTCGCGCGCCGTTCGGGTGGAACCGACGCGGCGGGGTGGTGACGGGGAGGTGCGCCGGTTCGCCGCGGCGCCTCATGCCGTCGGGTATCGCTGTCGAAGCGCTTCGACAGCTTAGGGACATCCCACTGCCGCTGGGGTTACTGTCGAACCACCCCTCACTCGCCCTTGTCAGCAATGCGCCCTGTCGAAGCGCTCCAAGAAGCTCGGAGAGCCGGATGGTCACCCTCGCCGAGGTCGCCCGGCACGCCGGAGTCTCGGCGAGCACGGTGAGCTATGTCCTCAGCGGCAAGCGGTCCATCTCCGCCACCACCCGGGAACGGGTCGAGCGGAGCATCCGGGAGCTGGGCTATCACCCGAACGCGGGCGCCCGCGCGCTGGCGAGCGCCCGGTCGAACATCATTGCGCTGATGATCCCGCCGCGAACCGACCTGTACGTGCCGGTGATGATGGAGATCGCCGTCGCGGTGGCCACCACGGCCCGGGCCCACGGGTACGACGTCCTGCTGCTCACCGGCGAGGAGGGTCCCGACGCGGTGCGCCGGGTCACCGGCAGCGGGCTCGCCGACGCGATGATCCTGATGGACGTGGAGCCGGAGGACGAGCGGCTGCCGCTGCTGCGCGGCTCGTACCGGCCGTCCGTGCTGATCGGTCTGCCCGCCGAGGCCGGCGGGCTGACCTGCGTCGACCTGGACTGGACGGCGACGGGCGCGCTGTGCGTGGAGCACCTGGCCGGGCTCGGCCACCGCGACATCGCTGTCGTCGGCGAGGCCCCGGCCGTGTACGAGCGGCACACCGGCTTCGCGGAGCGCACCCTCGACGGGCTCCGCGCCCGGGCCCGGCGGACCGGCGTCCGGGTGCTTCACCGGCCGTGCGAGGGCGGGTACGACGCGATGGCCGCGACGCTGGCCCGGATCCTGGACGAGCGGCCCGGGACCACCGGGTTCGTCGTGCGGAACGAGTCCGCGGTGGAGCCGCTGCTCACGCTGCTGCGCCGGCGGGGCCGGGCGGTGCCCGAGGACGTGTCCGTGGTCGCGATCTGCCCGGACCAGGTCGCCGTGCAGGCCTCGGTGCGGCTGACCTCGGTCGCCATCCCCGCGCAGGAGATGGGCCGGCACGCCGTGGAGCACCTGATGGCCAAGCTGGCCGGGCGGGGCGACGACCAGGTCGTGCTGATCGCGCCCGAGCTGACGGTACGGGCGAGCACGGGGCCGGCCCCCGCCGTGTCCTGACGCGTCCCCTTCCCTTCCCGCCCTCGGCCCCGCACATCCGGGCTGTGCCGTCCGGCCACCTCCGGTCCGACGGGGGCGAGTTCGCGCCCCCGGGCGCGCGGTCTCCCGGTAGGTGCGGCCCTGTTCGCCGGCGTGGGAGACCATCCCGGAGTGGAACTCCTCCGCGCCGTGCTGGGACTGGGGCCACCGGAAGCAGCAGACCGCGTGGGCGCCCCGGGCGACCGCCTGGAAGGACCACAGCCGGTTGAGTCCGCGCGGCTTGGGGTGGTTGACCCCGAGCCGGTTGACCGCTCCGCGACCAACACCGGCGACCGGACCGCAGACGAGGTCGCCCAGCTCTACGCCCGCGCCGTCGACCCGTCGGCGCCCAGGCCCCGCCGCGCGCTGCTCGCCCACCGCCGGGTGACGCCGGCCCCCGGCGAGCGGGCCGGCCTGGACTTCGAGGTCCCCCTGTCCTCCTTGGAGTTCTGGGACGTGGCCCGGGGCGCCTGGCGGCTGGAGCAGGGCCTGTACGAGCTGCTGCTCGGCGCGTCCAGCGAGGACTTCCGGCTGCGCACGCGGGTCACCCTGGCCGGCGAGTCCCCGGCGCCCCGGGCGGTGACCGAACGGGGCCTGGAGGGCGCTGACTTCGACGGGCACTCCGGCATCGCGATCGTGGACCGGGCGAGGACGGCGGGCGACTCGGTGACTCCCGCCGCGGCCGGGGCGCCTGTGAACTGCTCTACCGAGCATGTGACTTCGCGGAGGGTGTGACCGTGGTGAGCGCCCGGCTGGCGGGCGAGGGCGTCCTGGAGGTCTCCCTGGACGGCGGCCCGCCGCTCACCAGGCTCGCCCTCGCCGGTCCGACGCCCGATGCCTGCACCTACGTCGCCGTGGACGCGCCGTTCGCCGCCGCGGGCGTGCACGACGTCCGTCTCGGACTGCGCGGGCCCCTGCGGCTCGCGCATGTGGGCTTCTCCGGCTGAGGGTCCGGAGACAGCCCGCCACCACAAGGGCCCCGGCTCCGACAGGCAGCGGGGCCGGGGCCCTTCGTGGTTCCTGCCCCGACGAGCGAGGCCGCGTACCCGGGCAGCACGCCGGAGTCGTCGGTCTCCGCGGCCGGGATCGACCCCCCGTCACATGACGGGAGTCAGAACTTCGTGAAGCTCTCGATCGGCTCCAGTACGGTGACCGTCACTTCCACATCCAGCGGGTCACCCCAGTCGGTGTGCAGAAGGAACTCCACGCCGCCCGTCTCTCCGTTGTCGCCGCCGTGCGGGCCGACGTTGGTGACGTAGACGTTGGCGGCGCCGAGCAACGGCCGGCCCTGCGTCTGGAACGGACCCGGGAACTCCATTCCCTCATGGGGCAGGAACTGCGCCGCGGTGACGACCACCGCCGAGTCCTTGCTCATGACACCGAGGCCGTCGCCGATGTTCAGGTTCTTGCGGGCAGTGCCTTTTTCATTCCTGTAGAGGAAACGGAACGAGCGAGCCATGACAGCTGCCTCCTCGTAGGTTTTCTCGTGGGCAGCCCCTGAACCCAGTAGACCTCTTCCGCAACCCGTCCGCACCCCGGCACGCTCGTCCCCGTCGGCCGGCACGGTCACCGGCCGCGGCCCAACCGCCTTGCCAGAAACGGCCGGAGCCCCCGCACAGTGGGCTCCGGCCGTCTCCGCGACCTGTTGGTGTCAGGTCAGAGCGCGAGCCCGGTGAGGACCAGCACGCGCTCGTATGTGTAGTCGTCCATGGCGGACCTGACGCCCTCACGGCCCACGCCGGACAGCTTGGCGCCGCCGTACGGCATCTGGTCGGCACGGTAGGACGGCACGTCGCCGATCACGACACCGCCGACCTCGAGGGCACGGTGGGCTCGGAAGGCGGCCTGCAGGTCGTGTGTGAACACGCCTGCCTGGAGGCCGTACTTGGAGTCGTTGACGGCGGCGAAGGCCTCGGCCTCGCCGTCCACCTTCCGCACGGTGAGGACCGGTCCGAAGACCTCCTCGCAGGCGATCGTGGTGTCGGCGGGCACCTCGGTGAGGACGGTCGGCGCGTAGGAGGCGCCGTCGCGCTCGCCACCGGTGAGGAGCTTCGCCCCGGCGGCGACGGCCTCGTCCACCCAGGACTCGACGCGCTTGGCGGCGTCCTCGCTGACCAGCGGGCCGACGTCGGTCCTGGCGTCGCTCGGGTCACCGGTGACCTGTGCCTCGACGGCGGCGACGATGCGCGGCAGCAGACGGTCGTACACGGCGGCGTCCGCGATGACCCGCTGCACCGAGATGCAGGACTGTCCGCCCTGGTAGTTGGAGAAGGTCGCGATGCGGGCCGCGGCCCGGTCCAGGTCCTCGTCGCTCGCGAAGTCGCCGAGCACGACGGCCGCGCCGTTGCCGCCGAGCTCCAGGGTGCAGTGCTTGCGCGGCACCGAGTCCATGATCGCGTAGCCGACCTTCTCCGAACCGGTGAAGGAGATGACCGGCAGGCGCTCGTCCTGGACCAGGGCGGGCATACGGTCGTTGGAGACCGGGAGGATGGACCAGGAACCGGCCGGCAGCTCGGTCTCGGCGAGCAGGTCGCCGAGGATGAGGCCGGACAGCGGGGTGGCCGGGGCGGGCTTGAGGATGATCGGGGCGCCGGCGGCGATGGCCGGGGCGACCTTGTGCGCGCACAGGTTCAGCGGGAAGTTGAACGGCGCGATGCCGAGGACGACGCCCTTCGGGAAGCGGCGGGTCAGCCCCAGCCGGCCCTGGCCGCCGGCGTCGGTGTCCAGGCGCTGGGCCTCGCCGCCGTTGAACCGGCGGGCCTCCTCGGCGGCGAACCGGAAGACGGAGACGGCACGGCCGACCTCGCCCCGGGCCCACTTGATCGGCTTGCCGTTCTCCGCGGAGATCAGCTGGGCGATCTCCTCGGTGCGCTCGGCCAGCCGCCGGCTGACGTGGTCGAGGGCGGCGGCCCGCACGTGGGCGGGGGTGGCGGCGAAGTCCTCGCGGACGGCGTACGCGGCGGCCACGGCCTCCTCGACCTGGGCCTCGGTCGGCACGCTGACCTTGCCGACGAGACGGCCGTCCCACGGGGAGGTGACGTCGAAGGTGTCCTCGCCGGTGGCCTGGCGGCCGGCGAGCCAGAAGGCGTGGGTGGAAGTCATGTGAGTCGTCCCGGCCCTTCCGCGTTGTGGGTGTGCGTTCGGTTCGTGGTCAACGGTAGGGCGGCGGCGGGCGGGGGTCGCTTGTCCGAGTCGTAGCAGTCGGGGGGCGGGGTGCGCCGGTTTGGCGCGGTGGGCGCCGCGGCGGCCTCCGTGGACACCGCGGGGACCGCTCACCCCGACGGCCCGGTCATTCCGGCGAGGTCGCCTTCAGGGCCAGCCACAGCTCCATGCGGACGTCCGGGTCGTCCAGGCTGCGGCCGAGGATCTCCTCGACCCGTCGCATCCGGTACCGCAGGGTGTGCCGGTGGACGCCCAGGTCCGCGGCCGCCGCGTCCCACTGGCCGTGCCTGGAAAGCCAGGCGCGCAGCGAGGCGACCAGGTCACCGCGGCCGGTCGCGTCGTGCTCGTGCAGGGCGCGCAGCAGGCCGTCCGCGAACGCCTTCACGGCGTCGTCGGCCAGCAGCGGCAGCACCGAGCCGGCGGCGAGCTGGTCGTGCTCGACGAGCACCCGTCCACGCCGCCGGGCGACCGAGAGCGCCTGCTCGGCCTGCTTGTACGCCGCGGCCGCCGCTATCGGCCCGGCCGGCGCCGAGAGGCCGACGACCAGGTCGTCCTGCTCCGCCGCCCCCTGCTCGGACCCGGCCCGCGCCCCCTCCAGCGCCGCCGCGTACCCGGTGCACGCGGTCACCGCCGCGCCGCCGTCGGCGACCAGCACCACCAGCCGCCCCCCGGACGGGACCACGAGCAGCGCCTCACCGGCGCGCGCGGCCGCGGCCTCGACCGTCTCCGCGAGTTCGCCCAGCGGGTCGGCGCCGGACGCCGATTCGGCGACGACCATCCGGAACGGCGCGTCGAGCAGCCCGCCGTACAGGTCCCCGGCGACCGCCCGGGCGTGGTCGGGCTCGCCGGCGAGCAGCATGCGCAGCACCGCGGCGCCGATCCGCTGTTCGGCCGCGTGCAGCGAGCGGGAGCGTTCGGTGGTGAGCGTGAGCAGGGCGATCGCGGAGTGCAGGGCGTAGCGCTCGGCGGTGCCCAGCGCGGCCGCCGTCCCCACGGCGAGCGCGGCCCGCGGACGCTTGCCCGTCCCCAGCGAGTGCAGCTCCACCCGGTCCTCGTTCTCCGGGCCGCCCACCACCGAGGACGCCGGAGCGGGTCGTTCCCGCAGTCGCTCCACCTCGGCGGTGAGCCGGGCGGCGCGGCGGCCGGCCCACTCGGGCGCCGCCGCGACCACGGCGCCCGAGGCGTCGTACAGGGCGGCCCAGCCGTCGATCTGCGCGGCGAGCGCGCCGAGCAGTCCCTCGGGGCCGGCGTTCAGCGCCTGCCGGGTCAGCTCGCGCTGGGCGGCGAAGCCGGCCGTGACGGCCCGGTACTGGTCGGCGGCGATCGCGGCGGACACGGCCTTGCTGATGGCGAGGAAGGGGGTGCGGCGGGGCACCTCCAGCAGCGGCAGCCCCTCCTCGGCGGCGGCGTCGACGAGGGCCCGGGGGATCTCCTCGTAGTTGACGCCGACCGCGAAGCCGAGTCCGACGACTCCCGCGCCGGCCAGCCGCCGCACGTAGCGCCGCATGGCCTGCGGGTCCTCCGCGTCCAGCTTGAGCGCGGTGATGAGCAGCAGCTCGCCGCCCTCCATGTAGGGCACGGGGTCGGCCAGCTCGCTGACGTGCGCCCACCGGACGGGCACGTCGAGGCGGTCCTCGCCCGCGCGCACGGTCAGTCTGAGCGCGGTGTGATGGACGAGCGAGGCGAGGGTCGGGGGCATGGGGCCTTCAGGTCGTGGTGAACCGGTCGGTCGGGGGTTCCGGTGCGGCCGGATCGGATCTTTTGGCCGCTGCGTATGAACAGCCTATGCCGATTCTGCCGCACCGTACGGTCCGCCGATGGCCGTCAGGCGCCACCTCACCGCCGCAGGTCCACCAGGAGCGGCGGAGCGTGCTCGCCCCGCACCGTGGTCAGCGACAGCACCGCGTGCCCGGGCGGCACCCCGTGCGCCAGCTCGGAGGCGGACCAGCGCTCGCGTTCCACCTGGCGGACGGTGACGGCCCGGGCGGTGGGCGCCTGCCCGGTGATGACCCGGCGCAGCATGTGCACGGCCTTCCCGGCCGGCGTCTCGGCGATGATCTGCCGGTCGGTGACGTCCCGGGTCTCGGTCCACTCCTTGCCCCACACCTCGGCGAAGTCCTGCCCGTCCCAGGGGGTGAGCCCGGACAGCGCCATCCGGCATCCGGCGGAGCCGAGCAGCGGGCCGCGCAGCGGCCGGGGCACGTCGTCCAGGGTGCGCAGCGTCAGCACGGCGCCGGCGCCCGCCGACCGCAGCCGCTGGATGCCGCGGACCGCCTCGGGGGTGACCACGCCGGAGGCGTCGTCCAGCAGCAGACAGGCGAAGAGCGACCGGTCCTCCCGCGCCGTCACGCTCGCCGTGAACTGGGCGAGCACCAGCCGGGCCAGGATCCGGGAGGCGTCCGCGTGGCCGCGCTGCGGCAGGTCGATGCGGACCCGCACCGGGTGGTCGAGGGCCTTCAGCGAGAACGGCCGGGACTGCCCGGAGGTGTCGAAGAAGGGGGCGAAGGCGGGCCGGTCGAGCAGCGCGACCCGGTCGGCGAGCACCGCGCCCACATCTCCGGGATGGGCCATCTGCCGTTCGCGCGCGTCCAGTTCCCGGATCAGCGAGGCCTGCCCGGTGTCGGTGAGCGCCTTGCGGAGGGCGGCCAGCGGGCCGGGGGTGCCGTCGAGGAGCTGGCGCAGCTCGGGTACGGAGGGGAAGCGTCCGTGGACGGCCCGGAAGGGCCCGAGGAGCTGGGCGAGGACGGTGGTGGAGCGGCGGCTGTCGCTGCCGGGGTGCGGGTCGGCGAGGTCGCCGACGAGGGCCTCGGCGAGTATGGCGGCGGCCTCGTCCGGGTCGGTGGTGCCGCCGTACAGGTCGAGGTCGTAGACGGAGTCGGGGTGCCCGATCCGCACGACCACGTCGTACGACTCGGCCGGCCCGAGTCCGGCGCCCGCCGCGCCCACGACCACGAGCGCGGCCTGTCCGGCGAGCGCGTGCAGGCACAGCGACTCGGCGAGCGGCCGGACCAGGGAGGCGGTCTTGCCCGAGCCGGCCGGGCCGACGGCGAGCAGGGAGGTGGCGAGCAGCTCGGGTCCGAGGGCGAGTCCGGCGCCCCGGTAGTGGTAGGGGTTGCGCGGGTCGTCGGCCGTGGTGCCGAGCCGTACCTGACCGGTGAGCAGGTCGTGCCGGGCCTGCCGGGCGGGCAGGTCGCGCTCGCCCGAGGGGTGCGGGCAGGCGGCGGCGCCGTCCTTCAGCACGGCGCCGGTGAAGGCGGCGAGGCTGTGCGCGCCGGACCGTACGCCCTGCCAGGCCCGGCTGATCCGGGCGTGGTCGACGTCCCGCATCAGCCCGGCCCGCGCCTCGGCGGCCAGCCGGGCGGCGGCCTCGTGCGCACCGGAGGCACGCAGTTGCGGCCATTCGGCGGGGTCCTGCTCGGGCGCGGGCGGCGGTTCGGCGGCGGGGGCGGCCGGGCGCCAGGCGGGCGGGCCGTAGCGCCGCCAGACCTCGCCCCAGCGGCCGAGCCGGCCGACGACGAACATGATGGCGAGGGCGATGAGCGTGTAGTACGAGTACCAGAGGACGGCGTTGCCGACGCGGCTGTTGCCCTGGCGCCAGGAGTCCGGGGTGAACAGCTCCAGCGGCAGCACCCACCAGCCGCCCAGGTAGCCGTTCCACAGCAGGGACCACACCAGCCAGCCCACCAGGAACGCGATCAGCGCACCGCTCAGGAGCTGCCGGGCCGGGATCAACTCGGGTTCCTGCTCGGGCCGCGGCCGGTGCCCGAACCGCCACACGCCGGGCGCCGCCTGCGGCCGCGGCGCCCGCAGCCAGGCGAGGAAGGCCGAGCCGTCCGGGCGCGGCGGCGCGCCGGGGGGCGCCGGGGGCATGGGCGGTACGACGGCGCCCTCGGGGGGCACCGCCGGGCGCGGCACAGGATTCGCATGCGTGCCGCGCGCGTCCCGCGTCCCGTCGCTGTCCATGGCCCTTTCCCCCTGACCTGCCGTTCCGTCCACCGTCAGCGAGCCAATCTAACGCCCCGGGAACGGGAGTTCACCGCTTACGCGGCCGGGCGGACGGCCGGACCCGGCACATCCGTCACCCGCTGCTATGTCCACCGCGGACAACGCGCCGGCCCGACCGTGCCCACATGGAGCATGCCCACCCGCCTTCGACGGCCCTAACCTGCGAAGAAAGAGACATGCGTCCAAAAACGCGCCGTCCGGTACCCCCCGGGAACACCCGGTACGCAAGATCACAGGGAGCCCCCATGACCGCACTTCCGCAGGAGCGCCGCGTCGCCACCGCCATCCCCGGCCCGAAGTCGCAGGAGCTGCAGGCCCGCCGCACCGCCGTGGTCGCGCAGGGCGTGGGCTCCACGCTGCCGGTCTTCGTCACCCGCGCCGGCGGCGGCATCATCGAGGACGTCGACGGCAACCGCCTGATCGACTTCGGCTCCGGCATCGCCGTGACCTCGGTCGGCGCCTCCGCCGAGGCCGTCGTGCGCCGCGCGAGCGCCCAGCTCGCCGACTTCACGCACACCTGTTTCATGGTCACCCCGTACGAGGGCTACGTGGCGGTCGCCGAGGCGCTCGCCGAGCTGACCCCGGGTGACCACGCCAAGAAGTCGGCGCTGTTCAACTCCGGCGCCGAGGCCGTCGAGAACGCCGTCAAGATCGCGCGCGCCTACACCAAGCGGCAGGCGGTCGTCGTGTTCGACCACGGCTACCACGGCCGCACCAACCTGACCATGGCGCTGACCGCGAAGAACATGCCGTACAAGCACGGCTTCGGCCCGTTCGCCCCCGAGGTCTACCGCGTCCCGGTCGCCTACGGCTACCGCTGGCCGACCGGCCCGGAGAACGCCGGTCCGGAGGCCGCCAAGCAGGCCATCGACCAGATCACCAAGCAGGTCGGCTCGGACAACGTGGCCGCGATCATCATCGAGCCGGTGCTCGGCGAGGGCGGCTTCATCGAGCCGGCCAAGGGCTTCCTGCCCGCGATCCGTCAGTTCGCCGCCGACAACGGCATCGTGTTCGTCGCGGACGAGATCCAGTCCGGCTTCTGCCGCACCGGCCAGTGGTTCGCGTGCGAGGACGAGGGCATCGTCCCGGACCTGATCACGACCGCCAAGGGCATCGCCGGCGGCCTGCCGCTGGCCGCCGTCACCGGCCGCGCCGAGATCATGGACGCCGCGCACGCGGGCGGCCTCGGCGGCACCTACGGCGGCAACCCGGTGGCCTGCGCCGGTGCGCTCGGCGCCATCGAGACGATGAAGGAGCTGGACCTCAACGCCAAGGCGAAGAACATCGAGGGGATCATGAAGTCCCGCCTCGGCGCCATGGCCGAGAAGTTCGACATCATCGGCGACGTGCGCGGCCGCGGGGCGATGATCGCCATCGAGCTGGTCAAGGACCGCGGCACCAAGGAGCCGAACCCGGAGGCCACCGCGGCGGTCGCCAAGGCCTGCCACGCCGAGGGCCTGCTGGTCCTCTCCTGCGGCACCTACGGCAACGTGCTGCGCTTCCTGCCTCCGCTGGTGATCGGCGAGGACCTGCTGAACGAGGGCCTCGACATCATCGAGCAGGCCTTCTCGCGCATCTGAGCGACCTGGTCGCACCCTGAACAGCTGCTGCGGCAGGCCGTGTGAAGAAGGTGTGCGAGGTGGATGGCGGGACGCGATTGCGTCTGCCCAAGCGCCCCGGCCTGCCGTAGGTTCTACCCAGATGAGAGATACACCCCGCCCACAGGGGACTGTGGGCGACTTCAGGCCGGGGCCTCCCCAGCTTCGACCTGGTCGTGCCCTCGCGCACACAACCGGGGCCTGACGGCTCCGGGATCTCCTCACCGATCGGACGGTCGCCGCCCCAAACCCCCCGGGGCGAGCGACGTTCCGGTCCGGACGGCCGCCCCGGAACCACCCCCCCCTGTTCCTGGGCGGCCGGCCTCCTTCCCGGCCGAAACCTGCCAGTCTGTCCCTCATGGCTGTGCTCCTGGGTCTGTGCCTCCTCCTTCTCCTGCTCTTCGCGGTGATCACCTGGCAGGTGGTCGCGGGTGGTCCGCTGACGCGTGTGGACGAACGGGTCAGCCAGACCCTCGTCCACCCGGACCGGTTCTCCGCGGCCCTCGCCGACCTCGGGAACGTCGAGGTGGCGGTCCCCGTGCTGCTCCTGGCCGTCGGGTACGCGGCCTGGCGCGGGCGCGCCTCGGGCGCGCGGCGGTGGTGGCTGCGGCCGGCCGCGGCGGCGTTCCTGATGGCGCTGGTCCCGGTGATCGTCGTCCCGCTGAAGGAGTGGACCGCCCGCCCGGGCACACCCGTGGTGTCCCCGGGCACCGGCTACTTCCCGTCCGGCCACACGGCGACGGCGGCGATCGCGTACGGCTCCACGGCCCTGCTGCTCATGCCCTGGCTCCGCTCCCCCGCCGCCCGCCGGGTCCTCGCCGGCGGCTGCGCGGCCCTCGTCCTCGGCGTCTCCTTCGGTCTGGTCCGCCGGGGCTGGCACTGGCCGCTGGACGTGGTGGCCAGTTGGTGCCTGAGCACCGTGCTGCTGACCACCCTGTTCCTCGTGACCCGCGTCCCGCTCAGCCGAAGTACGCGTCGAAGCTCTTCTGGAACTCCCAGTTCGCGTAGCGGTCCCAGTTCACCGACCACGTCATCAGACCCCGCAGGGCGGGCCAGGTCCCGTGGGTCGCGTACGAGCCGCAGTTCGTCCTCTTCGTCAGGCAGTCCAGGGTCTTGGTGACCTCGGCCGGGGCCACGTAGCCGTTGCCCGCGTTGGTCGACGCGGGCATGCCGATGGCGACCTGGTCGGGGCGCAGGGGCGGGAAGACGTTGTTCGCGTCGCCCGCGACCGGGAATCCGGTGAGCAGCATGTCGGTCATGGCGATGTGGAAGTCGGCGCCGCCCATGGAGTGGTACTGGTTGTCCAGGCCCATGATCGGGCCGGAGTTGTAGTCCTGGACGTGGAGCAGGGTGAGGTCGTCGCGCAGGGCGTGGATGACCGGGAGGTAGGCCCCGCAGCGCGGGTCCTGCCCGCCCCACTTGCCGGTGCCGTAGTACTGGTAGCCGTTCTGCACGAAGAAGGTCTCCGGCGCCATGGTCAGCACGAACTTGGAGCCGTACTTGGCCTTCAGCGTCTTCAGGGCCGAGATCAGGTTGACGATCACCGGGGTGGTGGGGTTCTTGAAGTCCGTGTCGCCGGTGTTCAGGGACAGCGAGTGGCCCTCGAAGTCGATGTCGAGGCCGTCCAGGCCGTAGTCGTCGATGATCTTCGAGACCGAGGCGACGAAGGTGTCCCGCGCGGCCGCCGTGGTGAGCTGGACCTGGCCGTTCTGGCCGCCGATGGAGATCAGCACCTTCTTGCCGGCGGCCTGCTTGGCCTTCACGGCCGCCTTGAAGTCCGCGTCGCTCTCCACGTTCGGGCACTCGGTGACCGGACAGCGGTTGAACCGGATGTCGCCGGAGGTCACCGAGGTCGGCTCGCCGAAGGCGAGGTCGATGACGTCCCAGCTGTCGGGCACGTCGGCGAGGCGGGTGTAGCCGGAGCCGTTGGCGAAGGTGGTGTGGAGGTAGCCGACCAGCGCGTGGGCGGGCAGGCCGGGTGAGCCGCCGCCGGTGCCGGCCGGGGTCGTCGCGGTCACGACGGCCGACTTCGCGGACTCCCCGGCGTCGTTGCTCGCGGTGACCTGGAAGCCGTACGCCGTCGAGGGCGCGAGGCCGGTGACGGTGGCCGAGGTGCCGCTCGCCGTCTGCACCCTGACCCCGTCGCGGTAGACCGCGTAGCCGGTGGCGCCGGTCACCGCCGACCAGGACAGGGCGACGGAGGACGAGGTGACCGTGCCGGTCTTCAGGCCGGTGGGTGCGGCGGGCGGCTGCTGGGTGCTCCCGCCCGGGCCGGTCAGCGAGATGTCGTCGGCCTGGTAGGCGCCAGTGCCGTACCAGCCGTGCGTGTAGATCGTGACCTTCGTGGTGGCGGCGCCGGTGGTGAAGGTGGTGGTCAGCTTCTGCCAGTCGGCTGCGGACTGGGTCCAGGTGGAGACGTCGGTGGTGCCGGTGCCGCTCGCGCCCAGGTAGACGTAGGAGCCGCGGACGTAACCGCTCAGCGTGTACTGCGCGCTGGGCCGCACGGTCACCGTCTGCGCGCACTGGGCGTTGTCGCTGCCGGCCGGGGTGGCCTGCAGCGCGGCGGCGCCGCTGTGCACGGGTGAGGTGACCGTCGTCCCGGCCGTGCAGGTCCAGCCGTCCAGGCCGGACTCGAAGCCGCCGTTCTTCGCGAGGTCCGCGTCGGCCGCCCGGGCGGCGGCCGACGAGAGCGCGGTGATGCCGGGCACGGCCAGCAGCGCGGCGGTGAACAGGGCGAGGAGGGATCTGGGGCGTCGGTCGCGTCTGGCGCGGTCCACAAGGGCCTCCGGGGGCAGGGGAGTTGGAGGGGTGGAGCGCACTCAACTTGGTCCAGACCAATGCCGTTGTCAAGATGCCGGGCCGCCGTCCGTGCCCCTCCCGCCCCGGGCCGGCTCCGCCGCCGCCTCGTGCATCGCCAGTTCCAGCAGCGCGGGATCGGTCAGCGTCCCCGAGCCGTCCGGCGGCACCAGCCAGCGCACGGTCCGGGTCGCCCGGCCCGGGTACGGGACGACGATCCAGGTGCCGGCTCCGGCGGTGCGGATCCCGGTGCCCAGCCAGCGGGCCGCCGTGCCGGGCGGCACCAGGAAGCCGACCCGGCTGTCGCCGAAGTCGACGAGCACCGGGCCCGGCCGGTCCAGCACCCGGGTGAGCACGTCGAGCGTGGGATACCCCAGCTCCCCCGGCAGGATCAGCACGTCCCACAACCGGCCGGCCGGCAGCAGCGTGACGCCGAGCGGATTGCGCTCCCACGCCCGGCGGCAGGCCTCGGGATCCGGCGCGACCGCCACCAGCCACTCGACCGCCGTCCTGGCCGCACTCATCAAGAAGACCTCCCTCTCCGCCTCGGACACGGGCGCGTCCAGAAGGGAGAGGGAGGTCGTCCCGGGTGCGTTACGCGGGTCCCGGCTCCTCTTTCGAGTGAGCCCGGTCACCGCCCGCCGGGCTCAGCTGTCGAAGCCGAGGCCCAGCCGGTCCATCGTGCGCAGCCACAGGTTGCGCCGTCCGCCGTGCGCGTCGGCGCGGGCCAGGGACCACTTGGTCAGGGCGATGCCGGTCCACGCGAAGGGCTCCGGCGGGAACGGCAGCGGCTTGCGGCGCACCATCTCGAGCTCGGTCCGCTCGGTGCGCTCCCCGGCCAGCAGGTCCAGCATCACGTCGGCGCCGAAGCGGGTGGCGCCGACCCCGAGCCCGGTGTACCCCGCCGCGTACGCCACCCTCCCCTGGTGGGCGGTGCCGAAGAACGCGGAGAAGCGCGAGCAGGTGTCGATCGCACCGCCCCAGGCGTGGGTGAAGCGGACGCCCTCCAGCTGCGGGAAGCAGGTGAAGAAGTGCCCGGCGAGCTTGGCGTAGGTCTCCGGGCGGTCGTCGTACTCGGCGCGCACCCGGCCGCCGTAGTGGTGGACCGCGTCGTAGCCGCCCCACAGGATCCGGTTGTCGGCGGACAGCCGGAAGTAGTGGAACTGGTTGGCCGAGTCCCCGAGGCCCTGGCGGTTCTTCCAGCCGATGGACTCCAGTCGGCCGGCGCTCAGCGGCTCGGTCATCAGCGCGTAGTCGTAGACCGGGACGGTGTACGAGCGCACGCGCCGCAGCAGGCTCGGGAAGATGTTGGTGCCGAGCGCGACCCGGCGGGCGCGGACCGAGCCGTACGGGGTGCGCACCGCCATGCCGGCGCCGTACTGCTTCAGGGTGAGGGCGGGCGTGTGCTCGTAGACGCGCACCCCGAGCCGCACACAGGCCCGCTTCAGACCCCAGGCCAGCTTGGCCGGGTGCAGCATGGCCACACCCCGGCGGTCCCACAGGCCCGCCTCGAAGGTGGGCGAGTTCACCTGCTCGCGCACCGCGTCGGCGTCCAGGAACTCGATGCCGTCGGCCAGGCCCTTGGCCTCCAGTTCCCGGTGCCAGTCGCGCAGTTCCCGGGCCTGGTAGGTCTCGGTGGCCACGTCGATCTCACCGGTGCGCTCGAAGTCGCAGTCGATGCCGTACCGGGCGACGGCGGCCTCGATGCCGTCGAGGTTGCGCCGGCCCAGCTCCTCCAGCCGGGCGATCTCCTCCGGCCAGCGGGTGAGGCCGTTGGGCAGGCCGTGGGTGAGGGAGGCGGCGCAGAAGCCGCCGTTGCGGCCGGAGGCGGCCCAGCCCACCTCGCGGCCTTCGAGCAGGACCACGTCCCGCCCCGGGTCGCGCTCCTTGGCGTTGAGCGCGGTCCACAGCCCGCTGTACCCGCCGCCGACGACCAGCAGGTCACAGGTCTCGGCGCCGGTGAGCGCGGGCTCCGGCTGGGGCTTGCCGGGGTCTTCCAGCCAGTACGGGACCGGCCGGGCTTCGGAGAGAGCGGAGATCCAGTTGTCTTTGCCACGACTCATGGCGCTCGGGGCCATGATTTCAACTCCCTACAGGGCTGTTACGCCTTCTGGCTGTTACGGCGGTTGGTGATGAGCATCGAGACCAGGACGAACAGCACGGCGACGAGGAACATGGCCGTGCCGATGACGTTGATCTGCACCGGCGTTCCGCGCTGCGCCGAACCCCACACGAACATGGGGAACGTGACGGTCGAACCGGCGTTGAAGTTGGTGATGATGAAGTCGTCGAAGGAGAGCGCGAACGACAGCAGCGCGCCCGCCGCGATGCCCGGCGCCGCGATCGGCAGGGTCACCCGCAGGAAGGTCTGCACCGGCCCCGCGTACAGGTCCCGGGCGGCTTCCTCCAGGCGCGGGTCCATCGACATCACGCGTGCCTTGACCGCGACGACGACGAAGCTGAGGCAGAACATGATGTGCGCGATCAGGATGGTCCAGAAGCCGAGCTGGGCGCCCATGTTGAGGAACAGGGTGAGCAGCGAGGCCGCCATCACGACCTCGGGCATGGCCATCGGCAGGAAGATCAGCGAGTTGACGGCGGAGCGCGCGCGGAACCGGTAGCGGACCAGCGCGAACGCGATCATGGTGCCGAGCAGGGTGGCGCCGATCGTCGCCCAGAAGGCGATCTGGAGGCTGAGGGACAGCGAGCCGCACATGTCGGCGACCCCGCACGGGTCCTTCCAGGCGTCCGCCGAGAACTGCTGCCACTCGTAGTTGAAGCGCCCCTTCGGCTTGTTGAAGGAGAACACGGTGACGATGACGTTCGGCAGCAGCAGGTAGGCGAGCGTGAGCAGTCCGGCGATGACGACGAGACGGCGCTTGAGCCAGGTGACGAAGGGCATTTAGACCAGGTCCTCCGTCCCGGACCGGCGGATGTAGACCGTGACCATGAGCAGGATCCCGGCCATGAGGATGAAGGACAGCGCCGCCGCGGTCGGATAGTCCAGGATCCTCAGGAACTGGGTCTGGATGACGTTTCCGATCATGCGGGTGTCGGTGGAGCCGAGGAGTTCGGCGTTGACGTAGTCACCGGTCGCGGGGATGAACGTGAGCAGCGTGCCGGAGACCACGCCCGGCATGGACAGCGGGAAGGTCACCTTGCGGAAGGTGGTCCACGGCTTGGCGTACAGGTCGCCGGCCGCCTCGTGCAGCCGCCCGTCGATCCGCTCAAGCGAGGTGTACAGGGGCAGGATCATGAACGGCAGGAAGTTGTACGTGAGACCGCACACCACCGCGAGCGGGGTGGCGAGGACACGGTCGCCGGCCGTCCAGCCGATCCAGTTGGTCAGGTCCAGGACGTGCAGCGAGTTCAGCGCGTGCACCACCGGGCCGTTGTCGGCGAGGATCGTCTTCCAGGCCAGGGTGCGGATCAGGAAGCTGGTGAAGAACGGCGCGATCACCAGCACCATGATCAGGTTGCGCCAGCGGCCCGCGCGGAAGGCGATGAGATAGGCCAGCGGGTAGCCGAGCAGCAGGCACAGGACGGTCGCGGCGGCCGCGTAGAGGACGGAACGCAGGAACTGCGGCCAGTACTCGGCCAGCGCGTCCCAGTAGGTCACGAAGTGCCAGGTGACCTTGTAACCGTCCTCCAGGGAGCCCGTCTGCACGGAGGTGGAGGCCTGGTAGATCATCGGCAGCGCGAAGAACACGACCAGCCACAGCAGGCCCGGCAGCAGCAGCCAGTAGGGCGTGAACCGGCCCCGTGCGCGCGGGGGCTTCGGCGCCGGCTCGGCGGGGGCGAGAGGCGGGGGCGCCTCCTGAAGCGTCGACATGGTCAGGCGGCCTCTTCCTCGACGGTCTCCACCCCGGCGTCGATGTCCTGGGCCGCGTCCAGGCCGAAGGTGTGCGCCGGGCTCCAGTGCAGGACGACCTCGGCCCCGGGGACCAGCCGGCCGTCGCGCTCCACGTTCTGCACGTACACGGCGAGTTCGTCGCAGACGGGGCTGTCGACGACGTACTGCGTGGAGACGCCGATGAAACTGGCGTCGGCGATCCGGCCGGTGAGGCGGTTGCGGCCCTCGGGTATGGAACCGGCCTCGTCGGCGTGGGTGAGGGAGATCTTCTCCGGGCGGATGCCGACCAGCACCTTGCCGCCGGCCGTCGCCGGGGCGGAGCACCGCGCCCGGGGCAGCACCAGCTTGCCGCCGCCGGCCCGGAGCACGATGTCCTCGCCGTTCTCCGTGTCCACCTCGGCCTCGATGAGGTTGGAGGTGCCCAGGAAGTTGGCGACGAAGGTGGTGCGGGGGTTCTCGTACAGGTCGGTGGGCGCGCCGAGCTGCTCGACCCGGCCGGCGTTCATCACCGCGACCGTGTCGGCCATGGTCATGGCCTCCTCCTGGTCGTGCGTGACGTGCACGAAGGTGATGCCGACCTCGGTCTGGATGCGCTTGAGCTCCAGCTGCATCTGGCGGCGCAGCTTGAGGTCGAGGGCGCCGAGGGGCTCGTCGAGGAGGAGCACCTTCGGGTGGTTGATCAGCGCCCGGGCCACCGCGACCCGCTGCTGCTGGCCTCCGGAGAGCTGGTGCGGTTTCTTGCGCGCCTGCTCGCCGAGCTGGACCAGCTCCAGCATCTCCTCGACCTGCTTCTTGACGCTCTTGACGCCGCGCCGGCGCAGGCCGAAGGCGACGTTCTCGAAGATGTCGAGGTGCGGGAAGAGGGCGTAGGACTGGAAGACCGTGTTCACCGGGCGCTTGTACGGCGGCAGGTGGGTGACGTCCTGGTCGCCGAGGTGCACGGTGCCGGCGGAGGGCTCCTCCAGGCCGGCGATCATGCGCAGGGTGGTCGTCTTGCCGCAGCCGGAGGCGCCGAGCAGGGCGAAGAAGGAGCCCTGCGGGACGGTCAGGTCGAGCGGGTGCACGGCGGTGAAGGAGCCGTAGGTCTTGGAGATGCCGGTGAGGCGGACGTCGCCGCTGTTGTCTGTCGTCATGGTCGTCACGCCCCTGTGAGCTTCGCGAACTTCTCTTCGTAGGCCGTCTCTTCCTTCTGGCTCAGCGCGCGGAAGGAGTGCGACTTGGCCTGCATGGCCTTGTCGGGCACGATCAGCGGGTTGTTCGCCGCCTCCTCGTCGATCTTCGCGAGGTAGGGCCGCACACCGTCGACCGGAGTCGCGTAGTTGATGTACGCGGCGAGCGCGGCGGCCTGCTCCGGCTCGTAGTAGAAGTCGATCAGCCGCTCGGCGTTCGTCTTGTGCCGCGCCTTGTTGGGCACCAGCATGTTGTCGGTCGACGTCATGTAGCCGCTGTCCGGGATGACGAAGTCGACGTCCGGGCTGTCGTGCTTGAGCTGCACGATGTCGCCGGCCCAGGCGACACAGGCCGCGATGTCGCCCTTGGTGAGGTCGGACGTGTAGTCGTTGCCGGTGAAGCGGCGGATCTGGCCCCTGTCGACGGCCTTCTGCAGCCGGGCTATGACGCCGTCGTAGTCGTCGTCGGTGAACTTCGCCGGGTCCTTGCCCATGTCGAGCAGGGTCATGCCGATGCTGTCGCGCATCTCGGACAGGAACGACACCCGGCCCTTGAGCCTGGGGTTGTCGAGCAGGTCGGAGACCGACTTCACCTCGATGCCGTCGAGCGCCTTCTTGTTGAAGGCGATGACCGTCGGGATGCCCTGCCACGGGTAGGAGTAGGCACGGCCGGGGTCCCAGTCCGGGTCGCGGAACTGCGGCGACAGGTTGGTGTAGGCGTGCCGCAGGTTGGACGGGTCCAGTTTCTGCACCCAGCCCAGGCGGATCAGCCGGGCGGCCAGCCAGTCGGTGAGGACGATCAGGTCGCGGCCGGTGGCCTGGCCCGCGGCGAGCTGCGGCTTGATCTTGCCGAAGAACTCGTTGTTGTCGTTGATGTCCTCGGTGTACTTGACCGTGATGCCGGTCCGCCGGCGGAACGTGTCGAGCGTGGGATGGGTCTTCCCGCTGTCGTCGACGTCGATGTACTCGGTCCAGTTGGAGAAGTTGACGGTCTTCTCCTCGGCCGAGTGGTCCTGGGCGGACGTGCCGCCCCGGGTCGTGCCCGCCGCGGGGATGCCGCAGCCGCTCAGCGCCCCCAGACCGCCGGCCGTCAGTGCGCCGCCCGCGGAGGCGCGCAGCAGCGACCGGCGGGTCATCGCGGCCCTGCCGTTGCGCAGGCTGCGCCGCATGGCGGCCGCCTGGGGAGGGGTGAGGCGTTCGGGCTCGTACTGCTCCATGCGCGTGGTGCCCTTTCGGATGGGGTCGGCCCGGTCGGGCCGGTCGTTGCTAGCGGTCCCCGAACACGGTGCGGTGCCAGTCCTTCCTCGCGACCGCGGTGTTGTCGAACATTACGTGCTTGACCTGCGTGTACTCCTCGAATGAGTACGCCGACATGTCCTTGCCGAAGCCGGAGGCCTTGTAGCCGCCGTGCGGCATCTCGCTGATGATCGGGATGTGGTCGTTGACCCACACGCAGCCCGCCTTGATCTCGCGGGTGGCGCGGCCCGCCCGGTAGACGTCACCGGTCCAGGCGGAGGCGGCCAGGCCGTACGGGGTGTCGTTGGCCAGTCGGATGCCCTCGTCGTCCGCGTCGAACGGCAGCACGACCAGCACCGGGCCGAAGATCTCGGACTGGACGATCTCGCTGTCCTGGGCCGCTCCGGTGATCAGGGTGGGCCGGTAGTAGGCGCCCTCGCCCAGGTCCCCCCGGGGCGCCTCGCCGCCGGTGACCACGCGCGCGTAGCCGCGTGCCCGGTCCACGAAGCCGGCCACCCGGTCACGCTGGGCGTGCGAGACGAGCGGGCCGAGGTCGGTGCCGGGTGCGAAGGGGTCGCCGAGCCGCACGGTCTCCATGAGCGCGGCCGTCCGCTCCACGAAGGCCTCGTACAGCGGCCGCTGGACGTAGGCGCGCGTGGCGGCCGTGCAGTCCTGGCCGGTGTTGATGAGCGCGCCGGCGACGGCTCCGTTGGCGGCCGCCTCCAGGTCGGCGTCGTCGAAGACGACGAACGGCGCCTTGCCGCCCAGTTCCAGGTGGAGCCGCTTGACGGTGGCGGTGGCGATCTCCGCGACCCGCTTGCCGACGGCGGTGGACCCGGTGAAGGAGGTCATGGCCACGTCGGGGTGGCCGACGAGGCGCTCGCCGGCCTCCCTGCCGGTCCCGGTGACGATGTTGATCACGCCGTCCGGGAGGCCCGCGTCCGTGGCGGCCAGCGCGAACAGCAGCGAGGTGAGCGGGGTCAGCTCGGCGGGCTTGAGCACGACGGTGTTGCCCGCGGCGACGGCCGGGAGGATCTTCCAGGCGGCCATCTGCAGCGGGTAGTTCCAGGGCGCGATGGAGCCGACGACGCCGATCGGCTCGCGCCGGACGTACGACGTGTGGTCACCGGAGTACTCACCGGCCGCCTGGCCCTGCAGATGGCGGGCGGCGCCGGCGAAGAAGGCGGTGTTGTCGACGGTGCCCGGCACGTCGAACTCACGGGTGAGCTTCAGCGGCTTCCCGCACTGCAGGGACTCGGCGCGGGCGAACTCCTCGGCGCGCTCGGCGAGCACGGCGGCGAACCGGTGCAGGGCGTCGGAGCGCTCGCCCGGGGTGGCGGCGGCCCAGCCGGGGAAGGCCTCGCGCGCCGCGGCGACGGCCGCGTCGACGTCGTCGGCGCCGGCCAGTTCGTAGGTGTACACCTCCTCTCCGGTGGCCGGGTCGACCACGGTGTGGGTACGGCCCGACGTGCCCTTCGTCAGCCGGCCGGCGATGAACTGCGCGCCGTCCGCGAGGCGGTCCTGGGCGGGAAATCGTTCCGGGGTGATGGTGCTGCCCGGGTTGTGCATGTCGCTCTCCTCCGCCGTGCGTCCCGTCCCCAGAAGGGCGGGTGGCGTAGCTCCAGCTCGATTTGAGTGCCGATCCTGACAGAGCTAGGGGACTCCAACAAGTGATTCCGTTGTTGCCTTTTGGTTACGCGACGGAATCTGTCGACCAGGTGTCGAGTCGGCACCGAAAAGCACGGACGGAGTGTCAGTGGTGCGTGCCACACTCGCGTGCATGGGGAGGATCGACGGGGTGGAGGCCCTGATCAGTGAGGTCCGGGCGGGGGCCCGGATCAGATACCTGCACTTCTGGGGACACCGGCCGCGGCCGGACGGCCGGACCGGCGCGAGCTGTCTGAGCCAGTGGTGGCCGTCACCCTTCGTGATCGACGGCGTCGGCTACGCGACGGCCGAGCACTGGATGATGGCGCGGAAGGCGCGGCTGTTCGGGGACGCGGAGGCGGAGCGCCGGGTGCTGGCGGCGGAACATCCCGCAGAGGCCAAGAAGGCGGGGCGGCTGGTCCGCGGTTTCGACGAGGCGATATGGGAGCGGGAGCGCTTCCGGATCGTGGTCGAGGGCAGCGTCCACAAGTTCGCCGCGCATCCCGGCCTGGGCGCGTTCCTGCTCGGCACCGGCGACCGGGTCCTGGTGGAGGCCAGCCCGGTGGACCGGGTGTGGGGCATCGGCCTGGCGGCCGGTGACGAGGCGGCGTCGGATCCCGAGCGCTGGCGGGGGCCGAATCTGCTGGGGTTCGCACTCATGGAGGCGCGCGAGCGGCTCGCGACGTCCGGGCCTGTCTGACGATTCCCGCCGGGCCCGCGACGCCTGGCACCGCACCTCGCCGCGTTGTCGGGTACGCCCAGGTATCCAGTACGAGGGCGACCCTCCGCCTTGCGATGCACGGCACCAGACGCCGGGGGCTGATCCGCCGCGAATCGTCGGACAGGCCCTGGGGCCGAGCGCCGGGCGGCCCTCCGGCGGGCCGCCCGGGCGGGGTCAGCCCAGCGTGGGCGCCGGGTTCTGGGGAGCGGAGTTGTAGTACGGGTCGTCGTACTCGCTACCGTGCTTCCTGTCCTCCTTGACGGCCATCGCTATGGCGAACACCAGGAACGCGACCACCGCGAGGCCGACCACGATGCCGATGATGCCGGTGATGAAGCCGGCCTGGGCCTGGCCGTGGTTGGTGGCCTCGCCCCGCTCGGCCCGCTTCCGGCCCTTGACGCCGAGCACCACGGCGATCACACCGAGCACGATGGACACCACGCCGTACAGGCAGAACAGGCAGATGGACAGGATGCCCAGCACCATCGCGGCGGTGCCCATGCCGTTCTGCGGACCCATCGGCATGCCGGGCCAGCCGTAGCCCTGCTGCGGGTACGCCGGGTAGCCGTACCCGCCGGGGGCGGCGGGACCGGGGACGCCGGGCGCGGCCGGCGGGGGCGGCATGGCCGACTCGGTCCACCCCTGCGCCGGCGGCGGTGCGGGCGGGCCGTAGCCCGGCGCCCCGAACCCGGGGCCGGGCGCGGAGATCATGGTGGCCTGGTCGTGCACGGACGGCTGGGGAGCGGGGGGCTGCTGCGGGGCGGCGGCCGGGGGCTGCGGGGCCTGACCGGGCGGCTGCTCCTGCGCGGGGGGCTGCTGCCCCGGCACGCCGGGCTGCGGGCTCTTCTCCAGCGAAGGCTTGCTCTCGGGCGGCGCCCACGGGTCGAAGCCCCCGCCTCCGGCCGCGCCCTGCTGTTCCTGGTCCGCCACGTCCCCGCCCCTCCATCGATGGTCAGGCCATGGTAAAGCGTGGGTTCCGCGGCCCTCCGCCGGGTCGACGCTGCCACGGGCGCCGCGGGAGCCGTCACCGGCCCGGCCTACGATGACCCCCGAGTCACCGATCAGCCGATCACCCGCGCCCGGACCACGGATCTCGGTCCGCGGGCGCCGTTCCCGGGGAGGAACCCTTGACCGACCGCAGCACCGCGTCCCGCGCGGTACCCGCCGCAGGCACGCCCGACCGCGATCTGCACGCCTTCATCGCCGGACTGCCCAAGGCCGAACTGCACGTCCACCACGTCGGCTCCGCCTCCCCTCGCATCGTCTCGGAACTGGCCGCCCGCCACCCGGACTCCAAGGTCCCCACCGACCCCGAGGCCCTGGCCGACTACTTCACGTTCACGGACTTCGCGCACTTCATCGAGGTCTACCTGTCCGTGGTGGACCTCATCCGCACCCCGGAGGACGTCCGGCTGCTGACCTACGAGGTGGCCCGCGACCTGGCCCGGCAGCAGGTGCGGTACGCCGAGCTGACCATCACCCCGTTCTCCTCGACCCGGCGCGGCATCGAGGAGACGGCCTTCATGTCCGCCATAGAGGACGCCCGCAAGGCGGCCGAGGCCGAGTTCGGGACCGTACTGCGCTGGTGCTTCGACATCCCCGGCGAGGCCGGTCTGGAGTCCGCCGAGGAGACCGCCCGGCTGGCCACCGACGACCGGATCCGCCCGGAGGGCCTGGTGTCCTTCGGACTCGGCGGCCCGGAGATCGGCGTACCGCGCCCCCAGTTCAAGCCGTACTTCGACCGGGCCATCGCCGCGGGCCTGCACTCCGTCCCGCACGCCGGCGAGACGACCGGCCCGGAGACGGTGTGGGACGCGCTGACCGAGCTGCGCGCCGAGCGCATCGGGCACGGCACCAGCTCGGCGCGGGACCCCCGACTGCTCGCCCACCTCGCCGAGCACCGCATCCCGCTGGAGGTGTGCCCGACCTCCAACATCGCCACCCGCGCGGTCGCCACCCTGGACGAACACCCGATCAAGGAGTTCACCAGGGCCGGAGTGATCGTCACGATCAACTCAGACGACCCGCCGATGTTCGGCACCGACCTCAACAACGAGTACGCGGTGGCCGCCCGTCTCCTCGGCCTGGACGAGCGGGGGCTGGCCGGGCTGGCGAAGAACGCCGTCGAGGCGTCCTTCCTGGACACCGCGGGCAAGGCGCGCATCGCCGCGGAGATCGACACGTACACCGCCGCCTGGCTCGCCTCCTGAGGCACGGTCCGTGAGGGCGCAGCCCACAATGGGGGCCATGCAGACCGTGACCGCCGTGGCCCACCGCGGCGCCCCCTACCGCTTCCGTGAGAACACCCTGGACTCGCTGCGTTGCGCGCTCGGCCTGGGCGCGGACGCGGTCGAGATCGACGTACGGCTCACCCGCGACGGCGTCCCCGTGCTGCTGCACGACGAGACGCTGGACCGGCTGTGGGGGCACCCCCGGCCGCTGCGCTCGGTGGCGGCCGCCGAGCTGAGCGGGCTGACGGCCGGCGGGGTGCCGACGCTGGAGCAGGCGCTGGCCGCGACGGACGGCAGCCGGGTGATGGTGGACCTGTGCGGCCGGGTCGACCGCCGGACGGCCGGGGCGGTCCTGGACGTCGTACGGCAGTGCGGGGCCGGGGACCGGGTGTACTACTGCGCGGGCGCCGAGGCCGTGCTCGCGGTACGGGCCGCCGATCCGGCCGCCGAGATCGCCCTGACCTGGACGACCCTCGCCCCGCCCCGGCCCGCGCTGCTGGACGCGGTGCGCCCCCGCTGGCTCAACTACCGCTTCACCCTGGTCGACCGGGACCTGGCGGCCCGGGTCCACCGCGACGGCCACCTGCTGTCGGTGTGGACCCCGGACACCCGCCGTTCCCTGCGCCGCCTGCTCGGCCTGGGCGCCGACTCGATCACCACGAACCGCGTCGACGCCCTGCACGCGCTGCGCACCGGCGACTGAGGACGGCGGCCGGCCAGGGACGCCGGCCAGGAAGACCGCTGCCCGGCGGTCGCGCCGGCGGGCGGGCGGCCGCGCCCCGGGTCAGCCGGCGGGCGCCGCGGCGGCGGCCGGCCCGGCGAGCGCCTCCAGCCGCTTGGTTCTCTGGCGCACGACGTACAGCGGGACGGCCCCGAAGACCCCGAAGGACATGTCGATCAGAGTCCACCAGAAGGGGATCCCGCGGACCGGCCCGCACACGAGGGCGAGCGGGACGATCCCGGCGCAGGCGATCATCCCGAACTCGACCACCCAGATGTTGCGCACCGGGTCGCGGTAGGGCCCGTAGAAGGCGACCGCGATGACGAGGTGCGCGAAGGCCAGCCAGTCGGTGCCGTACAGCAGGAACGGGTGGTCGGCGTCGGCCGCGTCGAGCCCCTCCCGCACCCGGGTGATCCAGTCCATGAGCCCCGGCAGCAGTTCGGGCACGGACAGGGCCCGGAGCCCGCTCTCCGTCCAGCGCAGCTCGTGCACCAGCGGGAACGCGGTGGCGCCGCTGAGCACGAGGCACACGACGAAGAGGACCAGCCAGACGCGGATGCCCCTGAGCAGGGCGGCTCTGTCGTTCATGACAGGAGCCTACTCATGATTTGAACGTGTTCAAAACCCTCTGAGGCGAGAAACCGGCGGACCGGTCAGGAATCGAGAAGCGCCGGGCCGCGGCGCGCGGCTAGCGTGCTGCCTGGACCGAGCCGAGCGACGGGAGACACGAGGACCATGGCCACGAGGACGGACGAGACCCAGCCGCCTGCGCCGCACCTCGCCGACAGCCACGACCTGATCCGGGTGCACGGCGCGCGCGAGAACAACCTCAAGGACGTCAGCATCGAGCTGCCGAAGCGCCGGCTGACGGTGTTCACCGGCGTCTCCGGCTCGGGCAAGAGCTCACTGGTGTTCGACACCATCGCGGCCGAGTCGCAGCGGCTGATCAACGAGACGTACAGCGCCTTCGTGCAGGGCTTCATGCCGGCTCTCGCCCGGCCCGAGGTCGACGTGCTCGACGGGCTCACCACCGCGATCACCGTCGACCAGCAGCGGATGGGCGGTGACCCGCGCTCCACGGTCGGCACCGCCACCGACGCCAACGCGATGCTGCGCATCCTGTTCAGCCGGCTCGGCCGGCCGCACATCGGCTCGCCCAAGGCGTTCTCCTTCAACGTCGCCTCGATCAGCGGAGCGGGCGCGGTCACCGTGCAGCGGGCCGGGCAGACCGTGAAGGAGCGCCGCAGCTTCAGCATCACCGGCGGCATGTGCCCGCGCTGCGAGGGCCGGGGCACGGTCTCCGACATCGACCTCACCCAGCTCTACGACGACTCGAGGTCGCTGAGCGAGGGCGCGCTCACCATCCCCGGATACAAGCCGGGCGGCTGGAACCACCGGCTCTACAGCGAGTCGGGCTTCTACGACCCGGACAAGCCGATCAGCAAGTACACCAAGAGGGAACTGCGGGACTTCCTGCACCACGAGCCCACCCGGATGAAGATCGCGGGCATCAACATGACCTACGAAGGTCTGATCCCGCGGATCCAGAAGTCGATGCTCGCCAAGGACCGCGAGTCGATGCAGCCGCACATCCGGGAGTTCGTGGACCGCGCGGTCACCTTCACCACCTGTCCCGACTGCGACGGCACCCGGCTGAACGAGGGCGCCCGGTCGTCGAGGATCGGCGGGATCAGCATCGCCGACGCCTGCGCGATGCAGATCAGCGACCTGGCCGCCTGGGTTCGCGGGCTCGACGAGCCGTCCGTGGCGCCGCTGCTGGGGAAGCTGCGGCAGACCCTGGACTCGTTCGTGGAGATCGGCCTCGGCTACCTCGCCCTCGACCGGCCGGCGGGCACGCTGTCGGGCGGCGAGGCGCAGCGCGTGAAGATGATCCGCCACCTGGGCTCCTCGCTCACCGACGTCACCTATGTCTTCGACGAGCCCACCGCGGGCCTGCACCCGCACGACATCCAGCGGATGAACGAACTGCTGCTGCGGCTGCGGGACAAGGGCAACACGGTGCTCGTCGTGGAGCACAAGCCGGAGCTGATCGCGATCGCCGACCACGTGGTCGACCTCGGACCCGGCGCCGGCACCGCGGGCGGCGCCGTCTGCTTCGAGGGCACCCTGGAAGGCCTGCGGGCCAGCGGCACGCTGACCGGCCGTCACCTCGACGACCGGGCCGCCGTCAAGAAGACGGTGCGCGAGCCGACCGGCGCCCTGGAGATCCGCGGGGCGTCGGCGAACAACCTGCGCGACGTCGACGTCGACATCCCGCTCGGGGTGCTCACCGTCGTCACCGGTGTCGCCGGGTCCGGCAAGAGCTCCCTCGTGCACGGTTCGATCCCGGCCGGCGCGGGCGTGGTGTCGGTCGACCAGAGCCCGATCCGCGGCTCGCGGCGCAGCAACCCGGCGACCTACACCGGGCTGCTGGACCCGATCCGCAAGGCGTTCGCCCAGGCCAACGGCGTCAAGCCGGCCCTGTTCAGCGCCAACTCCGAGGGCGCCTGCCCGACCTGCAACGGCGCCGGCGTCGTCTACACCGACCTGGCGATGATGGCGGGCGTCGCCACCACCTGCGAGGAGTGCGAAGGCAAGCGCTTCGAGGCGTCGGTGCTGGAGTACCGCCTCGGCGGCCGGGACATCAGCGAGGTGCTCGCGATGCCGGTCGCCGAGGCCGAGGAGTTCTTCGGCGCCGGTGAGGCGCGCACCCCGGCGGCGCACCGCGTCCTCACCCGGCTCTCCGACGTCGGGCTCGGCTACCTCACCCTCGGCCAGCCGCTGACCACCCTGTCCGGCGGCGAGCGCCAGCGGCTGAAGCTGGCCACCCACATGGGGGACAAGGGCGGGGTCTACGTCCTCGACGAACCCACCTCCGGCCTGCACCTCGCCGACGTCGAGCAGTTGCTGGGCCTGCTCGACCGGCTCGTCGACGCCGGCAAGTCGGTCATCGTCGTCGAACACCACCAGGCGGTCATGGCCCACGCCGACTGGATCATCGACCTCGGACCCGGCGCCGGCCACGACGGCGGCCGCGTCGTCTTCGACGGCACCCCCGCCGACCTGGTCGCCGCCCGTTCGACCCGCACGGGCGAGCACCTGGCGGCCTACGTCGGCGGCCGCGCGGTCTGACCCCTACAGTCCCACGATCGTGTTCCAGCGCTTGGCCAGCTCCAGCCGTTCCGCGGAGGTGATGTCGCGGGCGACGGCCAGGCGCCCGCGCATCGTGGAGTCCGGGAAGATCAGGGGATTGTCGGCCAGGGCGGCGGTGTCCTCGTCCTTGGACGCGGCCAGCACCTCCCTGGCCGCAGGCACGGGACAGACGTAGTTGACCCAGGCGGCGAGCTCGGCGGCGACCTCGGGCTGGTAGTAGTAGTCGATCAGGCGCTCGGCGTTGGACTTGTGGCGGGCCCGGTCGGGGATCATCAGGGAGTCCGACCACAGCTCGGCGCCCTCCTCGGGGACGACGAAGCGGATGTCGGGGTTGTCGGCCTGGAGCTGGATGACGTCGCCGGAGTAGGCCTGGCAGGCGAGGACGTCGCCGCTGACCAGGTCCTTGGTGTAGTCGTTGCCGGTGAAGCGGCGGATCTGGCCCCGGCGGACCTGCCGCTCCACCCGGTCGCAGACCCGGTGGAAGTCGGCCGTGGTCCACCGGGTGATGTCCACGCCGTCGCCCTGCATCAGCAGCGCGAACGCCTCGTCGAGCCCGGAGAGCAGGGTGACCCGGCCCTTCAGGTCGCTCGCCCAGAGGTCCGCCACGCCACGGATCTCACGGCCCAGCCGGCGGCGGTCGTAGGCGATGCCGGTGATGCCGGACTGCCACGGCACCGTGGACCTGCGGCCCGGGTCGAAGGCGGGCGAGCGCAGCAGCGGGTCGAGGTGCTCGGCCACGTTGGGCTGGCGGGAGCGGTCCATCCGCTGCACCCAGCCCAGCCGGACGAAGCGGGCGCACATCCAGTCGCTGATGACGATCAGGTCGCGGCCGGTGCGCTGGTGGTTCATCAGCGAGGGGCTGATCCTGCCGAAGAACTCGTCGTTGTCGTTGATCTCCTCGGTGTAGCCGACGGAGATCCCGGTGCGCTTCTCGAAGGCCTCGAGGGTGGGCCGCCGGCCCGGGTCGTCGTCATCGGTGTCGATGTAGAGCGGCCAGTTCGCCCAGGTGAGTCTCCGGTCTGCGGCGGACTCGTCGGTCACGGACCGGTCGCCCGGCTCCACGTAGGCGGCGGGCACCCCGCAGCCGGCGAGGGCGCCGAGCGCGGCGGCGCCGGTGAGCGTGCGCAGCACGGAACGGCGGGACGGGGCGTACGGGGAAGTCCGGGTCACCCCGGCAGGATGCAACGGCGGCCCGCGGCCGGGCAATTGACGGTGCGTCGAGCGGACCGGGCGGGACCCGACACCCTGTCGAACGGCGTCCAGGGGCGGACCGCCGCACACACGCGCGCGGCCCCGGACGAGGAGATGTCTCCCCCGTCCGGGGCCGCGCGGGCCGGCCCCTGAGGGGCCGGTGATGCGGGTGCTACGCGTCGAGCGAGGTCATCACGTGCTTGATCCGCGTGTAGTCCTCGAAGCCGTACGCCGACAGGTCCTTGCCGTAGCCGGACTTCTTGAAGCCGCCGTGCGGCATCTCGGCGACCAGCGGGATGTGGGTGTTGATCCACACGCAGCCGAAGTCGAGCTTCTTGGACATGCGCATCGCGCGGCCGTGGTCCTTGGTCCACACCGAGGAGGCGAGGGCGTACTCGACGCCGTTGGCCCACTCCACGGCCTGGTCCTCGTCCGCGAAGGACTGGACGGTGATGACCGGGCCGAAGACCTCGTTCTGGATGATCTCGTCGTCCTGCTTCAGGCCGGAGACGACGGTCGGGGCGAAGAAGTAGCCCTTGTCGCCGACCCGCTCGCCGCCGGCCTCCACCTTGGCGTGCGCGGGCAGCCGCTCGATGAAGCCGGCGACCTGCTTGAGCTGGTTGGGGTTGTTCAGCGGGCCGAAGAGGACGTCCTCGTCGTCCGGCTGCCCGGTCTTGGTCTCGGCGGCGGCCTTGGCCAGCGCGGAGACGAACTCGTCGTGGATGGACTCGTGGACCAGGACGCGGGTCGCGGCCGTGCAGTCCTGGCCGGCGTTGAAGAAGCCCGCCACGGAGATGTCCTCGACGGCCTTGGCGATGTCGGTGTCCTCGAAGACCACGACCGGGGCCTTGCCGCCCAGCTCCAGGTGGACCCGCTTGACGTCCTTGGAGGCGGACTCGGCGACCGACATGCCCGCGCGGACGGAGCCGGTGATGGAGGCCATCGCCGGGGTCGGGTGCTCGACCATCAGGCGGCCGGTGTCGCGGTCGCCGCAGATGACGTTGAAGACGCCCTTGGGCAGGATCGAACCGAGGATCTCGGCGATCAGCACGGTCGAGGCGGGGGTGGTGTCCGAGGGCTTCAGCACGACCGTGTTGCCCGCGGCGATGGCCGGGGCGAACTTCCACACGGCCATCATCATCGGGTAGTTCCACGGCGCCACCTGGGCGCAGACGCCCACCGGCTCCCGGCGGATGATCGAGGTCATCCCGTCCATGTACTCGCCGGCCGAGCGGCCCTCGAGCAGCCGGGCCGCACCCGCGAAGAAGCGGATCTGGTCGACCATCGGCGGGATCTCCTCGGAGCGGGTCAGCCCGGTCGGCTTGCCCGTGTTCTCCACCTCGGCCGCGATCAGCTCCTCGGCGCGCTCCTCGAACGCGTCGGCGATCTTCAGCAGGGCCTTCTGTCGCTCCGCGGGGGTGGTGTCGCGCCAGGCCGGGAAGGCCGCGGCGGCGGCCGCCATCGCGGCGTCCACGTCCGCCTGCCCGGACAGTGGCGCGGTCGCGTACGCCTCGCCCGTCGCGGGGTTGACCACCTCGGTGGTCCGTCCGTCGGCGGCGTCCCGGAACTCACCGTCGATGTAGTTGCGCAGACGACGCAGCTCGGTGCTCACTGCCGGCCTCCTGATCTGGTTCGAGGGTTCGAGCTACCCAGCCCGGCCGGCCGCTATCGGCTGTCCGGAGACTGAGACACCCCACCCTAATCGGCACGCCCACGTTTTCAACACCCCCACCCGCATGCGTTCTGCGAAATCCGCAAGACGCGGACTCAAAAACAACGAATTTCATCGCTGCGGCCTTGCGAAACTGTCGAGACGTCGTGCACAGTGAGCTCGTGGCCAGTCGAAGCGCAGACCAGAGGGACTCGCCCCGCGAGTCCAGGAACGGCAACAGCCCCCAGCTGGACGCCGTCTCCCTCGCCATCATCCAGCAGCTCCAGGAGGACGGCCGCCGGCCGTACGCCGCGATCGGCAAGGCCGTCGGCCTGTCCGAGGCGGCCGTGCGCCAGCGCGTCCAGAAGCTGCTGGACCAGGGCGTGATGCAGATCGTCGCCGTCACGGACCCGCTCACCGTGGGCTTCCGCAGGCAGGCGATGGTCGGGATCAACGTCGAGGGCGACGTCGAGTCGATCGCGGACGCGCTGACGGCCATGTCGGAGGTCGAGTACGTGGTGATGACCGCGGGCTCGTTCGACATCCTCGCCGAGATCGTCTGCGAGGACGACGACCACCTGCTGGACGTCATCAACAAACGCATCCGGGCGCTGCCCGGCGTGCGCTCCACCGAGAGCTTCGTCTACCTGAAGCTCAAGAAGCAGACCTACATGTGGGGAACCCGATAACCGTGACCGAGAAGGACCTCAGCCGCACCGCGTACGACCACCTGTGGATGCACTTCACCCGCATGTCCTCGTACGAGAACTCCCCCGTCCCGACCATCGTCCGGGGCGAGGGCACCTACATCTACGACGACAAGGGCAAGCGCTACCTCGACGGTCTCGCGGGCCTGTTCGTGGTCCAGGCCGGTCACGGCCGCACGGAACTCGCCGAGACCGCCTTCAAGCAGGCCCAGGAGCTGGCCTTCTTCCCGGTGTGGTCCTACGCCCACCCGAAGGCCGTCGAGCTGGCCGAGCGTCTGGCCCACCACGCCCCGGGCGACCTGAACAAGGTCTTCTTCACCACCGGTGGCGGCGAGGCGGTCGAGACCGCCTGGAAGCTCGCCAAGCAGTACTTCAAGCTGGTCGGCAAGCCCACCAAGCACAAGGTCATCTCCCGCGCGGTCGCCTACCACGGCACCCCGCAGGGCGCCCTGTCGATCACCGGCCTGCCGGCTCTGAAGGCACCCTTCGAGCCGCTGGTGCCCGGCGCGCACAAGGTTCCGAACACCAACATCTACCGCGCCCCGATCTTCGGTGACGACCCGGAGGCCTTCGGCCGCTGGGCCGCCGACCAGATCGAGCAGCAGATCCTCTTCGAGGGCCCGGACACCGTCGCCGCGGTCTTCCTGGAGCCGGTGCAGAACGCCGGCGGCTGCTTCCCGCCCCCGCCCGGCTACTTCCAGCGGGTGCGCGAGATCTGCGACCAGTACGACGTGCTGCTCGTCTCGGACGAGGTCATCTGCGCCTTCGGCCGCCTGGGCACGATGTTCGCCTGCGACAAGTTCGGCTACGTCCCGGACATGATCACCTGCGCCAAGGGCATGACCTCGGGCTACTCCCCGATCGGCGCGTGCATCGTCTCCGACCGCCTCGCCGAGCCGTTCTACAAGGGCGACAACACCTTCCTGCACGGCTACACCTTCGGCGGCCACCCGGTGTCGGCCGCGGTGGGCCTGGCCAACCTCGACCTGTTCGAGCGCGAGGGCCTCAACCAGCACGTGCTGGACAACGAGGGCGCGTTCCTGCAGACCCTGCAGAAGCTGCACGACCTGCCGATCGTCGGCGACGTCCGCGGCAACGGCTTCTTCTACGGCATCGAGCTGGTGAAGGACAAGCACACCAAGGAGTCCTTCAACGACGAGGAGACCGAGCGCGTCCTGTACGGCTTCCTCTCCAAGGCGCTGTTCGACAACGGCCTGTACTGCCGCGCCGACGACCGCGGCGACCCGGTCATCCAGCTCGCCCCGCCGCTGATCTCCAACCAGGAGACGTTCGACGAGATCGAGCAGATCCTGCGCGCCACCCTCACCGAGGCGTGGACGAAGCTCTGAGCCTCCGGCTGAGGCCCGGTCATCCGACCGGATGATCAACACCGGCCCCGGCGCCGCCCGTTCGAGTGAGAACGGCGGCCCGGGGCCGTGTGCTGTCCAGGCTCCCGCGGCGGGCTGCCTAGCGTGCCAGTGACCGATCGGCCCTGCCTTCGTTCCCCCGGACGAGCGATCAGGCACGGGAAAACGGATCAGAACCGAGGTGTACGCCATGGAGGCCCCGCCGGACAACGACGTGCTCTGGGCACGCTCCCTGCACTACAGGCACCAGGACGGCTCCCCCGGCCTCGCCGGGGTCTCGCTCGGCGTGCGGGTGGGCGAGATCCTCGCCGTCGCCGGCCCGCGCGGCAGCGGCAAGACGACCCTGCTGCAGTGCCTGTCCGGTCTGCTCCCGGTGCGCGACGGCGAGGTCTGGTTCAACAGCTCGCCCGTGCACACCCTGGGCCCGACCGCCCGCGAACGGCTGCGCCGCGACCACTTCGGCTGGGTGGAACCCGCCCCGGTGCTGGTGCCGGAGCTGAACGTGTGGGAGAACACCGCCCTGCCGCTGATGCTGCGCGGCACCGGCCGGCGGCGTGCCAGGGCGGCCGCCCTGGAGTGGCTCGAGCGGCTCGACGCCGGCGAGCACGCGCGCCGGCACCCGCGGGAACTGCAGCAGGCCGAACGCCAGCGCGTGGCCATCGCCCGCGCGCTCGCCCCCGGCCCCACGGTCCTCTTCGCCGACGAGCCGACGGCCCCGCTGCACCGCGGCGACCGCGCGCACGTGCTGCGCACCCTCACCACGGCGTCCCGTTCGCACGGCATCACGGTCGTCCTGGCCACGCACGACGCCGACACCGCCGCCCTCGCCGACCGCACCGTCTCCCTGCTGGACGGGCGGCGGGTGCGGACCGTGCCGCTGCCGGACGCCGCGGAGACGGAAGGCCGGGCGGCGTGCTCGCTCTCCGTCTGACCCGCGCGGCCCGGCCCGGCGTACAACTGCGCCGGCTGCTGGTGGCCGCGGCCTCGGCGGGCACCTCGTTCCTGCTGCTGTCCTCGCTCGGCTACGCGCTGGCGCACCCCGGGACACCGGACGCGGCGGTGCGACTGGCCTGGTGCGTGGTCCCGCTCGCCGCCACGGTCTACCTCGCGCTCGCGGTGGCCCGCACGGACCCCGGCACCAGGCCGCGTCCGGGGCTGTCGGCGGTGGGTCTGGGCCCGGCGCGGCTCATGGCGGTCTCGGTGCTGACCACCGTGCTGTCCTGCGCTCTGGGCTCGCTGCTGGCCCTGCTGGTCTTCCTGCGCCTGCGCGGCGACCTGGCGGGCGCGCCTCTCGGCGGCGCGGCGGCCCGCTTCCTGGCCACGGACCAGTCCCTTCCGCTGCCCGCCGCGCTGACGCTGCTGGCACCGGTCCCCGCGCTCGCCGCCGCGGCGGTCGCGCTCGCCCTGCGCCCGCGTGACCCGCGTCCGCCGGCCGGCGCCCGCCGCGCCCTCGGCCGCTTCGGCGCGTACGGCCACTCCGCGCCCCGGGAGACGTTCGGGGCCTACGGCAGGTTCGGGGCACGCCAGCGCGTCCCCGCGGCGGCTCGGCAGGGCGCCGCGCCGCCCCCGGCCGACGGCGCCGCTACGGCGGCGGTCACCGAGCCGGAGGCGGACGGGAGCGGGCCGGACGGGACCGAGGTGAACGGCACGGAGGTGAGCGGGACGGAGATCCTGGACGCCGGCGAGACCGGCGCGCCGGGCCGTCGCCCCGCCCCGGCCGCCGCCCCCGCCGGTCTGCCCTGGGGCGTCGCGGCCGCCGCCGCCGGACTCGCGGTACAGGCCTACGCCGGGCGGCCCGCCGCGGTGCCCGCGCTCACCCACCTGCCCGCCGGCGCGGTGGCCGTCCTGACCGGCTGGCTCCTCACCGCGGCCGGGCTCGTGCTCGCCGCCCCCGGGCTCACCCACCTGTGCGGACGCCTGCTGCAGTCCGCCCGCCCCGGAGCGCTCAGGCTGCTGGCCGGCCGCGTGCTCATGGCGGAGGCCCCCCGGATCGGCCGGCCGCTCGGCGTGGCCTGCGCCGCCGCCGCGGCCACCTACGCCATGACCGCGCTGTACCAGGGACCGGCCGCGTCGCCCGGCCCGCTGAGGGCGCTGGGCGCGCTCGTGGTCACCGGCTGCACCGTGGCGACCCTGCTGACAGCGGCCGTCGAGGCACGCCAGTGCCGTGCCGAGACCACCGCCGCCCTGCTGCGGCTCGGCGCCCCGGCGCGCATGCTGCGCACCGCCGCCGCCCTGCGCGCCGCCGCCCTGCTGGTGCTGTTCGGCCCGCTCACGCTGGCGATCGCCCATCTCGCGGCGCCGGCGGCGGGCCGCTGACACCCGGCGCCGGAGCCGGGCGGAAAAAACGTCGGCCACCGGCGATGAGTTTTCCCCCGGCCCGGTGTCCAACCCCACGACAGCGACGACCCACAGCCAAGGGAGGCACCCCGTGTACCAGCAGATGATCTTCGTGAACCTGGCCACCGGCGACGTCGAGGCCTCGAAGAAGTTCTTCACCGAGCTCGGCTACTCGATCAACCCGCAGTTCAGCACCGACGACTGCGCCTGCGTGGTGATCAGCGACACGATCGTGGCGATGCTGCTGGGCAAGCAGCGTTACGCCGACTTCACCAAGAAGGAGATCGCCGACTCCACCAGGACCAGCGAGGTGCTGCTCTGCCTGAGCGCGGAGAGCCGCGAGAAGGTGGACGAGCTGGTCGACAGGGCGATCGCGGCGGGCGGCTCGTCGAGCGGCGAGACCCAGGACCACGGCTTCATGTACGGCCGCGCCTTCGACGACCTCGACGGCCACACCTGGGAGGTCATGTGGATGGACCCGGCCGCGGTCCAGGGCTGACCCCCTTCCGGCCGGGCACGCGCACACGCACGCCTAGCATGGGCGGGTGCATCAGACACCCGCCCAGCCGAACCGAGCAGCCCACGACCGTGAGATCGAGTCACTCGCCGAGTTCGACGAGGTGGTCGCCGGACACGGCTCACTGGCCCAGTACCGCGTGCAGGCAGTCGATCTGACGGACCGTACGGACGAGTTGCTCGGCGCCGACACCGAGGGCGCCGTCTTCCTCGGCTGCCCGATGGACCCCCGGGCCGCGGCGCACGTCCGCGCCACCGGCGCCCTGGTCTTCCCGCCGGTACCGGGGCTCCCGTTCGATCCGTACCGCGGATTCCCTTACACGCCCGACGAGTTGTTCCGGTCGCTCGACGACGGCTACGAGGCGACACCCGACGCGCTGGCCTACGCCTGGTTCCAGCGCACCAAGGCGGACGGCGACGTCTTCTCCTCGATGCTGCGCGCGATCCACGACGACTCGGTCTCCGACTCCCTGGACGAACTCCTCGCAGGCGCACCGGTGGTGGGCGTCATGGGCGGACACGCGATGGCCCGCGGCACCGTCGAGTACGCCGGCGCCGCGCGTCTGGGCCGCGAGCTGGCGCGCGACGGGTTCACGGTCGCCACCGGCGGCGGCCCGGGCGCGATGGAGGCGGCGAACCTCGGCGCGTACGCCGCGCCCTTCGCCGACGGCATGCTCGAGGAGGCGCTGCTGCTCCTCGCCAAGTCGCCGTCCTTCCGGCCGTCGGTCACCGACTGGGCGCGGGCCGCCTTCGAGGTGCGCGAACGCTGGCCCGGCGGCGGGGAGTCGGTGGGCATACCGACCTGGTTCTACGGCCACGAGCCGCCGAACGCCTTCGCCGCCCACATCGCCAAGTACTTCACCAACGCCATACGCGAGGACGGCCTGCTGGCCCGCTCCACCGCCGGGGTGGTGTTCCTGCCGGGCGCCGCCGGGACCGTGCAGGAGATCTTCGACAACGCCACCCCGAACTACTACGGGTCGCGGGGCGAGCCCACCCCCATGGTGCTCGTGGACGAGGACCACTGGACGCGGCGGCTGCCCGCCTGGCCGCTGCTGCGGTCACTGGCCGCGGGACGGGCGATGGAGTCCCGAATCAGCCTCGTTGACCGGATCGAGCAGGCTCCCGAGGCGTTGAAACGTCTGCGCAGGCAATAAGCAGGCAAAGTCAACGGCCCTGACGGGCTTACGCATTGACACCTCTTATGGAACGCTTATAAACCTGTGTGTCTCTTGGGGATGCTGGGGCCTCAACTCTTCCGTGCGCCCCAACTCCCTGTCTACCCCCCGCAGTTATGCACTCTGTAAAGGACAAACGTGTCCATAACTCGCCGTAACGCACGTCGTTCCGTGCGCATCCTGGGTGTCGCCTCCGCCTCCGCCGCACTGGCGCTGGGCGTCGCGGGCCAGGCGCTCGCCTGCAACATCAGTGAGTTCTCCGCCGAAGCCAAGTGCGACGGCGCCAAGGGCGTCATCGTCGTCACCGACAAGGACAGCTCCGGCACGCCCGCCACCGTCACCGTCTTCGAGAAGACCGACGCCGGTGAGACGCAGGTCGGCCAGGAGGTCGTCAAGGGCTCGGGCGGCGCAGGCACCCCGGTCGTCTTCAACGTAAACTGGAAGGCCAGCACGACCTACCGGATCCACGTCAAGACGGACCGCTTCAATGTCGACGACGACATCGCGGGCGGTCTGACGACCGAGGCCACCACCTGCAATAAGGAGGAGTCCCCCTCCCCGAGCGCGCCGGCCAGCCCGTCGTCGAAGCCGTCCCCCTCCGCTCCGGAGGAGTCCGCGAAGCCGACTCCGTCCGCCTCGGAGAGCAGCACCGCCCCGGCCCCGGCGGCCACCTCGGGCAACGCGCCGTCCCCGGCGGCCGGTGACTCGAACCTCGCCGAGACCGGCGCCAACTCCAACACCGGCATGATCGCCGGTGTGGCCGGCGCGCTGGTCGTCGTCGGCGGTGGCGCGGTCTTCTTCGGCATGCGTCGCCGTGGGGCGAAGAACGGCGCCTGACGCCCGGCTTCGCACACCGCTCGTGCGGCACCGCGGCCCGTCCCCGTATCCCCGGGGGACGGGCCGCGGTCCTGTTCAGCCGAAGCTGGTCCGCTCGAGCCAGAACTCCAACACCTCGCGCTCGCCCAGCACCTCGAGACCGGGGGCGTCCAGCGGCAGCCGCCGGTAGAAGGCGAGCAGCACCGAGGTGAGCGGTCCGCGCAGGGCGACGGCGGCCTTCTCACGGCCGCGGCGCCAGCCGACGCCCTCCTCGCCCAGCTCGACGATCCACTCGGCGTTCAGGGCGGGTTCGGCGTCCGTGGCGTGCAGGTGGATGCTGCGGCCCGGGCCACGCAGCTCCGCCGCGGCCGGATGGGCCGCGTTGCGCTGCACCCACTCCACGAGCTGGAGCCACTCGTCCAGCGCGTCGGCGGCGACGTCGGGCGCCACGTCGTAGGGCAGGCCGGCCGCGAGCGCGGCGTCGGCGCGGTGCACGGTGATCTCGTGGGCCATGCGCCGGGCCCAGAAGCCGCAGTCGAGGTCTCCCGCCCACGCCCACACCGCGGTGCCGGGTCCCGCCTCGCGCAGCGCGGCCACGGTCAGCTCACCCGTCTGCGCGAGCCACTCGTCCAGGGCGGCCGCGTCGCCCCGCTTCTCGGGCCCGGCACCGAACGGCACCCGCTCCAGCGGGATGTTCTCCTGCGCGCGGGCGCGCACCAGGGTGTCCACCCAGCGCAGGGCACCGCCCATGTGGCGCACCAGGTCCTCCAGCGACCACTCCGGGCAGGTGGGCACGGTGGCGGCGAGATCGGCGCCGGAGGTCACCACGGCCCTCAACTGCCCCACCTGCAGCTCGATTTCGTCGCAGTACCGGTCATGTGCGAGCAAGGTCATGTCCTCACCCTAGGCACACGATGATCACCCGAGCACGACGATTTCGGCCACGTCGAAAGCGATTCCCAGCTCGGCACCGGGCTCGGGCGCGTCCCGGAGCGCGCAGGCCGCCTCCAGGGGCGGGCCGCCGTCCAGGGGCAGCAGCCGGACGGCCACATGGGTGCCCTTGAAGGTGCGGGCGGTCACCGTGCAGGGCAGGCCCTCGCCGGCGGCGACGAGCCGCACCCCGGCGGGGCGCACCAGCAGCGGGCGGTCGCCCCGCGGTGAACCCTCGGGCACGGGCAGCTTGCCCCAGGGGGTGTCCGCGGCGCCGTCGGCGACGGTCGCGGGCGCCACGTTCTCGAAGCCGAGGAACCGGGCCACGAACTCGTCCGCGGGCCGCTGCCAGACCTCCAGCGGGGTCCCGGACTGGGCGATCCGCCCGTCCCGCATCACCACCACCCGGTCGGCCAGCACGAACGCCTCGCCCTGGTCGTGCGTCACGGCCAGCACGGTGGTGCCCAACCGGCCGAACAGCTCCCGCAGTTCCACCACCAGCCGGTCCCGGAGCGAGCGGTCGAGCTGGCCGAGCGGCTCGTCCAGCATCAGCAGCCGGGGCCGGGGCGCGAGCGCCCGGGCCAGGGCCACCCGCTGCTGCTCGCCGCCGGACAGCGCGGCCACGGCCCGCCCGGCCGCCCCCGGCAGGCCGACCAGCTCCAGCAACTGGCCCACCTCGGCGTCCCGTCGCCCCTTGCCGACCCCGTGCATCCGCAGCCCGAAGGCCACGTTGCCGCCGACGTCCCGCTGCGGGAAGAGCTGGTGGTCCTGGAACATCAGGCCGACACCGCGCTTGTGCGCCGGCACGCCCGCCTGGTCCCGGCCGCCGAGCAGCACCCGCCCCGAGTCCAGCGGCTGCAGACCGGCCACCGCCCTGAGCAGCGTCGACTTCCCGCTGCCGCTGGGTCCGAGCACGCACACCACCTCGTGCTCGGCGACGCCCAGACCGACCGAGTCCAGCACCGGCCGTCCGCCCAGGCGCACGGTCGCCGCCTCCAGGCTCAGCAGCATCAGAACTCCCCCGTCCGGTCCGTGCGCAGCCGCTCCAGCACCAGCAGCGCGGCGGCGCACACCACCATCAGAATCGTGGACAGGGCCATCGCCTGCCCGTAGTTGAGCTCCCCGGGCCGGCTCAGCAGCCGGGCCACGGCGACCGGAAGCGTCGGGTTGTCGGGCCGCGCGATGAACACGGTCGCCCCGAACTCGCCCAGGGACACCGCGAAGGCGAATCCGGCCGCGATCAGCAGCGCCCGCCGCACCAGCGGCAGGTCGACCTCCCGCCACACCCGCCAGGGCGAGGCGCCGAGCACGGCCGCCGCCTCCCTGAGCCGGCCGTCCACCGCCCGCAGCACCGGCAGCATGGTCCGCACCACGAAGGGGGCGCCGACCAGCGCCTGGGCGAGCGGGACGAGGATCCAGGACTGCCTGAGGTCCAGCGGCGGCCGGTCCAGGGCGATCAGGAAGCCGAAGCCGACGGTGACGGCGGAGACGCCGAGCGGCAGCATCAGCAGCGCGTCGAAACCGCGTACCAGCCGTCCCGCGTCCCGGCGGGCCAGCGCGGCGGCGGCGAGACCCCCGATCACCAGGGCGATGGCGGTGGCGGCGACGGCGTACTCCAGCGAGGTCCACACGGCGTGCAGCGGCGCCACCAGGAAGGTGCCGCCGTCGGCGTCGGTCAGCGCCCGGTAGTAGCCGAGGCCGGGCGCGTCCAGGGAGCGCTGCACGAGGACGGCGAGCGGCAGCACGAGCAGCAGCGCGACGGTGAGCAGGACCCCGGCGAGCAGCGCCCACTGCCCCGCGCCGCGTGGCCGGCGTGCGGTCGTCTTCGGGTCGGCGAGGCGCAGGGCGCTCTCGCGCCGCCGAACCGTCCAGGCGTGCACGGCGAGGATCGCGCCCACCGCGGCGAACTGGACGAGGGTCAGGACGGCCGCCGTGGAGAGGTCGAAGACCTCCGAGGTCTGCCGGTAGATCTCCACCTCAAGGGTGGAGAACGTGGGCCCGCCGAGGATCTGCACCACGCCGAAGGAGGTGAAGGTGAACAGGAAGACCATCAGCGCGGCGGCGGCCACGGCGGGCGCGAGGGCGGGCAGGGTGACCTTCCGCCACGCCGTCAGCGGTGAGGCGCCGAGCATCCGCGCCGCCTGCTCCTGCCGGGGGTCGAGCTGGGCCCACAGCCCGCCGACGGTCCGTACGACGACCGCGTAGTTGAAGAAGACGTGCGCCAGCAGGATCGCCCACACGGTGGTGTCCAGCCGTACCCCCCACAGGTCGTCGAGCAGCCCGCCGCGTCCGACCAGCGCCAGGAACGCCGTGCCCACCACGACGGTCGGCAGCACGAACGGTACGGTGACGACCGCCCGCAGCAGTTGTCTGCCGGGGAAGTCGAAGCGGGCGAAGACGTAGGCGGCGGGCAGGGCGAGCAGCAGGGTGAGCGCGGTGGAGGCGAGCGCCTGCCAGGTGGTGAACCAGAGCACGTGCCGGATGTCCGGCTGTGCGACGACGTCCGCCATCCGCCCGAACCGCCAGGCGCCGTCCGCCTTCAGACCGCGCGCCACGATCGCGGCGACGGGCCAGGCGAAGAACACGGCGAAGAACGCGGCGGGCAGGGCCATCAGCCCCAGCCGCGCCGCGCTCCCGCGCGCGGTGCCCCTGCGGACCGCTACCTCAGTACGAGTGACGTCCACGACTTGACCCACTGGTCACGGTTGGCGGCGATGGTGGCGGGCGGCATCGTCTCGGGGTCCTTGGCCTGCGGCCCGTACTTCGCGAAGTCCGGCGGCACCGCGGCGCCCTGGCGCACGGGGTAGACGAACATGTTGAGCGGCATGTCCTCCTGGAACTCCTTGGTGAGCAGGAAGTCGAGGAACGCCTTGCCGCCCTTGGTGTTCTTCGCGTTGCTCAGCAGGCCCGCGTACTCGGTCTGCCGGAAGCAGGTGCCCTGGGACACCCCGGTCGGGGCGGTGCCGGGCCGCTTCTTGGCGTAGATGACCTCGGCGGGCGGCGACGAGGCGTACGACACCACCAGCGGGCGGTCGCCGCCGGCCTTCCTGCCCTCGGACGACCCGGAGAACTCCTGGTAGTAGGCCTGCTCCCAGCCGTCGACGACCTTGACGCCGTTGGCCTTGAGCTTCTTCCAGTAGTCCTGCCAGTGGTCGCCGCCGAACTTCGCCGCGCTGCCCAGCAGGAAGCCGAGGCCCGGCGAGGAGGTGGCGGCGTTCTCGGTGACGAGGAGGTTCTTGTACGCGGGCTTCGCGAGGTCGGCGAAGGACTGCGGCGGGGTCAGCTTGTGCTCGCTGAAGAAGGCCTTGTCGTAGTTGACGCAGATGTCCCCGGTGTCGACGGGCGTGACACGGTGCCTGCCCTGGTCGACGCGGTACTGAGGCAGCACCTGGTCGGAGCCCTTCGGCTCGTAGGACTGGAACAGCCCGTTGTCCAGGGCGCGGGAGAGCAGGGTGTTGTCGACGCCGAAGAAGACGTCGCCCTGCGGGTTGTCCTTGGTCAGCAGCGCCTTGTTGACGGCCTGCCCGGCGTCGCCGCTCTTGAGGACCTTGACCTGGTAGCCGGACTTCTTCTCGAAGTCCCGTATGACGCTCTTGGAGACGAGCCACGAGTCGTGGCTGACGAGGGTCACGGTCCTGGAGTCCGCGGCGGATCCCTTGGCGTCGTCCGACCCGCACCCGCTCAGCACGGGCAGGGCGACGAGGCCGAGCCCCACCGTCACGGCCACGAGGGTCTTGTTGTGCACTGGATGTCCTCCTGGGGTTGGCCAGGAAGAGACGCGGCCCTGCCCGGGCTCCGCTGGGGGAGTCCCGGGCAGGGCGCAACAGCTTGAGTGGTGACCGAACTTCCTACCCAGAATGACCTGGGCGAGGTTCAGAGGGTCTGCGGCCCGGTTGCCGCACTCTCAGCGCTGTGGCGCTCCCCTGTCGGAATATGCAGATGTAGTGACGTGGCCAGATTATCGCTCGGTGGCCGCGAGCTGACCACAGGCCCCGTCGATCTCCTGTCCCCGGGTGTCCCGGACCGTGACCGGTACCCCGTGGGCCGCGATGGCCTCCACGAACGCCTTCTCGTCCTCGGGCCGCGAGGCGGTCCACTTCGAGCCCGGCGTCGGGTTCAGCGGGATCAGGTTGACGTGCACGGGCCTGCCCTTGAGCAGCCGGCCGAGCCGGTCGCCGCGCCAGGCCTGGTCGTTGATGTCCCGGATCAGCGCGTACTCGATGGACAGCCGGCGTCCGGACTTCGCGGCGTACTCGAACCCGGCGTCCAGCGCCTCGCGCACCTTCCACCGCGTGTTCACGGGGACCAGGGTGTCGCGCAGTTCGTCGTCGGGCGCGTGCAGGGAGATCGCGAGCCGGCACTTGAAGCCCTCGTCGGAGAACCGGTGGATGGCCGGGACCAGCCCGACCGTCGACACGGTGATGCCGCGCTGCGACAGGCCGAGCCCGTCGGGGGCGGGGTCGGTCAGCGCCCGGATGGCGCCCACGACCCGCTTGTAGTTGGCGAGCGGCTCCCCCATGCCCATGAAGACGATGTTGGACAGCCGCGCGGGGCCGCCGGGCACCTCGCCGTCCCGCAGCGCCCGCATACCGTCCACGATCTGGTGCACGATCTCGGCGGTGGACAGGTTCCGGTCGAGACCCGCCTGCCCGGTCGCGCAGAACGGGCAGTTCATCCCGCACCCGGCCTGCGAGCTGATGCACATGGTGACCCGGTCCGGGTACCGCATCAGCACGGACTCCACGAGGGTGCCGTCGAACAGCCGCCACAGCGTCTTGCGGGTGGTCCCCTGGTCGGTCGACAGGTGCCGCACGACGGTCATCAGCTCGGGGAGCAGCGCTTCCTGCAGCCTGCCGCGCGCACCGGCGGGGATGTCGGTCCACTCCGCCGGGTCGTACGCGTACCGCGCGAAGTAGTGCTGCGACAGCTGCTTGGCACGGAACGGCTTCTCCCCGATCTCGGCCACCGCGTCCTTGCGCTCGGCGGGCGTGAGATCGGCGAGATGCCGCGGCGGCTTCTTGGCTCCGCGCGGGGCGACGAAAATGAGTTCTCCGGGCTTGGGCATGGTGGTTCCAGTGTCGCAGATCCAATCGGGTGACCTGGGGCTGTCACCCGCTACGACTGTCGTCAGTTGTCGTCGCCGGTCGCGGTCGACCGCGTGTTCCGCCCGCGCCGCCGGGCACGCGCCAGGGATGACCCCTTCTCGCGCGGCATCGGTCCAACTGGCAGAGCGTCCGGACGGGCCTCCGTGGTTGTTGTGGGCCTTCCTGGTCGTGTGGGCGATCTGCGGAGTGTTCGTCCTCTTCAAGCTGCGCCGGAACGGCTGGAGGTTCCCCCGGCGGCGCTGAAGCGGCCCGACTGAATCAAACGCGGCAGGCGTGTGATGTAGACCACTCCGCGACCTATCACGTTTTGGGCACTTCGATCTGCTTGCGCTGTTGCGCCGGCACCTTTCCCTGCATCAAGATCACCTCCGGTTAATACATCTCTCATTTGGGGGTTCGATGCGACGGATTGCCTCTGTTCTCACTGGAATTCTTCTGCTTTTGGGCGGAAGTTTCATTTTGGCGCCTTCAGCCAGTGCCGCCGGCTATGGATGCAGTGGAAGCGAGATCGACACGTACCAGGTCAAGACTTCCGGCGGCAGCGTCTACGGCAATATTCACCTCTACTACGACTCTTCGACCGGCAAGAACTGCGCGGTCAACGTGGCCACGAGCGCGGGCGGTTACGGTACTCCCACCTTCAAGTTCGTGATGCTCGTGAAGTGTGTCGCCGGAGACACCGCGGGATCCACCTGCACGCAGGACACGTACTCTCAGGACCCGACTTCCACGGGTGTCACCTACAGCCAGTACGCCGGGCCGGTCAACATCTCTGCCGCCGGTCGGTGCATTTCGGTGTCGGGCGTCATCAGCCTCACCAGCGGCCCGAGCTCCTCGCAGGCGCAGTACACCAGTAAAGCGACTCATTGCGGATAACCTCTGAGTCCGTGACGGCCCGCCGGAATTCCGGCGGGCCGTTCTTGTTCCGGAGCCTCGCGGCTGTGTCGTCGCGACCTTGAGGCCGAAGCCGATCCCGTCGCGGCGGCTGCGCAGCAGCGTCTGCACCCCGAGGAAGGCCAGGTACGCGGCCCCGGCCGGCTTGATCACCGTATAGGCGACGGCGGAGGCGGCCAGGACGGCGAGGACTCCCGCGGCGGCGAGCAGTTGTACGGGCACCGGCTCACCACCCCACCGGGTGGTGCGGCGCCCGGCAAGGGGTGCGGTACGGCCGCCGTCCGTCCGGGCAGGCGCCGTCCTCATCTGTGAAGTTCTGCTGGTGAACGGTCGGGTTTCCTGGTCGGGTATTGCCCCACGCGTCGTGCTGCCGTAGCAAGGTGCGCCATGAACCTTTTCGGCCGCAGCCCATTCCAGCGGCGTCCGGAGGCGCCCGCCTCCCTCGCCGGGTACACCGCCTCGGCGCCGGGCGCCACCGCCGTCCTGCCCGATCCCGGTCTGGCGTCGCTCACCGGGGATTGGGCGATCGATCCCGCGCACAGCAGGATCGGGTTCTCCGTGCGGCACGCGATGGTGACCACGGTGCGCGGCGCCTTCACGGAGTACGAGAGCAAGCTCTACTTCGACGCCGGTGACCCGTCCCGCTCCCGGGCCGACATCGTGATGTACACCGCGAGCGTGGACACCGGGGTGGAGCAGCGTGACGCCCATCTGGTGGGCCGTCAGTTCCTGGACGCGGCGACGTACCCGCGTATGACCTTCACCAGCAACGCCGTGCGGCTCGCGGGCGATGACGTCTACCTGATGTCAGGCGACCTCACCATCAAGAACATCAGCCGCCCCGTCGACCTGGAACTGACCTACATCGGCCATGTCACGGACCCCTTCGGCTACGAGCGGGTCGGCTTCGACGGCACCACCACCATCAACCGGTGCGACTGGGGCCTGACCTACGACGCCAGGCTGGCCCAGGGCGGGGCCATGGTGAGCGAGAAGGTCCGCCTCCAGTTCGACATCGCCGCAATCCGCACCGCCTCCTGAGTCCGGCACGTACGACGACGGGCCCCACCCTGGTCGGGGTGGGGCCCGTCGTCCGTGTGCTCCGGGCGGCTCTCGTGCGCTCCGTACCGCTTCCGTGTGCCAGGGACGGCTCAGGCCGAGCCGACGAACAGCACCAGCAGGAGCCAGACCACCGGCGCGGTCGGCAGCAGCGAGTCCAGCCGGTCCATGATGCCGCCGTGACCGGGGAGCAGGGCGCCCATGTCCTTGATGCCCAGGTCGCGCTTGATCATGGACTCGCCGAGGTCGCCGAGGGTGGCGCTGGCGGCGACGGCGAGGCCGAGCACGAGACCCTGCCACCAGGCGCCGTCGTCGATCAGGAACTGCATGCACAGCGCGCCCGCGACCATGGCGAACAGCACCGCGCCGAGCAGGCCCTCGCGGGTCTTGCCGGGGCTGATGCGCGGGGCGAGCTTGGTCTTGCCGAAGCGCCAGCCGACCGCGTAGGCGCCGGTGTCGCTGACGACCGTCAGGAGCAGGAAGGTCAGCACACGCCAGGGGCCGTCGCCGGCGGTGAGCATCATGGCGACGAACGTGGCGAGGAACGGCACGTAGAACGCCGCGAAGACGCCGGCGGTGACGTCCCTGAGGTAGCCCTCCGGCGGTTCCGTCATGCGCCAGACCAGGATCGCCAGGGCGGTCAGCGCCATCGCGACCCACGCGCCCTCGGCGCCGCGGACGTACCCGGCGACCACCATCGCCGCGCCGCCCACCGCGAGCGGCACCAGCGGCGCCCCGATGTCCTTGCGCTCCCGCAGCCTGCTGGTCAGCTCCCACAGCCCGACGACCACCGCGACCGCGATGACACCCACGAAGACGGCCTTGACGACGAACAGCGACGCGATGATCACCACGCCGAGCCCGACCCCGACGCCTATGGCGGCGCTCAGGTCACGGCCCGCGCTCTTCTTCTGCGGCGCGGGCGCCGGCTGCGGGGCGTCGGACATGGGCTCCGGATTCTGCGTCTCGTTGCGGAACAAGGGGCCGCTCAGCCGAGCGGCCCCCCGGTCGTCGTCCTGGTCTCCGCCATGCGCGGGTACGTCGGGCACGATGGGCATGGGGCGAGTCTGCTGCGCCTGAGGCGCCTCGTACGCGGGACCCGCCGGGGCAGGCCCGTGGGCGGGCCCGCCCTCGGCGGGCCCCCAGTAGCCGGTCTGCCCCGCCGTCGGCGGCGCCCCCCAGGAAGAGTGGCTCATCAGACTTCGAGCAGCTCCGCTTCCTTGTGCTTCAGGAGCTCGTCCACCTGGGCGACGTACTTCGCCGTGGTGTCGTCCAGCTCCTTCTCCGCACGGCGGCCCTCGTCCTCGCCGACCTCGCCGTCCTTGATCAGCTTGTCGATGGCGTCCTTGGCCTTGCGGCGCACCGAACGGATCGACACCCGGGCGTCCTCCGCCTTGCCCTTGGCGACCTTGATGTAGTCGCGGCGGCGCTCCTCGGTGAGCTCGGGGAACACCACGCGGATGATGTTGCCGTCGTTGCTCGGGTTGACGCCCAGGTCGGAGTCGCGGATCGCCTGCTCGATGTTGCGCAGCGCGGTCTTGTCGAACGGGGTCACGACCGCCATGCGCGGCTCCGGCACGGAGAACGAAGCCAGCTGGTTGATCGGCGTCGGTGCACCGTAGTACTCGGCAACGATCTTGTTGAACATCGCCGGGTGCGCACGGCCGGTGCGGATCGCGGCGAAGTCCTCCTTGGCGACCACGACGGCCTTCTCCATCTTCTCCTCGGCCTCGAGGAGGGTCTCTTCGATCACCACTTGCTCCTGCGTGTCTTGAGTGAGGCCCGGCTGCGGTTGCTGAAGTCGTACGGCGGCCGGCTGCGTCGCGTCTTCTTCCTGCACGGTTCCCGACCGGCAGGGACATTGTCCATCCCCCGGCCAGGGTGCGTCCCGTCCGTACCCCGGACAGGTGTCCTACCGCGGGCGTCCGGGGTGTGCCGGTCAGTCCCGGCTGCCCTGGTCACCCACCAGCGTGCCGATCTTCTCACCCTTGACGGCCCGGGCGATATTGCCCTCCGCGAGCAGTTCGAACACCAGGATCGGCAGGTTGTTGTCGCGGCACAGGGTGATGGCGGTGGCGTCGGCGACCTTGAGGTCACGGGTGATGACCTCGCCGTAGCCGAGGGCGTCGAACTTGACGGCGTCGGGGTGGGTCTTGGGGTCGGAGTCGTAGACCCCGTCCACGCCGTTCTTGCCCATGAGAAGCGCCTCGGCGTCGATCTCCAGGGCGCGCTGGGCGGCGGTGGTGTCGGTGGAGAAGTACGGCATGCCCATACCGGCTCCGAAGATGACCACACGGCCCTTCTCCAGGTGGCGCACGGCGCGCAGCGGGATGTACGGCTCGGCGACCTGGCCCATGGTGATGGCGGTCTGCACCCGGCTGTCGATGCCCTCCTTCTCCAGGAAGTCCTGGAGGGCGAGGCAGTTCATCACGGTGCCGAGCATGCCCATGTAGTCGGAGCGGGCGCGGTCCATGCCGCGCTGCTGGAGTTCGGCGCCGCGGAAGAAGTTGCCGCCGCCGATGACGACCGCCACCTCCGCGCCGTCCCGGACGACGGCCGCGATCTCACGGGCGATCTTGTGCACCACGTCCGGGTCCACGCCCAGGCCCCCGCCACCGGAGAATGCCTCTCCGGACAGCTTCAGCAGAAACCGGCCGCGTACTTTGCCGTCGTCGCTCTTCTGGGCCTTGGTGGTCATGGAGATCCCGCCTCTTTCACGTGTTGCACATACGAAGAAGGCCACTGCCGGTTGGGGTCGCTTTTCGCTCCCATGCGCGGCAATGGCCTCCTCGTCAGATCTGCTGTCGTCCGACACGCGCCCGGGTGGGGCGGTGTGCGCGCACGACTGCTGTCGACCCTATAGCGGTCGCGCGTCGATCGCGGTACGGACTCAGATGCCGACCTTGATGCGCGTGAAGCGCTTCAGGGTGACACCGGCCTCTTCCAGCACCTTCTGGACCGACTTCTTGTTGTCCAGCGCGTACGGCTGGCCGAGCAGCGTGGCGTCCTTGAAGAAGCCGTTCACGCGACCCTCGACGATCTTGGCGATCGCGGCCTCGGGCTTGCCCTCGGCGCGGGTGGTCTCCTCGGCGATGCGGCGCTCGGACTCGACGACGTCGGCCGGCACGTCCTCCTTGGCCAGGTACTTCGGCGCGAAGGCGGCGATGTGCTGGGCGATGCCCTTGGCGACCTCGGCGTTCGGCTTGTCCAGCTCCACGAGGACACCGATCTGCGGGGGCAGGTCGGGCATGGTGCGGTGCATGTACGAGATGACGAAGCCGTCGGAGAACTGCGCGAAGCGGTCCAGGACGATCTTCTCGCCGAGGTTGGCGTTGGCCTCGTCCACGAACGCCTGGACGGTCTTGCCGGCCTCGATCTCGGAGGCGAGCAGGGCGTCGATGTCGGCCGGGGAGCTCTTCGCGACGTGCTCGGCGATGGCCTTGGCCACGGCCTGGAACTTGTCGCCCTTGGCGACGAAGTCCGTCTCGCACTTCAGCTCGACGAGGACGCCGGAGGAGTTGTCGTCGGCGATGATGGAGACCACGGCGCCGTTCTCGGCGGAGCGGCCCTCGCGCTTGGCGACGCCCTTCTGGCCCTTGATGCGCAGCGCCTCGACGGCCTTGTCGACGTTGCCCTCGGCCTCGTCCAGCGCCTTCTTGCAGTCCATCATGCCGGCGCCGGTCAGCTCACGCAGCTTCTTGACGTCGGCGGCGGTGTAGTTCGCCATGAGTCTGTGAGTCTTTCTCGAAGTCTTCGGAGAACGGAGATCAGCGGGGTCCGCGTCCACTTGTAGCCGTGGGCCGCGGACGGCGTGCCGACCTACGGGTGAACAGTGGGGGCGGATTCACCCGCGCCAGGGGCGCAAGGGATCCGGTACCGCCCCCACTGTCGACGCTGACGTCAGGCCTGCTCGCCCTCGGCGGCCGGGGCGGCCTCGGCGGCCGGGGCGGCCTCCGCGGCGGGGGCCTCGGCCGGCTTCTCGGCCTCGGCGGCCGGAGCAGCCTCGGCGGCCGGAGCAGCCTCGGCGGCCGGAGCAGCCTCGGCGGCCGGAGCGGCGTCGTCGGCCTTCTTCTCGCCCTCGAGCAGGTCGCGCTCCCACTCGGCGAGCGGCTCGCCCGCGGCCTTCTCACCCTTGTCACCGGTGGCGACGCGAGAGCGGGAGATGAGGCCCTCGGCGACGGCGTCGGCGATCACGCGGGTGAGCAGGGTGACGGAGCGGATCGCGTCGTCGTTGCCCGGGATCTTGTAGTCGACCTCGTCGGGGTCGCAGTTGGTGTCGAGGATCGCGACGACCGGGATGTTCAGCTTCCGGGCCTCGCCGACGGCGATGTGCTCCTTCTTGGTGTCCACGATCCAGACGGCGCTGGGCACCTTCTGCATCTCGCGGATACCGCCGAGGGTCTTCTCCAGCTTGGCCTTCTCGCGGGAGAGGACCAGCAGCTCCTTCTTGGTGAGGCCGGAGGCGGCCACGTCCTCGAAGTCGATCTGCTCGAGCTCCTTGAGGCGCTGCAGACGCTTGTAGACGGTCGAGAAGTTGGTGAGCATGCCGCCCAGCCAGCGCTGGTTGACGTAGGGCATGCCGACGCGGGTGGCCTGCTCGGCGATGGCCTCCTGCGCCTGCTTCTTGGTGCCGACGAACATGACCGTGCCGCCGTGGGCGACGGTCTCCTTGACGAACTCGTAGGCGCGGTCGATGTACGACAGCGACTGGAGCAGGTCGATGATGTAGATGCCGTTGCGCTCGGTGAAGATGAAGCGCTTCATCTTCGGGTTCCAGCGACGGGTCTGGTGACCGAAGTGGACGCCGCTCTCCAGCAGCTCCCGCATCGTGACGACGGCCATGGCCGTTTCTCCTTGAATTTCTCGGTTGTGCCGCGACAGCCGGCCGGCCGTCGCGCCTGACGCCCGCGTTGCGCCGGTGCCACGAGGGACCGAGGGGCGCTGATACGGACCGTCCGACGGACACCGTCCGACGAGACCCGTACCGGGGCGTGCGAAGTCGACCCGGTGACCCGGATCGCCAGAAGAAGTGTACGGGACCCGCGGGGTACCGGGTGACGCCGCTGTCCACAACCGGGGAGCGGTCCACAGTTCCCGGCCGTGATCGGGCGGGTGCGGGAGGGTTCGGGCATGCGACGAGAGATGCGGCATTCGGGTGTGTGGGCGGGCCTGGCGCTCGGTCTCGCGGCACTCGTGCCTACGCCCCCGGCCTCCGCGGACTCCCCTGCCCCGGCGCCCTCACCGCCCCCGCGGGCACCGGTTCCGGCCATCGCCCGCGCCTGGCCGGTGGGGGTCCGGCCGGTGGTCGTACGCGGCTGGGAGCCGCCCGCGACGGTGTACGGCCCCGGGCACCGGGGCGTGGACCTGGGCGCTACGGCCGGCGCCCCGGTGCGGGCGGTGGCGGCCGGACGGGTGTCCTTCGCCGGACGGGTGGCGGGGCGCGGTGTGGTGTCGGTGGAACTCGCGGGCACGGCTCTGCGCACGACGTACGAGCCGGTGACCCCGTCGGTGGAGAAGGGGGACGTGGTGGGTGCGGGCGACGTGGTCGGCGCGCTCGAGGCCACGGCCCCCCACTGCCCCGCCACGTGCCTGCACTGGGGCCTGCTGGCCGGCGAGACCTACCTGAACCCGCTGGCCCTGCTGCCACCGTGGCTGCTGCGTGCCGGACCGTCCAGACTGCTCCCGGTGCTCGACGTCCCCGGTCAGCGGCGCGCACCGCGGGCCGGCCGGCTGCGGGCCCGCGCGCTGAGGCCCGCCCGGGTCCGCGGCAGCGCCCTCAGCCCCGCACCCCGCGCAGCGCCATCCGGACGGCCGCGTCCGTGATCCGGTCCGGCTCCTCGGCCGCGCCCAGCTCGATCCGCCGCACGGCCGCGTCCACGACCCCCTGCAGCAGCATCGCCGCCAGCCGGGGCTGCTCGTGCCCGATCTCCGCCAGCGCCTCGACGACCATCGCGACCAGCCCGCCGTGCGCCGCCCGGATCTTCTCCCGCGCCCCCGCGTCCAGCTCGCTCGCCGAGATCGCCACGACGGCCCGGTGCCGCCGGTCCCCGACCAGCGCGAGCTGCTGCCGCACATACGCCTCGACCTTGCCCTCGGCCGTCGGCGCCCGCTCCATCGCCGTCGCTACCTCCGCCGCCCAGAGCGGGAAGTCGACCTCGCACAGCTCCTCGACCACGGCGGCGCGCGAACGGAAGTACTCGTACACGGAGGACCGCGCCAGGCCGGTCCGCTCGGCCAGCGCGGGGAAGGTCAGCGCTTCGGTCCCGCCGTCGGACAACAGGGACCGAGCCGCGTCCAGCAGGGCGGCTCGCTGCATCGACCGGTGCTCGGCCACGGAGGCCGCTCGAATCCTTGGCACGTCGACCACTTTACGGACGCGTCCCCGCGAACGGGAGCGACTCAGCGTCCGAAGCTCGCCAGCTTCGCCCTGAGCTGCAGCACCGACTTGGTGTGGATCTGGCTGACCCTGCTCTCGGTGACCCCGAGCACGTTGCCGATCTCGGCGAGGGTGAGCCCCTCGTAGTAGTAGAGCGTGACGACGGTCTTCTCCCGCTCCGGCAGCGTGTTGATCGCACGGGCGAGGAAGCGCCGCAGCTCCCGGTCCTCGGCGACCTCCACCGGGTCGTCGGCGGCGGTGTCCTCGAGCGTGTCCATGAGGCTGAGCCGGTCGCCGCCGTCGCCGCCGACGTGCAGCAGCTCCTCCAGCGCGACCACGTTGGCCAGCGACAACTGGCTGAACACGGCGTGCAGCTCGTCCACCTCCATGTCCAGCTCGGCGGCGACCTCGCCCTCCGTCGGGGTCCGCCGCAGCCGCGCCTCCAGGGTGGCGTAGGCCCGTTCGACGTTGCGCGCCTTCTGCCGGACGGACCGCGGGATCCAGTCCAGGGCGCGCAGCTCGTCGATCATGGCGCCCCGGATCCGGGTGATCGCGTACGTCTCGAACTTGATCTCCCGGTCGATGTCGAACTTCTCGATCGCGTCGATCAGCCCGAACACCCCCGAGGAGACGAAGTCGGCCTGCTCCACGTTGGGCGGCAGACCGACGCTGACCCGGCCCGCCACGTACTTGACCAGCGGCGAGTAGTGCAGGATCAGTTGCTCCCGCAGCCGCTCGTCCCCCGTCGCCTTGTACGACCGCCACAGTTCGTCGAGCGTCGAGGGAGCGGGCGGCCGCACGCTGCCACCGTCACGTGCGGCTGGTGGGACCGCCGCCCGGTCCGAGCCGGAGGTGTGCTGGGGCATTCGTCGCCTTGTGCCGTTCTGCCGTGAAGTGCCGTGATCTGCCGAAGAGTGCTGGGAGGTGGGGCGGTGAGCGGAAGTGGTGTGCGGTGGGCCACCGCGGGGTGTGCGGGACACCCGGGTGAGCCGTCGGTCTGGGGTCGGGTCGGCGCGGTCTGCGCCCGGACCTTGTGAGCGTAGCGTGACTGTGGTGTCGCGGTGTGCGAACAACGAGGCACCACCCCCGCACGGAGCCCCTCCGGCGACCGCGCCGCCGCACGCGGCGGATCGCTCTGTGTGACCACCCGAATGTGCCAACTCCGTGAAATCCCAAGGACATAGGGCGTTCCCCCGGACGGCCGAACACGCTCGGTCAGCACGGGGCGGGACCGCCCCGGGCCGAGATCAGCGCCTGGCGTGTCAACTTCCAGCCGTCGCCATGTCGTTCGACGTAGCCAAGTGCTCGGAGTTCGTACAGTCGCGCGATCGCGTCGTCCGGGGTGGTCCGCGCGCCGCGGGCGATCTCCCCGGCGCCGGCCGGGCGGCCGCCGGGCAGCGCGGCGAGGACGGCCCGCGCGCCCGGGTCCAGCAGGTCGCGCGGAAGGACGGGGCCGTGCCTTGGCGGGGCCAGCTCGCCCATGTCGCCCACGAGCTCGATGACGTCCGCCGCGTCGGTGACCAGCGTGGCCCCGCCGCGCAGCAGTTCGTGCACGCCGGCGGAGAGCGAGCTGGTCACGGGCCCGGGGACGCCCATGGTGAACCGGCCGAGCCGCTCGGCGGCCCGCGCGGTGACCAGCGAGCCGCTGCGGCAGGCCGCCTCCACGACGACGGTGCCCCGGGTGAGCGCCGCGATCACCCGGTTCCGCAGGACGAACCGGCTCGGCGTCGGGTGGTCGCCGGGCGGCAGCTCCCCCACGACCAGTCCCTGCTCCGCGATCCGGTCGATCAGCGCGGTGTGCCCGCGCGGATAGGGCCGGTCCACGCCGCAGGCCAGCACCGCGACGGTGGCCCCGCCGGCGGCGAGTGCCCCACGGTGGGCGGCCCCGTCGATGCCGTAGGCCCCGCCGGACACGACCACCCATCCCCGTTCGGCCAGCTCGGCGGCGAGGGTGGCAGCCACATGCGTTCCGTACTCGGTGCAGGCGCGGGCCCCGACCACGGAGACCGAACCGAGCGCCCACATCCGCAGACTGGGCGAGCCGCGCACCCACAGGCCCGTGGGCCGCCCGTCCCCCAGGTCGTCGAGTCCGCCCGGCCACTCGGCGTCCCCCGGGCACACGAAGCGCACACCGGCGCTCCGCGCCACCTCCAGGTCACGCTCCGGCTCGGCCCGTGCGGCCCGCGCCACCAGTCCGGCCCAGCGTTTCCCGCTGACACCGGGCAGCCGCCGGCCGTCCTCGCGCAGCCGCCGGACCACTTCCGTCACCCCGAACTCCCGCAGCCACCGACCGCCGGCCTCGTCACCCGGCTCCATGACCCGGGCGAGGAAGACCCGCCCCAGCAGTTCCTCGCCCGCGTCGGCCCCCGCCGTCACGCCGGGGCTCCGAGGGCCATGGGCACGCCCCGCGGGACGCCGGTGCGCAGTTGCAGGGCGAGGCAGACGTCGCCGGCGTCCGGGCGGTCGTGGCCGACGAGATCCGCGACCGTCCAGGCCACGCGCAGCACCCGGTCGAGGCCGCGGGCGGTGAGCACGCCGCGCTCCAGGCTGCGCGCCGCCTCGTCCATCGCGCCGGCGGCGGCGTGGAAGCGGCTGCGCAGCTCCCTTCCGGGCACCTCGCTGTTGGTGCCCCAGGGCGTGCCGGCGAGGCGGGCCGCGGCACGCTCCCGGGCCGTGCGGACCCGGTCGGCGACGGCCGCGGAGGACTCGCCCCCGGCCCCGGGCGCGGTGAGCTGGGCACGGGTGACCGGGTCGACCTCGACGCGCAGGTCGACCCGGTCCAGCAGTGGTCCGGACAGCCGGGCCTGGTAGCGGCGGATCGCCGACGGCGGGCAGTCGCACAGGGAGTCCCGCTGCGAGAACCGTCCGCAGGGGCAGGGGTTGGCCGCCAGGACCATCAGGAAGCGGGCGGGGAAGCGCACCACTCCCGCACTGCGGGCGATCACCACGTGCCCGGACTCCAGCGGCTGCCGCAGGGCGTCCAGGGTCTGGCTGTGGAACTCGGGCGCCTCGTCGAGGAACAGCACGCCCCGGTGGGCCAGGGACACGGCGCCGGGCCGCGCGACGCCCTGACCGCCCCCCACGAGGGACTGCATCGTGGCCGAGTGATGAGGCGCGCAGTAGGGCGCCGCCTCGACGAGGGGTTTGCCCGGCGGCAGCAGCCCGGCCACCGAGTGGACCGCCGTGACCTCCAGCGACTCCTGCCGGGTGAGCCGGGGCAGCACGGCGGGCAACCGCTCGGCGAGCATGGTCTTGCCGGCTCCCGGCGGTCCCTCCAGGAACAGGTGGTGCCCGCCGGCGGCGGCCACCTCGACGGCGGTGCGCGCCGAGGTCTGGCCCACGACGTCGGCCAGGTCGTGGTCCGGCTGCTGGGCGCCGCCGCCGTGCATGCCGGTGGCCGCCCCGGCGCCGGGCACCCGCAGACCGGCCAGCAGGGGGTCCGGGCGCCCATGGCCGTCGGGTTCCTCCTCGGGCACGGGCTCGTCGGTGAGGATGGCGATGAGCTGCCGCAGGCTGCGGACGCCGAGCACGGACACGCCGGGGACCAGCGAGGCCTCGGCGGCGGCGCACTCGGGCACGACGACCTGCTCGTAGCCCGCGTCGGCGGCGGCGAGGACGGCGGGCAGGATGCCCCGCACCGGCCGCACCCGGCCGTCCAGCCCCAGTTCGCCGATCATCACGATCTCGGCGAGGGCCCGTGGGTCGATCCGCTCGGCGGCGCCGAGCACCGCGCAGGCGACGGCCAGGTCGAAGCCGGAACCGGCCTTGGGCACGGACGCGGGGCTCAGTCCGACGGTGAGCTTCTTCTGCGGCCACTCGCCGCCCGAGTTCACCACCGCGGCCCGGACCCGGTCCCGGCTCTCCGACAGGCTCTTGTCCGGCAGGCCCACCAGGGTGAAGGCCGCCACCCCGGGTTCCAGGTCGGCCTGCACCTCGACGACCACGCCCTCCACGCCGACGAGGGCGACGGAACACGTGCGGGCGAAACCCATCTCAGGCCACCCCCCGCGCGTGCTCGACGGACGGGGCGCCGCGGCGGGGCAGCAGGACGCCGACCAGGTCGATGCGCACGCCGCCCGGCGGGGCTCCGCCGTGCGCCTGGACCCAGCGTTCGGCCAGGCCGCGCAGGCGTCGCGCCTTCTCGGGAGTGAGCGCGGCCATCGGGTGCTGGAAGCCGCCGGCCCTGCGGGTCTTCACCTCGCAGACGACCAGCGTGCTCCCGTCCCGGGCCACGATGTCGATCTCGCCGGATCGTCCGCAGCGCCAGTTGCGCCGCAGGACGGTCATACCCGCCTCGGTCAGCCGCCGCGCGGCCAGATCCTCGCCGTACCTGCCGAGTCCACTGCGTGCCCTGCTCATGTCGGCACCACCTCCGGCACCCACGGTCACGCAGCGGGCGGGCAGAAGTGGATCTTGGTGGGCTACTCGCCGGTTGTGGAGATCCCCGTCACCCGTTCGACGGAATCAGGGGTCGTCAGCCGCCCGGAAGCTCGAGGTCGCTCTTGTTCAGCTCCTCGATGTTGACGTCCTTGAAGGTGAGGACGCGTACCTGCTTCACGAACCGGGCCGGCCGGTACATGTCCCAGACCCAGGCGTCCGCCATCGACACCTCGAAGAAGACCTCGCCCTGGACCGAGTGCACCTGCATCTCGTAGTCGTTGGTGAGGTAGAAGCGCCGCTCGGTCTCGATCACGTATTTGAACAGACCGACGACGTCTCGATACTCCCGGTAGAGCTTCAGCTCCATCTCGGTCTCGTACTTCTCGAGGTCCTCGGCGCTCATGGCATGTTCCCCTTCAGCCGTGCGATCCCCCCATTGTGCGCCAGTCCGAGGAGCCCTCAGACGATTTCCGTGTCCAGGGTCACGGGCCTGGCGGGGGGACCTTCGTCGAGCAGCGTGCGCAGCAGCCCGGCGAGTCTGGTCGGATACACCGTCTCATGTGCCCGGGTCAGTTCCCGGCACGTCCACCAGCGCGCTCCGGCCACGCTGCGCCGCTCCAGCTCGGTCAGGCCCAGGGCCGCGGTCTCCGTCTGGGTCGTACGGGCCAGGTAGTACCACTCGTCCTGGTCCCAGCGCCGGCCCGCGAACGGGAAGGAGCAGCGCCGGCGCCACAGCACGGGGCCGAGGGCGACGTCGGTGATGCCGGTCTCCTCGGCGAGTTCCCGCAGGGCGGCCTCCTCGCGCGTCTCGTCGCCCTCCAGGCCGCCGCCGGGGGTGAACCACCAGTCGTCGGCCGGATCCTCCGGCTCGTGGCCGTGCAGCAGGAGAATGCGGTCCTCGGGGTCGAGCAGGACCACCCGGGCCACCCTGCGCAGTCCGCCTTCGTAGGTGTCCTCGCCCGGCCGCGTGGGCTCAGCGGGCACCGGCGGGCTCCGGGCGGTTGCGGGGGCGGCCCAGCCGCTTGGCGATCGAGCCGAACGCGCCGCCGCCGAGGACCAGGACGGCACCGACGACGATCATCAGCTCGATGATCCGGATCGGGCCCGGCTGTGAAAGGGCGCCGAGCGCCTCGAATCCGGTGGGGCGGGCGAGCGTGCCGTTCATGGGCCAGACGACGGAGTCGACACGCGCGGTGACGGCGCCGCGCGCCACCGTGCCCTGGGCGGCGTCGGTGAGGTGGGCGGTGGAGTCCAGGGAGCCCTGGCGCTCGTCGCCGAGGAGGAACAGCCGGCCCTTGGGGACGGTGATCCTCGGGAAGTCCGTGCTCTCGGCCGGGCTGCCGGCGGGCAGGTAGGGCTCGTCGATCTGCTTGCCGTTGACGGTGAGCTTGCCGTCGGTGCAGCAGGAGACGGTGTCGCCGCCGACCGCGACGACCCGCTTGACCACGTTGGCGTTGCTGACCCAGCTCTTGTCGCGGAAGACGACCACGTCGCCGCGCCGCACGTCACTGCCGTCGACCCGCTGGGCGAGCACCCGGTCACCGGCGTCGATGGTCGGCGTCATCGAGCTGGTCGGCACGGTGTAAGGCCGGTAGACCAGCGCTCCCCAGGCGAAGCCGCCGAGGAACAGCACCAGGCCCAGCGCCATGGCCACCCCGGACAGCCGTTCCCCGAGCCGGCCGCCGCCGGCCCGTGCCGTGCCTGTGCCCACGGTGTGCGGGGCCGTACGCATGGTGCTCTCACCGCTCATGGACCCGCACCCTACCTGCCGGTACCGAACGGGGGCAGCCCCTCTTCCACGACCTGGGGAACAGCTTTCCCGGAGCTTCACAGGGGGGCCTCACGGGCCCCACCGGCACGGCGGGCTCAGCGCTTGCCGGCCGCCGCCTGAGCCCGCGCCCCGGTGCGCAGCCGGTCAGCGCGCCTGCGCCGCCACACGACCACCGGCAGCACGGCCGCCACCGCCACGCCCTGCGGCGCCACCGTCAGGGACATGGCGGAGGACTGCTGGCCGAGGCCGGGCTGGTCGAAGGTGTCCGGCACCGGCAGGGTGCCCCAGCGGTTGATCGGCCAGGCGCGCACGATGGCGCGGCCGACGACCTTGTCGACGGGGACCATGCCGTGGTGGCTGTCGGACTGGTTGTAGCGGGAGTCGCGGGAGTTCTGCCGGTGGTCGCCCATCACCCAGATGTAGCCCGCGGGGACCTTCACCTTGAACTGGCCGCCCTGGTCGTCCTGGCTGCACGGTGTGTTGCCGGGGTAGACGTAGGGCTCGTTGAGCGCCTTGCCGTTGACCGTCAGCGGACCGGTGCCGTTGCACTCGACCGTGTCGCCGCCGACGCCGATCACCCGCTTGATCAGGTCCTTCTCCTCCGCGGACGGCATCAGGCCGATCCAGCTGAGGATCTTCTGCACCGGGTTCGGGTTGGGGGCGGGCTCGCCCGCCAGCCAGTCGTCCGGGTCGTGGAAGACGACGACCTCGCCGCGCTCGGGCTTGGAGCCGAACCACGGGGTGAGCTTGTCGACCAGGACGCGGTCACCCTGCTGGAGGGTGTTCTGCATCGAGTCCGAGGGGATGGAGAACGCCTGCACCAGGAAGGTCTTGATCAGCAGCGCCAGGACCAGCGCGATGCCGATCAGGATCGGCAGCTCCTTCCAGAAGGAGCGCGGCTTCTTCGGCTGGTCCGCCGTCCCGTCCGCGCCCTCGCCGTCGCTCCGCGGCCGGTGTTCCTCCGGCCCGCCGTCCCCGGACGCCGAGAAGTCGGAGTTCCCGGACGTCACAGCGCCGTCCGGGGAGGGGACGTTCGCCTCCACGGGACGCCCGCGGTGCTCTTCGCCGTCGTGTCCCGACCGTGCGCCAACCGCCACATCCCCCACGCCAACTCCTTACTCTCTGCCGCCGCCTGCGCCATCCACGGCGCAGGCCCACCACTCCCATAACGAGCGGGAGTTCCGCAGGGGTCGGGAGTCTGGTCATTCCGTTCGGATCACCGGGGGCAACCCTATGCGACAGCGGCGGGGCAGCGGTCGACCCCGACACGGAGTTCGCGACGCTTGCGAAGGTTTTAGGTTCGTCGAGGCTGGTCCAGTGACCGATCGGCCAGCCGATCACCATGGCGCGGCCCACCACCGAGTCCTCGGAGACCGTGCCGCCGTACGGGGTGTTCTGGTGCGCGCGGGAGTCGGCGGAGTTGTCGCGGTGGTCGCCCATCACCCACAGCCGGCCCTGGGGCACGGTGATGTCGAACGGCGTGATGGACGGGGCGCTGCCCGGGTTGAGGTAGTCGGTTTCGCTGAGCGGGCTTCCGTTGACGGTGACCCGGCCCTGTGCGTCACAGCACTTGACGTGGTCCCCGCCGACTCCGATGACCCGTTTGATCAGGTCCTTCTCGTTGTCGGAGGGCAGCAGGCCGATGAAGGTGAGGCCTTCCTTGAACTGCTTGACGACCACCGGGTCGTCCTTCGTCCGGGTGGTCTGCTCGTCGGCCAGCCAGCCGCCCGGGTCGTGGAAGACGACGACGTCCCCGCGCTGCGGCCGGGAGCCGAACCACGGGGTGAGCTTGTCGACCAGGACCCGGTCGCCGATCCGGATCGTCTGCTCCATCGAGCCGGACGGGATCACGAAGGCCTGGACGAGGAACGTCTTGAGGACCAGCGCTATGAGCACCGCGACGCCGACCAGAAGGGGGATCTCCCGAACGGCCGACCGCCTGCGCTTGCGCTTCACCTTGCGCTGGAGCTTGCGCCGCTCCGCGCGCGTGCGGCCCACGCCCGGTCCGGCGCCGGTGCGGCGGGTCCCGGTGGGCAGCAGGCTGTCTGCGGCGGTGGCCGGCGCTCCGCGCGGCCTGCCACGGTTACCCATGGCCGTCCCCCGCGGAAGCGGGCGCGGGCACGCGCGCGTAGGCCGCGGGCCGCGCCAGGTGCCGCCAGTGGCCGTACGGCCAGGCGACCCAGTCGGCCCGGCCGATGACGTCGTCCACGGGAATCATGCCGCCGCCGGGCGAGCCGAGGTGGTCGCGGGAGTCGCTGGAGCGACTGCGGTGGTCACCGAGGACGAACAGGCGGTCCGCGGGCACGACGACGTCGAAGGGGACGCTGGACGGGCTGTCCCCGGGGTGGAGGAACGCCGTCTCGTCGACCGGCCGGCCGTTCACCTCGAGTCTCCCCTCCTTGTCGCAGCAGACCACATGGTCTCCCCCCACTCCCACGACGCGCTTTATGTAGTCGGCGTCCCCGAAATACCCGGTCCCGTCGAAGACAATCACGTCGCCGCGCAGCGGCCGGGCACCGAGACGGTACGCCAACTTATTTACGAGGACGCGGTCGCCGATCCTCAATCCCTGTTCCATGGATCCGCTCGGAATCTGGAACGGTTGCACCACGAATGCGTTGAGGAGGAGCAAAAACGCCAGGCAGACGAGGAGGGTGAGGGTGATCCCGCCGCCCGGCAGCCGTGCGGCGACCCGCGGCAGCAACGCGAAACGCGACCGGCCCTCAGTCCCCGGGGTTCCGGGTCGGGAGGAGCGGTCGCGTTGCGTCGGCTGTGCTTCGGTGTCCATCGGGGCCAGATGCTATCCGGCCCCGCCATGACCCCGGAAAAGCGCTCAGCTCTCGCGCTTCTCCTTGATCTTCGCGGCCTTGCCGCGCAGCTCACGGAGGTAGTACAGCTTGGCGCGGCGCACGTCACCACGGGTGACCAGCTCGATCTTCTCGACGATCGGGGTGTGCACCGGGAAGGTGCGCTCGACGCCGACGGAGAACGAGACCTTGCGGACCGTGAAGGTCTCGCGGACACCGGAGCCCTGGCGACGGATCACAACGCCCTTGAACTGCTGCACACGGGAGCGGTTGCCCTCGATGACGCGGACGTGGACGTTGACGGTGTCACCCGGGCGGAAGGAGGGGACGTCGTCGCGCAGCGACGCGGCGTCGACGGTGTCGAGCAGGTGAGACATTTCGTCTGCTTTCTTCGCTGATGCCACAGGTCATCAACGGGAACTAGGTTTCCATGAGGACTGCCGTGCGGGTCGGAACGGGCGTCGTGTCCCCCTGTGGCAGGGACGCACGCCGGACGGACGCACAACAGCCGCCTATTCTTCCATGCCGTCGGCGTGGCGCCAAAACCGGCCGTACGGCTCCCCCTCCGGGTCCGGCTCCCAGCCCAGGATGGAGAGCATCTCGCGGTCCTTCTTGTCGAACACCCCGGGGGCGCAGCGCTCGATCAGGTCGGGCCGGTTGGCCGTGGTGCGGCGCAGGGCCTCGTCGCGGCGCCAGCGGGCGATCCTGCCGTGGTGGCCGCTGAGCAGCACCTCGGGGATGTCCCGGCCGCGCCAGACGGGCGGCTTGGTGTAGACGGGGCCTTCCAGGAGGCTGGCCATGGCGCCGGGCGCGAAGGAGTCGTCCCGGTGGGACTCGGCGTTGCCGAGCACGCCGGGCAGCAGCCGGGCCACGGCCTCGGTGACGACCAGGACGGCCGCCTCGCCGCCGGCGAGCACGTAGTCGCCGATGGAGACCTCGTACACGGGCATCCGGGTCGCGTACTCGTCCATGACGCGCCGGTCGATGCCCTCGTAGCGGGCCGGTGTGAAGATCAGCCAGGGGCGCTCGGAGAGTTCGACCGCCAGTTCCTGGGTGAAGGGGCGGCCGCTGGGGGTGGGCACGATCAGCGCGGGAGCCCGGGAGCCGGCCTCGTAGCCGTCGGCGAGCGCCGTGTCGAGCGCGTCGCCCCAGGGCCCGGTCTTCATGACCATGCCGGGGCCGCCGCCGTAGGGGGTGTCGTCGACGGTGTTGTGCCGGTCGTACGTCCACGCGCGCAGGTCGTGCACGTGGACGTCGAGCTGCCCGCGCGCGCGTGCCTTCCCGACCAGGGAGACGTTCAGCGGCTCGAGGTACTCCGGGAAGATCGTGACGACGTCGAGCCTCATGCGTCCTCTTCCCGGGACGAGGCGATCTCCGCGCGGTCGTCGATCAGGCCCGGCGGGGGCGTGATGACGGCCTTCTGCTCCTCGAGGTCGATCTCGGCCACGATCTCCGCCACGAAGGGGATCATGACCTCGCTGCCGTCCGGGCGCTCGACGATGAAGAGGTCCTGGGAGGGCAGGTGCGAGATCTCGGTGATCCGGCCGATCTCCGTGCCGTCCGCGGTGACCACGTCGAGGTCGATGAGCTGGTGGTCGTAGTACTCGTCCTCGTCCTCGGGGAGTTCCTCGGGGTCGACCTCGGCGATCAGCAGGGTGTTGCGCAGGGCCTCGGCGGCGGTGCGGTCGCCGACGCCCTCGAAGCGCAGCAGCAGGCGCCCGCTGTGCACCCGGCCGGTTGCGATGGTGAGCGGTCCGGCGGAGGCCGGGTCGGTGGCCAGAACGGCTCCGGGGGCGAGCCGCAGCTCCGGCTCGTCGGTACGTACCTCGACGGTGACCTCGCCCTTGATGCCGTGGGCGCGTCCGATCCGTGCGACTACCAGCTGCACTGTGCTTGATCTCCTGTCATACGACTACGGGCCGGGGACGGCCCAGTGGCCTTCCCCGGCCCGAGCCGGTGCTGCGATAAGCGTCAGCGGACGTGGTCCACGTCGACGAGGTCGACGCGGACGCCGCGACCGCCGATGGCGCCCACGACGGTGCGCAGAGCACGCGCGGTACGGCCGTTGCGGCCGATCACCTTGCCGAGGTCGTCGGGGTGCACCCGGACCTCCAGCACGCGCCCGCGGCGCAGGTCGCGCGAGGCGACCTGCACATCGTCAGGGTTGTCGACGATGCCCTTCACGAGGTGCTCGAGCGCCTCTTCGAGCATGCTGCTCAGGCCTCGGTCGACTCGGACTCGGCAGTCGCCTCGTCCTTCTTCTCAGCCTTCTTCTTCTGGGTGATGGCCTCACCCTTGCCCTCGTCGTCACCGCCGAGAGCCTCGAACGACGGACGCGTGGCCTTCGGCTCGGCGACGAGCAGCGGCGCGGGAGCCGGCTCGCCCTTGAACTTCTGCCAGTCGCCGGTCTTCTTCAGGATGGCGAGGACGGGCTCGGTCGGCTGCGCGCCGACGCCCAGCCAGTACGCCACGCGGTCGGCGTCCACCTCGATGACCGACGGGTTGTAGGTCGGGTGGTACTTGCCGATCTCCTCGATGGCCCGGCCGTCACGGCGGGTACGGGAGTCGGCGACGACGATGCGGTAGTGAGGCGAACGGATCTTGCCCAGACGCTTCAGCTTGATCTTGACTGCCACGGGAGTGGGTTCTCCTGGTTTTGACGTGGTTGGGCACGGCGAGCTGCCGCGTGGGGTTGCGGTACCCGAATGCCCGATGGACGCGTCAGCCGGAGGAGAGAGGGGTCCTGTGCGGCTGTCGAGTACAGCTAGCCATTGTGCCACACCGTTCGGATCGCTCTTCGCCGCGGGGGGCCGGACGATCCCGGGCATGGCTGAGCGGCACCCGGCGCGGAGGTGACGTGCGTCGGGTGCGCCGCCCGGCCGTGGACCCCGCGGGCATGGGGGCCGCGGGTGTGCGGCTGCCACGAGCAGCCGCACGCCTACGCCGCGCCCGCGACCTCCGGGATGCGGAACGGCTTGCCGCAGCCGCCGCACACGATGGGGGCCTGCGCCAGGACCGAGGGCACCACCCGGACGTTGCGCCCGCAGTCGCAGACCGCCTTGACGCGGACGCCGCCGCCGGAGGAGCCGTGGCGGGCGGCCGGGCCGCGGAAGGTCCGGGAGGTGTCGGCGGAGGTGGCCGCCGTGTGGGCCTTCAGGGCGCGCTGGAGGCGCTCGATGGTCGGGCGGTAGCGCCGCTTCGCCTCGGGATCGAGCGTGACCAGCGAGAAGCCGCTGCTGGGATGCGGCTCCTCGGGGTGGTCGAGGCCCAGTTCCTCGGCGATGGCCAGGAAGCGGCGGTTGTGGTAGCGGCCGGCGCGGGAGGTGTCGCGGACACCGCGGGCGGCGGCGATGCCGTGGACGGCCTCGTGGAGCAGGCGCTCGAAGGAGAGTTCGTGTCCGCACGCGGACGACGACTCCCCGATCAGGGACTCTGGCGCGGCAAGGTCCGGCAGCTCGGGGTGGTACCGCTGAATGTCGGCCCACGCCTGCGCCAGCTCTGCGGCGAGAACAGGTGGTGTCTGTGTCGTGCTCACGTAATGACAACGAGCGTGGGTGCCTCTGTGTTCCTATTCCGGGGCATCCCAAATAATTTGCACGTACCCGTCAGTTGCCGCTGATGCGTCCTGACGAGGGCGGGTGCGCTGATCTGCGGAGAAGCCTCACAGCTCGTACCAAGCCGGTGCGTAGTCCGACGTACGACGCGTCGTGCAGGCGGTGCCGGGGCGGCGGCCGGTGGATGCGCAAGGTGTGTTTCGGCCGCTCTCGCCGGACGCCTTCACCTCTGTCAACGTCCGCGGGGATCGTGACGTTACAGGCTGCCTGCGCACCCGTCGTCACCGGCCCGCCCCCACGTGAGCGGACACCGTACGGTCGCCCGCATTGCGTGGATGTGAATTCTCGCCACTTCTGCTCCTGGTCCCCAAGCCGGGCCCCACGCCCCCTGGACGGCACCGCGAGCCGGGAGTTACCTGACATAGGTGGAAGGGTGCGAGCGATCGGCACGGGGGCCTCGCAATCGGGCACTGCGACGAACTGTCGGCGGATTGGGGCGCTTACCTATGACACCTACGCTCGTGCGGGAGCACTTGTCTCACGCGGGTCCCGTACCACCCGGCGTGAACCCGTGCGCACGCGCGCGTGACTGGTCCGAGATCCAGGAGCGGATGCTGGTCCCGCTCTACGAGGCCGTCTACGAGCGGCTCGACGTGGGCCCGGCGACCCGGCTGCTGGGTCTGCACTGCGGTTCCGGTCTCGCCCTGCTGATGGCGTCCTCCAGGGGGGCCGCCGTGACCGGGGTCGACTCCTGCCGGGAACTGCTCGCCCTCGCGCGCGAGCGGCTGTCGCCGGACGCCGCGCCCGGCACGCGCGCGCGTACGCGGCCGGACACGGGCGGGGCCCGGGGCGGCGGCACGAGGCTCGTCGAGGACCTGGACCTGCCCGGCGTCGCGGCCGGCGCGCGGACGCCCGCGTACACCCTGATGACCGTCTTCGAGCCGATCGGCTGTCTGGCGGGCGACTCCGAGGGGCTCGGCGGGCTGCTGGCGGGCGCGCTGCCGCTGGCCGCGCACGGGACTGCCGTGGTGCTGGCCGGCTGGGGGCCGCCGGAGCGCTGCGCCACCTCGTCCGTGCTCCGGGTGGCGACGAAGCTCGCCGATCCGCTGCGCAGTCCGGGCAGCTGGCGGTCCGCCCGCCGCGACGATCTGGAGGAGGTCGCCCAGCGGGCCGGGCTCAGGCCGGACGGCTCGGGGCGGGTGGCCTGCCCGTTCGGCTACGCCGACGTGGACAGCGCGGTGCGCGGCCTGCTGTCGACCGGCCTCTTCGACGCGGCGATCGCGGCCACCGACGGCAAACAGGTGGACAAGGAGCTCGCGGAGGCGCTGCACCCGTACCGGCGGGCGGACGGCACGGTCTGGATGCCGAACGTCTTCCGCTATCTCATCGCCCGGGTGCCGTAGTCCTAGGGCTCCGTGTCCTTGGTCAGTCGGGTGATGCCGGCGATCCGGTAGGCGTCCGCCTCCTCCAGGGTCTCCTTCTCAAGCAGTGCGTGCGCCAGCGCGTCGAGCCGGCCGCGGTGGTCGCGCAGCTTCTGGAGGGCCTCCTCGTAGCACTCGTCGACGATCCGGCGCATCTCGGCGTCGATCACGTCGAGGGTCTGCGGGGCGGCCGACAGACCGTACGCCTGCTGGGCGTCGCCGGGAAGCGCGGAGAGCCGGCCGATGCGCTCGCTCATGCCCCAGCGGGCCACCATCCCGCGCGCGATGTTGGTGACCTGTTCGAGGTCGCTCTCCGCGCCGGTGGTGACGACTCCGTAGACGACCTCCTCCGCGGCCATGCCGCCGAGCGCGCCGATGATGCGGCCGCGCAGATAGCCCTCCGAGTGCGCGTACCGCTCCACCTCGGGCGTGGACATGGTCACCCCGAGCGCCCGGCCGCGCGGCACGATGGTGATCTTGCGGACCGGGTCGGCGCCGGTCTGCAGCATGCCGAGCAGGGCGTGGCCGCTCTCGTGGTACGCCGTGCGGCGGCGGTCCTCCTCGGGCATCACCAGGGTGCGCTCGGCGCCGAGCTGGACCTTCTCAAAGGCCTCGGACAGGTCCGCCTGCGTCACCCGTTCCTGTTTCCTCTTGACGGCCAGGAGCGCGGCCTCGTTGGCGAGATTGGCCAGATCCGCACCTGTCATGCCGGGCGTCACCCGCGCCACCTGGGCCAGGTCCACGTCCCCGGCGAGCGGCATCTCCCGGGTATGGATGCGCAGGATCGCCTCGCGCCCGCCCCGGTCCGGCGGGGACACGCTGACCACCCGGTCGAAGCGGCCGGGCCGGGTCAGCGCCGGGTCGAGGATGTCCGCGCGGTTGGTCGCCGCGATGACGATCACGCCCTCGGAGCCGGAGAAGCCGTCCATCTCGGTGAGGATCTGGTTCAGGGTCTGCTCGCGCTCGTCGTGGCCGCTCATCGAGGCGCCGCCGCCGCGCACCCGTCCGATGGTGTCGATCTCGTCGATGAAGATGATCGACGGCGCCACCTTGCGGGCCTCGGCGAACAGTTCGCGGACCCGGGAGGCGCCGACGCCGACGATCATCTCGATGAACTCGGACGCCGAGGCCGAGAAGAACGGCACGCCGGCCTCGCCCGCGACCGCGCGCGCGAGCAGCGTCTTGCCGGTGCCCGGGGAGCCCGCGAGCAGGACGCCGCGGGGCAGCTTGGCGCCCATCCTGCGATAGGTGTCGGGGTGCTCGAGGAAGTCGACGACGTCGTCCAGCTCGCCCTTGACCTCGTCGATGCCGGCGACGTCGGCGAACGTGGTGCGCGCTTTGCCGGGCAGCAGTTCGACCGGCCGCGGCGGTGGCTTGCGCCCGAACATGCCGCCCGCGCCGCCCAGCCCCGAACCGAACCGCCGGGCGATGAAGATCCACACCGCCACCAGCAGCACGATCGGGACGAGGGAGATCAGCAGGTTGGACAGCAGTCCCCGCTCCTGCACGACCGGCCGGGCCGTCACCGTGACCTTGTGGCTGCTCAGGTTCTGCCACAGCTTGTCGTCGGCGAAGGCCGGCCGCTGCGTGCGGAACTTGGTGTAGTCGCCGCCGCCCTCGGGGTTGGCACGGGGGCTCTTGAGCTGGCCCTGGATCGCGTCGCCCTTGGAGTAGATCTTGGCGACGTTGCCAGCGCCGACCTCCCGGCTGAACTCCGTGTAGGAGATCGTCGGCTCGTTTCCCCGGCCCAGGTAGTTCAGGCCGACGTACGCCAGCAGGAAGACGATCACGGCGGTGACGAGCAGGCCCCACCACTTGCCGCCGCGCAGTCCGCCCCCGCGCCGCCGGGGCGTGTCGTCCGGGGTGCCCTCGGCGCGCCACGGCTGGTCAGGGGCCTTGCGGGGTGGCGCCGCATTGCTCATACCTGGACGTTACGGCACCGCGCCTGCCTCGGCATGCGCTGAGGGCGCCCCCCGGCCCGGGGAGCGCCCTCGTAGACGTGCGGCCGGATCAGCCCATGAACTTCTTGAACTCGTCCGGCAGCTCGAACTCCTGGCCGCCCTGCTGCGGCAGTCCGAAGGCGCCGCCGCCCTGGGCGGCCGCGGCGCGCCGGGCCTCCTCCTCCTGCTCCTGCTGCTTGCGCTTCATCGGGTTGCCGGAGCGCTGCTTGCCCTTGGCCTTCTTGGGCTGCTTCTTGCTCCGCCCGGGGCCGCCACCCATGCCCGGGATGCCCGGCATGCCCGGCATTCCTCCACCCTGCGCCATGCGGGACATCATCTTGCGGGCCTCGAAGAACCGCTCGACGAGGTTCTTCACCGCGCTGACGTCGACGCCGGAACCCTTGGCGATACGGGCGCGGCGGGAGCCGTTGATGATCGTCGGGTCCTGGCGCTCCACCGGTGTCATCGACTTGATGATCGCGGCGGTGCGGTCGACGTCCCGCTCGTCCAGGTTGTTGATCTGGTCCTTGATCTGGCCCATGCCGGGGAGCATGCCGAGCAGCTTGGAGATGGAGCCCATCTTCCTGACCTGCTCCATCTGGGCCAGGAAGTCGTCCAGGGTGAAGTCCTGGCCCTTCTTGGACGCCAGCTTCGAGGCCATCTTGGCGGCCTCTTCCTGGCTGAAGGTCTTCTCCGCCTGCTCGATCAGGGTGAGCAGGTCACCCATGTCGAGGATGCGGGAGGCCATCCGGTCCGGGTGGAAGGCGTCGAATTCGTCGAGCTTCTCACCGTTGGACGCGAACATGATCGGCTTGCCGGTGATCTGCCGGATCGACAGGGCCGCGCCACCGCGGGCGTCGCCGTCGAGCTTGGAGAGCACCACGCCGTCGAAGCCGACGCCGTCGCGGAAGGCCTCGGCGGTGTTGACGGCGTCCTGGCCGATCATCGAGTCGACGACGAACAGGATCTCGTCCGGGGAGACGGCGTCGCGGATGTCCGCGGCCTGCTGCATCATCTCCTGGTCGATGCCGAGCCGGCCCGCGGTGTCCACGATCACGATGTCGTGGACCTTGGTCCGCGCGTGCTCGATGGAGTCCTTGGCGACCTTCACCGGGTCGCCGACGCCGTTGCCCGGCTCCGGCGCGTAGACCGCGACGCCGGCGCGCTCGGCGACGACGCTGAGCTGGTTGACGGCGTTCGGGCGCTGGAGGTCGGCGGCGACGAGCAGCGGCGAGTGACCCTGCTCCTTCAGCCAGCGGCCGAGCTTGCCCGCGAGGGTGGTCTTACCGGCGCCCTGCAGACCCGCGAGCATGATCACGGTGGGCGGCTGCTTGGCGAAGCGGAGCCGGCGGGTCTCACCGCCGAGGATGGTCACCAGCTCGTCGTTGACGATCTTGAGGACCTGCTGGGCGGGGTTCAGCGCCCTGGAGACCTCGGCGCCCAGGGCGCGTTCCTTGACGTTCTTGATGAACGACCGGACGACGGGCAGGGCCACGTCGGCTTCGAGCAGTGCGATGCGGATCTCGCGCGCCGTGGCGTCGATGTCCGCTTCGCTCAGTCGGCCTTTCCCGCGGAGGTTCTTGAAGGTCGCACTGAGGCGGTCGGAGAGGGTATCGAACACGGCGGCGTCGGTCCTCGGATGTCGGGGGCGTTTCGGGCTGCCCTCCAGGATATCCGCCCGGCGGGCGGATATCCCCCGCCCGCCTCACGCAGCGGACGGGAAGCGGGACGCGGTGTCACCCGCGCAACGCCTCCTCCAGCGCCTCGGCCGTCGAGGCCGCGTCCTGCGGCGGCAGCGGCGCCCCCGCGCCGGTCGTCACGTAGAAGGCGTCGACCGCGTTGGCGCCGAGGGTGCTGACGTGCATGCTGCGCACCCGCACCGCCGCCTTCTCCAGCGCCATGCCGATCCGGAACAGCAGCCCGGGTGCGTCCTGCGCGCGCACCTCGATCACCGTGGCGTGGCGGGAGGCGGCCGGGGCCACCGTCACCCGGGGCGGCGGAGCCGCCCAGCCGCGGCGGCGCGGATAGGCCGCGTCCCGCTCGGCGAGGCGGCCGGCGACGTCGAGGGAGCCGTCGAGGGCCCGGACGAGGTCGGCGCGCAGCCGGGCCGCCTGCGGCAGCGAGCCGTACTCGGCCGCGACCCGCCAGTTCAGCAGCAGGACCGAGGCGTCGTCGACGTCGTCGGGCAGGCGCAGGGCGCGCAGCCCGGCCGTGCGGACGGTCAGCCGGTGCACGGCGAGCACGCCGGCGACGGCCGGCAGCACGCCCGGCTGGTCCGGTACGGCGATGATCAGCTCGACGCCGAGCGGTTCCGGCCCGCCCGGGGCCTCCTCGTCGGCCGCCGGTTCCGTCTGCGCGCGCAGCGCGAGGACGGGGCCGCCGGTACGGAAGGCCTCGATGGCGAGGCGTTCCTGCTCGGCGGTGGGCGCGGCGGGTTCGGGCTCGTCGGTCTCCTCGCCCGCGAGGACGGCGGCCACGCGCCGCACCAGGTCGGCGACGAGGGAGCCGCGCCAGGAGGACCAGGCGGCGGGGCCGGTCGCGAGGGCGTCGGACTCGGTGAGGGCGTGCAGCAGTTCCAGCGTGCCCGGGGTGCCGACGGCCTCGGCGACCGAGCGGACGGTGGCGGGGTCGTCCAGGTCGCGCCGGGTGGCGGTCTCGATCAGCAGCAGATGGTGCCGCACGAGGGTGGCGAGCACGGTGGCGTCGGCGTGGTCGAAGCCGATCCGCGCGGCCACGTCCCTGGCGATGATCTCGCCGGCCACGGAGTGGTCGCCGGGCCAGCCCTTGCCGATGTCGTGCAGCAGCGCGGCGACCAGGAGCAGGTCGGGGCGGCTGACGCGGCGGGTCAGCTCTGAGGCGCGGACCGCGGTCTCGATCAGGTGCCGGTCCACCGTCCAGAGGTGGACGGCGTTGCGCTGCGGCCGGCAGCGGACCCGTTCCCAGTCGGGCAGCAGCCGGCTGATCAGGCCCTCCGCCTCCAGCGCTTCCCAGACGCCGATGGTCGGACGGCCGGAGCCGAGCAGCGTGACGAGCTGCTCGCGGGCCTCGGCGGGCCAGGGCGTGGGCAGCGGGCGGGTGGTGGCGGCCATGCGCCGCACGGCGTGCAGGGAGAGCGGTAGACCGGCCTGGGCCGCGGCGGCCGCGGCGCGCAGCGGGAGCACGGGGTCGCGTTCGGGGCGTGCGGCGTGGGCGAGCACCACCTCGCCGTCCTGCTCGACCACGCCCTCGGCCAGCGGCGACCGCTCGGCGATCGGTCGGCCGCCGCCCAGCATGGCCCGCAGCCGTGGGCGGACGGCGCGTGAGCGCAGCACGCGGCCGACCTCGCGCCAGGTGACGTCGCCCGCGTACGAGATCACCCGGGCGGCCTCGTAGACCTGGCGCAGCAGGGTGTCGGCGTCCAGCAGGCCCAGTCCGGCCGCGACCTGGTCCTGTTCCTGCAGGGCGAGCCGGTCGGTGGCGCGGCCGGTGGCCAGGTGCAGGGCGTCCCGGACGTCGAGCAGGCGCCGGCGGGCGTCCGCGAGGCCCTCGCGCGGGGCGTCGGCCAGCCAGGAGGCGGCCACGGCGCGCAGGGCGGTGGCGTCCCTGAGACCGCCGCGGGCCTCCTTGAGGTCGGGTTCCAGGAGGTACTGCAGCTCACCGTGCCGTTCGGCGCGCTCGGCGCACAGTTCCCGCAGTTCGGGGAGGCGTCTGGGGGCCTGGTTGCGCCAGTCGGCCAGGGCGGCGGTGCGCAGTCCGGCGGTGAGGCCCGGGTCGCCGGCGAGGTGCCGGGCGTCCAGCAGGCCGAGCTGGACCTTCAGGTCCTCGCCGGCGGCCTTGCGGGCCTCGGCCGGGGTGCGCACGGAGTGGTCGAGGGCGAGGCCGAGGTCCCAGACCGGGTACCAGAGACGGTCGGCCAGGGCGGCGACGGCGTCCGCGCCGGCGCCGTCGTGCAGCAGCAGGAGGTCCAGGTCGCTGCGCGGGGACAGTTCCCCGCGGCCGTAGCCGCCCACGGCGACCAGCGAGACGCCGCCGGTTGCGCCGGCCGCGGCCGTGAAGAGGCCGGTGAGCCAGTCGTCGGTCAGCTCGGCGAGCGCCGAACGGCGCGGCGGCCCGGCCCGCGTCCCCTCGGTGAGGAGGCGCAGCCGGGCCGCCGCGTAACCGCCGGGTCCCGAGTCGTCCGTCTCTTCGCGCACATCCGTACCCGTCACCCAGCGACTCCTGTCCTGTGTCAGAGCGCGTCCGGGCCGCGCTCGCCGGTGCGGACCCGTACGGCCGTCTCCACCGGCAGCGACCAGACCTTGCCGTCACCGATCTTGCCGGTCCTGGCGGCCTTCACGATGACCTCGACGAGCTGCTCGGCGTCGTCGTCCTCGGCCAGCACCTCTATGCGGATCTTGGGAACCAGGTCGACGGTGTACTCGGCACCGCGGTAGACCTCGGTGTGACCCCGCTGACGACCGTAACCGCTGGCCTCGGTGACCGTCAGACCGTGGACGCCGAAGGCCTGGAGGGCCTCCTTGATCTCGTCCAGCCGGTGCGGCTTGACGACGGCGGTGATGAGCTTCATGCGTCCACCTTCTTGGAGGGCTTGGGGGCCGTGGCCGGGCCGGGAGCGGGGGCGGCGGAGCCGATGACGCCGCCGCCGGTGCCGCTGAAGTCGTAGGCGCTCTCGGCGTGCTCGGCCTGGTCGATCCCGGAGATCTCCTCGTCCTCGGTGACCCGCATGCCGATCGTCCTGTCGATCAGGAAGGCGAGGACGGCGGAGGCGACCAGGGAGTAGGCGAGGACCGCGAAGACACCGGCGCACTGCTTCCACAGCTGGTCGAAGGAGTGGTCGCCGTAGAAGACGCCGGTCGCGTCGGACTGGCCCTTGCCGGTGGCGAAGAAGCCGATGAGCAGCGAACCGATGATGCCGCCGACCATGTGCACGCCGACGACGTCGAGGGAGTCGTCGTAGCCCCACTTGAACTTCAGGCCGACGGCCGCGGCGCAGGCGACACCGGCGATGGCGCCGACGGCGATCGCGCCCAGCGGGGAGACCGCGCCGCCGGACGGGGTGATCGCGACCAGGCCGGCCACCGCGCCGGAGGCGGCGCCCAGGGTGGTGAACGCGCCGTGGCGGATCTTCTCGTAGGCGAGCCAGGCCAGCATGGCGGCGGCGGTGGCGACCTGCGTGTTCACGAACATCAGCGCGCCGACGCCGTCGTCGTTGCCGAGCCAGGAGCCGGCGTTGAACCCGAACCAGCCGAACCACAGCAGACCGGCGCCGAGCATGACCAGCGGCAGACTGTGCGGGCGCATCGGGTCCCGCTTGAAGCCGACCCGCTTGCCGATGACCAGGATGACGCCCAGGGCCGCGGCGCCGGCGTTGATGTGGACCGCGGTGCCGCCGGCGAAGTCGATCACGCCGAGCTTGTAGGCCCAGCCGTCGGCGCCCCAGACCCAGTGGGCGACCGGGACGTAGACGATCGTGGCCCACAGCGCGACGAACAGCGACCAGGCCGAGAACTTCACGCGGTCGGCGAGGGCGCCGCTTATCAGGGCCGGCGTGATGATGGCGAACATGAGCTGGAAGACCATGAAGACGAAGATCGGGATCGTGTAGCCGTCCCAGAGTTCCGTCAGCCCGATGTTGCTGAGGCCGAGCCAGTCGGCGTTCCACCCGAGCAGGCTGGATCCCGAGCCGAAGGCGAGGGAGAAGCCGTAGAGCACCCAGAGGATGGTGACGATGCCCATGCTGATGAAGCTCATCATCAGCATGTTCAGGGTGCTCTTGACGCGGACCATGCCTCCGTAGAAGAAGGCCAGGCCAGGGGTCATGATCAGGACCAGGGCGGAACAGATGAGCATGAAGCCTGTGTTCGCGGCGGACAACTTGGGTGCCTCCGCGGCAAGCGTGATGGCTGGTGCCATCGGCGTCTCCTCGTCGGTTGGTACGGCCCCGTGCGGGCGGTGCCTGAGCGGTCCGGTCGGGTGAGGGGTGGGCCGGTTATGCGCCATGAGACTGGCGCAGCGCGGTTTCGGTGGAAGCCCCTCGCTGTTTCGCCGGGGTGACGAAGGCGCCCTGCGTGTTACGCGTCGGTGAAGAGCGGGATGTCCGGCTGCGGGATCGTTATCGTGGCGCAACCTCCACGGGAACGAGTAAACCGGCCGCGGCGGGCCTCTCCGATGACCTGGCGCGGGGGAGCCGAGTCGGGCGGTTCGGGAGGCCCGGCCGCGGCCGGGGCTTGCGAGTCCTGCGGGGTCAGACGGCCTCCGCGGCCTCCGGCAGGTGGACGGTGAGCTGCTCGGAGAGGTCGGCGACGGCCGCGAGGTCGCCGAAGTCGCGCACGGCGGTGTCGACCGTCTTGCGGATGCGGGTGTTCACCCGCTCGGAACGCACCCTCTTGGCGACCCGCATGGCGTCGCAGGCGTGCTGGGTGCTCTGCTCGGGCTCGCGCCGCAGCAGGTGCACGGTGGCCAGGCCGATCAGGTTCAGCGCGTACGACCGCTGGTGCTCGTGGTCCTCGGCGAACAGTTCGACCGCGCACTCCATCAGCGGCTGCGCCAGGGAGGCGTAGGCGGGGCTGCGGCCGGCCACGTAGGCGAGGTCGCGGTAGGAGTGCGAGTTCTCCGCGAACAGCTCGGCCTCGGAGAAGAAGCGGATCCAGTCGGGGTCCGGCTCGTCCCACTCGTGGACGTCGGCGAAGGTGTCCTCGGCCATGCGGACCGCCCGCTTGCACTTCCCGGGCTGGCCCATGTTGGCGTAGGCGCGGGCCTCCATCGCATACAGCATGGCCTGCGTGCGCGGGCCGGCGCAGTCACGGCTGCCGTACTGCGCGAGGTGGATCAGCTCCAGGGCGTCGTCGGGCCGGCCGAGATGGATCATCTGACGGCTCATGTTGGACAGGATGTAGGAGCCGAGCGGCTTGTCGCCGGCCTCCTTGGCGGCGTGCAGGGCGAGGACGAAGTACTTCTGCGCGGTGGGCTGCAGGCCCACGTCGTACGACATCCAGCCCGCGAGTTCGGCGAGTTCGGCGGCGACCTTGAAGAGCTTGCGGCCGGTCGCCTCGGGCTGGGGTTCCTGAAGCAGGTCGGTGACCTCGTGCAGCTGGCCGACGACCGCCTTGCGGCGCAGGCCGCCACCGCACTGGGCGTCCCACTGGCGGAACATCCGCGTGGTGGACTCCAGCAACTCCAGCTCGGGCTTGGACAGCCGGCCCGGCCTGCGGGAGTCGAGGGCGGTCTCCGGCTCCGGCTGCAGGGGCGAGGAGGGGGCCGGGACGAGCCAGCGCTGGAGGGGCTCGACTAGGGACGGGCCCGCGGCCAGGGCCAGCGACGTCCCGAGGAACCCGCGCCGCGCCAGCATCAGGTCGCTGCGTGAGAACTCGCTGAGCAGGGCCACCGCCTGCGGACCCGTCCAGGGCAGGTCGACGCCGGACGCGGAGGGTGACTGGCGGACGGCGCGCAGGCCCAGGTCCTCGATGGAGACGACACAGCCGAAGCGCTCGGAGAAGAGCTCGGACAGGATTCGCGGGATCGGCTCGCGAGGGTTCTCGCCGTCCAGCCAGCGGCGCACCCGCGAGGTGTCCGTGGAGATGTGGTTGGCACCCAGCTGGCGGGCCCGGCGGTTCACCTGGCGGGCCAGCTCGCCCTTGGACCAGCCGCTGCGCACGAACCAGGAATCGAGCAGCTCGTTGGGGCGCTTGTCAGCGTTCGTCCCGCTTCCGCCGTTGCCGCCCACTGGCACGCCCCCATCCCTGAGACCACTTGTCCGCCGAGTGCGCCAAGCCCTATCAGAATGCCGGTAAATAGAGCCTCCCGTCCGCCGGTTCTCACCCTTCGAACGAACCGGCGGCTTGCCTCCGGCATACCCGCGAGAGCATGTGCCCCCACGTCTCGCACACTCACAGTAATCCCACGATCACCCGTTCAGCCATGGCGAACCTGGAAACGCCACCATTCGCCACCCCTTCGAATGAACTCACGGTCGGCTCGGCGCGATTCACTTGACATAGGACGACAGGACGCCGGTGGGGTGATGCACGCGGGGGCGCACAACCTTCCCCGCGCCACCCACGACGCTTCGACGCGCCGCCCCCGCTTCCCGGAGCGAGTGGAGCCGCAGCCGTAACGTCACGATCCGCTTCCGTCTCGTTCCGCGCCGTAACCACCGGTGCGCCGGACCCGTTGGAGGGGGCATGGGCTTCACGATCGGCGGCATTCGCGAGATCCGCTCCGGCACGCGCCGGCGCGGCCGTTCGTCGGACTGCACCGCCGTCGCCGAGTTCACCGGGCTGTGGGGCTGGGACGTGGTGCCGGGCGCCCGGGCCGCGGCGGGTGCCTGCTCCTGCGGGCACACCGGCTGCCCTGCCCCGGGCGCGCATCCGCTGGACTTCGCGCCGCCGGTGCCGGCCGGCGCCACGCTCGGCGAGGTGAGCAGGGCCTGGGCGGACTTCCCGGGCGCCGCCGTGATGCTTCCCGTCGGCCGCGCGTTCGACGTCATCGAGGTGGCCGAGGCCGCGGGACGCCGCGCCCTGGTCCGGCTGGAGCGGATGGGCCTGCCGCTCGGCCCGGTCACCGCGACGCCCGACGGACGCGCCCACTTCTTCGTCGCCCCCGGCGCCGCGGCCGATCTGCCGCGGCTGCTCTACCGCCTGGGCTGGGACGACCCGTCCACGCTGGACCTGCGCGGCCTCGGCGCGGGAGCGCACGTCACCGCGCCGCCCTCCGACCGGGGCGGCCTCGGCCCGGTGCGCTGGCTGCGCCCGCCCGCGCTGGACTCGGCGTCCCGGCTGCCGGCCGCCCGGCTGCTGCTGGGCACGCTGGCATACGTGGCCCACCGGTCACGGGCACGGGCCTGAGCGGCCTCCCCGCCTACGGGCCCTGCCCGTGAGCGCTCCCCCGCGGCCGCACCGGCGGCTACGGGCGGCGGGCCGGAAAAGGGCGAAGCGCCCGCCCCCACTGTGCTGGGGGCGGGCGCTTCTTCGGTCCGGCGGGTGAGCACACCCCGTCGTCAGTCACCGATGAGCGCATCCACGAACGCCTCCGGCTCGAACGGCGCCAGGTCGTCCGCGCCCTCGCCGAGACCGATGAGCTTGACCGGCACGCCCAGCTCGCGCTGGACCGCGACCACGATGCCGCCCTTGGCGGTGCCGTCGAGCTTGGTCAGCACGATGCCGGTGATGTCCACGACCTCGGCGAAGACCCGGGCCTGGACCAGGCCGTTCTGACCGGTGGTGGCGTCCAGGACGAGCAGCACCTCGTCCAGCGGCGCGTGCTTCTCGACCACGCGCTTGACCTTGCCCAGCTCGTCCATGAGGCCGGTCTTGGTGTGCAGCCGGCCGGCGGTGTCGATGAGGACCACGTCGACCCCCATCTCCTTGCCTTCCTTGACCGCGTCGAACGCGACGGAGGCGGGGTCGCCGGCCTCGGGGCCGCGCACGGTGTAGGCGCCGACGCGCTCGCCCCAGGTCTGGAGCTGGTCGGCGGCGGCGGCCCGGAAGGTGTCGGCGGCGCCCAGCACCACGGTGCGGCCGTCGGCCACGAGCACCCGGGCGAGCTTGCCGGTGGTGGTGGTCTTGCCGGTGCCGTTGACCCCGACGACCATCACGATGCCGGGCTTGCGGCCCTCGGGCTCGGTGCGCACCGCGCGGTCGGCCTCGGTGCCGACCAGCTTGAGCAGTTCGTCGCGCAGCAGGCTGCGCAGCTCCTGCGGGGTACGGGTGCCGAGCACCCTGACCCGCTCGCGCAGCCGCTCGACCAGCTCCTGGGTGGGCTGCACGCCGACGTCGGCGGTGAGCAGGGTGTCCTCGATCTCCTCCCAGGTGTCCTCGTCGAGGTGCTCGCGGGACAGCAGCGTGAGCAGGCCCTTGCCCAGGGCGTTCTGCGAGCGGGAGAGACGGGTGCGCAGGCGGACCAGCCGCCCCGCGGTGGGCTCCGGGATCTCGATCTCGGGAGCCTCGACGGTGGGCGGCTCCTCGACGACGACCGGGGTGGGGCCGCCGGGAAGATCCACCTCCTCGATCGTCCGGCGCGGTTCGTCGCGCGGCGTCTCGGCCTCTTCGCCGACGTGCGGCTCGGCCGGGGGCGCGGTGATGTCGGGCGTCCTGGGCGGTGGCGGGGGCAGCGGCTTGTGGCGCCGGCTGCCGACGACGAGCCCGCCGAGCGCGCCGAGCACGACCACGGCGATGACTACAGCAAGGATGATGGTTTCCATAACTGGTCCAGTATCGGCCATGGGTGCGCCGCCGCCGGGTTCGTGGCTTCCTCCGCGAGACAAAAGCCACCGGAAGGCAGGAGTCGGATCAAAGTACGATGGTATTGGCTCCGTCTGCGCGCGTAGAGTCCCCGACGTCCCCCTCCCCCACCCCCGAGGCACTCTCTTCCATGAGCAAGACAGCCGAGGCCGAAGGCGCTCTCGAGACCCGTGGCATCGAGCAGGTACCCGACCACGAGCGGACCGCGAGGACCCGCGAGCTGTTCCCGACCTGGGTCGGCGCCAACATCAGCGTGCTGCTGCTCACCATGGGCGCGAGCCTGGTGGTGGCGTACGGCCTGAACATCTGGCAGGCCCTCGTCGTCGCGGCCGCCGCGCCGGTCGTCGCCTACGGGCTGGTCGGCCTGATCGGCATCGCCGGCAAGCGGGGCGGCGCCCCGGGCATGGCGCTGTCGCGCGCGGTGTTCGGCCAGCGCGGCAACCTGCTGCCCGGTTCGCTGATCTGGGTCGCGCGCTGGGGCTGGGAGACCATCAACGCGGTGACCGGCGCCTACGCCGTGCTCACCATCCTCGACATCGTGTTCGGCATCAGGGCGAACAGCGTGCTGGACATGGTGATGCTGCTGGCCTTCGTGGTCGCGACCTTCGCCATCTCCGGCCTCGGCATCAACGCCGTGCAGAAGTGCAACAAGTACGCGACCTATGTGTTCGGCGTCTTCTCCGTGCTGGTCCTCGGCTACCTCGCCGTGAACACGGACTGGTCGAAGGTCATGGACCACGGGGCCGGCTCCACGGCCGCCGTGATCACCGGCGTCGGCATGATCGCGGCGGGCGGGGTGAGCTGGATCCCCTCCGCGCCGGACTTCACCCGCTACCTGCCGCGCACCGCTTCGTCGAGGGCGATCGTGGGCACGGCGGTGGGCGGCGCCGGGATCGTCGTGCTGCCGATGGTGCTGATGGGCGCGGTCATGGCGGTGTCGACTCCCGACCTGGCCTCGGCGGCCGACCCGGTGTCCTTCCTCGGCGAGATCCTGCCGACGTGGATAGCGGTGCCGTACCTGCTCATCGCGCTGATCGGCATGCTGCTGATCAACTCCATGTCGATGTACTCGGCCGGCTTCACCGCGCAGACCCTGGGCTTCCGGGTGCCGCGGCACTGGGCGGTCTCGGTCAACGCCGTGATCTCCCTGGTCTTCGGCGGCGTGCTGATGCTCGCGGCGACCAGCTTCATGGGCTCGTTCATCGCCTTCCTCTCCCTGCTGGCGGTCGCCTTCTCGGCCTGGGTCGGCGTGTTCGGCGCGGACATGCTGCGGCGCACGGAGTACGACGGCCGGGCCATGGCCGACACCACGCGCACCAGCGCCTACTGGTACCGGGGCGGCTTCTCCCCCGCCGCGGTGGCGTCCTGGGCGGTCGGCCTCGTCGCGGGCCTGCTGTTCACCACCTCGGACTGGTTCACCGGCCCGCTGGCGAAGAACAACGTCATCGGCGAGTACGGCCTCGGCTGGGTCGCCACGATCGTGATCTCCGGGCTGCTGTACACGGCCCTGCCCAAGCCGGCGGTGGCGCGCCCGGCGGAGGCCGCCGGGACGGACGCCGGGCCCGCGGAGGCCGGCGGGACGGACGCCGGAGCCGCGGAGGCCGCCGAGCAGCCCGCGGCCGCCGGCGTCTGACCGCGGCTCGCCCGGCCGGGCCGGGTCCCCGGTGAACTGACACACCGTCAGCTAGCGTCCCCCTGCACACCAACCCGGTGAAGGGGGACGCAGCCATGTCCGTCACGGTCGTACGGTTCAACCTGGCCGAGCCCGGCGCCACCCCCGCCTCCCTCTCGGCGCGCTACCGGGCCGCGCTGGAGATGGCCGCGTACGCCGACGAGCACGGCGTCACCACCCTGCAGACCGAGGAGCACCACGGCGCGGACGACAACTGGCTGCCGTCGCCGTTCGCCCTCGCGGGCGCGCTGCTCGGGGCGACCCGCCGGATCGTGGTGACGGTGGCGGCGGCGATCGGCCCGCTGCACGATCCGCTGCGGCTGGCCGAGGAGATCGCCGTGCTGGACCTGCTGAGCGGCGGCCGGCTGGTGACGGTGGCCGGCATCGGCTACCGGCGCGAGGAGTACGCCCTGTTCGGCGTGGACTGGCGGCGGCGCGGCCGGCTGCAGGACGAGCTGCTGGAGACCCTGCTGAAGGCGTGGACCGGCGAGGAGTTCGGGTACCGCGGCCGCACGGTACGGCTCACCCCCCGCCCGTGCACCGAACCCCATCCGCCGCTGCTGGTCGGCGGTTCCTCCCGGGCCGCCGCCCGCCGGGCCGCCCGGCTCGGCCTGCCCTTCCTCCCCAGTGCGCACCTGCCGGAGCTGGCGGCCTACTACGAGGAGCGGCTCGCGGAGCACGGCACCGAGGGCCGGGTCCTGATGCCCGCCGCCGAGAGCCCGCTGCTGCACGTCGCCGAGGACCCGGAGCGGGTCTGGGCGGAGTACGGCCGGCACTTCCTGCACGAGGCGCGGACGTACGCCTCCTGGCAGCCGGACGGGACCGGCTCGGCGGTGCGGTCGGCGGCGACGACCGTGGCCGAGCTGCGCGCGGAGGGCGTCTACCGGGTCCTGACCCCCGAGCAGTGCGTGGGGCTGCGCCTGGAGAGCCTGGTCCTGCACCCGCTGGTGGGCGGGATGCCGCCGGCGGAGGGCTGGCGGAGCCTGCGGCTGTTCGCCGAGCGGGTGGTGCCGGCCCTGCGGGGCTGACTCCGGCGGGTAGGGCCGGTCCGCTCCGCAAGCGGAGCCGCCCCCGCTCGGGCAGTGACCGAGCGGGGGCGGCAGGGGTTCGAGGAGAGGGGCAGCGGGGACTTGGCCCTTCTCCTCGGGTCCGGGCGGGGCGGTTACCCCATCTCCTCCAGCGCCTTGCCCTTCGTCTCCTTGACGAACTTCAGGACGAACGGGATGGAGAGCGCGGCGAAGACCGTGTAGATCACGTACGTGCCGGACAGGTTCCAGTCGGCCAGCGACGGGAAGCTCGCGGTGATCGCCCAGTTGGCGATCCACTGGGCGGCGGCGGCCACGCCGAGCGCGGCGGCGCGGAGCCGGTTCGGGAACATCTCGCCGAGCATGACCCAGACGACCACGCCCCAGGACAGGGCGAAGAAGAGCACGAAGACGTGGGCGGCGATCAGGGCGATCCAGCCCTGGGCCGCGGGCAGCTTGCCGTCGACGAGGTGGTACGAGAACGCCCAGGCCTCCAGCGCCAGGCCGACGGCCATGCCGACGGAGCCGATGAGGGCGAGCGGCTTGCGGCCGATGCGGTCCACGAAGATCATCGCGATCACGGTGCCGACGATGTTGATGATCGACGTCGTGAAGGAGTAGAAGAACGAGTCCGTCGGGTCGACGCCGACCGACTGCCACAGCGTCGAGGAGTAGTAGAACGCGACGTTGATGCCGACGAACTGCTGGAACACCGACAGGCCGATGCCGACCCAGACGATCGGCTTGAAGAAGAAGCCGCCGCCGAGCAGGTCCTTGAAGGTGGACCTGTGCTCGCTCTTCATCGCGTGCTCGATCTCGGCGACGCGGGCGTCCAGGTCCACGCCCTTGCCCTCGACCTCGGCGAGGATCTCGCGGGCGCGGGCACGCTTGCCGACGGAGAGCAGGAAGCGGGGGGACTCGGGGATCGCGAAGGAGAGCAGGCCGTAGAGGGCGGCCGGGACGACCATCACGCCGAGCATGACCTGCCAGGCCTCCAGGCCCATCAGCTGTCCGCGCTGGTTGCCGCCGGCGGCGTTGAGCAGACCCCAGTTGACGAGCTGGGAGATGGCGATGCCGACCACGATCGCGGCCTGCTGGAAGGAGCCGAGCCGGCCGCGGTAGGCGGGCGGTGCGACCTCGGCGATGTAGGCCGGGCCGATGACGGAGGCCATGCCGATGGCGAAGCCGCCGACGACGCGCCAGAAGGCCAGGTCCCACAGCGCGAAGGGCAGCGCGGAACCGACGGCGCTGATCGTGAACAGCACGGCGGCGATCTGCATGCAGCGGATGCGGCCGATGCGGTCCGCGATCCGGCCGGCCGTCGCGGCGCCGATGGCGCAGCCGATCAGGGCGACGGCGATGACCTGTGCCAGGGCCGCGGAGCCGATGTCGTAGCGGTCCCGGATGGCCTCGACGGCGCCGTTGATCACGGAGCTGTCGTAGCCGAACAGGAAGCCGCCCATGGCGGCCGCCGCCGCGATGAATATGACGTGCCCGAGATGATCGGGGTGAGCCGTTCTGGCTCCTGGCTGAGGTGCCTGCTCAGTGCTGGTCACGAATAACTCCTCGGGCCGCGGCAACGCTGCCGCGTGGGGGTGAGCCCTTACAGGTATCCCGTGGTGCCGCGTTCACACCACTTAGAGCTGAAGGTAAAAGCAACGTTGCAGAGACTATGCCTTCAAGTTTCGAAGTCAAGACCTCGACTACTGTGAGCTTGAAGACGCAGCACAAGATTCCGTGTTCAAAAAATGAACACGGGGTGGGTGGTCTTGGCTGTGAACTCAGCGGAGACGCTGTGAGATGACCTTCGACACGCCGTCGCCCTGCATGGAGACGCCGTAGAGCGCGTCGGCGACCTCCATGGTGCGCTTCTGGTGCGTGATCACGATGAGCTGCGAACTCTCCTGCAGCTCCTGCATGATCCGGATGAGCCGCTGGAGGTTGGTGTCGTCCAGGGCGGCCTCGACCTCGTCCATGACGTAGAACGGGCTGGGCCGGGCCTTGAAGATCGACACCAGCAGCGCCACGGCGGTCAGCGAGCGCTCGCCGCCCGACAGCAGGGACAGCCGCTTGACCTTCTTGCCCGGCGGACGCGCCTCCACGTCCACACCGGTGGTGAGCATGTTGTCGGGGTCGGTCAGCACCAGACGCCCCTCGCCACCGGGGAAGAGCCGGCTGAACACACCCTCGAACTCCCGGGCGGTGTCCCGGTAGGCCTCGGTGAAGACCTGCTCGACGCGCTCGTCCACCTCCTTCACCACCTGAAGGAGGTCGGCGCGGGTCTTCTTCAGGTCCTCGAGCTGCTCGCTGAGGAACTTGTGCCGCTCCTCCAGCGCCGCGAACTCCTCCAGCGCCAGCGGGTTGACCTTGCCGAGCTGCTGGTAGGCGCGCTCGGCGGCCTTGAGCCGCTTCTCCTGCTCGGCCCGCGCGAACGGCCGTGGCCGGTTGCGGGGGTGCTCCGGGTCCTCGGGCAGCTCCTCGCCGGCGGCAGGGGGCGAGGGCGGCACGAGCAGGTGCGGGCCGTACTCCGCGACCAGCCCCGTCGGCTCGACGCCCAGTTCCTCCAGCGCCTTGGTCTCCAGCTGCTCGATCCGCAGCCGCTTCTCGGCGCCCAGCACCTCGCCCCGGTGCACCGAGTCCGTCAGCTTGTCGAGTTCGGACTTCAGTTCGCGGCCGGTGTTGCGGGCCGCGGTCAGCTCCTGCTCCCGGCGGGCCTTCGCGGCCTCGGCGGCGGCCCGTTCCTCCTCCGCCCGCCCGAGGGACACCTCGACGTGCGCGAGCAGTTGCCGGGCGCCGGAGGCGACGGCCTCCGCCACGGCGGCCTCGTGCCTCAGCCGGGCCCGCCGCTGCTCGGCACGCGCGCGTGCCTCGCGCTCGGCGCGCGCGGCCCGGTCCAGCGAGTCCGCGCGGCCCGCGAGGCCCCTGACCCTTTCCTCGTGCGTACGGACCTGGAGGCGGGCCTCCATCTCGGTCTGCCGCGCGTTGGCGCCATCGGCGGCGAGCCGGTCCCGCACCGAGCTGTCCGGTTCCTCCTCCACCGGCAGCTCCTCGGCGACGGCCAGCCGTTCGGCCAGCTCCTCGGCCTCCAGCACGGCCTTGTCCAGCGCATCCTGGGCGCGTGCGGCGGCCGCGGCCGACCGCTCGGCCTCCCCCGCCGCGCCCCGCGCCTGCCCCGCGAGCCGCCCGAGCTGCTGGGCGACGGCCGACTTCTCCCGGTCCGCGGCCCGGCGCCGCTCCCCCAGCTCCTCCACGAGCGCGGCGGCCGCGGTGCGCCGCTCGGCCGCTTCGTGCTGGGCCCCGGTCAGCTCCTCGCAGCGGACGGCCAGCTCCTCCAACTCGGCCGCCGCCTCGTCCACCGAGGCCTGCACCTCCAGCAGGCTGGGCGCGCCGGCCGAACCGCCGTGCGCGAAGTGCGCGCCGAGCAGGTCGCCCTCGGCGGTGACGGCGGTCAGCCCGGGGTGCGCGTCGACCAGTTCCTCGGCGTCCTCCAGGGTGCCCACGACCACGATCCCGCGCAGCAGCCGCCGCACGGCGGGCATGAGCCCGACGGGGCCCCGCACCAGGTCGGCGGCGTAGGGCGCGGCGACTGGGCGCCCTTCACCGGCCGCGCCGGCGCGATCGTCCATGCCGGCCGGCGTCCGGGTCTCGCCGGCGTACGGCCCGCTCGTCCCGCCGGCGTACGGCCCGCTCCCGCTTTCGGCGGCGACCGTCGCGGGAGTCTGCGGTGCCGCCGGGGCGCCGGCGAGAGGCGCGGCAGGGCCGGGCGCGCCCCTCGTGCCGGCCGGGTGGCCGGCCGCGTCGCCGGGAACGCCGGGGTCGGGTGCGGCGTCGCCGGTGGCGTCCTGCCGGGTGTCCGTCAGGAGCAGGGCGGCCCGTCCCCCGTCCTGTTTGCGGAGGAGGCGGATCGCCTCGGCCGCCGAGGCCGGGGACGTCACGGCGATGGCGTCGGCCGCCGCGCCGAAGGCCGCGGCCAGCGCCGTCTCGTGGCCGGGGGCCACCGTGAGCAGTTCGGCCGCCGGGCCCAGGACTCCCGCGACGCGGTCCCGGGCGCCCAGGAGTATGCCGGTGCCGTCCTTGCGCCTCAGGCCCAGCGCCAGCGCGTCGTGCCGGGCCTGAGTGGCGGCGCGCCGGCGTTCCGCCGCGGTGGCCGCCTCGCGGGCCGCGGCCAGCGCGGACTCGGCCCCGGCGAGCTCCCGCTTCGCCGTCTCGTGGCGTTCGGCGAGGTCGGCGTCGTCGGCGTCGAGGCCGTCGACCTCCGCCTTCAGCGCCTCGTACTCCTCCTGGGCCCGGACCGCGCGCTCCTGCGCCTCGTCGCGGCCGGCGGCCAGCCGGTCGATCTCGGCCTGGGCCGAGGCGGCGCGCGAGCGGGCCGCGTTGACCTGCCCGGAAAGGCGGGCCAGGCCCTCGCGGCGGTCGGCGATGGCACGGGCGACGTCCTTCAGCCGGCGTTCCTCCACGCCGAGTTCGCGCTCCAGTTCGGCGCGGTGGGCGACGGTGTCGTCCAGGGCCCGCTGGGCGGCCTCCAGGGCCGCTTCCAGCTCGGCCTCCTGCTCGCGGACCCGGGCGGCCTCGCGCTCCATGTCCTCGGGGTCGCGGCCGCGCCGCTCATCGGGGGGCGCGGAGGTGGCGCTCTTCACGCGGGCGTCGGCCAGCGAGACGGTGCCGCGGACCCGCTCGGCGAGCTGGGACAGTTCGTACCAGGTCTGCTGGGCGCGCTGGAGACGCGGGGCGAGCTGCCGCACCTCGTCCTCCAGCTGGGCCTCCCGCTGGAGCGCCTTCCGCAGCTCCCGCTCGGCGGTCTCCTTGCGCTCCTTCAGGGCCGCCTCGTCGGCGATCTCGGACTTCAGCGCCTGGCGCAGGCGTACGAGGTCGTCGGCGAGGAGGCGCAGCCGGGCGTCGCGGAGGTCGGCCTGGATGACGGCGGCCCGGCGGGCCACCGCGGCCTGCCGGCCGAGCGGCTTGAGCTGGCGGCGCAGTTCGTCGGTGAGGTCCTGCACGCGGGCGAGGTTGGCCTGCATCGCGTCGAGCTTGCGCAGCGCCTTCTCCTTGCGCTTGCGGTGCTTCAGGACCCCGGCGGCCTCCTCGATGAACGCCCTGCGTCCGGTCGGGTCCGCGTGCAGGACGGAGTCGAGCTGGCCCTGGCCGACGATGACGTGCATCTCGCGGCCGATGCCGGAGTCGGAGAGCAGGTCCTGGATGTCCAGCAGACGGCAGGTGTCGCCGTTGATCTGGTACTCGCTGCCGCCGTTGCGGAACATGATCCGCGTGATGGTGACCTCGGCGTACTCGATGGGCAGGGCGCCGTCGGAGTTGTCGATGGTCAGGGACACCTCGGCGCGGCCCAGCGGCGGACGGCCGGTGGTGCCGGCGAAGATGACGTCCTCCATCTTGCCGCCGCGCAGCGACTTGGCGCCCTGCTCGCCCATGACCCAGCTGAGCGCGTCCACGACGTTGGACTTGCCCGAGCCGTTCGGACCGACGACACACGTGATGCCCGGCTCGAACCGGAGTGTGGTCGCGGAGGCGAACGACTTGAACCCGCGGAGGGTCAGGGCCTTGAGGTGCACGCCGCCGGACTCTACCCGCCGCCGCTATCTCACTCCACGGACACTCGCAACCGCACGGTTTCGCCATTGAACACGCCGGGCACACCAGACGTTGAAGACGGTGAAAGGATGCACGGGGGAAAGACGCAGGGGAAAGAAAGAAGGGACGCCGAAGCGTCCCTTGCAGCTCTGGCGGCCGGGTCGCGGTCGCCGACAACTGGTGCGGTTGATACGGGCACCCCAACCGCTGCGAATGCTGTCGTGGAGCGATGCAGCGATCAGGTGAGCGCAGGCTCCGCCTGGTGTGCGTCGATGCTCTCCATGATCCTGCCCTGAGACGCGGCGGCCGCCAGCGCGTCGTTCTCCGCCTGGATCCGTACGAGCTCGGACTCCAGGTCCTGTACGCGCTGCTGAAGCCGTCGCATCTCGGCGAGGAGTCGAGGGTCGGAGCCGCCGACGTAACCGAGAAGCGCCTTTGCCATGATGGATGGTCCTCCACAATGAGTGACCGACCGATGCGGTGTGGGTCGTGAGGGATTCGCACCCGCGGTGCTTGACACACTCGAGTTTTGCTCTGCGTTCCTACATGCCAAACAGCTAAGGTGCGCGGGGCTTTCAGCGTCTCACCAAAAAGTTTGACGGTCAACACGATCACGCCCCGTATTGGCGGGCGAACCCGGTGCGCCCGGCCGCCGGACGGCGGCGCTGCGTCTCCTGCGGGGCCCTCGGGGCGTGACGATCAGCTGTACCTGCGGAGCCTGCCATGCGGCGCCCTTCTTGGCAACCACCAGCCCCTTTCTGCTGTGGGCATGTGCCAGGGGCAGGTCACCGGGCGGTTACCCGGAGGGCTGCACAGAATCGGTTCACCGGATGGCGAAGCCGTCGTAGCCGCCGCGGGGTGTGTCCCAGATCTCGGTGACACCGTCGACGCGTCCGGGCGTGTCGCCGTCCTGGAGCCAGTCCAGCAGACTCTCGCACCCCGTCCGGCCCCCCTCGGCGACCACCTGGACGCGGCCGTCGCCCAGATTGAGAGCAAAACCACTCAGGCCGCCGATCTCCAGCGCCCTGGCCCGCGTGAACCAGCGGAAACCCACACCTTGGACGTGCCCCCGCACCCAGGCGACCAGTCGAACATCCTCGCTCATGGGTGCAACCTAACCGGCCGATGTCGCTCGGGACACATCCCGCCCCAGTGGCATGCGGTACCGTCCCGACCCAATGAATCTCATCTGAAACTCACTCTTTCGAGTGGGTGGAGTTGACCATTCGGAGTCGCTCACCACCGTGGCGCCGGGTCGACCGCGAGACGAGGAAGAGGGCAAGGGCATGGGACGCCACCGACGCTCCGCCGCCGGCCGCGCCGCCACCGGCCGGACCACCGGGATCACACAGACGCACCACTGGGCCGCGAGCGGTGAGAACCAGTGGGAGTCCGCCCCGGGCGGCCACGCGCCCCGGGGCATCGCGCCGTACCTGCAGCCCGAGGCCTACGCCGAGACCACCGCCTACCTGTACTCGGTGGACGACGAGCCCGCGCGGGCGCCCGGCGACGACGGCTTCTCCCCGGCCGGCGGTCCGTCCCACGGCCACCGCCGCAGGAAGAAGGCGGCCACCCCCGTGCGCACCGGGCTGCTCGGCGTCTCCGCCGCCGTCGCCCTCGGCACCGTGGCGGTGGCCACCGGCGTGGTACCCGGCCTGGAGAACTACCGGCTCGGCGGCGGCACGAACACCACCGGCGGCGACCGGGTGCAGGCCGCGGCCTCCCCCGGCAACACGGCGTCCGAGCAGGGCGGCGACTCCGGCAGCGCGGAGAGCCGCGGCGACGGCACGGCACCCGGCCGCGGCACCGGCCGCCCGGCCTCGCCGTCCCCGTCCCCGTCCGCCTCCGCGTCCGCGTCGAAGTCCCCCTCGGCCTCCTCCACCCCGACGAAGGCACCGTCGAAGAAGCCCTCGCCCACCGCCGAGGCCCCGGAGCGCACGAGCACCCCGTCGCGCACGGCGTCCACGGCCCCGAAGCAGACGTCCGCGCCGGTGACCGTGTCGGCGCAGGCCGCCGTCGAGGCCGAGGTGCTCAAGCTGGTCAACGAGGAGCGGGCGAAGGTCGGGTGCAGCGCGCTGTCGGCGGACTCCTCGCTGACCGCACTGGCCGAGGCCTTCAGCGACGACATGGCCGCGCGGGGCTTCTTCGACCACACCGACCCGGACGGCGCCAGCCCCTGGGACCGGGCCGCGAAGGCGGGCATAACCGATCTCGGCGGTGAGAACATAGCCCGCGGCCAGGCGGACGCGGCGGCCGTGATGGAAGCCTGGATGAACAGCCCGGGCCACCGCGCCAACATACTGAACTGCGACTTCAAGACCCTCGGGGTCGGCGTGCACCTGGGCCCGGGCGGCCCTTGGTGGACGCAGGACTTCGGCTATTGAGATGACCGCGGGTCAGACGGCTGAGCATCCTCCTGGGCCGTGTCCTGACCGTCAGCCGTGGGTTCCTCGTCCGCGAAGACGCGATCCACGGCGGCCCGGGTCCGGGTCCCGCTCGACGGCATCGGGTGCGTGTACGTCCGCAGCGTGAAGCCGGGGTCATGGTGGCCCAGGGACTCGCTGAGAGCCTTGATGCCCCCCGCGTCCAGCCGATGAGCGGCGGGGATGCCGCGCCGAACTCACCCGTTCGGATGCCATTGCCAGGCCCGTTCGGTCGACCGCGTGAATGGTGGGGTTCTGTAGGCCCCTATCAAGAGCGAGGTCGACATGACAGTACCTGCGATACGCGGCTCACTGCTCCGAAGCAGAACGCTGCGCGTGGCGACGGCAGGTTGCGCGGTCACCGCCCTGTGCGCGCTGAGCACGGCCCCGGTGGTGGCGACCGGCGGTGCGAACGCCGCCAAGCCGACCGTCGTCCTGATCCACGGCGCCTTCGCGGACGCCTCCAGTTGGAACGGGGTGATCGAGCGGCTGGAGCGCCGCGGTTACACCGTGATGGCCCCGGCCAACCCGCTGCGCGGCCTGTACAGCGATTCCGCGTACATCGCCTCGGTCCTGAAGACGATCAAGGGCCCGATCGTACTGGCAGGTCACTCCTACGGCGGTGCCGTCATCAGTACGGCCGCGGCGGGAAATCCCCAGGTCAAATCCCTGATCTACATCAACGCGCAGATGCCCGACGTCGGTGAGAGCGGCATGTCGCTGTCCGCCCGCTTCCCCAGCGTCCTGGGCACCGCCACGAACTCCCTGCCGTTTCGGACGGCCGACGCCAGCGGCACCGACCTGTACCTCAAGCGGGACAAGGTCCACTCGGTCTTCGCCAACTGCCTGCCCGAGAGCCAGGCGAACCTGATCGGTGTCACCCAGCGCCCGGTGGCCACGACCGCTTTCTCCGAGACGGCCAAGGTCGCGGCCTGGAAGGAGATCCCATCCTGGGCCCTGATAGGACGGCAGGACAGGACCATCAGCCCCCAGCAGGAGCGCTTCGAGGCCGAACGGGCCCACTCCCACACGCAGGAGATCGACTCCTGCCATGTGTCCCTCATCGCCCGCCCTGACGCCGTGGCCGACCTGATCCTCCAGGGCGCCACCGCGGCTGCGGGCGGCTCCGACCCGCAGCTGGCGTACACCGGCACCGGCCGGCGGGCCATCGCGCTCGGCGGCAGCGCCGCCTTCCTCACCGTCGGCACAGGAGTACTGCTTCTCGGCCGGCGCGTCAGGCGCTGACGGATACAGTCGCGGGTCGCAGCGTTGGTCGATCGTACGGTCGCAGGGTGGGGCGGCTCGGCCCCGGCGGCCGCCCGGGGGTCAGGCCGCCGTGCGGCCGCGGGTCAGGACGCGGGCCGTTTCGGTGACCCGGCGGCCCAGGTGTTCCGCGGTGGCGATGTCCGCCTTGTGCACGGCGTCCGGGCCCTCGTCCACGTTGGTCTGGGCGGCCGCGCCCGCGAAGACGCCCAGGCGGTTGAGGTCGTGCTCGGAGCCCTCGCTGCTGTTCCAGCCGGGGAGCAGGCCCAGGTTGACCCAGTGCATGCCGTGCTGCCCGGCGAGGATCTGGAAGAACTGCAGCGTGTGCAGCTTGTCGCCGCTCTTGGAGCCGGAGTTGGTGAAGCCGGCCGCCAGCTTGTCCTGCCAGTCCTGGCCGGACCAGCGCCTGGAGGAGGCCTCGGCGAAGACGTGGAAGGCGCCGGACGCGGTGCCCATGTAGGTGGGCGAGCCGAAGACGATCGCGTCGGAGCGGTCCAGCGTCCGCCACTGCTCGTCGGTGATCTCGTCGACCTTGACCATGTGCACCTCGGCGCCGGCCTCCAGGGCACCGGCCCGGACTGCTTCGGCGAGCACGGCGGTGTGGCCATAGCCGGAGTGGTAGGCGATGGAGACGACGGGCGTGGTCATGGGGACTCCTGGAAGGTGCTCGAACGGGCAGCTCACTGACAATGACGAAAGGAAAGCACTAACCTTTAGTTAGTGCAACCTGGTGGTGAGCGCTGCGCTCGCGTACGCTTGTGGTATGAGCAACGACCGGCAGCCCGTCATCGAGGACGACCTCGCGTTCAACGTGTTCGCCAAGGCGTGCCCCTCACGCGGCACGCTCGAGCACGTCACGGGCCGCTGGGGCGGGCTGACGCTCGGCGCGCTGCACGAGGGCTCGCTGCGCTTCAACGAGCTGCGCCGCCGCGTCGACGGGGTGAGCGAGAAGATGCTGTCCCAGACGCTGCACGCGCTGGAGCGCGACGGTCTGGTGCACCGGGAGGCCCAGCCGACCAACCCGCCGCGCGTGGACTACGAACTGACCCCGCTCGGCCACCAGGTGGCGGAGCGGCTGCTCGCCCTCATCCACCTGGTGGAGGGCTCGATGGACGACGTGCTCGCCGCCCGCACGGCCTACGACGCGCGACAGCCGCGATAGCACCGGCCGCGGCCCCCGCCGGCCTGCGTGGCCGGGGCGCCCGGCGGCAACAAGGAGCCGCCGGCTACTGGCCGCGCGGCGCCCGCTGGCACTTGGGGCAGAAGTAGCTCGACCGGTTCATCCATGGGCGGCGCCGCATGGGCGTGCCGCACCTCCGGCAGGGCAGGCCCTCACGGCCGTACGCGTCCAGGGACCGGTCGAAGTAGCCCGACTCGCCGTTGACGTTGACGTACAGGCTGTCGAAGCTGGTGCCGCCCACCGAGAGGGCCGCGTTCATCACGTCCCGGACGTGGCCGAGGAGTTCGGCGGTGCGCGGCCGGGTGAAGCCGGCCGTGGGGCGCTCGTAGTGGACGCGGGAGCGCCAGAGCGCCTCGTCCGCGTAGATGTTGCCGACCCCGCTGATCAGCGACTGGTCCAGCAGGGCCCGCTTGATCGTGGTGCGCTTGCGGCGCAGGGCCAGGTGGAAGGCCTCGTCGTCGAACAGCGGGTCCAGTGGGTCGCGGGCGATGTGCGCGATGACGTCGGGCAGGCCGGCCGGGGTGTTGTCGTGCAGCGAGAGCCCGCCGAAGGTCCGCTGGTCGACGAAGCGCAGCTCGGTGCCGAGGGAGTCGGCGAACCGGACCCGGATGCGCAGGTGCTTCTCGTCCGCCGCCTCGTGCGGCTGCACCAGCAACTGGCCGCTCATGCCGAGGTGGGCGAGGACGGACTGGTTCGTCTCTTCCAGCGGCAGCCACAGGTACTTGCCGCGCCGGCTGGGCGTGCCGATGTGGTGGCCCTTCAGGCGGTGCGCGAAGTCGTCGGCGCCCGCGACGTGCCGGCGCACGGCACGCGGGTGCAGCACCTCGACCTCGGCGACCGTGCGGTGGGCGACCCACCGCTCCAGGCCGCGCCGGACGACCTCGACCTCGGGCAACTCGGGCATCGTGACCCCCGTGGGAACGTGGGATGAAGGCGAGCGCCCGCCCCGGCGTGAACGGCGGGGCGGGCGCTCGGTGTTGCTCTCGTCAGGCGGGCGCGGACGACGTGTCGTCGTCCTGGACGGCCTCCTCGGCCGCCTTGGCGCGCTCGTCCGCGGCAGCCCGGATGGCCCGCCAGGCGGACTCGGCGGCCTGCTGCTCCGCCTCCTTCTTGCTGCGGCCGGTGCCGGTGCCGTACGAGACGCCTCCGACGCGGGCGGCAGCAGTGAAGGTCTTCTCGTGATCCGGGCCGGTCTCCGTGACCAGGTACTCGGGAACGCCGAGTCCTTCGGTCGCGGTCAGCTCCTGGAGACTGGTCTTCCAGTCCAGGCCGGCGCCGAGATTCGAGGACTTCTCGATCAGCGGGTCGAACAGGCGGTGCACCAGTTCGGAGGCCGCGTCGAGGCCCTGGTCGAGATAGACCGCGCCGATCACCGCTTCAAGGGTGTCGGCGAGGATGGACGCCTTGTCCCGGCCGCCCGTGCCCTCTTCACCCCGGCCGAGCCGGATGAAGGCGCCCAGGTCGAGGCCGCGGCCCACCTCCGCCAGCGCACGCGAGTTGACCACCGCGGCCCGCAGCTTGGCCAGCTGGCCCTCGGGCAGGTCGGGGTGGGTGCGGTACAGCGTGTCCGTGACGACGAGGCCGAGGACGGAGTCCCCGAGGAACTCCAGCCGCTCGTTCGTCGGCAGACCGCCGTTCTCGTACGCGTAGGAACGGTGGGTCAGCGCACGCACCAGAAGGGCGGACTCGAGCTGATAGCCGAGCCGCCCTTCCAGAAGCGTGTGGGACGAGGCCTGGGTTTCCGCCGCCTTCTTGGGACTGGACACAGTGCCTCTCACCAGCCCGCTCAGACTTCGAGGACCTGGCGCTTGTTGTAGGTGCCGCAAGACGGGCACGCGATGTGCTGCTGCTTGGGCTCGTGGCAGCGCTCGCACGCAACCAGGGTGGGGACCGCAGCCTTCCACTGCGACCGGCGGTGGCGCGTGTTGCTGCGCGACATCTTCCGCTTCGGAACAGCCACGGCTACTTCTCCTGCTTCTCGTCGACGCCCGCTTCGGCGCCGCTCATCTCGTCCTTCTCGCCGTCCTGCATGGTGCCGGCGAGTCCCTGCAAAGCCGCCCAACGGATGTCGACGGCGTCGTGGTGGTGGTCCGGGTCGTCCGCGAGCCGTGCTCCGCACTCGGAGCACAGGCCGGGGCAGTCTTCCTGGCACACCGGCTGCATCGGCAGTGCGAGCACCACCGCATCGCGCAGCAGAGGTTCGAGGTCGAAGAGTCCGTCCTCGAGGTAGAACCTGTCCTCGTCGTCCTCGGCGTCGTCGCCCGGTTCCGCGATCACGCGGCCCCGGTCGTCGGCGTCAGGGTACGAGAACAGTTCCTGGAAGTCCGCTTCGAGCTCCAGCCCGAGCGGCTCCAGACACCTTACGCACTCCCCCTCGGCCTGTGCACGGGCGGTGCCTGTGACGAGCACCCCTTCCATGACCGACTCGAGCCGGAGTTCGAGCTCCACCGGGGCGCCTTCCGGCACTCCGATGACTCCCTGCAGACCGAGGTCCCTGGGGGCGTCGACCGTACGGGTCAGGCGCTGCAGCGCGCCAGGACGCCGACCCAGCTCGTGCGTGTCGAACACGAGGGGGTTGCGGTGGTCTAGGCGGGCGTTGGAAGCCATTCCTGCTTTCGATCTTCGAACTCGGAGGGCCGCCGCCCGTCGGGGTTCGGGGCAGCGACGATCGCGGACGTACACGCGACCGAAGAGCCAGGATACTGGACCTTTCGCTCACGGCCCAATCCGGTCCCGGCACCCGGGCTCGGGGGCTACAGCCCGCGCCCCTGCTCGTACGCCCGCAGCTGCTCCGCGCTGATCATGCCGGTGTCGAAGAGGCTGGTCTCGTCGAGGGCGTAGCCCTGCTGGTCGTGCGACTGGTGGGTCTGCTGGGACTGCTGGGCGCCCTGCGGGTCGTACGGGCCCTGCTGCGGGTCGTACGCGGCCTGCTGGTGGTCGTACGAGCCCTGCTGCGGGTCGTAGCCGCCCTGATAGGCGTAGGGGTCGGCCTGCTGGTAGCCGTACTGGTCCTGCTGCGCGTAGTCCGGCTGCTGCGGGAAGCTCCCGTAGGAGTCGGGCTGCTGCTGGGCGGGGGCGCCCGCCGCCGGGGCGTACCCGGAGGCGGGCGAGTAGGCCGGCTGCGGCTCGTACGACGGCTGCGGCGGCTGGGCGGGCAGCGGCGGCTGCTGGGCCGGCGCGGGGCGCTCGGCCGGGGTGTCGGCGAGGGCCGCGAGGTCGGCCAGGTAGTCGGCGTCGCTGGAGTGCTGGAACGTCGTGGTGTCGTCGGCGAGGGCGCCGAGGTCGTCCGTGGCGATCCGGCCGTGCAGCTTCTGCCGGCCGCGGCCGACGGCCTCCAGGGTCTTGGCGAGCACCGCCTCGAAGGCGCCGAGCTTGACGTCGACGTACGCGTCGGCGTTGTGCCGCAGGGTCTGCGGGTCCTGGCTGCGCTCGGGCGCGTCCTCGTCCTCGTAGCCGTTCTCGTCAAGGCCGGGACCGGTGCCGAGCAGCTTCTCTCGGCCGCGGCCGACCGAACCCAGCGTCTTGGTGAGGACGACCTCGAAGTTGGCGAGCTTGGAGTCGACGTAGTCGTCGGCCTCGGCGCGGATCTCCTCGGCCTCCGCGCGGGCCTCGGTGAGGATCCGGTCCGCCTCTGCCTGGGAGCGGCGGACGATCTCGGTGCCGGAGATCAGCGAGCCGCGCTCGGCGTGGGCGTCGCCGATGATCCGCTCGGCCTCGGCGCGGGCCTGCTCGACCATCTGCTCGCGGTCGCCGATCAGCTCCTGGGCCTGCGCGAGCGAGCCGGGCAGCGCCTGGCGCACCTCCTCGAGCAGCGCGAGCAGCTCGGCGCGGTTGACCACGCACGAGGCCGACATCGGCATGGACCGGGCGCCGGCGACCGCGGCGACGATCTCGTCGAGCTTCTTCTGGACGTCCACCTGTGCTCGCCACTCTCTACAGCTGTGTTGGAGACGGACGGGACGACTGTAGTCCCATCAGCCCTTACGCAGACGCCCGTTCAGGGCCTCGAGAACGGCGGGCGGCACCAGGTGGGAGACGTCGCCGCCCCAGGCCGCCACCTCCTTGACCAGGGAGGAGGAGAGGAAGCTGTAGGTGGGGTTGGTGGGCACGAACAGCGTTTCGACCCCGGTGAGGCCGTTGTTCATCTGGGCCATCTGCAGCTCGTAGTCGAAGTCGCTGACCGCGCGCAGGCCCTTGACGATGGCGGGGATGTCGCGCTGCTTGCAGAAGTCGACGAGCAGCCCGTGGAAGGCCTCGACCCGGACGTTGCCGTACTCGGCGGTGACCCCGCGGATCAGCTCGATCCGCTCCTCGATCTCGAACAGGCCCTTCTTGGACTGGTTGATCATCACCGCCACGTAGACCTCGTCGTAAAGACGCGAGGCGCGGGCAATGATGTCGAGGTGTCCGTTGGTGATCGGGTCGAACGACCCGGGACAGACGGCGCGGCGCACTTGTGATCCCTCGCTCTCCGGTCCGGTCATCGTGCGTCTTCGCACGTAGAGGCGGCGCGACCGTACCAAAACGTTCCCTCGCCGTAGCGACGGGACCGGAGCGCCTCGAAGCCGTCCGGCCAGTGGAATTCGCCGCCTCTGGTGCTGCGCTCCACGGTGACGAGGGCTTCGCCGGCGAGCCACCCCTCCGTGCGGAGTGTGAGCAGGATCTCCCGAAGATCGTCGTCCGTGACGGCGTACGGGGGATCGAGGAAGACCAGGTCGTAGGGGGCGGCGGGGGGCGCCGAGCGGATCACTTGTTCCGCTTTGCCCGCTCTGACCTCGGCGCCTGGCAGGCCCAGGCTGCGCACGTTGTCCCGGACGGTCCGGGCCGCGCGGGCGTCCGCCTCGACCAGCAGGGCGTGACCCGCGCCCCGGGAGAGGGCCTCCAGGCCCACGGCGCCGGAGCCGGCGTAGAGATCGAGGACCCGTTCGCCGTCCAGGGGGCCGCCGAGGAGGGACTGCCAGGTGGAGAAGAGACCCTCGCGGGCGCGGTCGGAGGTGGGGCGGGTTCCGGTGCCGGGTGGCACTGACAGGCGCCGTCCGCCGGCCCGGCCGGCGATCACGCGGGTCATCTGGGGGTCCTTCTCCGTGGGCGGCTTTACGGCTCATTGTGGCCGGTCGCGGCCGCGGGGCGGTAACCGCACACGCGGTCCGGACCGGTGGCCCCGCGGGCGGGCCGGGTCAGCCCTTCTCCAGGTACTGCTCCCGCTCCTCGTCCAGCAGGGCGTCCAGGGCGGTCCGCAGTCCGGGGAGGTGCTCCAGCTCGGGGTCGGCCGCCACCACCTCCGCCGCCTCCTGTCTGGCCTCGGCGATCAGCTCCTCGTCCTCGATGACCGCGAGGACGCGCAGGCTGGTGCGGGCGCCGGACTGGGCCTGGCCGAGGACGTCGCCCTCGCGGCGCTGTTCGAGGTCGATGCGGGAGAGCTCGAAGCCGTCGAGGGTGGAGGCGACGGCGTTCAGACGCTGGCGGGCGGCGCTCGCCTCGGGCATCTCGCTGACCAGCAGACACAGACCGGGCGCGGAGCCGCGGCCCACCCGGCCGCGGAGCTGGTGGAGCTGGGAGACCCCGAAGCGGTCGGCGTCCATGATCACCATGGCGGTGGCGTTGGGGACGTTGACGCCGACCTCGATGACCGTGGTGGCGACCAGGACGTCCGTCTCGCCGGCCGCGAAGCGGCGCATCACGGCGTCCTTGTCGTCCGGGTGCATGCGCCCGTGCAGGACCTCGACCCGCAGCCCCCGCAGCGGGCCGCGGGCGAGCTGGTCGGCCACCTCGAGCACCGCGAGCGGCGGCCGCTTCTCGGCCTCGTCCTCGGCGGACTTCTTCGCGCCCTTGCCCGGGTCGTCCTCCTCGTCGCCGATGCGGGGGCAGACCACGTAGGCCTGGTGGCCGTTCTGCACCTCCTCGCGGACCCGCTCCCAGGCGCGGGCCAGGAAGTGCGGCTTGTCGGCTGCGGGGACGACATGGCTGGCGATCGGCGAGCGGCCGGCCGGGAGCTGGTCGAGGACGGAGGTCTCCAGGTCGCCGAAGACGGTCATGGCGACCGTGCGCGGGATGGGCGTCGCCGTCATGACCAGCAGGTGCGGCGGCTGCTTGCCCTTGCCGCGCAGGGCGTCGCGCTGCTCCACGCCGAAGCGGTGCTGTTCGTCCACGACCACCAGGCCCAGGTCGTGGAACTGGACCTTGTCCTCGATCAGGGCGTGCGTGCCGATGACCAGGCCGGCCTCGCCGGTGACCAGGTCCAGCAGGGCCTGGCGGCGGGCGGCCGCGCCCATCGAGCCGGTGAGCAGCACCACCTTGGTGGCGTGCTCGGCGCCGCCCAGCATGCCGCCCTCGGCCAGCTCGCCCATCATCTCCGTCACCGAGCGGTGGTGCTGCTGGGCGAGGACCTCGGTGGGCGCGAGCATCGCGGCCTGGCCGCCCGCGTCGACCACGGCGAGCATGGCGCGCAGCGCGACCAGCGTCTTGCCGGAGCCGACCTCTCCCTGCAGCAGACGGTGCATCGGGTGCTCGGTGGCGAGGTCGGCGAAGATCTCCTCGGAGACCTTGCGCTGCCCTTCGGTGAGGGTGAACGGCAGCCGGTCGTCGAAGGCCGTCAGGAGGCCGTCGGGCTTCGGTCTGCGGGCCACGGCGGGGAGCTGGGCGTCGGCGTGGCGGCGCCGGGCCAGGGCGACCTGGAGGACGAAGGCCTCGTCCCACTTCAGGCGGGCCCGGGCGTCGGCGATGTCGGCCTGGGTGTGCGGGCGGTGGATCTTGAGCAGGGCCTCGGGGAGGCTGACCAGGCCCCGGCCCGCCTGGAGGGAGGCCGGCAGGGGGTCCACGGCTTCCCGGACGCTCGGCAGCACCGTCTGGACCGCCTTGCCGATCTTCCAGGACTCCAGTTTGGCGGTGGCCGGGTAGATCGGGATCAGGGCGCCGGCCCAGGTCTCGACGGTCTCCTCGCTGTCGCCGCGCAGGAGCTCGTAGGCCGGGTGGGCGAGCTGGAGGCGGCGGTTGAAGACGGAGACCTTTCCGGCGAACATCGCGCGCGTGCCCGGCAGCAGATCCTTGTGCGGCTTGTGGACGCCGTTGCCGAAGAAGACGAGCTGGAGCCGGCCGCTGCCGTCGGTGATCGTGACCTCGAGGCGCTGCCCCTTGCCGCGCGGGGCCCGGGAGGAGGCGAAGGTGTGCAGGCGGGCGTCGGCGACCTGGGCGACCACCGTCACGTGCTCGTCCATCGGGAGTTCGGCGAGCGGGGTGAGCCGGCCGCGCTCCTCGTATCTGCGCGGGTAGTGGTGCAGGAGGTCGCCGACGGAGGTCAGGCCGAGGTGCTCGGCCATCACCTTCGCGGTGGCGGGGCCGAGCACTGACTTCAGTGACTGCTTCAGTGGTTCTTCCAGTGCGGGCACGAGATCCATTGCACACCACCGCACCGACAAAGCCGTAGCGACCGCCCGGCGGTCCCGGGCGCGCGCGCCCTACCGGTTCGGGAAACCGCTGGTCAGGTGGCCCGTTCCGGCTCTAGGATGACGCGCTCCGGCCATCCCCCGCGGTCACCGCCCCACCCGGGACCGCCCGACCCCGCGCCGAACGCACGCTCCCCCCGCCGGCGCTGCGACGATGGACTCCCAGACCTCACAGTCATCCCAGGCACCCCAGTCACCTCACACCTTCCAGGTCGACCTGCGCGGTCTGGTCGACCTGCTCTCCCATCACCTCTACTCCAGTCCCAAGGTCTACCTGCGCGAGCTGCTGCAGAATGCGGTGGACGCCATCACTGCCCGGCGGGCCGAGGACCCCGGCGCCCCGGCGCGGGTGCGGCTGCACGCGGCGGACGGGACCCTGCGGGTGGAGGACACCGGCGTCGGGCTCACCGAGTCGGACGTGCACAGCCTGCTGGCGACCATCGGCCGCAGCTCCAAGCGGGCGGACGGCCTGCGGGAGGCCCGGTCCGACTTCCTCGGGCAGTTCGGCATCGGTCTGCTGGCCTGCTTCGTGGTCGCCGAGCGGATCCGGGTGGTCAGCCGCAGCGCCCGGACGCCCGGGGCGCCGCCGGTGGAGTGGACGGCCCGCGACGACGGCTCGTACACCGTGCGTACGCTGCCCGACGCGGAGCGGCCGGAGCCGGGCACCACCGTGCACCTGGTGGCGCGGGCCGGCGCGGCCGAGTGGCTGGCGCCGGAGCGGGTCCGCGCCCTGGCCCGGGACTTCGGCTCGCTGCTGCCGTACGACGTCCGGGTGGGCGAGGAGGCGGTCACCGACCTGCCGGCGCCCTGGGACCGCCCGTACCCGTCACCCGCGGCACGGCGGGTGGCGCTGGCCCGGCACTGCCACGAGCTGTTCGGGTTCACGCCCCTGGACTCGATCGGCCTGGACGTGCCGGTGGCCGGGATCCGGGGGGTCGCGTACGTGCTGCCGTCGGCGGTCAGCCCGGCGCAGCGGGCCACCCACCGGGTGCACCTGAAGGGCATGCTGCTCACCGAGCGGGCCGAACAGCTCCTGCCGGACTGGGCGTTCTTCGTGCGCTGCGTGCTGGACACCGACAGCCTGCGGCCCACGGCCTCGCGTGAGGCGCTGTACGAGGACGAGACGCTGGCGGCGGTGCGGGAGGCGCTGGGCGAGCGGATCAGGTCCTGGCTGACCGGGCTGGCGGCCGGCGATCCGGAGCGGCTGGCCGCGTTCCTCGCCGTGCACCACCTGGGGGTGAAGTCCCTGGCCCGGCACGACGGGGAGATGCTGCGCACGATGCTGCCGTGGCTGCCGTTCGAGACCACCGACGGGCAGCTCTCCCTGGAGGAGTTCGCGCAGCGGCACCCGGTGGTGCACTTCACCCGTACGGTCGAGGAGTACCGGCAGGTCGCGCCGATCGCCTCCGCGCAGGGCGTCGGAGTGGTCAACGGCGGCTACACGTACGACAGCGAGCTGGTGGAGGCGCTGCCGTCGGTGCGGCCAGGCACGGTGGTCGCCGAACTGGACGCGGACACGGTGACCGCGCACCTGGACGCCGTTGACCCGGCGGAGGAGCTGGCGCTGTCCGGATTCCTGGCGGCCGCGCGGGCGAAGCTCGACCCGCTGGGCTGCGACGTCGTCCTGCGCGCGTTCCACCCGCTGTCGGTGCCCGCGCTGCACTTGGACGACCGGGCCGCCCGGCACGAACAGGCCAGGGCCGAGGCCGAGGAGCGGGCCGACGACCTGTGGGCGGGGATCCTCGGCTCGCTGCGCGGCAGCGCACCGCGCGCGCGGCTGGTGCTCAACCACCTCAACCCGCTGATCCGGCGGATCGCCTCGGTCGGGGACCCGGAGCTGATCGGCACCGCCACGGAGTCGCTGTACGGGCAGGCGCTGCTGATGGCGCAGCGTCCGCTCAGGCCGGCCGACTCGGCGCTGCTGAACCGGGCGTTCATCGGCCTGCTGGAGTGGGCCACACACGGGGAGAACGGTCACTGATGGGTGAGATCACGGACTTCGACGCGCTGCGCCGGGCGATGGCGGAGAACTCCGGGCAGCCGGAGGGGCCGGCCCGCAACGCGCGCGCGGAACGGCTGCTCGCCGAGGCGGAGCGGCTGGACATCCCGCTCGCCGTGATCGAGGCGCTCGGGCACCAGCTGAAGGTCTACAACTACAGCTCCGAGAAGGACAAGATGTTCGTCCCGTTCGCGCGGCTGCTGCGCATGTGGGACGAACGGCCCGGGGACTTCGACGAGTACGAGACGCACTCGCTGCACTGGGTCTTCAAGTGGATGTCGGCGGGCATGCTGGACCAGCCGCACGTGCCGCTGGCCTCGATCGAGAAGTGGCTCGGCGAGATGGAGCACCGCTACCGGCTCGCCGGGCACTCCGAACGGGCCGTGCGGGCGGCCGAGTTCAGCGTGGCCGCGCACATCGGCGATCTCGGCCGGGCCGGGCGGGCGTACGCCGCCTGGCTGGCCGCGGACCGGGACCGGATGGCCGACTGCCACGCCTGCGAGCTGCACGGGCAAGGCGCCTGGCAGGTCGAGTGCGGCGCGGACGCGGAGGCGCTGCGGATGTGGCGGCCGGTGCTGGAGGGCGAGTACAGCTGCGCCCACGAGCCGCACACGGTGCTGGCGTCCTCGCTGGCGCCGCTGCTGCGCCTCGGCCGGGCGGACGAGGCCCGCGCCAGCCATCTGCGCGGTTTCCGCCTGGTGCGCCCCATGGAGAGCATGCGCGGCGCCTACGCCGACCACGTGGAGTTCTGCGCGCTGACCGGCAACGAGGCGCGCGGTCTGGAGCTGCTGGCCGAGCGGCCGGCGTACTTCACGGACACCGGGCAGCCGCGCAGCCGGCTGGACTTCCTGGCCGTGACGGCGCTGCTCATGGACCGGCTGACCGCACTCGGCCTGGGCGGGCAGCGGGTGCCCGGACCGGCCGGGCGTGCCTGGACCGCGGGGGAACTGGCCGTCCACGCGCGCGCCGAGGCCCTGGAGCTGGCCGCGCGGTTCGACGCGCGCAACGGCACGCCGTACGTCGGCGACCGGGTGCGCGCGCGGATGGCCCAGGAGCCGCTGGTGGAGCGGCTGCCGCTGGGCGTGCGCACGGTGCGCCCGCACCCGGCGCCGGCGGCCGCGCCGCCCGCGTCCGAGGCGCCGGGGCGGGCCGCGGCATCCGGCGAGCGGGACCTGGCCGGTCTGCTCGCCGAGGCGCGGCTGCTGTCGAAGACGCTGCGGCCGAACGCGCTGGAGGCCTGGGCGGCGGTCGCGCGGGCCGCCGAGGGGGTCGAGCTGGACCCGCGCGCCCGGGCGGAGATCACCGACCACGAGGCGATGGAGCGCGGCCCCGAGGGCGCCCCGCTCTTCGAGCGGGCCGCCGCGCTGTACGCGAGGGCGGGCGACCCGGGCGAGGCGCTGGCGGCACGCGCGCGCGGGGCGTTCGTGCGGGCGCTGGCGGGCGAGGTGGACGCGGCGGTGACGGCGGTCGCCGTGCTGTGCGACGAGGTGCTCGCGCTGTACGCCGCCGGGGAGACCGGCCTGCGGCAGACGGCGGCGGTGCTGATGAGCCGGGCGCGGATCCTCATGCGGCGGCTGGACGAGTACGGCGAGGACGGCGGCCGGGGCGGTGACCCCGAGGAGGCGCTCGCGGAGACCGGACGGGCCGTACGGGAGGTGCTGGCGCTCGTCGGGGGACGCGCGGACGGCGACGTACGGCTGGCCGCCCGGTCCGCCGAGGCGCGCGGCATGCTCGCCGGGCTGGCCGCGCTCACCGGCGACCCGGAGCGGGCCGCCGAGGGGCACCGGCAGGCCGCCGCCGAGTACGTGGCGGCCGGGCTGCCCTGGTTCGCGGTGGAACACGAGGTCGAGGCGGCCGGGCTGGCCCACGGTCTCGGGGACGTGGCCGGGACCGAGCGGGCGCTGCGGTCGGCGCTGGAGCACGGCGGTCCCTACCTGGAGCCGGTCGGGCGGGCCCAGCTCCACCTCCAGCTCGCCGAGGTGATCGGCGGCCGGGGCGAGGCCGGGGAGGCGGCGGAGCACGCGCTGGAGGCCGCGCACTGGGCCGACGAGGCGGGCGAGGGCGGCACGCTGGGCGCGTGGGCGCGGCACCAGCTCGGCGGTCTCCTGCTGCGCCGGGGGCGGTTCGCGGAGGCCGCCGAGGTGCTGGAGTCGGTGCTGCCCGACCTGACGGCCGAGACGCACGGCGAGGGGGCCGTCGTACAGGCGCAGTGGTGGCTCGGGGACTGCCTGGGCGAGCTGGGCGAGCACCGGGAGGCGGCGGAACGGCGGCTGCGGGCGGCCGAGATCGCCCGGCACTGGCCCGAGCAGCAGGACCACGCCACGCTCGCCCATCTGGCCGCCGAGTCGCTGGGCAACGCGGGGCTGCTCGAGGACGCGGACCGCGCCTACGCGCGCGCGGGCGAGCTGTGGCGCGCCCTGGGCAACCGGCACTTCCTGGTGCGTTCGCTGCGTGCCCGCGCCTGGCTGGCGCTGCGCGGCGACGGGCCGGCGGACGGGGCGCGGGAGCTGATGGCGCAGGCGGTGCGCGAGTGCGAGCACGCCCTGGAGGCGGCGGAGCCGGCGGCCCGGGACGCGTTCACCGCGGAACTGGCGAACACGCACCTCCAGTTCGGCGATCTGCTGGCCCGCTCCGCGGCCGGGGACGACGACGAGGTGGCCGCCGAGGAGACCCGGGAGGCGGCGCTGGCCCGGATGGAGCACGCGGCCGAGCTGTTCGGCACGCTCGGCGCTGAGGGCCTGCACGATCGCACCGGCGCCGAACTCGCCGCGGGCCGGCTGGAGGCCGACCTCGGCCGCCCGGCCGGGGCGGCGGCACGCGCGCGCGGCGTTCTGGCTGCCTACCCGCACACCGACACCCCGGACGGCACCGCCCACGCACGCCGCACCGAGGCCCGGGAACTACTCGACGACCTCTCCGAAACCACCCCGGAGAACTGAACCGGCCCGCACATCCGAGAACACCGGACACCCGCCGGGGTCACTCCACGCCGATGAGCAGCAGGGCTCCTTGACGGCCGCCCCGGTAGACCAGCGTGTCCACCGCCAGGTAGGTCTCGCGGACGTGGGTCTCCAGGTGGGCGGCGACGGATTCGGGGGCCTCGTCGCCGACGACGAGCGTGACCAGTTCGCCGCCCGCCCGCAGCATCCGGTCCAGGAGGGTCTCGGCGGTGGCGGTGAGGTCCGGCCCGATCACCGCCACGTCGCCGTCGATCAGGCCCAGCACGTCCCCGGCCTGGCAGATGCCGGCGCTCGTCCAGGACTCTCGCTCGGCGACGAGGACCTCGGCGTACCGGGTGGCGCCCGCCGCCGACGTCATCTGGACGACGTCCTCGTCGAACCGGCGCTCCGGCTCGTGCACGGCGAGCGCGGCGATGCCCTGGACCGCCGAGCGGGTCGGGATCAGGGCGACCCGGACGCCCTCGGTGCGCGCCTGCTCGGCGGCAGCGGCGGCGGTGTGCCGCAGTTCGGCGTCGTTGGGCAGCAGCACCACCTCGCGCGCGTGGGCCCGCCGTACGGCCTGCACCAGCTCCCCGCTGGCGGGCGGCTCCCCGGGGCGGGCGAGCACGGTGGTCGCGCCGGCCTCGGCGTACAGCCCGGCCAGGCCCTCACCGGGCACGACGGCGACGACGGCCCGCTGGGCGCGCTCGCGCGGCGGCCGCTCGCCCCCGGTGTGCACATCGCCGGCCCCGAAGTGGGTGATGCGGATCCGGTACGGCCGTCCCGCCTCGACGCCCGCCTCCACGGCGGCCCCGGCGTCGTCGACGTGGACGTGCACGTTCCACAGTCCGTCGCCGCCGACCACGACGAGGGAGTCGCCGAGGGCGTCGAGGCGCGCACGCAGCCGGGCCACGGCCTCGTCACCGGCCTCCAGCAGGTAGATCACCTCGTAGGCGGGGCCGTCGTCGGTGCCGTCGGCGGCGTCGGCGCAGGTCTGGGCGTCGGAGAACGGCGCCACGCGCGCGTGCGCCTCGGCGACGGCGGCCGCGGTCTCGCGAAGGGCCTCCCGTGCCCTCGGGATCTCGCCGGCCGCCTCTCCCGTGCACGCCTCCACCAGGGCGCCGAGCACCGTCACCAGCCCCCGGCCGCCCGCGTCGACCACCCCGGCCCGCCGCAGCACGGCGAGCTGTCCGGGCGTCGCCGCGAGGGCCGCGCCGGCGCCCTCGTAGGCGGCCCGGGCGACCGCAGCGCAGTCGCCCTCCGCCGTCTCGGCGGCGTCCGCGGCGGCCGCGGCGACGGTGAGCACGGTGCCCTCGACGGGATGGGCCACGGCCCGGTGGGCGGAGTCGGCGGCCTGCCGCAGGGCCAGGCGCAGCCCGGCGCCGTCGCAGTGGGACGCGTCGCCCGCCTCTCCCCCGGCGAGCACCTGTGCCATGCCCCGCAGCAGCTGGGCGAGGATCGTGCCGGAGTTGCCGCGGGCCCCGATGAGCGCCCCGTGGGCCATCGCGCGCGCGGCGTCCGCGAGCGACGGCTCCCCGGCGCCGGTCCCGTACCCGGCGAACACGGCCTCCACGGCGGTGGCCGCCGATTCCACGGTCAGGTACAGATTGGTCCCGGTGTCCCCGTCGGCCACGGGATAGACGTTGATCGCGTCGATCTCCTCGCGCGCCCGCCCGAGCGCGCGCAGCGCCAGACCGCACCAGGTGCGCACCGCGAGAGCATCCAGTGTCTGCGGCACCTGCGCCACCTGCGCCTCCCTGAGCTGCTTGGACGTGGACGCAGCGTAGACCCCGGAGCGGTGTCCTCCGGAGGAGGGCCGGGAGCGGGCCCCTAGCTGCCGTGGTAGTTTCGCGGTACGGACGCAGCCGTTGTATGCTGCTCCGGTTGCCCGATCCTGATCGGGCCATTCCCCCTGGCAGCGCCACTCAAGATCTCAGATCCTAGGATCTCGATCCCGGCATGCCGGGATCAACCGTAAGTGCATCTGAAGTCTTTGGAGTGACCCGTGGCTGCCAACTGCGACGTCTGCGGCAAGGGGCCGGGCTTCGGCAACAACATCTCGCACTCGCACCGCCGTACGTCCCGCCGCTGGAACCCGAACATCCAGCGTGTGCGTACCGTGGTCGGCGGGACGCCGAAGCGCGTGAACGCCTGCACCTCGTGCATCAAGGCCGGCAAGGTCTCGCGCTGACGCATAGCTGAGCGCGCGGCCACTGCTGGTTCGCTGCACTGAGCCGGTCCACCTCCGGGTGGGCCGGCTTTTTGCCGTACCCGCGGGATCACTCCGGTGGGCGGCACCGCCACCCGTGGTCGACCGGCCCGATCCCCGCGCCCAGTGCGAAACCGGCGGCGATCGCCCCGGTCACGTACTCCTTGGCCCGCTTCACCGCCTCCGGCACCGTCAGCCCCTTCGCCAGCTCCGACGCGACGGCCGAGGCGAGCGTGCAGCCCGTGCCGTGCGTGTGCCGGTTGTCGTGGCGCGGGCTGCGCAGCCAGTGCTCCCGCGAGCCGTCCGTGAGCAGGTCCACGGCGTCGCCGGGCAGGTGCCCGCCCTTGATCAGCACCCATCGCGGTCCGTACTCCAGCACGGCCGCCGCGGCCCGGCCCAGATCGCCCTCGGACTCGACCCGCACCCCGGTGAGTTGCGTCACCTCGTCCAGGTTGGGCGTGGCCACGGTCGCCACCGGCAGCAGCCTGCCCCGGACCGAGTCCAGGGCGGACGCGGCCAGCAGCGGATCGCCGTGCTTGGAGACACCCACCGGGTCCACCACGGCCGGCGCGTCCGTGCCGGAGATCAACTCGGCGACCGCCTCGACCAGTTCGGCGGAGGCGAGCATCCCGGTCTTCACCGCCTGGACGCCGATGTCGTCGACCACGCTGCGGTACTGGGCCCGCACCGCCTCCACCGGCAGTTCCCAGGCGCCCTGCACGCCGAGCGAGTTCTGCGCGGTGACCGCCGTGATCACGCTCATCCCGTGCACGCCGAGGGCCAGCATCGTCTTCAGGTCGGCCTGCACGCCCGCGCCGCCGCCGGAGTCGGACCCGGCGACCGTCAGCACCCGGGGGATCACGACTCGATGTCCCCGAAGTGGTCCCAGCCGCCCTTGCTGGTCCAGGGGGCGCCGTCGACGGTCACCTGGGGCAGCGCCGAGGGGTTGAGGACCTCGCCGATCACCTTCCAGCGGGCCGGAAGCTTGGCGTCCGGCGGGAACGTGGCCACGATCGCGTGGTCCTCTCCCCCGGTCAGCACCCACTGGAGCGGGTCGACGCCGACGGCCTGCCCGATGTCGTTCATCTGGGTCGGGATGTCGATCGCGCCGGAGCGGATGTCGATGCGCACCTTGCTGGCCTCGGCGATGTGCCCGAGGTCGGCGATCAGGCCGTCGCTGACGTCGCACATCGCCGTGGCGCCGAGCCCGGCCGCGGCCGGTCCCGCGTGGTACGGCGGCTCGGGGCGGCGGTGGGCCTCGACGAAGGCGCGCGGCGAGCGGAAGCCGCGGGAGAGCACCGCGTAACCGGCCGCGGACCAGCCGAGCCAGCCCGTCACGGCCACCAGGTCGCCGGGCTGGGCGCCGGCGCGGGTCACCGGCTCCTGGTTGCGCAGGTCGCCGAGCGCGGTGATGGACACCATGATCGTGTCCCCGCGCACCACGTCCCCGCCCACCACGGCGGCGCCCGCGACCTGGCACTCGTCGCGCAGGCCGTCCATCAGCTCGGTCGGCCAGGTGACCGGGAGTTCGGCCGGGACGACCAGGCCGAGCAGCAGCGCGGTGGGCACGGCGCCCATCGCGGCGATGTCCGCGAGGTTCTGCGCCGCCGCCTTGCGTCCGACGTCGTACGCCGTGGACCAGTCCCGGCGGAAGTGCCGCCCCTCCAGCAGGATGTCGGTGCTCGCCACCACCCTGCGGTCGGGCGCGGCGACCACCGCGGCGTCGTCACCGGGGCCGACCCGGACCACCGGGGTCGTGGTGAGACGGGAGGTCAGCTCCCGGATGAGCCCGAACTCACCCAACTCACCCACTGTGCCCTTCATCGCCTCAAGCCCCTTCTGTGCCTCTGCCTGCCCGGTCGCGCGTCATCAGTCTCCCCGATACGGTCGAGGTGACCGTCAACTTCTGTCGTGCCTGCACCCCTGGCGCGCAAGCCCGGTCCCCGCGGGTCTCCCCGCGGGGAGCGGCGACGCGATACCGTGGCGTTCCTTTTCCCCACATGATCCTCGTGGCCGCTCTGGAGGTTCCGTGGTACAGGCGTACATCCTGATCCAGACGGAGGTCGGCAAGGCGTCGACCGTCGCCGAGACGATCGGCAAGATCCCTGGAGTGATCCAGGCCGAGGACGTGACGGGACCGTACGATGTCATCGTGCGCGCACAGTCCGACACCGTCGACGAGCTCGGCCGCATGGTGGTCGCGAAGGTCCAGCAAGTGGACGGCATCACCCGCACCCTGACCTGCCCGGTCGTCCATCTGTAGCCCCCGTCTACGCTTGGCCGGTGAACTTCTTCCGCCACCGGCCGACCCACCTGCTCGCGCCCGCGCTGCTGATCGCGGTCACGGGCTGCTCCACAGCAGACGACAGCGCCACGGTCGCGGTTCCCACCCCCGACGCGAAGACGGCGGAGGTCTGCCGGGACCTGCACCGGGCGCTGCCCGGGAAGCTCGACGGACGGAGCCGTCACGACCCCGAACCCCGGTCCGCCTACACGGCGGGCTGGGGAAGCCCGGCGATCATACTGCGCTGCGGCGTCGTCCGGCCGCCGAAGATGGTCGACCCCGAGGTGGCCCAGGGCGGCGACCCGGACGCCGTCGCGGGCGGGGTGAACGGCGTCGACTGGCTGATGGAGAAGCGCGGCGACGGCACCTGGCGGTTCACCACGGCGAACCGCGTCGCCTATGTGCAGGTGAGCCTGCCCGGGGGGATGTCGGCACAGGACGAGGGCGCCGGGGTGCTCACGGATCTGGCGGACGCCGTGAAGAAGGCGATCCCCGAGGGGATCGCCTCCATGCGGTGATCGCGCCGGGTCAGCGCAGTCCGGTCGAGCGGCGCAGGGCCGCCTGCACCAGCCGGTCCACCAGCTCCGGGTAGCCGATCCCGGTGGCCTGCCACATCTGCGGGTACATCGAGATGGGCGTGAAACCGGGCATGGTGTTGATCTCGTTGATCACGAACTCGCCGTCCTCGTCGAGGAAGAAGTCGGCGCGGACCAGGCCCTCGCAGGATGCCGCCTCGAACGCCTCGACCGCGAGCCGCCGCACCTCGGCGGTCTCCTCGTCGGTGAGCGGCGCCGGGACGATGCCGGGCGTGGAGTCGATGTACTTGGCCTCGAAGTCGTAGTAGGCGTGCGTGTCCGGCGGCGGGATCTCGGCCGGCACCGAGGCGCGCGGCCCGTCCTCGAACTCCAGGACGCCGCACTCGATCTCGCGGCCGCGCACGGCGGCCTCGATGAGGATCTTCGGGTCGTGCGACCGGGCCTCGGCGATGGCCTCGTCCAGGCCCGAGAGGTCGTCGACCTTGGTGATGCCGATGGAGGACCCCGCGCGCGCCGGCTTCACGAACAGCGGCCAGCCGTGCTCGCCGGCGAAGTCGACGATCCGCTTGCGGGCCGCGGACTCGTTCGACTCCCAATCGCGGGGGCGGATCACCATGTACGGGCCGACCTTGAGCCCGAAGGAGGTGAACACCCGCTTCATGTACTCCTTGTCCTGGCCGACGGCCGAGGCGAGCACGCCCGAGCCCACGTACGGCACCCCGGACAGCTCCAGGAGACCCTGCAGGGTGCCGTCCTCGCCGTACGGGCCGTGCAGCACCGGGAAGACCACGTCGACCTCGCCGAGCGCCTTGGGCACCGAGCCGGGCTCGCTGTAGACGACCTCGCGGTTCGCGGGGTCGACGGGGAGCACCACGCCGCCCTCGTCCGACTCGGCCAGCTCCGCCACGCTCGGGGTGCGGCGGTCGGTGATGGCCATCCGGTCCGGCTCGTCGGCCGTCAGGGCCCAACGGCCGTCCGCGGTGATGCCGATCGGCAGGACGTCGTACTTCGTCCGGTCGATGGCCTTCAGGACGGCGCCCGCGGTGACCACGGAGATCCCGTGTTCGGAGCTGCGCCCGCCGAACACGACGGCCACGCGCGGCTTGCGGGACGGCTGGTCAGGGCTCTGGGGGAGGTTCTCGGTGCTCATATCGGGTTGAGAGTACCCGGTGGTATCCCCCAAGTCAGCGGCCGCTCCGGCGCGGTCGCTCAGCGTCGCACGGACGGTCGCTCAGCGTCGCGCGGAGGGCGGCCGGGCGCCGCGAGGACGGCCGCCGCGCCCCGGGCGGACGGCCGCCGGCCCCCCGCCGGCCGGGGGTCAGCGCCGCTCGGGCTTGGCGCTGCGCGACATCAGTTCCTTGAGGGCGACCACCGGCGGCTTGCCCTCGTGCACGATGTCCACGACCGTCTCGGTGATGGGCATCTCCACCCCGTGCCGGCGCGCCAGATCCGCAACTGACTCGCACGACTTGACGCCCTCGGCGGTCTGCCTGGTGACCGCGATGGTCTCCTGCAGGGTCATGCCCTTGCCGAGGTTGGTGCCGAAGGTGTGGTTGCGGGACAGCGGTGAGGAGCAGGTGGCCACCAGGTCGCCGAGACCGGCCAGTCCGGAGAACGTCAGCGGGTCCGCGCCGAGCGCCATGCCGAGCCGGGTGGTCTCGGCGAGGCCGCGGGTGATGAGCGAGCCCTTGGCGTTGTCGCCGAGGCCCATGCCGTCGGCGATGCCGACCGCCAGGCCGATGACGTTCTTGACCGCGCCGCCGAGTTCGCAGCCCACCACGTCGGTGTTGGTGTACGGCCGGAAGTACGGCGTGTGGCAGGCGGTCTGGAGCCGCTGGGCGACGGCCTCGTCGGTGCAGGCCACGACGGCCGCGGCCGGCATGCGGGCGGCGATCTCCCGGGCCAGGTTGGGCCCGGTGACGACGGCGATGCGGCCGGCGCCGACCTTGGCGACGTCGTCGATCACCTCGCTCATCCGCATGGTGGAGCCCAGCTCGACGCCCTTCATCAGGGAGACCAGCACGGTGTCCGGCGCGAGCAGCGGGGTCCACTCGGCGAGGTTGGCGCGCAGGGTCTGGGACGGCACGGCGAGGACGGTGAAGTCCGCGTCGCGCAGCGCCTCGGCGGCGTCGTCGGTGGCCCTGAGGTTGCGCGGGAGTTCGACGCCGGGCAGGTAGTCGGGGTTGGTGCGGGTGGAGTTGACCGCCTCGACCGGCTCGGGGCGGCGGGCCCACAGGGTGACCTCGCAGCCGGCGTCGGCGAGGACCATGCCGAAGGCGGTGCCCCACGAGCCGGCGCCCATGACGGCGGCGCGGACAGGCGTGCTCACTTGCCGCTCTCCTCCTCGGTGCCGGTCCGCGAGACTTCCCGGCCGGCCCCGGCCACCTGCGGGCCCGCGACGGCCGTCTCGGCGGCGGCCGCCTGCCGCGCGGCCTGTTCGGCGGTCCTGCGGCGCTGCTCGATCCGCTCGCGGCGCGGGTCGTATGGGGTCTCGGGCGCCTTCTCGCCGCGGATCTCCTCGAGCTGGCGGGTGACGGCCGCCATGATGACCTCCGTCGCCTCCTTCAGCACGTCGGCGGTCACCTCCCGGTCGTAGAAGCGGGAGAGGTCCACCGGCGGGCCGGCGAGTACGTGGTGCGTCTTGCGGGGCAGGAGGTTGGGCTTCTTGGCGTAGGGCGGCAGCAGTTCGTTGCAGCCCCACTGGGCGACCGGGATCACCGGGCACTTGGTCTGCAGGGCCACGCGGGCGGCGCCGGTCTTGGCGGTCATGGGCCAGCCGTCGGGGTCGCGGGTGAGGGTGCCCTCGGGGTAGAAGGCGACGCACTCGCCGCGCTCCACGGCGTCGATCGCGGCCCGGAACGCGCTGAGCGCGTCCGTGCTCTCGCGGTAGACGGGGATCTGCCCGGTGCCGCGCATGGCGGCGCCGACCAATCCCTTCTTGAAAAGGCCGCTCTTCGCCAGGAATCGCGGAACCCGTCCGGTGTTGTACTGATAGTGCGCGTACGCGAAGGGGTCCACGTGTGAATTGTGGTTCACCGCGGTGATAAATCCGCCCTCGGCCGGAATGTGTTCCATTCCGCGCCAGTCCCGCTTGATCAGAACCACCAGCGGCGGTTTGCAGAGGACCGCAGCGAAGCGGTACCAGAACCCGATTTGGCGGCGGGGCACGCGGACACCTTCCTCTAGGGCCTCTAAGGGCTGTCAGCTCGGCACCTCGGCCGGGAGCCGCACAAGTGTCGCCCCCGGCCGCCGGTCTGTCGAGAACACCGTACGCCCGCCCGTCCCCGGCCACCGCTCCGCCGGGAGCCTCGCGTCCCCACCGGCACCCGCCCGGCCGGACGCGCCGGGAGACAATGAGCGCGACGAGAGAGGGGCGGTACGCCGGTGCAGTGGAGCTTGGTCATCCCCCTGAAGCCTTTGGCGCGGGCCAAGAGCAGGCTTTCGGACACCGCCGCGGACGGGGTGCGCCCGGGTCTCGCGCTCGCGTTCGCGCAGGACACGGTGGCCGCGTCGCTGGCCTGCGCCTCGGTCGCCGATGTGGTGGTCGTCACGGACGACGCGCTGGCGGGCCGGGCGCTGGAGGCGCTGGGGGCCAGGATCGTCCCGGACGCTCCGGGCAGCGGGCTGAACGCCGCGCTCGCCCACGGCGCCTGCGTCGTACGGGAATCGCGCCCGGCCGCCGCGGTCGCGGCGCTGAACGCGGATCTTCCGGCGCTGCGCCCCGATGAATTGTCCCGGGTGCTGGACGCGGCGGCCGAGTATCCGCGGGCCTTTCTCGCGGACGCGGCCGCGGTGGGCACGACTCTGCTGGGGGCGGCGCCCGGACAGCCGTTGCGGCCGGCGTTCGGCACCGATTCCCGTGCCCGGCACCGGGCGTCCGGCGCGACGGAACTCGCGCCGCCGGACGTGAACTCCGTACGGCAGGACGTGGACACGGGTGAGGACCTGCGGGCCGCGCTGGCACTCGGTGTGGGTCCGTACACGGCGGCGGTGTCGGCGGGGCTGCTGATCCCGGAGTCCTGAGCGGCGTCCCGGAGCGGCGCCGGTGAGGGCGCGATCAGCCGTGGCGGGCCGGCGTCCGGCGCGTACCCGCGGCCCGGCGGGGGGCCCGCGCAGGCACTACGCTGGCCGTCATGCAGGCCACCGCGTACACCTACGACCCCGGTACCCGCAGCGGGCAGGTGCTGCTCGACGACGGGACCCCCGTGCCCTTCGACGCGGCGGCGTTCGACGCGGGCGGGCTGCGGTTGCTGCGGCCCGGGCAGCGGGTGCGGATCGAGACGGAACACGAGGGCGCGGCCCGGCGGATCACCCTGGTGACCCTGCAGACGTTCTAGGGGCGTTGATCAAGTCGGCGCACAGGCCGCGGGCCGGACTCCCGAGAGGAGTCCGGCCCGGCGCGTGAGTGCCCTGGTGATCTCAAGACGCCTTGCGGGCGGTGGCCTTCTTGGCGGTGGTCTTGCGAGCCGTCGACTTCTTGGCCGGGGCCTTCTTGGCGGTGACCTTCTTCGCCGGGGCCTTCTTGGCGGTGGTCTTGGCGGCGGTCTTGGCCGTGGTGGTCTTCTTGGCGGCCGCCTTGGTGCCCGTCGTCTTCTTCGCGGTCGTCTTCTTGGCGGCGGCCGTGGTCTTCTTGGCGGCGGGCGTCGCCTTCTTCGCGGCGGCCTTCTTCGCGGCCGCGGTCGTCTTCTTGGTGGCGGCCTTCTTGCCCACGGCCTTGGCGATGGTGGGCGGCGCACCCGACAGGCTGCCCTTGGGCGCCTTCTTCACCGAGACCTCGCCGCCGCGCGGCAGCTTCTTCGAGCCGCTCACCAGGTCCTTGAAGCCCTGCCCGGCGCGGAAGCGCGGCACGGAGGTCTTCTTCACGCGAACCCGCTCGCCCGTCTGGGGGTTGCGAGCGTAGCGGGCGGGGCGGTCCACCTTCTCGAAGGACCCGAAGCCGGTGACCGAGACCCGCTCGCCCGCGACGACCGCGCGGACGATGGCGTCCAGAACATGATCGACAGCGTCGGCCGCCTGCTGGCGGCCACCCAACTTGTCGGCAATCGCTTCTACGAGCTGCGCCTTGTTCACGTCTTCCCCTTCGGAGACATCGCCAGAACCAAAGTGTTCAAGCTTTTTCGCACGTTAGGCAGATATATACCGCAAATCAAACACGAAACGGGCTTATCACCCTTGTGCCGCAGCGAACTCGGCTGCCCAGGACCGCTCAGTGGTCCTCTTCGGGGAACCGTCCCTCGTCGAGGTCCGCGATGAACCGCTCCAGTCTCCTTGCCGCACCGGCGAGATCGTGCTTGGCCGCGGCCGTAATGACCAGCAGCTTCCGGGTCAGCGCCATCCGTACGCCCTCCGGGACTTGCAGTGCGCGCACCCTCGAGTGCGCTTCCTTGAGCCGGCCCGCGACTGCCGCATAGAGCTGGAGTTGGCCGTCGTGGTCCATGCACAGATTGTGCCATCTGGGGCGAGTTGTCGCCTGCGCAGGGTGCAACTGCCGCGCCGGACAGTCGTGTCGGCGCTCGCGCGGACCTCGTCCCCGACGGGCGCCTACCCGGCCAAACACCGCTCTAACGTGGGAAGTTGTGCCGCCGCGATCACCCGTGCGGGGCCGTTCGGGTGCAGACATGGCTGTACCCCCGATCGTGGCGATCGGGGGTACAGCCGGGGTGTTGGGGTGGCCGAAAGTCGACCTGCCGGGGCCCTCGGGTCAGACCTGGAGGGTGCGCGGCTTGTAGGCGGGCCGCTCGACCTCGTAGGCGGCGATGTCGGCCTCGTTCTGCAGGGTGATGGAGATGTCGTCCAGCCCGTTCAGCAGCCGCCAGCGGGAGTTCTCGTCCAGCTCGAAGGGGGCGGTGACGCCCGGGGCGCGCACCTCGCGGGCCTCGAGGTCGACGGTGATCTCCACCTGCGGGTCCGCCTCGGTCAGCTCCCACAGCTGGTCCACGACCTTCTGGTCGAGCACCACCGTGAGCAGGCCGTTCTTCAGCGAGTTGCCCCGGAAGATGTCCGCGAAGCGGGAGGAGATCACGGTCTTGAAGCCGTAGTTCTGCAGCGCCCAGACGGCGTGCTCCCGGGAGGAGCCGGTGCCGAAGTCCGGACCGGCGACCAGGACGGTCGCGCCCTGGCGCTCGGGACGGTTGAGCACGAACTCCGCGTCCTTGCGCCAGGCCTCGAACAGCCCGTCCTCGAAGCCGTCCCGCGTCACCTTCTTGAGCCAGTGCGCGGGGATGATCTGGTCGGTGTCCACGTTGCCGCGGCGCAGCGGGACGGCCCGGCCGGTGTGGGTGGTGAAGGCTTCCATGGTTATCGGACTCCAGCGGGCGTGCGGTCGTCGGTCAGGTCGGCGGGCGAGGCCAGGTGCCCCAGGACCGCGGTGGCCGCCGCGACCTGCGGCGACACCAGGTGGGTGCGGCCGCCCTTGCCCTGCCGCCCCTCGAAGTTGCGGTTGGAGGTGGACGCGGAACGCTCACCCGGGGCGAGCTGGTCGGGGTTCATGCCGAGGCACATCGAGCAGCCCGCGTGCCGCCACTCGGCGCCGGCCTCCTTGAAGACCACGTCCAGGCCCTCGGAGACGGCCTGCAGACCGACCCGCGCGGAGCCCGGGACGACCAGCATCCGTACGCCGTCGGCGACTTTGCGGCCGCGCAGCAGCTCGGCGGCGGCGCGCAGGTCCTCGATGCGGCCGTTGGTGCACGAGCCTACGAAGACGGTGTCCACACCGATGGAACGCAGCGGCTGGCCGGCCTCCAACCCCATGTACTCCAGGGCCTTTTCGGCGGCGAGCCGCTCCGAAGCGTCTTCGTACGAAGCCGGGTCGGGGACGGACGCCGAAAGCGGCGCGCCCTGGCCGGGGTTGGTGCCCCAGGTGACGAACGGCGACAGTTCGGCGGCGTCGATGACGACCTCGGCGTCGAAGACGGCGTCCTCGTCGGTGCGCAGGGTCTTCCAGTACTCGACCGCGGCGTCCCAGTCGGCGCCCTCCGGAGCGTGCGGACGGCCCTCGAGGTAGTCGAAGGTGGTCTGGTCCGGGGCGATCATGCCCGCGCGGGCACCGGCCTCGATCGACATGTTGCAGATGGTCATCCGGGCCTCCATCGAGAGCTTCTCGATGGCGGAGCCGCGGTACTCCAGGACGTAGCCCTGGCCGCCGCCGGTGCCGATCCGCGCGATGATCGCCAGGATCAGGTCCTTGGCGGTGACGCCGTCGGGCAGCTCGCCCTCGACGGTGATGGCCATGGTCCTGGGGCGGGCCATCGGCAGCGTCTGGGTGGCCAGCACGTGCTCCACCTGGGAGGTGCCGATGCCGAACGCCAGCGCGCCGAAGGCGCCGTGCGTCGAGGTGTGGGAGTCGCCGCATACCACGGTGGTGCCGGGCTGGGTCAGGCCGAGCTGGGGGCCGACGACGTGCACGACGCCCTGCTCGACGTCGCCCAGCGGGTGCAGCCGCACCCCGAACTCGGCGCAGTTCTTGCGCAGCGTCTCCAGCTGGGCGCGGGAGACGGGGTCGGCGATGGGCTTGTCGATGTCGAGGGTCGGGGTGTTGTGGTCCTCGGTCGCGATGGTGAGGTCGAGACGGCGCACCTGGCGGCCGCTCTTGCGCAGCCCGTCGAAGGCCTGCGGGCTGGTCACCTCGTGCAGCAGGTGCAGATCGATGTAGAGGAGGTCGGGCTCGCCCTCGGCGCGCCGGACGACGTGGTCGTCCCAGACCTTCTCCGCGAGTGTCCTACCCATCGCTTTCCCTTCGGCCGGCGAGCGTCCACCGGCCCAACTAGAGATCTTGGGGAGACGGCGCCCGCGCCCCGGTGTCCTCGGGCGTCCGCCGCCGGGCCCTGTGCTGCTCGGGCCGCTGTCTGATTCCAGGGTGGCGCTTTCCACGGAAAATTGAACTTGCGTTTCACAGAGTGAGACGCGAGTATCGTTTCATGGACAACAGTAGCGGCGTCGGCGTTCTGGACAAGGCGGCCCTCGTCCTGAGCGCTCTGGAGTCCGGTCCGGCCACCCTCGCGGGTCTGGTCGGCGCCACCGGACTGGCACGACCCACGGCCCACCGCCTGGCCGTGGCCCTGGAACACCACCGCATGGTGGCACGCGACATGCAGGGCCGGTTCATCCTCGGCCCGCGCCTCGCGGAACTGGCGGCGGCGGCCGGCGAGGACCGCCTGCTGGCCACGGCGGGCCCCGTGCTCACCCACCTCCGCGATGTCACCGGCGAGAGCGCGCAGCTCTACCGGCGCCAGGGTGACATGCGGATCTGCGTGGCCGCGGCGGAACGCCTGTCCGGACTGCGGGACACGGTCCCGGTCGGCTCCACGCTGACGATGAAGGCCGGCTCCTCCGCCCAGATCCTCATGGCCTGGGAGGAGCCGGAGCGGCTGCACCGCGGCCTGCAGGGCGCCCGGTTCACGGCGACCGCCCTGTCGGGCGTCCGGCGGCGCGGCTGGGCCCAGTCCATCGGCGAGCGCGAGCCGGGCGTGGCGTCCGTCTCCGCGCCCGTGCGCGGCCCCTCCAACCGCGTGGTGGCCGCGGTGTCCGTCTCCGGCCCGATCGAGCGCCTGTCCCGCCACCCGGGCCGCATGCACGCGCAGGCGGTCATCGACGCGGCGGCCCGTCTCTCCGAGGCGCTGCGCCGCTCGGGCTGAGACCGGGCGCCCCGGGAACCACACACCGGGAAGGGCCCGCCCCAACGCCGCGGCGAGCCCTCCCCGGTCCCCCCGGTCCCGGTCCTGCTGGTCCCCCCGGTCCTCCCGGTCCTCCCGGTCCTCCCGGTCAGGCGGTCTTCCCGGACTCCGGCACCGGCCGCGAACGGTGCGCGAACCGGTCCGCCGCGTAGCGGCCGCGCCGCTCCACCGGCACCTGACCGTGCGCCCTCGCGAGGCCGAAGGCCGGCATGTCGAAGTAGACGGACTCGTGCGAGCCCTCGGGTGCGACGTACGTCTCGTGCCACAGCCCGACGTGTCCGCGCGCCTTGCCCTGGCGGTCCTTGCGGTTGACGGCCGCCCAGGCCCGGTGGTGGAACATCTGCGGCGAGGTGGCGTAGGCGTACAGCTTGTCCTTGGACTCCCAGTACTGGACGACGTAGTACGTCCGCGGCGAGGCCGTCAGCAGCACGTGCCCCAGCAGTCCCCGGTCAGGGTCACGCGCGAGCTCCCGCAGCATGCGGATCATCGACAGCACGACCGGGAGCCACTGGTGCACCGCCCGGAAGTGGTTGATCCTCATGCCTATGAGCAGCACCACCGCATCCCCTTCGACCGCGGCGGTCGTGTGTCCCCGCACGGGCTTCGCGAACATGCCGGTCCCCCTCACTGGATAGCTGCACTATCTTTCCGGTGATGCTTGGATAGTGGCACTTCCCTAGGAGAGGCGCAAGAGATGCGGCTGGCGGAGCTCAGCGAGCGCAGCGGTGTGTCCAGGGCGACGATCAAGTACTACCTGCGCGAGGGACTGCTGCCGCCGGGCCGCCAGGTCAACCCCAGGACGGCCGAGTACGACGAGGAGCACCTGCGCCGGCTGCGGCTGGTGCGGGCGATGATCCAGGTGGGCGGGGTGCCGGTGGCCAAGGTGCGCGAGGTGCTCGGGCACGTGGACGACGACTCGCTCGGCCGCACGATCCGCCTGGGCGCGGCGATGTGGGCGCTGCCGCAGCTCCCGGAGCCGGACGAGGACGACGAGTACGTCCGGGCGGCGCACGGCGAGGTCGCCGCCCTCCTGGACCGGCTCGGCTGGGAGAACACCAAGCAGCTCACGACCATCTCGCCCTCGTACCGCTCGCTGGTGGTCGCGGTGGCCGCGTTCCGCCGGATCGGCTACGACTGGGGGGCCGAACAGCTCGCTCCGTACGCCGAGTTGATGCACCGGACGGCCGTCCTGGACCTGGACAACATGGAGACCCACCCGGCGGGGGCGGAGCGGGTCGAGTTCGCGGTGCTGGGGGCGGTCCTCAACGAGCCGGTGCTGCGGGCGCTGCACCGGCTGGCCCAGGAGGAGGAGACGGCGCGGCGGTACGGCTTCGAGTGACCCGCGCCGGGAACGGCCAAGGCCCCCCGCCGAAGCGGAGGGCCTTCCCTTGTACCCCCGACCGGATTCGAACCGGCGCTACCGCCTTGAGAGGGCGGCGTGCTAGGCCGCTACACAACGGGGGCGTGGACACTGCGTTTCCGCAGGTCCGAGCTGGTCTACCTGGACTCGAACCAAGACTAACTGAACCAGAATCAGTCGTGCTGCCAATTACACCATAGACCAATGATGGTTTAGACCAGTCAGTACCCCCGACCGGATTCGAACCGGCGCTACCGCCTTGAGAGGGCGGCGTGCTAGGCCGCTACACAACGGGGGCCCTAGCGATCCTGCATCGAGATGAGCGGGAGCTACCCGAACTCTCCTCGCGGGAAGGATCTGTACCCCCGACCGGATTCGAACCGGCGCTACCGCCTTGAGAGGGCGGCGTGCTAGGCCGCTACACAACGGGGGCTTGCGGATGTGATCCGCGGCGCAGATGAGCTCTGCGAGCTGGCCTACCTGGACTCGAACCAAGACTAACTGAACCAGAATCAGTCGTGCTGCCAATTACACCATAGGCCACTGGAACTCAAGCCCCTCAGGGGTTCTCGTTCTAGTTCGCACCTCCGGTTCCCGGCCTTTCGGCCCGCTCTCCGGCGGCGCAGGAAGAACATTACCCGAAGGTGGACGGGGCTCCAAAACGACTATCCGTGCCGAGGAGCCCGGGGAGTTCGGAGAGGGACGCGATCCGGTGCGGTCCGGTGGGCGGGTCCACGGTCGCGTAGGCGCCGCCGCGGTCGATCCACACCGACAGCAGCCCGGCCTCCGCGGCACCCCGGCCGTCGATCTCCGGGTGGTCGCCGACGTACGCGACCTCGTGCGGGGCGAGCGACAGGGCGTCGCAGGCGGCCAGGAAGGCGCCGGCCAGGGGCTTGGAGACGCCCAGCTCGGCGGCGCACAGCAGCGCCTCGAAGCGGTCCCGGACGCCGAGCAGGCGCAGCTTGCGGTCCTGGACGGTCAGGCTGGAGTTGGACAGCACCGCGTGGCGGTGGCTGGCGGCCAGGGCGTCGAGCACCGGCAGGACGTCCGGGAACAGGGACCAGGCCGCCTCGTAGTGCCGCACGTACCGCTGGAACCAGTCGTCGGCCTCGGCGTCCGTCAGCTCCGGCCGGTCCAGGAAGACGCGGGCCCGGTCGCGCCGCTGTGTGAGGAAGTCGACCTCGCCGGCGGCGAAGCGGGCCCACTGCCGGTCGGTGATCTCCCGCCAGCGCGCGAGCGCCTCGTCCGGCGACCCGTACCCGGCGAGGAGCCCCTCGGCCACCAGATGGGCGCGCATGCCCTCGCGGTCTGCGGTGGTGTAGTCGAAGAGGGTGTCGTCCACGTCCCAGACCACGGCGCGAATGCTCATGACCCGACCGTAACCGGCGCACGGCCGCCGTGTCCGGTGCGCGGACGGGGGGAGGCACGGCGAAGGGCGGCGCCCGGGTGTCCCGTGCGCCGCCCTCGGCGTGTGGCGTTCGTTACGCCGCGAGCCTCGCCAGTGCCGCGTCGATGCGGGCCAGCGTCCTCTCCTTGCCCAGGACCTCCAGGGACTCGAAGAGGGGCAGGCCGACCGTGCGGCCGGTGACTGCGACGCGGACCGGGGCCTGGGCCTTGCCGAGCTTGAGGCCGTGCGCCTCGCCGGCGGCCAGGACGGCCTCCTTCAGGGACTCCGCCGAGGTCCAGTCGGCCGCCTCCAGCTTCTCGCGCGCCGTGCGCAGGAGGTCGTCGGATCCCTCCTTCATCGCCTTCGTCCAGGACGCCTCGTCGAAGACCGGCTCGGGCAGGAACAGGAAGTCGACGTTGTCGGTGATCTCGGACAGGACCTTCAGACGGGTCTGCGCGTGCGGGGCGATCGCCTGCCACTTGGCCTCGTCGAAGTCCTCCGGCGCCCAGGGCGCGACCGGGGGCTTCAGCCACGGGCGGCAGCGCTCGGTGAAGTCCTTGACCTCCAGCATCCGGATGTGGTCGGCGTTGATCGCCTCGCACTTCTTGAGGTCGAAGCGCGCCGGATTGGGGTTCACGTCCTCGATGTCGAAGGCCGCGACCATCTCCTCGATCGAGAAGATGTCCTGGTCCGCGCTGAGCGACCAGCCCAGCAGGGAGAGGTAGTTGAGCAGGCCCTCGGGCAGGAAGCCGCGCTCGCGGTAGAGGTTGAGCGAGGCCTGCGGGTCGCGCTTGGAGAGCTTCTTGTTGCCTTCGCCCATGACGTACGGCAGGTGGCCGAAGGCCGGGGTCCGCTTGGCGATGCCCAGCTCGGTCAGCGCCTTGTACAGGGCGATCTGGCGCGGGGTGGAGGAGAGCAGGTCCTCGCCGCGCAGGACGTGGGTGATGTCCATCAGGGCGTCGTCGACCGGGTTCACCAGCGTGTACAGCGGGGCCCCGTTGGCGCGCACGATGCCGTAGTCCGGCACGTTCTCCGGGAGGTAGCTGATCTCGCCGCGGACCAGGTCGGTGAAGGTGATCGGCTCGTCGGGCATACGGAAGCGGACGATCGGGGAGCGGCCCTGGGCCTTGTACTCCTCCACCTCGGCCTCGCTCAGGTCGCGGCAGTGGCCGTCGTAGCCGGACGGCCTGCCCTCGGCGCGCGCGGCCTCGCGCCGGGTGTCCAGCTCCTCCTGGGAGCAGTAGCAGTGGTAGGCGTGGCCGGCCTCCAGGAGCTTCGCGGCGACGTCCTTGTAGAGGTCCATGCGCTGCGACTGGCGGTACGGCGCGTGCGGGCCGCCGACCTCGGGGCCCTCGTCCCAGTCGAAGCCCAGCCAGCGCATCGCGTCGAGGAGCTGGTTGTAGGACTCCTCGGAGTCGCGGGCCGCGTCGGTGTCCTCGATGCGGAAGACCAGGGTGCCCTGGTGGTGCCGGGCGAACGCCCAGTTGAACAGGGCGGTGCGGACCAGGCCCACGTGGGGGTTACCGGTGGGCGAGGGGCAGAAACGGACGCGTACGGGTGAGCCGGATGCGCTAGCCACGCTTGACAACCTTGTTGGTGAGAGTGCCGATGCCTTCGATGGTGACGGCGACCTCGTCGCCGACGTTCAGGGGGCCGACCCCAGCGGGGGTGCCGGTGAGGACGACGTCGCCGGGGAGCAGCGTCATGGCCTCGGTGATGTTGACGATCAGGTCCTCGATGGGGTGGATCATCTCGCTCGTGCGGCCGAGCTGGCGCTGCTCGCCGTTGACGGTGAGCTGGACGGTGAGGTCGCCCGCGCGCTCCAGGTCCAGGCCGGTCTCCACCCAGGGGCCGAGGGGGCAGGAGGAGTCGAAGCCCTTGGCCCGCGCCCACTGCTTCTCGCGCCTCTGCACGTCGCGGGCGGTGACGTCGTTGGCGCAGGTGTAGCCGAAGATCACGTCCTTGACGCGCTCGCGCGGGACCTCGCGGCACATGCGCCCGATGACGACGGCCAGCTCGGCCTCGTGGTGCAGTTCCTGCGAGAAGGACGGGTACTGGATCTCGTCCCCGGGTCCGATCACCGAGGTGGAGGGCTTGAAGAAGGCGAAGGGGGCGTCGGGCACCGCGTTGCCCAGCTCGCGGGCGTGCTCGGCGTAGTTGCGGCCGAACGCCACGACCTTGTTGGGGAGCACCGGAGGGAGCAGCCTGACCTTGCTGAGCGGCACCTTCGTCCCGGACAGCTCGTGGTCCGTGAACGGGATGCCCTTGATGATGTCGAGGACGAGTTCGTCCTCCTTGTCGCCCTCGACCGCGCCGAAGGCTACGTTCCCGTCGATGGAGAACCTGGCGATGCGCACGGGATCCTTGCGCCCCTCAACTAGAACCGGCGTACTGACGCCCCAGGTTAACCGGTCGGGCCGCCCGGTGTTCGGGCAGTACGGCGTGGCGGGTTTTCACAGCCGGTGGATCACGGCTTCGTGATCCCGAATTTCCGCGGGATTAAGCGGTCGGAACTTTCGTGCATTACTCAGGGAATTCCCCGGACGCCCGCGTCCGTGCGGGCCGCGCCGCCCGGGGCCCGGCCCCTCCCACGAGGGCGCGCGACCGGGCCGGCGGGGCGGGCACCGCCCCCCGGACACGGGCCCGGGCCCGCCGCGTACCGGCCTCCGGGAAATCCGTCGCGGACGGCGGCCCGGCGCATCGGAACGGACGGCCGGGAATCCGGCGGGCGGGAAATGGGACCGGGGAGTGAAACCCGCCGAAAAGCGAGCGCGGCCCGGAGATCATGTGATCTCCGGGCCGCGCTCGGTGTGGCGGGTCGCGCTCGGTGTGGCGGGTCGCGCTCGGTGTGCCGGGTGCCGGGTCCGGCTACTCGCCGGCCGGGGCGGCGGCGCCCACCGGGACCTCCATGAGGACGGTGCGCCGCGGGTTGGCCGTCTGGGCCGGGAGGTCGATGGAGTGCTCCGGCAGCTCCGGCGTCTGCAGGTCGTCGGCGTCCTCGAGGTGCGCCAGCGTCGTGCGCCGCGGGTTGGCTATCGTGCGGAACATCATCGTCGTCTTCACCGTTGTCATCCTGTGGCTGCTGGTGGGTTGACAGGGCATCTCATCCTGTAAAGCGCAAGGCTAAACATCGGATTCCCCGTCACGGACGTGAACTCCACAAGTTCTCCATGTGAGTTTGCTCACCACCTCATAGACAAACCGGTCATTCCCGACTCCCATCTCCTCCCGGAGAAACGGACATTGACCCCTTGAAGCGCTCATTCCGCTCCCGATCATGGCGACTGGGACACCGGGCACCGAGCAGCGCGCGACAGTGGTACGCCCGTTTTGTACGAGATCGACTTACACGGGTCGTAGCCTGAGCCTCACGTTCCGTCACGTAGGTCACAGCTCGGCTCACGGCCCTTGTTGGAGATCCGGCACTGTGCTGGAATTCCACGGACCGCCGCGGGATCGAGCCGGCGCAAGGGGCGCGACGCAGCGCCGAGTGGCGGCGAGATAGGGGGAACCAGCGCCGGGTCACTCAAGACCACCGGGGGGCGTATTCAGGGCGCTCTCCAAGACGCCGACACCGTGTCCCTCCGTTCGCGCGGAGGGGCGCCTGGTCCAGAGGTTGCGACGCTAGTGCAGGGACGTTTCAAGAGGGATGGCAGCGCTTCGGCGGAGCCGGAGGCGCACGGCGGGACCGACCGCGGTTCCTCCCCCCAGCACGCCCAGAATCCGGGCGCGGCCCAGCCCGGTGACGGCGGTGAGCGCTCCGGGCGACCCGGCGCGCCCTCCTCGGCGGGCCCGGCCGGTCAGGCGAAGGCCCAGGCCCCCGCTCCGCCCGTGAAGCCGGCCGGCAGGAACCCGAGCGGCCCCGGCTCGCGCGTGGCCCTGCGCAACTGGCGCATCTCCACGCGCCTGGTGTCGCTGCTGGCGCTCCCCGTCGTCGCGGCGACCTCGCTGGGCGCGCTGCGCATCAGCGACTCGATGGACGACATCCAGCAGCTCGACAACATGAAGCTGCTGACGGACATGACCAAGCAGGCGACCGAGCTGGCCATGGCGCTCCAGGACGAGCGCGACCAGTCCGCCGGTCCGCTGGCGCACGGGCTGAAGCCGACCGACTACACGGTCAAGGGCTACCAGGACAAGACCGACCGGGCCCGGGAGAACTTCCTCGACTCCTCCGAGCAGATCGACGAGGCGAGCAAGAACGGCAACCTCCAGGGCGTCCGCGACACCCTGGTCAGCCTCGCCAACCAGCTCGACGGCCTCGCCAAGATCCGCCAGGACGCCTACAAGTCGAAGAACAACTCGACGCAGACGGTCGAGGCGTACCACCGGCTGATCACCCAGCTGATCGACCTCTCCCAGTCCATGGCCGAGGCGTCCAGCAACCCGGAGATGATCTCGCGCACCCGCGCCCTGGCGGCCTTCTCCAGCGCCAAGGAGTACGCCTCCGTGCAGCGAGCCGTCATCGCGGCGGCCCTGACCTCCAGCAACACCTCCAAGGGCGAGCTGTCCAAGAACGACCAGCTCTACGGCAAGTCTGCGAACGAGAGCGAGAAGTCGCAGATCGCGATCTTCCGCAAGATCTACAGCAGCCAGAACCCGGACGAGCTGCTCAAGCCGATCGAGGACACCAACCCGACGATCCAGGCGGCGGACCTGTACGCCAAGCGCGTCCTGGAGTCCCCCGGCGGCCTCAACGACCTGCCGGCGCGCTCCTACCGCGACTGGGTCGACGACAGCTCGACCAAGATCCAGCAGATGAAGAACATCGAGCACACGCTGCTCGAGGACATGGAGCAGAAGGCCCGCGAGCTGAAATCGTCCTCCGAGCAGGAGGCGATCCTCTCCGGTGCGCTGATCCTCATCGTGCTCGGCGTCTCGCTGGTCGGCGCCTTCGTCGTGGCCCGGTCCATGATCCGCTCGCTGCGCCGGCTGCAGGACACGGCCACCAGGGTCGCCCAGGACCGGCTGCCCGAGCTGGTCAAGCAGCTCTCCGAGTCCGACCCGCAGGACGTGGACACGTCCGTGGAGTCGGTCGGTGTGCACTCCCGGGACGAGATCGGCCAGGTGGCCGCGGCCTTCGACGACGTGCACCGCGAGGCGGTCCGCCTCGCCGCCGAGCAGGCCCTGCTGCGGGGCAACGTCAACGCGATGTTCACCAACCTCTCGCGCCGCTCCCAGGGTCTGATCCAGCGTCAGCTCTCGCTCATCTCCGAACTGGAGTCCCGCGAGGCCGACCCGGACCAGCTCTCCTCGCTGTTCAAGCTCGACCACCTCGCCACCCGCATGCGCCGTAACGGTGAGAACCTCCTCGTCCTCGCGGGTGAGGAGCCCGGCCGCCGGTGGACCCGCCCGGTCCCGCTGGTCGACGTGCTCCGCGCCGCCGCGTCCGAGGTGGAGCAGTACGAGCGCATCGAGCTGGCCGCCGTGCCGACCACCGAGGTCGCCGGCCGCGTGGTCAACGACCTCGTGCACCTCCTCGCCGAGCTGCTCGAGAACGCCACCTCCTTCTCCTCGCCGCAGACCAAGGTCAAGGTCACCGGTCACGCGCTGCCCGACGGCCGCGTCCTGATCGAGATCCACGACACCGGTATCGGCCTCTCCCCCGAGGACCTCGCGGCGATCAACGAGCGGCTCGCCTCGCCGCCCACCGTGGACGTGTCGGTCTCCCGCCGCATGGGTCTGTTCGTGGTCGGCCGTCTGTCGCAGCGCCACGGCATCCGCATCCAGCTCCGCCCGTCCGACTCCGGTGGCACGACCGCGCTGGTCATGCTGCCCGTGGACGTGGCCCAGGGCGGCAAGAAGCCCGCTCCGGGCAAGCCCGGCGCGCCCGCGGCGACCGGCGGCCCGGCCGCCGCTCAGGCCGCGGCCGGTGCCTCCGCCGCCCGCCGGAACAACGGCGGCGGCCAGGGCGGCGCCCTCGGCGGTGCGCCGTCCGCCGGACGCCTCGGCGCCGGACCGGGCCAGCGCGGCCAGGTCGGCTCCGGCCAGGGCCCGCGGGCCGCGCTGCCCGGCACGGGCCAGGGCGGCCGTCCCGGTGCGCCGGGCCAGGCGCGCGGCCCGCAGGGTCCGGGCGGCCCGCAGCAGGGCCGGCCGGCTCCGGCCGGGGCCGGCGCGGCCGGCTTCGGCGGTCAGACGCCGGGCGCCGGACCGGGCCAGCAGGCCGCGGGCGGCCCGCAGCAGGACATGTTCGGCGGCCGCGGTCCGGCGGCGCCCCGCGGTGGCGCGGGCGCCCAGGACCAGGGCCGTCAGCCCCAGCTTCCGCCGCGCGGCGGCGCCCGGGCCGAACTGCCCGGCGGCAACCCGCAGTCCGGTCCCGCGGACTGGCGCGGCAACGCCCAGGCCCCGATGTCACGTGCCTCGCTGGACGCCCCGCGCGGCCACGACGAGCAGGACCCGGCGCAGACCTCGCACCTGCCGCGCCTGGACGACCGGCAGGGCCCGGGCGCGACGGCGGAGATGCCGCGGATCGACGCCCAGGGTCCGGCCTCCACCGGCGAGTTCCCCCGCCCGGACTTCGCGGGCAACGGCTCCACCGGCCAGTTCGCGCGCCCCGGCGCCGACGCCGCGCAGCAGACCGGCCAGTTCCAGCGTCCGTCCGGCCCGCAGGACACCGGCCAGTACGGTCAGCAGGGCGGCACCGGCCAGTACGGCCAGCAAGGCGCCACCGGCCAGTACGGCCAGCAAGGCGCCACCGGCCAGTACGGCGGCCAGCAAGGCGGCACCGGCCAGTACGGCCAGCAAGGCGCCACCGGCCAGTACGGCCAGCAGGGCGGCACCGGCCAGTACGGCGGCCAGCAAGGCACCACCGGCCAGTACGGCGGTCAGCAGGGCGGCACCGGCCAGTACGGTCAGCAGGGCGCCACCGGCCAGTTCGTCCGCTCCGACGTCTTCGGCACGTCGGCGGCCGGGCAGCAGGACCCGCAGAGCACCGGCCAGTTCGCGGCCCCGCAGGGTTACGACGGCGGCTCCACCGGTCAGCACGCGCTGCCCGACCGCCAGAACCCGGCCGGCACCGGACAGTTCGAGCGGCCGCAGCCGGGGGGCCGCGCCGACTTCGGCGCGCCGCGTCCCCCGGCCCCGCAGCCGCAGCCTCCCGTCCGCCGCGAGCCGGAGGCGCTGCCGCCGGCCACCGGTCCGGGCGACGGCCGCACCCCGCTGTTCGACACGCTGGAGACCAACTGGTTCCACGGTCAGCAGAGTCAGCCGGACAGCACCCCGGCCGCGGCGCCGCAGCAGCAGGCGTCCGCCCCGCAGCGTTCCGCCGCAACCGGTTCCTGGCGCACCTCGCCGAACGACGAACTCGTCCGGCAGGCGGAGCGCGTACGGCAGCCCGCGGCGGGCGGCGTCACCACCTCAGGCCTGCCGCGCCGGGTGCCCCGGGCCAACCTCGTCCCGGGCACGGCTCAGCAGCAACAGCACCAAAGCGGTCCGCAGGTCTCGCGTGCGCCCGACGAGGTACGCGGCCGGCTGACCAATCTCCGTCGGGGCATCGCTCAGGGCCGTCAGGCCGGCAGCGGCCAGACCGGCAGCTTCCCGAGCCCCACTCACCAGCAGGAGCGTTAGTTGAGTCCGATGAGCCAGGCGGCACAGAACCTGAACTGGTTGATCACCAACTTCGTGGACAACACCCCCGGGGTGTCGCACACGGTGGTGGTCTCCGCCGACGGCCTTCTGCTGGCCATGTCCGAAGGCTTCCCGCGTGACCGCGCGGACCAGCTCGCGGCCGTCGCGTCCGGCCTGACCTCCCTGACGGCCGGGGCCTCCCGGATCTTCGAGGGCGGCAACGTGGCGCAGACGGTCGTGGAGATGGAGCGCGGGTTCCTCTTCCTGATGTCCGTCTCGGACGGGTCTTCCCTCGCGGTCCTGGCCCACCCCGAGTGCGACATCGGCCTGGTCGGCTACGAGATGGCACTGCTGGTCGACCGCGCAGGGGCGGTACTCACCCCGGACCTGCGCGCCGAACTCCAAGGCAGTCTGCTTCACTGACCGGCCCCGGCACCACCCACCTCACAAAAACACCGTCCGGCCGCCACAATCCCCCCACCGGCCTCATCCGACGGCTTGACTGACCGACTTGCTGTCCCGCCCGGAGGATTCATGACCCCGCCCACCGCCTCTCATGATCCGTACGCGGAGCCGTACGGGGACGAGGGCGACCAGCCGCTGGTACGTCCGTACGCGATGACCGGTGGCCGGACCCGGCCGCGCTATCAGCTCGCCATCGAGGCACTGATCAGCACCACGGCCGACCCGGCAGCGCTCATGGGACTGCTCCCGGAACACCAGCGCATCTGCCACCTCTGCCGTGAGGTCAAGTCGGTCGCGGAGGTGTCGGCGCTGCTGGCCATGCCGCTCGGCGTGGCCCGGATCCTGGTGGCCGACCTCGCAGAGGCCGGCATGGTCGCCATCCACCAGCCGGGTGGCGACGAGAACAACGGCGGCGCTCCGGACGTGACGCTGCTCGAAAGGGTGCTCAGTGGACTTCGCAAGCTCTGACGCGGGCCGGGCCACCACCTCCGCGAAGATCGTGGTGGCGGGCGGCTTCGGCGTGGGCAAGACCACGTTCGTGGGCGCCGTCTCGGAGATCAACCCGCTGCGCACAGAGGCCGTCATGACGTCCGCTTCGGCCGGCATCGACGACCTCACCCACACCGGTGACAAGACCACCACCACGGTGGCCATGGACTTCGGCCGCATCACTCTGGACCAGGACCTGATCCTGTACCTCTTCGGTACACCCGGTCAGGACCGCTTCTGGTTCATGTGGGACGACCTGGTGCGCGGCGCGATCGGCGCGGTGGTCCTCGTGGACACCCGCCGCCTCGCCGACTGCTTCCCGGCCGTCGACTACTTCGAGAACAGCGGCCTGCCCTTCGTCATCGCCCTCAACGGGTTCGACGGTCAGCAGCCCTACACCCCCGACGAGGTGCGGGAGGCGCTGCAGATCGGGCCGGACGCGCCGATCATCACCACGGACGCCCGCCACCGCGCGGACGCCAAGAGCGCGCTGATCACGCTCGTCGAGCACGCGCTCATGGCCCGCCTGCGGTGACAGTCAAGTGAAACGTGCCGTACGGCAGTTGCCGTAGCGCAAGCGGAGCCGGCTGTGGCCTTTGACACGGTCGGCTCCGGTGTTCATAACAGTTCGGCAGAGGAATCACCGTTCTTCACCACGCGACGCGGTCGCGCGGTGTCGCTGTGCGCACGACCGCCCCGTCTTTTGGCGGGGCTCGCTCTGTATGCCCGTTTTATCTGGGGCTTACGTCACTCGGAACCTCAGGTTCCGAGTGTTTGGAAGAGCGGATGCCGCCGTGCTGGAATGCCTGAACTGCCTATTAGTCAATGACGTACTGAGTGGTCGATGACGAACCGGGCTCTGAGAGACTGCGGCACGACGAAGGTGCCGACCGCCGAGAGGTTGTTGGTCGAGTGAGGCGAAGCAAGAACGGTCCCGAGCCGTCGGCGCGGGGCAACTTCACCCCGCCGCCGCGCGTTGCGGCGCCCGCCCCTGTGCCGGGTGCCGAGCCCTCGGCCGCTCCCCCGGCCGGTGGCGGCCGTTTCTCACCGCGTAACTGGCGGGTGCCGACCCGGCTGAACGCGATCCTGCTCATACCCGTGATGGTCGGTCTCGTCATGGGCGGCTTCCAGGTGAAGAGCTCGATCGACACCTGGAACGAGGCCCGGGACGCGGAGAACACCGCCCGCCTGGTGCGCGCCGCCCTCGGCTACGCCGACGCGCTGGAGAACGAGCGCGACGTCACCGCCGCCCCGCTGCTGCTGGGTAACCAGAAGGACGTCGTCACCGCGGCCCGCAAGCAGACTGACCAGGCCGCCGCCACCTTCCACCAGGTGGCGCAGAACGTGCCGGACAAGCCCGGGCTCAAGCGCCGGCTCGAGCAGTTCAAGCAGGCCGAGCCCGAGCTGCAGACCCTGCGCCGGGTCGCGTACACCAAGAAGACCACCGGTGTGAAGACCGAGGAGGGCTACGTCAACGTGGCCCACCCGCTGATGGAGTTCGCCAACGAGCTCGGTCTGGGCACCGGCAACATCACCTCCTACGGCCGTACCGTCTACGCCATGTCGCTGACCAAGGCGGCGCTGTCGCTGGAGCGGTCGATCGGCATGCACCTGCTGGTCAAGCCCGGCCCGGACGACCCCAACCTGGCCACCCAGCGGGTGGCCCTGTCCTCCTACGCCTACCTGGAGCGCATCGCCCTCGAGGAGTACCTCGGCGGTGGCACCGACGAGGACGCGCAGAAGCTGACCGACGCGCAGGCGAAGATCAGGACGGACGGCGCCGCGCTGGTCGCGCAGGAGAAGCAGAGGGACCCGAAGTACGTCGCGCCGCCGTCCAAGCCGAACGCGATGGTCGCGGCGCTGGCGACGATGCAGGACACCTCCCCGCTCACCCGCCAGCAGATGGCCGCGGGCGGTGTGACGGCCCAGAACTGGTGGGCGGTCAACACCCTCAAGTACAAGGCCTACCGCCAGATCGAGTCGGACCTCGCCGACAAGGCCGTGAACGAGGCCTCCGGCATCGCCGGCGACGCCCAGACCTCGGCCATCACCACCGGCGCCGTGGTCGTCGTGGCCCTGCTCCTCGCCTTCATCCTGGCCGGCGCCGTGGCCCGGCAGATGAGCCGCTCGATGCGCCAGCTGCGCAACGCCGCGTTCGGCATCGCCGAGCAGCGCCTGCCGATGCTGGTCGACCAGCTCTCCCGTACCGACCCGGGCCGGGTCGACACCCGGGTGGCCCCGATCCCGATCCACACCAAGGACGAGATCGGCGAGGTCGCCCGCGCCTTCGACCAGGTCCACCGCGAGGCGGTCCGGCTCGCCTCCGAGCAGGCGCTGCTGCGGGGCAACATCAACGCGATCTTCACCAACCTCTCCCGCCGCAACCAGTCGCTGATCGAGGGCCAGCTGACCCTGATCACCGACCTGGAGAACAACGAGGCGGACCCGGACCAGCTCGAGAACCTCTTCAAGCTGGACCACCTGGCCACCCGTATGCGCCGCAACGGCGAGAACCTGCTGGTCCTCGCCGGCGAGGAGCCCGGCCGCCGCTGGGACCAGCCGGTCCCGCTGATCGACGTACTGCGCGCCGCCTCCTCCGAGGTGGAGCAGTACGAGCGCATCGAGCTGTCCGGCGTCCCGGAGGCCGAGATCCACGGCCGCGCGGTCACCGACCTCGTGCACCTGCTGGCCGAGCTGCTGGAGAACGCCACCACGTTCTCCTCGCCGCAGACCAAGGTGCGCGTCACCGCGACCCGGCTGCCCGACGGCCGCGTCATGGTCGAGATCCACGACAAGGGCATCGGCCTGACCGCCGAGGACTTCGCGGACATCAACCACAAGCTGGCCAACCCGCCGACCGTGGACGTCGCGATCTCGCAGCGCATGGGTCTGTTCGTGGTCGGCCGGCTGTCCGACCGGCACGGCATCCGGGTCCAGCTCCGCCCCTCGGGCGAGCAGGCCGGCACCACCTCGCTGGTCATGCTGCCGGACGCGATCACGCACGGCGGTGGCGGCGAAGCCCCGCTGGACCGCGAGGAGTTCACGGTCTCCCAGATCATCCCGGAGCAGCAGTTCCGCGGTGAGGACTTCGCCCAGGTGCAGCAGCCGATGCGCACCGCCGCCGAACTCGGCTTCGACGACAGCCGCTACTCGGAGGTCCCCGACGACCTCCGCGACCTGGACCCCGTCGGCCGCTCCCTGATGCGCGAGGAGCGCCGCGCCGCGCTGGAGGCCCAGACGCACGGCGAGCCGCAGCCGGAGCCGGACGGCCAGCAGTACGCGGACGAGTTCGACGCCCGGCAGGCCGGGTACGACGGCGCCGCCGGGTTCGGCGAGCAGCCCGCCCAGCCCGCCGCCTTCGACGGACAGCAGGCGTACGGCGACCAGGGCCAGGGGTACGAGGAGCACCGCGGCGCCGGGTACGAGCAGTCGTACGACGGCCAGTACTACGCGCCGAACGGCGGCATGCCGCGGGACGACGGCTTCGCCGCGAACGGCGGCGGCTACCCCGAGCCCGCGTATCCGGAGCCGGCCCAGGAGGAGCGGACGCCCGCGCACGGCTCCGCCGCCGACGCCTTCGGCTCCTACGAGGGGCAGTCCTACCAGGACGACTGGCCGCAGCAGGACAGCTACCAGAACGGCTACCCGGCCCATTACGCTCCGGAAACGGAACCGCAGGCCACTGACGCGAGTGAGCGCAACGGCGTAGGCTTCGACCGTCCGGGAGCGGATTCTCCCGTCGCCCACGGGATGACCGACGCCGGTCTGCCCCGCCGCGGGTCCGCGAGCGGTCCCGGCGGCTCGAACGGCGCCGGACGCACCCAGCCGGAGGCGCCGGCCCCCGCGGCGAACACCCCGGGGAGCAACGGCGACAGCGGCTGGCGTTCGGCCAACGACGAGCGCTGGCAGCAGGCTTCGGCGCTCCGCAAGCCCAAGGCCGGCGGAGTGACCGCCTCCGGTCTGCCCCGGCGGGTACCCAAGGCCAACCTGGTCGAGGGCACCGCCGAGAGCACCCCTCAGGGGGGCCCACAGGTCTCCCGCGCCCCGGAGGACGTCCGGGGCAGACTGAGCAACCTGCGCCGGGGCGTCCAACGCGGACGCAGCGCAGGCAGTGAAACGAACGGCCAGGCCACCAGTAATCAGCACAGTGGTCCTGACAGCACCTACAACCAGGAGCGTTAGTGTGAGCCCGATGAGCCAGGCGGCACAGAACCTGAACTGGTTGATCACCAACTTCGTGGACAACACCCCGGGGGTGTCCCACACGGTGGTGGTCTCCGCCGACGGACTCCTTCTGGCGATGTCCGAAGGGTTCCCCCGCGACCGCGCGGACCAGCTCGCGGCCGTCGCCTCCGGCCTGACCTCCCTGACGGCAGGCGCCTCCCGCATCTTCGAGGGCGGCAGCGTGAACCAGACGGTTGTGGAGATGGAGCGGGGATTCCTCTTCATCATGTCCATTTCCGACGGTTCCTCGCTGGCCGTCCTGGCCCACCCGGAAGCGGACATCGGCCTCATCGGGTACGAGATGGCACTTCTGGTGGACCGCGCGGGCACGGTTCTCACCCCGGATCTCCGTGCGGAGCTCCAGGGAAGCCTTCTCAACTAACAGACGAACGGTGCGTATTCGCGTCCCGGGGCCGTAAGGTTTCGGGACGCGGCTCCACGCGGATGGGTGCCCGGCACAGTCGGAGGAGGAGAAAGTGGCAACACCCCCAGGCGGTTCGCATTCGGGCAACTGGTCGTACGGCCCTGCCCAGGGCCAGAACGACGGTTCGGCGAACCGGTACGGCTTTCCCTCCACCCCTGCTCACCGCCAGCCGTACGCGCCGCAGGGCCCCGGGCCCTCGCCGTACGACCAGCCGCCGGCCCCGCGGATCCAGCCGGTCCAGCCGCAGCGCCGCCCGGAGCCCGCGCCGGCGTCCGCATCGAACAACCCCCTGGTGCGTCCGTACGCCATGACCGGTGGCCGCACGCGCCCGCGCTACCAGCTCGCCATCGAGGCACTGGTGCACACCACCGCCGCTCCGCACCAGATGCAGGGCCAGTTGCCCGAGCATCAGCGGATCTGCAACCTGTGCCGGGAGATCAAGTCGGTGGCCGAGGTCTCGGCCCTGCTCACGATCCCCCTCGGCGTCGCCAGGATTCTCGTCGCCGACTTGGCGGAGGCGGGCCTGGTCGCCATCCATCAGCCCGGCGGCGACGAGAACGCCGGTGGCCAGCCAGACGTGACACTGCTCGAAAGGGTGCTCAGTGGACTTCGCAAGCTCTAGCGGCGGTCCTTCCCGCTCCACCACCTCCGCGAAGATCGTGGTGGCGGGCGGCTTCGGCGTGGGCAAGACCACGTTCGTCGGCGCCGTCTCGGAGATCAACCCGCTGCGCACAGAGGCCGTCATGACGTCCGCTTCGGCCGGCATCGACGACCTCACCCACACCGGTGACAAGACCACCACCACGGTGGCCATGGACTTCGGCCGCATCACCCTGGACCAGGACCTGATCCTGTACCTCTTCGGTACACCCGGTCAGGACCGCTTCTGGTTCATGTGGGACGACCTGGTGCGCGGCGCGATCGGCGCGGTGGTCCTCGTGGACACCCGCCGCCTCGCCGACTGCTTCCCGGCCGTCGACTACTTCGAGAACAGCGGCCTGCCCTTCGTCATCGCCCTCAACGGGTTCGACGGCAACCAGCCGTACGGCCCGGACGAGGTCCGCGAGGCCCTGCAGATCGGCCCGGACACCCCGATCATCACCACGGACGCCCGCCACCGCGCGGACGCGAAGTCGACGCTGATCACCCTGGTGGAGCACGCCCTGATGGCGCGGCTCCGCTAGGCGACCGACCGCACGCGGAACCCCGCGCCCCCGCTGGGGGCGCGGGGTTCCGCGTTCTGCCCGGCGCGCGCAGCGAGATCCACCGGCGCGGGCAGCGGAAAGGGCCCCTCCGAGCGGAGGGGCCCTTTCCGGTGTCCTGGGCGGGCGGCCGTGGGCCGGGCGCGGGTCAGCCGTGCCAGCTGTGCGGGGCGCGGAAGCCGGGCTCGCGGTCCAGGCGGCGCCAGCCGGCCTTGGCACGGCCGCGGTGCACGGGGGCGGCCGGCTGGGCCGCCGCACGGGCGAGGAGGACGGCCGTGATGGCGGCGACTTCCTCGGGCTCGGCGTGGCCCTTCTCGACGCGGATTTCAGTGTTCATGGGTGTCAGTCTCCGTCAGGAAGAGGTCCGCGGGGTTGCCGCGACGGGTCCGCTCGGTTACTGCGGCGGGTTGCCGTGCTTGCGGGAGGGCAGGTCGGCGTGCTTGGACTGCAGCATCGCCAGCGACTTCACCAGCACCTCGCGGGTCTCGGCGGGGTCGATCACGTCGTCGACCAGGCCCCGCTCGGCCGCGTAGTACGGGTGCATCAGCTCGGCCTTGTACTCCTTGACCATCTTCTGCCGCATGGCCTCGGGGTCCCCGGCATCGGCGATCTGGCGGCGGAAGATGACGTTGGCCGCGCCCTCGGCGCCCATCACGGCGATCTCGTTGGTGGGCCAGGCGTAGGTGAGGTCGGCGCCGATCGACTGGGAGTCCATCACGATGTACGCACCTCCGTAGGCCTTGCGCAGGATCAGCGAGATCCTCGGCACGGTGGCGTTGCAGTAGGCGTACAGCAGTTTGGCGCCGTGCCGGATGATTCCACCGTGCTCCTGGTCGACGCCGGGGAGGAAGCCGGGTACGTCCAAAAGAGTGATGATCGGGATGTTGAAGGCGTCGCACATCTGTACGAAGCGGGCGGCCTTCTCGGACGCCTCGATGTCCAGCACGCCCGCCAGCACCTGGGGCTGGTTGGCGATGATGCCCACGACCTGGCCGTCCATCCGGGCCAGCGCGCAGATGATGTTGCGCGCCCAGCGCTCGTGGACCTCCAGGTACTCGCCGTCGTCGACGAGCTCCTCGATGACCTTGGTCATGTCGTACGGGCGGTTGCCGTCCGCCGGGACCAGGTCGAGCAGGACGTCGGAGCGGCGCTCCACCGGGTCCGTGGATTCGGTCCGGGGCGGGTTCTCGCGGTTGTTCTGCGGCAGGAGCGACAGGAGGTAGCGCACCTCGGCGATGCACGTCTCCTCGTCGTCGTAGGCGAAGTGGCAGACGCCGGAGGTCTCGGCGTGCACGTCGGCGCCGCCGAGCCCGTTCTGGGTGATCTCCTCGCCGGTGACCGCCTTGACGACGTCCGGGCCGGTGATGAACATCTGCGAGGTCTCGCGGACCATGAAGACGAAGTCCGTCAGCGCCGGGCTGTAGGCGGCGCCGCCCGCGCACGGGCCGAGCATCACGGAGATCTGCGGGATGACACCGCTGGCCTTCGTGTTGCGCTGGAAGATGCCGCCGTAGCCGGCGAGGGCGGAGACGCCCTCCTGGATGCGGGCGCCCGCGCCGTCGTTGAGGGAGACCAGCGGCGCGCCGGCCGCGATGGCCATGTCCATGATCTTGTGGATCTTCGTGGCGTGGGCCTCGCCCAGCGCGCCGCCGAAGATCCGGAAGTCGTGGGCGTAGACGAAGACCGTGCGGCCCTCCACCGTGCCCCAGCCGGTCACGACACCGTCGGTGTACGGCTTCTTGGCCTCCAGGCCGAACCCGCTCGCCCGGTGCCGGCGCAGCTGCTCCACCTCCTGGAAGGATCCCGGGTCCACGAGCAGCTCGATGCGCTCCCGCGCCGTCAGCTTGCCCTTGGCGTGCTGGGCAGCGGTCGCCTTCTCGCTGGGACCGGCCACGGCCCGCGCACGGATCTCGTGCAGCTCGGCGACCCGCCCGCGCGCGTCCGCCGGCTCCGCGGTCGGCTCACCCGTCGTCTCTTCCAAAACGGTCATGTAGTGACCTTACGAAGGACACCAAGGAAAGCGAGCCGTCGACTCCGTACAGTCTCCGGACCGTTTTCCTGGTAGCAGTGAACAGAACCAGAGCGACATGCAGCCGTTCCGACTGCTCAGAGGGCGCTCGGGTTGTAGGGGGGCCACAAAGCCGTCACCCGAGAGCCACCTCACATCGATGGACGGCACATGCCTTCCCCGGAGTGACGCGGAGCCTCAGACGGCCGTCCGCCAAGTGGACGTCCACGGTGTCGTCGGCGTGGACGACCGAGCGCACCGGGCGGTCCCAGACGATCTCCAGCGGCGTGCCCGTGCGGGGCGGCTCGCTGATCCACAGCGTAGCGCTCCGGCCCCGGCGGCGGACGAGCACGCTCGCGCCCGCGCCGGCGGACAGACCGCCCGCCGTGCCGGCCGCCCAGAAGTTGACCGCGGTCAGGCCGAGCGAGGGCACGGCCACCGCCTGGCGGCGGGCGTCGTTGGCGAGGACGCGCAGCCAGCGGCGGTCGGCGGCCCGCGCGGCGACCTCGCCACGGGTGGCGCCGGGCATCAGCACGTAGACGTAGTCCGCGCCGTCCGGATCGGTGCCGTGGTCGAGCCAGAGGGTCTGCCAGCGGCGGGTGCGCCGCTCGTCGGTGCTTGTGGTGTTGATGTCCGACCAGGAGCCGGTGCGGTCCTCGCGCAGGGTGCGCAGCTCGCCGCCGCGCGGCAGCAGCCAGCCGCCGTGGTCCTGCAGATGGGCCCAGCCGGGACCGCGCACGAAGGTCTGGGCGCCGCCCTCGCCGAGGTTGCGGTTGTCGACGACCGTCTCCACCGGGACGCCGTCGGCACAGCTGATCCCGGCGCCGAGGCAGACCACCGCGTCGACGAGGAAGAACCAGGACTTGCGGGCCTCGAGCGTGGACTCGAGGCCCTTCAGGTGCTGGCCCACGGCCGCGTACTCGCCGTCGGTCGTGCCGCCGACCCAGCGGACGTCCGGCCTGGGCGCGCCCCACTCGCCGCCGGCCCGGTCGGCCAGGCGCCTGGTGGAGACGGTGGTGCCGGGCAGCCGGTACCAGTCGACGGTCGGCCAGTACCAGTCCGTGTACTGATCGGACCGGCCGGACCGGCCGCCGCGCCCGCCGGCCCACCAGGAGAGCATCCCGGAGCCGGTGTGCCAGCCGCGCGGGTTCTCGCCGTTGCCGCACTCGTAGTGGGCGATGCGGTCGCCGGCCATGGACAGCGCGGCGGTGAAGCGGGGCCCGCGGTGGACGGCCCGGTCCATGGCCGGGAAGAGCCGGTGGCCGAGGGGCTCCGGGGCCGCGGGCACCGGTGAGGCGGCGACGGCGTGCAGCCGGGCCAGGTCCGCGACGCCGAACTGGGGGGCCGTCAGCAGCGGTGTCACGGTGTCCCGTTCGATCCAGCCCTTGACGAGGCCGTACCAGCGTTCCCGCTCCGTCTCGCCCGCACCGCCGGCCAGCAGGGCGACGGCCGCGATCAGCGCCTGGCCGTGGTAGTGGTCGCTGCGCATGACGCGCGAGTCGTCGCCGAGCAGCAGACCCCGGCTGACGGCACGGCCGTTGACGCAGTCCATCACCAGTCCGTCGTGGATCAGCGGGGCGAAGGCGTGCTCCACGCTGTCCAGGACGTTGCGCCGGGCGGGATCGGTGATCTCCCACGGGGAGCCGGCGAGCAGGGCGAGGAGCCGGCCCAGGCCGTCCAGCAGGACCTGGCCGTACGTGCCGGAGTAGGCGACCCAGGTGTGCTGCACGAAGGAGCCGTCGGCGTAGAGGCCGTCGCCCTCGGTGACGTGCGGGAAGACCGGCGAGAGGGCGTCCCGGGCGAGCGCGAGGCGGTCCGCGGACCGGCCGAGGACGCCGCGCAGGGCGACGGATCGGCACAGGTCGACGCGGTTGGCGCCGGTGGAGGTGCCGGAGTACTCGGTGAGCATCGCGTCCGGGATGAAGTGGTCGACCGCGGCGCAGGCCGACGCGACCCGGTCCGCGCCGAGCCGGTCATGGAGGGCGGCCGTGATGTCGGTGAGCAGCCGGGGGCTGCCGATCTGCCATTCCCACCAGTTGCCGTAGCGCGTGGTGGCCGGGTTGTAGACGGTCGCCGAGAGGTGGTCGAGTCCGCGGAGCACGCCGGCGAGGAGGGCGTCGTCGCCGGTGACCCCGGTGCCGGGCTGGACGTACGCCTGGGCCATGGCCCACAGGCGTCCGTAGCTGAAGGTGATCCCGGCGGGCGGATCGAAGGGGTGGCCGGGCCACAGGGAGCCGGCCGCGGGGGCCATGCCGGCGTGGAAGTCGCGTGCCATCTCGCCGAGCCGGGCCAGGCGTGAGGCGTACGGCTCGGCGGCCGGGTCGTATCCGGTGCCGAGCGCGATGCCGAGCCAGCGCAGGCGGAGGGTGTCGAAGGGGTCGGCGCCGGCCGCCGCGCGGGCCGCGGGGGCCGCGGCAGCGGTGAGGGCGGCGGCCAGCAGCAGTGCGCGTCGGCTCACTCCCGTGCTCATGCGGCCGGTCACCGCCCTCCCGGCTCAGCAGCCGCCGCAGTTGTAGTACAGGACGTCCCAGTGGCTGCCCTCGTCGGCGTAGATGTTGCCGGAGCCGGACTGGTACTGCGGGGCGCCGTCGCCACGCAGGCCGATGTAGCTGAAGTTGTTCTTGATGTACGAGGTGACGCAGGTGTTCTTGCCGTAGTCGAGCTTGTAGCCGTTCCAGTGGGAGTAGGTGCCCGAGGCGTGGCCGGTCTCGGTGCCGCCCGTGATGTTGAGGGCGCAGCCGCTGGCCTTCTTCAGGGTCTGGGCGCCCTGGGCGGTGGCGAGGTTGAGCTGCTCGAAGGACGTACAGGTGGAGTTGTTCCGGTCGGAGCAGTTGCCGGAGGACGACCAGGTGATGCCGGAGGCGCGGAACATCCCGGTGGCGGTCGCGTGACTGATCTTGGTGACGGCGAAGGCGTCGGTGGCGGTGCCGACCACGGCGACGCCGGGGGCGACGACGAGGGCGAGCGCGGTCAGGACGGAGCGGGCCTTCAGGGCCTTGGTGGCCTTCATGGGGAGAGACCTTCCTGCGGTGGGCCGGAATTCCTGTGGAGCGGCTGTGCAGGTGGTGCGGCTGTGCACGGAGATGGTGCCCGAGTTCTACGCGCGTTCGCCAGAGGGCGTCAGCCGGTTACCCGGAGTTGTTCCGGGAACACGTGGCGGATGATGTTAAAAAGTCAACGGAATAGGTCTACGGTCGAAGTCGTTAGGCTAGTTGAACGTTAAACAGAAACCCCGTCGCGGCTTCCCCACGGAGCCGCGGCCGTCCCCAAGGAGAACGCCATGGGCATCTTCGGCCGCAAGGAAAGCACCCCCGAGACCACCGCCCCGGCCGCCGCCGGCCCCGAGCTGGCCGCGCTGACCGGCGACTACACGGTCGACCCGGCGCACACCACGATCGGCTTCGTGGCCCGCCACGCCATGGTCACCAACGTCAAGGGAAGCTTCCAGGAGTTCAGCGGCGCGCTGCACCTGGACGGCGCCGAGCCCACGAAGTCCACCGCCTCCCTGGACATCAAGATGGACAGCATCGACACCGGCAACGCCGACCGCGACGGTCACCTGAAGTCCTCGGACTTCTTCAAGACCGACGAGTTCCCGGAGATGACCTTCCGCTCCACCAAGGCCGAAGCCCTCGGCGGCGACGACTACCGCATCACCGGCGACCTCTCCATCCTCGGCGTCACCAAGCCGATCACCATCGACCTGGAGTTCAACGGCGCCGCGAAGGACCCCTTCGGCAACGAGCGCGTCGGCTTCGAGGGCAAGGCCGAGATCCTGCGCTCCGAGTGGGGCCTGACGTGGAACGCGGCCCTGGAGACCGGCGGCGTCCTCGTCTCCGACAAGATCAAGCTGGTCTTCGACATCTCGGCCATCAAGAACGCCTGAGCCGACGGCGCCCGGACCCGCCCCCGCGGGTCCCTCCCGAGCCGCGCCCGCCCTCCACTCCCCCGAACGGGAGGGCGGGCGCCGTCATGCGCGGGACCGGTTCAGAAACCCATGCGCGGGACCGGTTCAGAAACCGCCTCCGAAGTCGCCGCCACCGCCACCGCCGTCGCCGCCACCGAAGTCGCCGCCGTCGCCGTCGCCGAAGCCGCCGCTGAAGTCGCCCGGGTCGAAGTCGGCGCCGGAGGCGTCGCCGCCCTGGTAGCCGGCGGCGCCGAAGTCGCCCTGGCCGGCGCCGTCGCCGTAGGCGTAGGACGGCGTGGACATCATGCCGCCGAGCAGCGTGCCGACCAGCAGGCCGGGCAGGATGCCGCCGCCGAAGTAGCCGCCGGCCCAGGGCCCGTAGGCGGGACCGGCGTCCCAGTAGGGGCGGCGGCCGTGCTCGGTGTCGACCTCCCGGACCGCCGGGTCGCGGCCGTCGGCCAGGCGGGTGGCGTCGGCGGCGCAGACGGGGACATCCCGGGGGCTGCCGCCCGGCGGGGTCCAGGCCGCGTCGGTGACGGAGGGGCCGTGGCGGGGGTCGAAGAAGCAGGGCGGCCTGCGCTCCGGCAGGGGGCGGCCCTCCCGGCGGGCGGCCAGTCGGGCCAGGGAGAAACGCCCGTCCTCCAGGGCCTCGGTGACCGGACGCACGTCGTCGGGTCCGCGCGCCCCGGCCATGTACTGCTTGGCCTTGTCGTAGGCGTCCAGAGCCCGCGCGTAGTCGGCGCGCATCGCGTCGTCCGCGCCCGGCTCTGCCGGGTGGAAGTCCAGCCGGTCCAGTTCCTCGCCGAACGCGGTGATGTCCTCGTCGACGACCACCCGCAGCCGGTCCAGCGCGGCCCGCTGCTCCTCGGCACGACGGCGGCGGTTGCGGCGGACCAGGGTGTAGGCGCCCGCGCCGCCGGCCACCAGGACGACGGCCGCCGTGATCAGCACCGTGCTCGACGCGCCCCCTCCACCGCCCTGACCGCCCCAGCTCGCGGGGGCGTGGCCGCCCATGTTGGCCAGGGCGCGGTCGGTGAAGTCGGTGAGCTGGGTCCTGGCGTCCTCGCCCTGGACGCTGGCGACGAGGTTGCGCACGGCGGTGCGGGAGAGGACGGAGGAGTCCGCGCGGGCGTCGAAGCGGTTGCCGAGCCGGACGGCGTACAGGCCGGTGATGCCGGTGGCCGTGCGCAGTTCGGAGAAGAGGTTCGCGGTGGGGTACCCGGCGGGCAGGACCGTGATGAACAGGGGCTTGCCTGCGCCCTCGACCCGCTTGGCGAGCCCGTCGGCGTCGGCTCCGGACAGCTGCCCGGAGGCCGCCGGGTCGACGTAGACCGGGCCCTTGCGCAGGGCCTGCGCGATGGTGGACACGCCGGTGGCCGCCGTCGCGCCCGGAGCCAGGGTGGTCGCGATCACCAGCGCCAGTACGGCCAGCAGCAGCGCCGGGAGGCTTCGGGTCCGGAGGACGGCCTTCACCCTCCGAAAGTACCCGAAGCCTCCCCTGCCAGTCATGCGCGCGGCTCGCCGGGAGGGCTCACGCGGCCCGGTAGGCCTCCGTGAGCTTCTGCACCGCCTTTCCGTAGTGGCCGGTCAGCAGCAGGTGGTCGGCGTCGGCGAAGGGCCTGGCCACCGCCGCCGTCATCCGCTCGCCCACCTCGTGCTGGACGATCAGCCGTGCCCGGGTGACCAGTTCCCGGCCGGCCCGGCCGGCGCCCGTCCGCTCGGCCGCCGCTGCCGCCGCCCCGAGCGCCCGCAGGGTGGCCGCGCCGCCCCGCGGGACGTGGGTGAGCGTGGTCAGGCCCCAGCCGTAGGGGAACTGCGGGTCGTACGACGTGTCGCCGACGTTGATCGGCAGCTGGGACTCCGAGCGGGGCCAGGTGACCGGGAGCTGCCCGGTGAAGGGCCGCCTGCCGTACAGGACGTCGGCGACGCCGGCGCCCTCGGTGCCCGGCAGCCACGAGGCGACCAGCGCGTCGATCCGGCCGAGCCGGTCGCCGACGAGCTGCGGGCGCCCGGAGACGATCAGCACCGCGCACTTCATGGCCGCGCACACCTTGTCCACGGCGGCCTGGTCGGCGGCCGAGAGCGTGAGCCGGTGGCCGTTGCCGACGTCGCCGACCCCTTCCGCGTACGGCGTCTCGCCGACGACGACCACTCCGGCGTCGTAGCCGTCGGTGGGCGCCGAGGCGTCCTTGGAGTACGTGACGTCCCCGCCCGCCTCGCGCATGCCGTCCAGGATCGTCGTGCCGGGGACGGTGTTCCCGGAGCCGCCCTGCCAGGTGACGGTCCAGCCGCCGGTCTGGTTGCCGATGTCGTCGGCGTTGGACCCGGCGACGTAGACCTTCTCGCCCTTCCTCAGCGGCAGCAGCCCGCCGCTGTTCTTCAGCAGCACCTGCGACTCGGCCGCCGCCTGACGGGCCACCGCCCGGTGCGCCGGGGAGCCGATGGCGGCGGCGCCGCGCGTGTCGGCGTACGGGTGCTCGAAGAGGCCGAGCCGGAACTTCTGGGTGAGGATGCGGGAGACGGCGTCGTCGATCCGCCGCTCGCCGATCCGTCCGGCCCGCGCCTCGTCGACGAGCGTGCCGGTGAAGTCCTTGTAGGAGTACGGCACCATCATCATGTCCAGACCCGCGTTGACCGAGGTCCGGACGTGGGAGGCGTAGTCGCCGGGGAGCTGGTCGATGGCGTTCCAGTCGCTGATGACGAACCCGTCGAAGCCCATGCGGCCCTTGAGGACGCCGTTGATCATGTCGCCCCGGGCGTGCATCTTCACCGGGCCCTGCCCGTCGCCGATGACGTCGAGCGAGGAGTACGACGGCATGACCGTGCCGACGCCCCGGTCGACGGCGGTCCTGAACGGCGCCAGGTGCACGGCCTCGAGCTCCTGCCGGGTGACCTTGGTGACGCCCTGGTCGATCGTGTAGGTGCCGGTGGTCGAGGAGCCGTACCCGGTGCCGCCGTCGCCGACGAAGTGCTTGGCGGTGGCGAGCACCTTGTCGCCGCGGCTGAGGTCCCTGCCGTCGGCCCGGCCCTGCAGGCCCTGGACGACGGTCTCCATCGACTCGACGAGCGCCGGGTCCTCGCCGAAGGACTCGTAGGAGCGTCCCCAGCGTTCGTCGCGGCTGACGCACAGGCAGGGCGCGAAGTCCCAGGGGATGCCGGTGGCCCGGACCTCGGCCGCCGTCACCGCCCCGGTCTTCTCGGCCAGCCGGGGATCACGGGTGGCGCCGAGGCCGACGTTGTGCGGCATGATCGTGGCGCCGACCAGGTTGTTGTGACCGTGCACCGCGTCGACGCCGTAGATCAGCGGGATCTGGAAGCGGGTCGCCTGTGCCCGCAGCTGGAAGCCGTCGATCATCTTCGCCCAGGCGCCGGGGGTGTTGGGTGTGGGCGTCGAGCCGCCGCCGGACAGGACCGAGCCGAGCGCGTAGCCGGCGATGTCCCCCGGGTCGGTCAGGGCGCCGCGTTCGGCCTGGGTCATCTGGCCGGCCTTCTCCGCCAGGGACATGCGGCCGAGCAGGTCCGCCACCCGCTTCCGCACGGGCAGCTTCGGGTTCAGGTAGGGCAGTCCGTGGGCGTCGATGACGACCTGCGGCGTCTCGGCGGGCGCCTTGGCGCCGGTCACCGTGAGTTTCAGCGGGACGGTCTCCGCGGGCTCCGCGGTCTTGTCCCGGAGGGTGGGCACCCGGACGGTCCGCGAGGCGCCGGAGGCGGTGCCGGCCGGGAAGGTGAGGGTGCCGGAGACCGGGGTGTAGTCCCTGCCGGGGGCGGCGGTGCCGCCCGCCGTCGTGTAGGCGACGGTCACCGGCTCCTCCAGGGGCCGGGCCCCGGTGGTGGTCACGGTGACCCCGACCTTCGCCGTGCCGCCCTCCTCGACGGGGTACACGGCCGCGCCGGTGGTGACCGAGGCGCGCAGCGACTGGTCGGCCCTGCCGTACAGCTCCACGCCGTCCATGGCGAACCGGCCCTTGACGCCGGTGGGCAGCGTGACCGCGTACCCCCACATCCGGTCGAGGCCGAGCACGTGGTCGATGCCGCCGACGGGCTGGTAGTCCGTGCGATAGGTGAAGTCGGTGAACGGGATCTCGATCTGTTTCCAGCCGGTGAAGTCGTCGGTGAAGGAGGTGGTCCACAGTTCGGAGGCCTCGCCGTGGGCGCCGCCGTCCTTGATCTCGAAGGCGACCTTGCGGCCGTTGTCCTGGCCCTCCCACCAGAACCGGATGCCCCGGTGGGCGGACCAGTCGTGGCCCGGCTCGCCGGCGGCGAAGTCGTGGGTGAAGCCGCCGTAGCCGCTGATGTCGTAGGTGCCGGTGAGCACCTTGGCGCCCTCGGGGGCGTCGGGGCGGGCGGCCAGCTCCAGGGCGGGCGGGTCGTCCGTGTCGCCGCCCCAGGTGAAAATGCCCTCGGCGGGCTGGGCGGCGAAGGGGACCTCCCCCTCGAAGCGGTCCACGGACACGGGGGCGGGGTCGTCGGCGGCTCGCGCGGTCGCCCAGGGGAGCAGCCCGGTGAGGAGTGCGGCGGAGACGAGCAGGGCGGTTCTTCGCATGTACCTTCCCTCGGCTCTTGATTCACTCATGACTTAGATCACGTCGTGAGTTAACTGGGCCCACACGGCGTCGTCAATACTTCACGTCAGAAGTGGTGCGGGGTCAACGAGCGGCCGGAACACGGCGGTTGTGCGTTCGGGAGCTGAATGCGCGACCCCTTGACGCCTCCCCGAAGCCGTCATTTACTCACGGCTCGCACGCCTCCCCACCCCCACCTCCCGAAGGGCGGCGCTCCATGAGACGACCCCTGCGCACGGCCCGGCTGCTGCTCGCCGGCCTGCTCACCACCGCCGGGCTCACGGCCCTCGGCATGCCCTCGGCGCACGCGGCCGGCGAGCAGGTCACGGCCTGGCTCACCACCACCGACGACTCCGGCGGACGGCACGTCGTGCGCGGGCTGCAGGCCCAGACACCGTTCGCCTTCCAGTCCGGGGCCGGCGGCGCCGGCGAGAACATCACGGTCGACGAGAACACCCGCTACCAGACCTTCACCGGCGGCGGCGCGTCCTTCACCGACACCGCGGCCTGGCTGATGAACAGCAGCGGCGCGCTCTCCCCGGCCACGCGGGACGCGGCCATGCGGAAGCTGTTCTCGCCGACGGACGGCATCGGACTGTCGTTCCTGCGCAACCCGATGGGCGCCTCGGACCTGGCGCGGTACGGGTACACCTACGACGACGTGCCGGCCGGGCAGACGGACCCCGGCCTGAACAGCTTCTCCATCTCGCACGATCTCGCCGACGTCGTCCCGCTGACCAAGCAGGCCCTGCAGCTCAATCCCTCCCTGACCGTCATGGCCTCGCCCTGGACGGCCCCGGCCTGGATGAAGGACAGCGGCTCGCTCAACGGCGGCTGGCTGAAGGCCGAGGACTACGGGGCCTACGCCGCGTACTTCGTGAAGTACCTGCAGGCGTACCGGAACCAGGGCGTGAACGTCTCCTACGTCACCCCGCAGAACGAGCCGACGTGCTGCTCGGGCTACCCGTCGATGAGCTGGAACGCCTCCGGCATCCAGTACTTCCTCAAGAGCGAGCTGCTGCCCAGGCTCCAGTCGGCGGGCCTGACCACCAAGGTCCTGGCGCACGACTGGAACTGGGACGTCTACGACTCCTACGCGGCGCAGAGCGTCGACGACGCGGCGATCCGCAACCACCCCAACTTCGGCGGCATCGCCTGGCACGGCTACGGGGGCGACGTGTCCAAGCAGACCGCCGTCCACAACCAGTACCCGAACCTGGACGCTTTCGGCACCGAGCACTCCGGCGGCACCTGGATCGCCAACCAGCAGCGCGAGGACATGAACAACATCATCGACTACACGCGCAACTGGGCCAAGTCGGTGACCAAGTGGTCCCTGGCGGTGGACCAGAACATGGGTCCGCACAACGGCGGTTGCGGCACCTGCACCGGGCTGGTCACCGTGCACAACGGCGACGGGGCCAGCGGGACGGTCGACTACACCGTCGAGTACTACACGATGGGCCACCTGACCAAGTTCGTCCGGCCGGGCGCCCAGCGCATCGCCTCGACCGCGTCGAGCGCCGTGCCGAACGTGGCGTGGCGCAACCCGGACGGGAGCAAGGCGCTGATCGCCTACAACGACTCGGCGTCGGCGAAGACGGTCACCGTCAACTGGGGCGGGCAGCACGCCACCTACTCGCTGCCCGGCCGGACCTCGGCCACCTTCACCTGGGCCGGCACCCAGTCCGGCGGCTCCGCGCAGAGCGGGTCCTTCGTCGGGCTGGCCGGCAAGTGCCTCGACGTGGCGGGCGGTTCTAACGTGAACGGCACGGCGGTCCAGCTCTACGACTGCAACGGCAGCGCGGCGCAGAAGTGGACGGTCGCGGCCGACGGCTCCGTCCAGGCGCTCGGCAAGTGCCTCGACGTGACGTCCGCCTCGACGGCCGACGGGGCGAAGGTGCAGTTGTACGACTGCAACGGAACCGGTGCCCAGCGGTGGTCGTACGACTCGGCCACGGGTGATGTGGTGAACACGGCGGCCGGCAAGTGCCTGGACGTCACCGACAACTCGTCGGCGAACGGGGCCCGGGCGCAGATCTGGTCGTGCACGGGCGCGGCCAACCAGAAGTGGAAACTGCAGTAGGGCGGGCCGTGTCCCGCCCGTGAGGGGGCGGGACACGCGCGGGGTCGCCGTGATGGGGGCGGTCGCCTGGTGTCTGCTGCTCGGCGGCTGTGCGGCGGTCGATCCGCCGCCGGCCGGGGTGGGCGCCGGGGCGGACGGTGCGCCGTACGCGCCGGTCCGGCCGTGCGGCGACGACGGCTACCGGGGACCCCACCTGGACGGGCGGGCGCGCGGTGGCGGTGAGGGGCCCGTCACGACCGGGTGGGACGTGCGGCGGCAAGATCTGCACGGCGACGCCGAGTTCCCCCTCTTCTCGCCGCCCGGCGACTGGCGGACGGCCGGGTGATGAGCCGGGCGGCTTCGAGGGGCTCGCCGCCCGGTCCCGCTGAGTCGCGCCGCCTTGTCGCGGAGACGCTCTTCACGCTTCATGGTGGTCGTAGGGAAAGCCGTCCGGTACCAGGAGTGCGACACATGACCACAGCACGGGATCTGTTCATCGTCGGCACCGACGTCCCCGGTGACCGCCCCGTGGAACAGGGCGACCTGTCGCTGGCGCTCGCGGGGGCCGAGCTGGTCGACCTGCTCGGCGCCCGCGCGGCGACCCTGGAGGGCGACCGCGTCGTGCCGGGTCCGCCGATGACACTGGGCGACCGGATGCTGGACGAGGCCGGCTCGGCGCTGGTCCGGCGGGAGCCGTACGAGAAGGTCGACGACTGGCTGTGGCGCCGGGGCGAAGGGCTGGCCTCGGCCTACTTCGACGTCCTGGACACCGAGGGGCAGCTCACCGGCGAGCGCCGGCCCTGGTTCCCGCGCCGGCCGCGCGGCGCGGCGGCCGCCGACACCGCGGCCCGGCGGCAGGCCACCGACCGCTGGGAGTCCCGCGAGCCGGTCCTGGCCACGCTCGCGGCGGCCCTGGGCATCCAGGGCGGGGAGCGGGCCGGGGAGGACTTCACCGACGAGCCGGTCGTGACCGTGCTCGCCGCGGTCGGCGACGCGGTGACCGAGCTGACCGCCGTGCGGCAGCGCCGGGAGATCGAGAACGCGGCCTTCGACAACATCTGGCGGGCGCCCTGACCGAGCGCACCGGCTGCCCGCTTCCCGGCGGGCAGCCCCCGCCGTCCCCGTACCGGGCGCCCCCGCCGTCCCCGTACCGGGCGCCCCCGCCGTCCCCGTACCGGGCGCCCCCGCCGTCCCCGTACCGGGCGCTCCCGCCGTCCCCGTACCGGGCGCCCTCGCCCGGGCGGCCGTCCGCGGTCCCGGCGACGCCGTGCCGGGTGCGGAACCCGGGCGCGCCGGGCCTCCCGGGGACCCCTGCGCGCCGCCTCAGCTCGGCGACGGCCCGCCCGCGGTCGGCGTCGCTCCCGAACCCCGTCCGGGTCAGGGCGCCGGGCGGGACGCCGGTGGAGCGGAACGGCACCAGGTCCGTTCCGCCGCACCGGCACGGCAGCGCGCCGGGATGTTCGTCGGCGGGTGGGGCGCCGTCGTCTTCGGCCGTGCCCCCGCTGTGACTACTCGGCCGGCTCCACGCCCGCCCGGAGCAGCCCGTAGGTGTAGGCGTCCTCCAGGGCCTGCCAGGACGCGGCGATGACGTTCTCCGCCACGCCGACCGTGGACCACTCGCCGCCGCCGTCGGAGGTGGAGATCAGGACGCGGGTGGTGGAGGAGGTGCCGTGCACGCCCTCCAGGATGCGGACCTTGTAGTCCACCAGGTCCAGCTTGGCGAGCTGCGGGTAGATCTTCTCCAGCGCCACCCGCAGGGCGCGGTCGAGGGCGTTGACCGGGCCGTTGCCCTCCGCGGTGGCGACGATCCGCTCGCTCTTGGCCCACAGCTTGACCGTGGCCTCGTTGGCGTGAGTGCCGTCGGGGCGGTCCTCCACGATGGCCCGCCAGGACTCGACCTGGAAGTACCTCAGCGGCCTGCCCTCGACCTCGGCCCTGAGCAGCAGCTCGAAGGAGGCGTCGGCGGCCTCGTAGGTGTAGCCCCGGAGCTCGCGCTCCTTCACCCGCTCGACCACCCGGCCGACCAGCTCCCGGTCGCCGCCGAGGTCGATGCCGAGCTCCTTGCCCTTCAGCTCGACGGAGGCCCGGCCGGCCATGTCGGAGACCAGCATGCGCATGGTGTTGCCGACCAGCTCGGGGTCGATGTGCTGGTACAGGTCGGGGTCGACCTTGATCGCGGAGGCGTGCAGCCCGGCCTTGTGCGCGAAGGCGGAGACGCCGACGTACGGCTGGTGCGTGGACGGCGTGAGGTTGACGACCTCGGCGATCGCGTGCGAGATCCGGGTCGTCTCGCGCAGCCGGCCCTCCGGGAGCACCTTCTTGCCGTACTTCAGCTCCAGGGCCGCGACCACGGGGAACAGGTTGGCGTTGCCGACGCGCTCGCCGTAGCCGTTGGCCGTGCACTGCACGTGGGTGGCGCCGGCGTCGACGGCGGCGAGGGTGTTGGCGACCGCGCAGCCGGTGTCGTCCTGGGCGTGGATGCCGAGCCGGGCGCCGGTGTCGGCGAGGACCGTGGAGACGACCGCGTTGACCTGGGCGGGCAGCATGCCGCCGTTGGTGTCGCAGAGGATGACGACGTCGGCGCCGGCCCGCGCGGCCGTGCGCACGACCGCCTTCGCGTACTCCGGGTTCGCGCGGTAGCCGTCGAAGAAGTGCTCGCAGTCCACGAAGACCCGGCGGCCCTGTTCGCACAGGTAGGACACGGTGTCCCGGACCATCTCCAGGTTCTCGTCCAGCGTGGTGCGCAGTGCCAGCTCGACGTGCCGGTCGTGCGACTTGGCGACCAGCGTGATCACCGGGGCGCCGGAGTCCAGCAGCGCCCTGACCTGGGGGTCGTCCGCCGCCTTGGAGCCGGCGCGGCGGGTGGCGCCGAAGGCGACGAGCTGGGCGTGCCGGAAGTCGATCTCCTCTTGCGCCCGCGCGAAGAACTCGGTGTCCCGCGGGTTGGCGCCGGGCCAGCCGCCCTCGATGAAGCCCACGCCGAAGTCGTCCAGGTGCCGGGCGATGGCGAGCTTGTCCGCGACCGTGAGGTTGATGCCCTCGCGCTGCGCGCCGTCGCGCAGCGTGGTGTCGAAGACGTGGAACGAGTCGTCGAGCTCGCTGGTTTCCGTCTCGGTCATGAGTTCAAGGCTCCTGATTGTGAATCTTCGGTCTTACCGGAATGTCCGGCTCCACCGCCCCTGCGATACTCCTCGCGCCGCGCCTCCCGGCCGTGGGTGAGCCGGAAAACGAAAAGACCCCTCGCGGGTGCGAGAGGTCTGCGCGCGGGTCTGAGACGACGATGGCCACCCGCACCTGGTCGTACGAGGTGGTCACTGCGGACCGGCGCGCCTGCTGCCGATAATCATGGCGAACGAGGGCACGGAGGAAGTTTCGCACAGTCCGGGCCCCTCCCGGCCCACCGTCTCAGCATGCGGTCGCCGTGGTGGACGGCGCCCGGACAGCGGGCGGCCGCGCGGCGCCCGGCCGCGCGGTGTCAGGCGGGGTCCGGTGCGTGCAGCGCGTCGGCGAGGAACTCCCGCACATGGGACATCACCTGCTCGCGGCCCGTGCCGCGCAGGCCGATGGCGACATGGATGGAGAAGCCGTCGAGCAGGGCGCGCAGCCGGGTGGCGAAGCGGTCCGCGTCGACCGGCCGGAACTCGCCGCGCGAGACGCCCTCGGCGATCAGCGCGACCAGGTCGCGGTGCCAGGCGCCCTCGATGGCGGCCTGCCGCTCCCGGGCGTCCTCGGGGGCGTTCTGCGAGCGGTTCCACACCTCGAGCCACAGGGTCCAGTGCGGGTCCCGGTGGCCGTCGGGGACGTACAGGTCGACGTACGCCGCCAGCCGTTCGCGGGCCGGGCCCGGACGGGCCAGCAGCCGGCCGCGCTCGGCCCCGAGCCGGCCCTCGCTCCACTCCAGGGTGCGCAGCAGCAGCTCGTCCTTGGAGCGGAAGTAGTAGAGCAGGTGGCCGCTGCTCATCCCGACCTCACGGCCGAGCGCCGCCATGGTGAGCTTCTCCAGACCGCGCTCGGCGATCATGTCCATGGCGGCGGCGAGGACCTCCTCGCGCGGCGGCGCGTTCCTGCGCGCACCGGCCATCGGCTGCTCCTAGCTCTTCGGCTGCTGCTGGGTGATGCAGTGGATGCCCCCACCGCCGGCGAAGATCGTACGTGCGTCCACCGGCGTCACCTCCCGGTCGGGGAACAGGCGGCGGAAGACGCCGGCCGCGACCTCGTCGTTCGGGTCGTCGAAGGCGCACAGCACGACGCCGCCGTTGCACAGGTAGTGGTTGATGTAGGAGTAGTCGACCCAGTCGCCCTCCTCGTCCTTCAGTACGGTGGGGGCGGGCACCTCGACGACCTCCAGGGGGCGCCCCCGGGCGTCGGTCTCGCCGCGCAGGATCTCCAGGTACGTCCTGGAGCGGGCGTGGTCCGGGTGGGCGGGGTCCCGCTGGCTGTGCACGACGACGGTGCCGGGCCGGGCGAAGGCGGCGACGATGTCGACGTGGCCCTGGGTGCCGTACCTGCCGTAGTCGCCGGTCAGTCCGTGCGGGAGCCAGATCGCCTTGGTGGTGCCGAGCCGGGCGTGGATCTCCGCCTCGACCCGCTCACGGCTCCAGCCGGGGTTGCGGCCGGCGCCGAGCTGGACGGTCTCGGTGAGCAGCACCGTGCCCTCGCCGTCGACATGGATCGCGCCGCCCTCGTTCACGAGCGCGCTGCTCAGCACCGGCACCCCGGCCAGGTCCGCGACCTGCCGGGCGATCTTGGAGTCGTGCTCCCAGCGGGCCCAGTCCTGGCCGCCCCAGCCGTTGAACACCCAGTCCACGGCGGCCGGCCGGCCCTCCTCGTCGAGGACGAAGGTCGGGCCGATGTCACGCATCCACGCGTCGTCCAGCTCGCGTTCCACCAGCTCGACGTCCGGGCCGAGCAGCGCGCGCGCCGACTCGCCCTGGCCGGGCCCGTGCACCATCGTCACCGGCTCGAAGCGGCGCACCGCGCGGGCCACGGCCGCCCAGGCGGCACGGGCCGCGGCCAGCTCCTCGTCGTCGGCGAAGGTCGGGTTGGGGCCCGGCCAGGCCATCCAGGTGCGCTCGTGCAGGGCCCACTCGGGGGGCATGCGGTAGGTCATGAACAGGTCCTTGGATCAGAGGAAGTAGAGCCGGTTGAGGGACACGGACTCGGCGGGTTCGGAGCGCAGCGGGTCGCCGTCGAGGGTGACCAGGCCGGTGTGCCGGTCGACGTCGACCGCTCCGGTGCGGGAGTTGAGCCGCAGATCGGCCGGGCCGATGCCGCGGGTGCCGCGGACGGCGACCCGGCGGCGCCGGGTGGGCATCGTGTCGTTCCCCTGCTCGGCGGCGGCGCGGGCGACGAAGGCGACCGAGAGGTCGGCGGCGGTGGCGCCGTACGAGCCGAACTGCGGTCCCAGCACCAGGGGTTCGCAGGTGTCGGTGGCCGCGTTGGGGTCGCCGGTCACGCCGTACGCCGGGAAGCCGGCCTTGAGGACGAGCTGCGGCTTGGCGCCGAAGTACTCCGGGCGCCACAGCACGATGTCGGCGAGCTTGCCGGTCTCGATCGAGCCCACCTCGTGCGAGAGTCCGTGTGCGATGGCGGGGTTGATGGTCAGCTTGGCGATGTAGCGCAGGACGCGGGCGTTGTCGTCGCCCTCGCCGTCGCCCTCCAGCGGGCCCAGCTCGGCCTTCATCTTGCCGGCCATGGCGAAGGTGCGGCGGACCGTCTCACCGGCCCGGCCCATGCCCTGCGCGTCGGACGAGGTGATGCCGATCGCGCCCAGGTCGTGCAGGACGTCCTCGGCGCCCATGGTGCCGGCCCGGATGCGGTCGCGTGCCATGGCGGCGTCGCCGGGCAGGTCGGTCTTCAGGTCGTGGACGGAGACGATCATGCCGTAGTGCTCGGCGACCGCGTCCCGGCCGAAGGGCAGGGTGGGGTTGGTCGAGGAGCCGATGACGTTCGGGACGCCGGCCATCTTGAGCACGTTGGGCACGTGGCCGCCGCCGCAGCCCTCGATGTGGAAGGCGTGGATCGTGCGGCCCTCCAGCACCCGGAGGGTGTCCTCTACCGAGAGGCACTCGTTCAGCCCGTCGCTGTGCAGCGCGACCTGGACGTCGTGCTCCTCGGCCACCCGCAGGGCCGTGTCGAGCGCGCGCGTGTGGGCGCCCATGTCCTCGTGCACCTTGAAACCGCTGGCCCCGCCCTCGGCCAGCGCCTCGACGAGCGGCGCCTCGTGGGACGACGAACCCCGGCCGAGGAAACCGATGTTGACCGGCCAGGCGTCGAAGGCGCCGAACGCGTGCCGCAGCGCCCAGGGCGAGTTGACGCCCACGCCCCACACCGGGCCGAACTCCTGGCCGATGATCGTGGTCACGCCGGAGGCGAGGGACGCCTCCATGATCCGCGGGGACAGCAGGTGCACATGGGTGTCGACGGCGCCGGCGGTGGCGATCAGGCCCTCCCCGGACACGATGGACGTGCCGGTGCCGACGACGACGTCGACGCCGTCCAGGGTGTCGGGGTTGCCCGCCCGCCCGATGGCGTGGATGCGCCCCTCGCGGATGCCGATGGACACCTTGCGGATGCCCTGCACCGCGTCGATCACGACGACGTTGCTGATCACGACGTCGCAGGTGTCGCGGACGGCGGCGGCCTTCAGGTGCAGCCCGTCGCGCGCCGTCTTGCCGAACCCGGCGAGGAACTCGTCGCCGTACCGCTGGGCGTCCGATTCGATCCGGACGGTCAGCCCGGAGTCGCCCAGGCGGATCCGGTCACCGGCGCGCGGTCCGTGGGTGGCCGCGTAGGCGTGCGGGTCGACGTGGATCGACCGGCTCACCTCGCGTCCCTTCGAGCGGCTCATCGCTCCTCTCCTCCGTCCCTCGAGTCCTGCTCCGTGACGCCCAGGTATCCGCAGGCCGCGGCCCTGCGCAGCGCCTCCCGCTTCGCGCCGGGCGCGTCCAGCGGCCCGTCGACCAGGCCGGCGAAACCGATCGCGATCCGCTCGCCGCCGATCGGCACCAGGCCGACCTCCTCGCTCTGGCCCGGCCCGAACCGCACCGAGGAGCCGGCGGGCACGGCGAGCCGCATGCCGTAGGACCTCTCGCGGTCGAAGTCGAGCCGCGGGTTGGCCTCGAAGAAGTGGAAGTGGGAGGTGACGGAGACCGGCACGCCGGCGGTGTTGGTGACGCGGAGCCGGACGACCGGCTCGGGGTCGGCGTGCTCGGGACCCGGCAGCAGCGCGCCCGGCGCCCGCTCCCCCAGGCCGCCGCCGATGGGGTCGGAGACCACGGCCAGCCGGGAGCCGTCGTCAAAGACGGCCTCGACCATCACCTCGGTGACGACGTCGGCCACGCCCGGCAGCACGTCGTCGGGTCCGAGCAGCGAGCGGGCCGCCTCCACTGCCTCCGCGAGCCGCCGGCCGTCGCGGGCCGCCTCGCAGACCGTGTCCGCGATCAGCGCGGTGGCCTCCGGCACGTTCAGCCGCAGACCGCGTGCCCGGCGGGCCCGGGCCAGTTCGGCGGCCCCGAAGAGCAGCAGCCGGTCCCGCTCGGTGGGGGTGAGTCTCACGACCCGGCACCTCCTTGTCGTCCTCGCCCGTCATCTGTCCGTTGTTCGGAGCAGTTAGAGCACCACTCTAAACACAGGCTCGGGGGAAGAGAAGGATCGGTGTGCCATATGGGCGGATATCATCTTGAGCACCGCTCGAATGTGTGTCGGCGAGACGGCAGCGGGACGGCGCCCGCACGCGCAGGCTCGCCCCGGACGCGCAGGGGCCGCCCCGGACGCGGAGTCCGGGGCGGCCCCTGGGTGTGCCGGCCGGGTGTCAGCCCAGCTTGTGCATCCAGCCGTGCTGGTCCTCGGCCTTGCCGCGCTGGATGTCGAGCAGCGCCTGGCGCAGGCGGAGGGTGACCTCGCCGGGCTCGCCGCCGCTCTGCTGCCACTCGGCGCCGGCCCGCTTGACCGTGCCGACCGGGGTGATCACGGCCGCGGTGCCGCAGGCGAAGACCTCGGTGAGGGTGCCGTTCTCGGAGTCGCGCTGCCACTGCTCGACCGAGACCCGGCCCTCCTCGGACTTGTAGCCGAGGTCGCGGGCGACGGCCAGCAGGGAGTCACGGGTGACGCCCTCCAGGATGGAGCCGGACAGGCTGGGCGTGACGATCCTGTCGCCGTACACGAAGTAGAGGTTCATGCCGCCCAGTTCCTCGACCCACTTGTGGTCCACGGCGTCGAGGTAGCAGACCTGGTCGCAGCCCTTGGCGGCGGCCTCGGCCTGGGCGAGCAGGGAAGCGGCGTAGTTGCCGCCGGTCTTGGCGTCGCCCATGCCGCCGGGGACGGCGCGGACACGGTCCTCGGAGACCCAGATCGACACCGGCCGCACCCCGCCCGGGAAGTACGCGCCGGCCGGGGAGGCGATGACGATGAACAGGTACTCGTTGGCGGGCTTGACGCCCAGGCCGACCTCGGTGGCGATCATGAACGGGCGCAGGTAGAGGGACTCCTCGCCACCGTGCGCGGGCACCCAGTCCTTGTCCTGCTGGACCAGGAGGTCGCAGGCCTCGACGAAGGTCTCGACCGGCAGCTCGGGCATGGCGAGCCGGCGCGCGGAGCGCTGGAAGCGCTTGGCGTTCTGGTCCGGGCGGAAGGTGGCGACCGAGCCGTCGGGCTGGCGGTACGCCTTCAGGCCTTCGAAGATCTCCTGGGCGTAGTGCAGGACGTTGGTGGCCGGGTCGAGCGGGATCGGCGCGTACGGAACGAGCTGGCCGTCGTGCCAGCCGCGGCCCTCGGTCCACTTGATCGTCACCATGTGGTCGGTGAAGTGGCGGCCGAAGCCGGGGCTGGCCAGGATCGCCTCGCGCTCGGCGGCGGCGAGCGGGTGGGCGGAGGGCTTGAGCTCGATCGTGGGCGTCGTCATGAGTGGTTGTCCTTCACCGGTGAGTAGTGACCGGGCCGCGCTCATGCCTGTCACCGGCCGGCGGCCGGTGCTAGGACGTCCGAGCTTTCCCTCATTTCGCGGCTCCGCGTTCGATTATCGCGCGCGGGCCACGACGGACGGAATCGGGGTGAAAGCGGCCCAGGGGTTGATGGTGGCACCCGGCGAGGCACAAAAGAAGCCGCCGGGTGCGTGTGCGACCCGACGGCTTCGTGCGTGGCGCGGCGGGTCAGCCGGCTACGCGTACGGCGAGGGCGTCGCCGATCTCGGAGGTGCTGCGGGCCGGCTTGCCCGCCCGCTCGATGAGGTCGGCGGCGACCGCGGCGTCGATGCGGTCGGCCTCGGCTTCGTAGCCGAGGTGGCGCAGCAGCAGCGCGACGGACAGGACCGTGGCGCTGGGGTCGGCCTTGCCCTGGCCGGCGATGTCCGGGGCGGAGCCGTGGACCGGCTCGAACATGGACGGGAACTCGCCGCCGGGGTTGATGTTGCCGGAGGCGGCCACGCCGATGCCGCCGGAGACGGCCGCGGCGAGGTCGGTGATGATGTCGCCGAAGAGGTTGTCGGTGACGATCACGTCGAAGCGGGCGGGGTCGGTGACCAGGTAGATGGTCGCCGCGTCCACGTGAACGTAGTCGGTGGTGACCTCGGGGTACTCCTCGGCCACCTTGTTGAAGACGTTCGTCCACAGGTGCCCGGCGAAGGTCAGCACGTTGTTCTTGTGCACCAGCGTGAGCTTCTTGCGCGGACGGGCCTGGGCACGGGCGAAGGCGTCGCGGACCACGCGCTCGACACCGTAGGCCGTGTTGACGGAGACCTCGGTGGCGACCTCGTGCTCGGTGCCCTTGCGGATGGTGCCGCCGTTGCCCGTGTAGGGGCCCTCGGTGCCCTCGCGGACGACCACGAAGTCGATCTCCGGCTGGCCGGCCAGCGGGGTGGAGACGCCGGGCAGCAGCTTCGACGGACGCAGGTTCACGTGGTGGTCGAAGGCGAAGCGGAGCTTGAGCAGGAAGCCGCGCTCCAGGACGCCGGAGGGCACCGACGGGTCGCCGATGGCGCCGAGCAGGATGGCGTCGTGCCGCTTCAGGGCGTCGAGGTCGGCGTCGGTGAGGGTCTCACCGGTGGCGTGGTAGCGCCTGGCGCCGAAGTCGTACTCCTCGGTCTCCAGCTTCACATCCTGCGGCAGGACGGCGGAGAGGACCTTCAGACCCTCGGCCACGACCTCCTGGCCGATGCCGTCACCGGGGATCACTGCGAGATTGATGCTGCGAGACATGTCGGCACCCTACTCCTCGTCCCAGAGGATGACATGCCCTGTCCGCGATGCGGACATTCGGGCTGCCGGCCGCCTCCGGGGTACGGCGCGGCGTGGGCCGCGCCGCACCCCGGGCGGGTGCGGCTCCCGGATCGGCGCCGGCTCAGTGGCCGGTCTCGCCGCCGTTGTCGCGGCGGTCGAGGGCGCGCTGCAGGGCGGCGGCGGCGTTCTTGCGCTCGGACTCGGTCGAGCGGGACACGTGGCGGACGCGGCGGCGGACGGTCGTCTCGGCCATGATGAATCGACTCCTTCGGGAAACCGGAGTGCGGCAAGGGGGTTGCGAGACTCCCGCACTGCCTAATGGGCGCGGGCGGGGCCCCCGATGGCGGCGAGCGGCGCCGCAGGGGTTGCCTGCACGGGCCCGGCTCACGACCGCCGTTCGCTGGATCGAGCGAGACGTTCGGCTCCTACAAAACTAAGCGAGCCCGCCGCGCCTGTCTGCACAATTACTCGGACTTCCTACTATCTGAGACGGCGGATCCCGCCACACGGCCATGACCTGCGCTTTGTCCGTGGGCTCGGGTGCGGCGTACGGACGCACAGGGGGAGGTCAGACGACGTCCCCGTCCCGCCAGTCGAAGACCAGGTCGTGAGCCGGGTCGAGCGGCCGCCCGGTGCCGACCGGCCGCAGCAGGACGCTTCCCTCCTCCTCCGGCAGCCGGACGACGCCGTCGGGCGAGAGGGCGCACACCCGTCCGTCCCACCGCTGCCAGCCCCGGGCCGCGTACAGCGGGGCGCCGTCCTCGCTCGCGCAGAGCGCACCGAGGTCGTAGGCCCGGTCGACGATGTGCTCCAGGGCCGCCATCACCCGCCCGCCGAGCCCGGTCCGGCGCACGTCGGCGCGTACGGCGACGGCCTCCACGTATCCGGTGCGCAGCCAGTGACCGCGGTGCAGCGTCCGGCGCATCACGACCGAGCCGTGCGCGGCGAGCCCGGCGCCGTCGTGGACGAGGGCGTGCATGCCGCCGAGGCCGTGGTCCCAGTCCTCGTCGCTGAGGTCGCCGTCGAAGGCGTCGTCCAACAGGGCCCGGACCGAGTGGAGTTCGGCGGACGCCAGAGCGGAGGTGTGGGCGGTGCGCAGACGAGGGGTCATGGCACCAGCATCCGACGCGGCCGCCGTGCTCGTCGCCCGGAAATGGCTTCGGGCCGGGAAGCCTGTTCGGGGATCAGGCTTCCCGGCCCGGGTTCACGGGGCGGGCGAAGGTCAGCCCATGTGCGGGTAGGAGTAGTCGGTCGGCGGGACCAGGGTCTCCTTGATGGCACGGGTCAGGGTCCACCGCATCAGGTTCTGCGGGGCGCCCGCCTTGTCGTTGGTGCCGGAGGCGCGGCCGCCGCCGAAGGGCTGCTGGCCGACCACGGCGCCGGTCGACTTGTCGTTGATGTAGAAGTTGCCCGCGGCGAAGCGCAGCTTGTCCATGGTGTACGCCGCCGCGGCGCGGTCGTTGGCGATGACCGACCCGGTGAGGGCGTAGTCGGAGACCGACTCCATCTGGGTCAGCATCTCGTCGTACCGCTCGTCCTCGTAGACGTACACGGCGAGGAACGGGCCGAAGTACTCGGTGGTGAAGACCTCGTTCTCCGGGTCGGTGCACTCGACGACGGTCGGGCGGACGAAGTAGCCGACCGAGTCGTCGTAGGTGCCGCCCGCGACGATCGTGCAGGTCTCGTCCGCCTTGGCGCGGTCGATGGCGGCCTTGTTCTTGGCGAAGGAGCGCTCGTCGATGACGGCGCCGATGAAGTTCGACAGGTCGGTGACGTCACCCATGGTCAGGCCGTCGACCTCGGCCGCGAACTCCTCCTTGAAACCGGAGTTCCAGATGGACGCCGGGATGTAGGCGCGGGAGGTGGCCGAGCACTTCTGGCCCTGGTACTCGAAGGCGCCGCGGGTCAGGGCGGTCTTCAGGATCGCGCGGTCGGCGCTCGGGTGGGCGACCACGAAGTCCTTGCCGCCGGTCTCGCCGACCAGACGCGGGTAGGAGCGGTACTTCTCGATGTTGTTGCCGACCGTCTTCCACAGGTACTGGAAGGTCTTGGTCGAACCGGTGAAGTGGATGCCCGCGAGGTCCCGGTGCTCCAGGGCGACCTTGGAGACCTCGATGCCGTCGCCGGTGACGAGGTTGATGACGCCCTTGGGCAGGCCCGCCTCCTCCAGGAGCTGCATGAGCAGCACGGCGGCGTGGGTCTGCGTCGGGGACGGCTTCCACACCACGACGTTGCCCATGAGCGCGGGGGCGGTGGACAGGTTCGCGGCGATGGCGCTGAAGTTGAAGGGCGTGATCGCGTAGACGAAGCCCTCCAGCGGGCGGTGGTCCATGCGGTTCCAGACGCCCGGGGAGTTCGCCGGGGGCTGCTCGGCGAGGATCTGGCGGGCGTAGTGGACGTTGAAGCGCCAGAAGTCGACGAGCTCACAGGGGCTGTCGATCTCGGCCTGCTGGGCGGTCTTGGACTGGCCGAGCATGGTGGAGGCGGCGATGGTCTCGCGCCAGGGGCCGGACAGCAGCTCGGCGGCGCGCAGGATGATCGCGGCGCGGTCGTCGAAGGACATGGCACGCCAGGCCGGGGCGGCGGCGAGGGCGGCGTCGACGGCGTCCTGTGCGTCCTGCTGGGTGGCGTGCCGCCCGGTGCCGATGACGGCCTTGTGGTTGTGCGGCTGGACGACCTGGAAGGGCTCACCGCCGCCGAGGCGCTTCTCGCCGCCGATGGTCATCGGCAGCTCGATCGGGTTCTCGGCCAGCTCCTTGAGCTTGGCCTCCAGGCGGGAGCGCTCGGGCGAGCCGGGGGCGTAGCCGTGCACCGGCTCGTTGACCGGGGTGGGGACCTGGGTCACAGCGTCCATGGGTTCCTTGACTCCTTGTGCGTGAGCGGGTGTTCGGGCTCAGCCCTTGCTGACCATGCTGCGCAGGAAGAAGCGCAGGTTCGCCGGCTTCTCCGCGAGACGGCGCATGAAGTAGCCGTACCAGTCGGTGCCGTAGGCGGTGTAGACGCGCATGCGGTGGCCCTCGGCGGCCAGTCGCAGGTGCTCGTCGCCGCGGATGCCGTACAGCATCTGGAACTCGTACTCGTCCAGCTTGCGGCCGGCCCGGTGGGCCAGCTCCTGGGCTACGGAGATCAGACGCGGGTCGTGGGACCCGATCATCGGGTAGCCCTCGCCCTCCATCAGCGTCTTCAGGATACGGACGTACGCCTTGTCGATCTCGTGCTTCTGCTGGTACGCGACTTCGGCGGGCTCCTTGTAGGCGCCCTTCACCAGGCGCACGCGGCTGCCGGACTCGGCGAGACGGCGGGCGTCGGCCTCGGTGCGGAAGAGGTAGGCCTGGATGACGCAGCCGGTCTGCGGGAAGTCCTTCCGCAGCTCCTCGTGGATGGCGAACATCGAGTCCAGGGTGGTGTGGTCCTCGGCGTCGAGCGTGACGGTGGTGCCGATGGCGGCGGCGGCCTCGACCACCGGGCGGACGTTGGACAGCGCCAGCTCGTGCCCGCCCTGAAGCGCCTGGCCGAACATGGACAGCTTGACGGACATCTCGACCTTCTCGCCCAGGTCCAGCTCCTTGAGCCGGCCGATCAGCTCGAGGTAGGCGTCCCGGGCGGCGGAGGCCTGCTCGGGGGTGGTGATGTCCTCGCCGACGACGTCCATCGTCAGCTCCAGGCCCCTGGCCGTCAGGTCCCTGACGATCGGGACGATGTCGGTCACGGTCTCGCCGGGGATGAAGCGGTCCACGACCTGCTTTGTCACCGGGGCCGCCGAGATCAGGCGTCGCATCCGGTCGCTGCGGGACGCGGCGAGAATCACGGGACCCAGCACGGGGCACCTCCACTACAAAGCACCGAAGACAGGCCGATCCCGACGATTCGGGTACGGCACGGAGAACCACCGTGAAACCTAGGGATTCCTCCGATCGTCTGCCATCGACAGCTGTCACGCATCCGCGGCCGCGTTCTCAGACAGATGTATGAAGGGGGCGGGAGAATGCGGGAGAATACGGGGGTGACGTCGGACTACAAGGCTGACTACCAGGAGCTGGTGGACGAGATCTCGGAGCTGCTGGGCGTCCCGGCGACCCTGGAGAACCGCGACTTCGAGCTGATCGCCTTCGGCGCCTACGACAGCGAGGGCGACCTGGATCCGTCGGCCCTGGACCCGGTGCGCACCCGTTCGATCCTGACGCGGCGTTCCACCGCGGCGGTGCGGGAGTGGTTCGAGGGCTTCGGCATCACCCGTGCCAGCACTCCGGTGCGCATCCCGCCCACCCCGGAGGCCGGCGTCTACCGCGGGCGCATCTGCCTGCCGGTGCGCCACCGGGGCGTGGTGCTCGGCTACGTCTGGCTGCTGGACGACGACCCCGGCCCGACGGAGACGCAACTGGGCGCGGCCATGCAGGTGACGGACCGGATCGGCGCCCTGCTCGCTGACGAGCAGCGGGCGGGCGCGGGGCTGGGCCGGGAGCTGCGGGCGGTGCTGACCGCGGAGCGCGGCTGGCAGCAGGACATGGCGGTGGCCGAGCTGCGCACCGCCCTGGGGGCGCGCGCGGACGGTCCGCACACCCTGGTCTGCGTGGCCCCCTGGCCGTCGCCCGACCCGGACGACGCGCCGTCCGTCCGCACGGTCCCGCACGCCACGGCGTTGTGCACGGTCCCCTGGGGGGCCACCGCGCAGAGCCTCGCGGTGCTGGTGCGGCTGCGCTCGGCGGACGTGACGACACCGGCGCTGACGGCGGCGTCGCGGGTGCTGAAGGAGCCGGCGGGGGCGCGCGGCGGCCGCCGGCCCCGGGAGACGGCGGCCGCGGGGGTCGGTGAGCCCCGGATCGGGCTCGCCGAGCTCGGCGAGGTCTGGCAGGAGGCGTCCGCCGCCGCGCGCGCCGCGCTCGCCGAGCCGCGGTTCGGTCCGGTCGCCGAGTGGCGGCACGTCGGGCCGTACCGGCTGCTGACCTCGCTGCCCCCGCAGACCGCGCACGACCCCGCGGTCGGCCCGCTGCTGGCACCGGCCCACCGGGAGCTGGCCCGCACCGCGGAGGTCTACCTCGACTGCGCCGGGCAGGCCGGCCGCACGGCGGCCGAGCTGGGCGTCCACCGGCAGACCCTGTACTACCGCCTGTCCCGCGTCGAGCAGCTCACCGGCCTCGACCTGGACGACGGCGAGGACCGGCTGCTGCTGCACATGGCGCTGAAGCGGGCGCGGCTGACCTGAGCGGTCAGCCGCCGCCCGCGGCCTCGATGATCCGGCGCAGGCCCTCGGTCAGCGCCTCCCCGTCGGGGGCGGTCTTCGGGTCGAAGGTCCACTGGGCGATGAGCCCGGTCATCAGGGTCAGGTAGAACCGGCCGAGGGTGTCCGCCGTCTCGTCGGACACCTCCTCCTCGGGCGCGTCCGTCATCACGGCGACCAGGCCGCGGCCGCCCTCGCGCTGCGCGGCGGCCAGGTGTTCGCGCAGCTCCGGCATGTCGAGGGTCATGACCTCCATGCTCAGCCGCCACAGCGAGCCCGGCTCCCGCATGGTGCCGACGATGCCCGACCACACCCACCGGAAGCGCTCCAGCGATCCGGGCGCGCCGGCGGGCTCGGCGTTCCGGCCGTCGAAGGCGCCGGACATGCCTTCCACGAGGGCGACGTAGGCCTCCGCGAGCAGGGCGTCCTTCGAGCCGTAGTGGTAGCCGATCGAGGCGAGGTTGGTCCCCGACGCCTTGACGATGTCGCGCGCCGTGGTGCGCGCGAAGCCCTTCTCCAGCAGGCAGCTCTTGGCGCCTTCCAGCAGATCCTCACGGTGTCCCATGCGGACCAGCCTAGCGCCGGATCCATACAGCCGTCCTAGACGCATGACTTATACAAGCGTTCTAGACAAGCGTTTAAGACGCCCGTACAGTCACCGTCATGACGAACCCGACGCGCAACGACTCCCCCGGCGGCCGTGCCGGGCGCCGCGAATGGACCGCGCTCTGCGTGCTGATGCTTCCGCTGCTGCTGGTCTCGATGGACGTCTCCGTCCTGTACTTCGCCGTTCCGGCGATCAGCGCGGACCTGGAGCCGAGCGGCACCCAGCAGCTCTGGATCTTCGACATCTACGCCTTCGTCCTGGCCGGGCTGCTGATGACCATGGGCGCGCTGGGCGACCGCATCGGCCGGCGCCGGCTGCTCCTGGGCGGCGCCGCCGCCTTCGGCGCCGCGTCCCTGGTGGCGGCCTACGCCGACAGCGCGGAGACCCTGATCGCGGCCCGCGCGGTCCTCGGCGTCGGCGGCGCCACCCTGATGCCGTCGACCATGGCGCTGGTGCGCACGATGTTCACCGACCCCGCCGAGCGGGCGAAGGCGATCGGCATCTGGTCCGGCGTGATGACCGGCGGCATCGCGCTCGGTTCGGTGCTCAGCGGCGTCCTGGTCCAGTACTTCTGGTGGGGCTCGGTCTTCCTGGTCAACCTGCCCGCGATGGCGCTGCTGCTGCTTCTCGGCCCGGTGCTGCTGCCCGAGTCCAGGAATCCGGCGCCCGGCCGCTTCGACCTGCTGAGCGTGCCGCTGTCCATGGCCGCGGTGCTCCCCGTGGTCTACGGGCTCAAGGAGATCCCGTCCGAGGGCTGGCACCCGCGGTACGTCGTCCCGGTCACCGTGGGCCTGCTCTTCGCGGCGCTGTTCGTCCACCGCCAGCGCACGGCCGCCTCCCCGATGATCTCCCCCGCCCTCTTCCGCGGCCGCGGTTTCGCCCCCGCGGTCGTCCTGAACCTCGTCTCCTCGCTGGCCATGATGGGCTCGGCCTTCTTCACCACGCAGTACCTGCAGTCGGTGCTGGACAAGAGCGCGATGGAGGCGGCCCTGTGGGCGCTGCTGCCGTCGGTGCCGATCGGCATGGCGGCCCCGGCCTCGACCGCCCTGGTCCAGCGGGGCGTGGACCGCGCCTACATGGTCACCGCCGGCTTCGCCGTCGCGGCGGCGGGTTACGGAATGCTGGCCCTGACCGGCACGGACTCGCTCTGGCTGGTCCTCGCCGCCTGCGGCGTGCTGGCGTCCGGCATCGTCATGGTGATGTCCCAGATGACGGACCTGGCGATGGGCACCGCTCCGGTGGAGCAGGCGGGCGCGGCCTCGTCACTGCTGGAGACCGGCCAGGAGTTCGGCGGCGCGCTGGGCATGGCGGTCCTCGGCTCCATCGGTACCGCGCTGTACCGCCACGGAATGCCGGCCTCGGCGCCGGCCGAGGCGCACGAGACCCTGGGCGGCGCGCTCGCGGTCGCCGGCCGGCTGCCGGGGCGCACGGGTGACGCCCTGGCGGCCGCGGCCCGGGAGGCGTTCACCACCGGGATGCACGGGGCGGCGGTCACGGGGGCAGCGGTGCTCGTACTCGCCGCGGTCGCGGCGGCGGTGACCCTGCGTGGAATCGACGCGCGGCGGACGCCGGCGGACACGGCCGAGATGGAGACCGCGGTCTGAGACCGCCGGGGCACACGAGGTCGCCGGAGCACGAGGAAGCGCCGGACGGGTCGCACGACCCGTCCGGCGCTTTCCGGTCCACGGTACGGATCAGACCAGGTTCACCGAGCGGGCGGACGTCGCGCCGATCTCCTCCGCGACCTCGGCCAGCACGCCGGCGGCCACCGTGTCGTCGACGGTCAGGACGGCCAGCGCCTCGCCGCCCGCGGCCGCGCGGGCGACCTGCATGCCGGCGATGTTGAGGCCGGCCTCGCCGAGGATGCGGCCCACGGTGCCGACGACGCCCGGGCGGTCCTCGTAGCGCAGGACGACCATGTGGTCGGCGAGCGCGAGGTCGACGTCGTACTCGCCGACCGCGACGATCTTCTGCAGGTGCTTGGGGCCGGCCAGGGTGCCGGAGACCGACACCTCCTCGCCGTCCGCCAGCGTGCCGCGCACGGTCACCACGTTGCGGTGCTCGGCGGACTCGGAGCTGGTGGTCAGGCGCACCTCGACGCCACGCTCCTGCGCGAACAGCGGGGCGTTGACGTACGACACCGTCTCGTCGACGACGTCCTCGAAGACGCCCTTCAGCGCGGACAGTTCGAGCACCTTCACGTCGTGCTGGGTGATCTCGCCGTAGACCTCGACGTCGAGGCGGACCGCGACCTCGCCCGCGAGGGCGGTGAAGATGCGGCCGAGGCGCTCGGCGAGCGGCAGGCCCGGCTTGACGTCCTCGGCGATGACACCGCCCTGGACGTTCACCGCGTCCGGCACCAGCTCACCGGCGAGCGCCAGGCGCACCGACCTGGCGACGGCGATGCCCGCCTTCTCCTGGGCCTCGTCCGTGGAGGCGCCGAGGTGCGGGGTGCAGACGACCTGGTCCAGCTCGAACAGCGGGGAGTCCGTGCAGGGCTCCTTGGCGTACACGTCGAGGCCGGCGCCGGCCACCCGGCCCTCCTTCAGCGCCGCGTACAGCGCCGCCTCGTCGACGATGCCGCCGCGGGCCGCGTTGACGATGCGCACACCGGGCTTGACCTTGCGCAGCGCCTCGTCGCCGATCAGGCCGAGGGTCTCGGGCGTCTTCGGCAGGTGGACGGTGATGAAGTCGGAGACCTCGAGCAGCTCGTCGAGGGACAGCACCTTGACGCCCATCTGCGCGGCCCGCGCGGGCTGCACGTAGGGGTCGTAGGCGACGACCTTCATGCCGAAGGCGGACATGCGCTGCGCGACGAGGGCGCCGATGCGGCCCAGGCCCACCACGCCGAGGGTCTTCTCGGCCAGCTCGACACCGGTGTACTTGCTGCGCTTCCACTCGCCGTTCTTCAGCGCGGCGTTGGCCTGCGGGATGTTGCGGGCGGTGGCGAGGAGCAGGCCGCAGGCCAGCTCGGCGGCGGTCACGATGTTGGAGGTCGGGGCGTTGACGACCATCACGCCGGCCTTGGTGGAGGCGGAGACGTCGACGTTGTCCAGGCCGACGCCGGCTCGTGCGACGACCTTGAGCTGCTTGGCGGCGGCGATGGCCTCCGCGTCGACCTTGGTGGCGGAGCGGATCAGGATCGCGTCGACGTCGGCGATGGCGGGGATCAGCTCGGCGCGGTCCGCGCCGTTGCAGTGCCGGATCTCGAAGTCCGGGCCAAGCGCGTCGACGGTGGCGGGCGACAGCTCTTCAGCGATGAGTACGACGGGTTTCGAGCTCACGTGAGTCCTCACAAGTCCAATGCGGACGGCCGTCCCGACGGCCGCTGGCGGTGGAGGGGGGCTACCGCGGAAGACGCACGACGCTGTGGGCCTGACGCGTATGTTGTCCAGCAGTCTAGTGGCGTGCAGGAGGCCGTCTTGCGCCTCTTCGGAAGGATCACCCGTCCGTGGCTGGACGGGGTGGACAAAGGGGGCCGGAGCAGTGTGCCCCGGCCCCCTGACGTGGGGCTTACGCCTCCTCGTTCACCCAGCTCATCAGCTTGCGGAGCTGCTTGCCGGTGGTCTCCAGCAGGTGCTCGGAGTCCTGCTGCTTGTACTCGTTGTACTTCTTCAGGCCGCCGTGGTACTCGTCCATCCAGTTCCTGGCGAAGGTGCCGTCCTGGATCTCGGCGAGGACCTTCTTCATCTCGGCCTTGGTGGCGTCGGTGATGATGCGCGGACCGGTGACGTAGTCGCCCCACTCGGCGGTCTCGGAGATGGACCAGCGCATCTTCTCCAGGCCGCCCTCGTACATGAGGTCCACGATCAGCTTCAGCTCGTGCAGGCACTCGAAGTAGGCGATCTCGGGCTGGTACCCGGCCTCGGTCAGGGTCTCGAAGCCCGCCTTCACCAGCGCGGCCGTGCCACCGCAGAGGACGGCCTGCTCGCCGAACAGGTCGGTCTCGGTCTCCTCGGTGAAGGTCGTCTTGATGACGCCGGCCCGGGTGCCGCCGATGCCCTTGGCGTAGGACAGGGCCAGCGCGAAGGCGTCGCCGGAGGCGTCCTGCTCGACGGCGGCGATGCAGGGAACGCCGCGGCCCTCCTCGTACTGACGGCGGACCAGGTGGCCCGGGCCCTTCGGGGCGACCATGCAGACGTCCACGCCGGCCGGGGGCTTGATGAAGCCGAAGCGGATGTTGAAGCCGTGGCCGAAGAACAGCGCGTCGCCGTCCTTCAGGTTCGGGGCGATGGACTCCTCGTAGACCTGGCCCTGGATCGGGTCCGGGACGAGGATCATGATGACGTCCGCCTCGGCGGCGGCCTCGGCCGGGGTCACCACGCGCAGGCCCTGCTCCTCGGCCTTGGCCTTGGACTTGGAGCCCTCGTGCAGACCGACGCGGACGTCGACACCGGAGTCGCGCAGCGACAGCGCGTGGGCGTGGCCCTGGCTGCCGTAGCCGATGACCGCGACCTTGCGGCCCTGGATGATGGACAGGTCGGCGTCAGCGTCGTAGAACAGCTCGGCCACTTTGGGTTCTCTCCTTGGTGTGCAGTTTGTGCTCTCACCGTATGCCGGTGAGGGGGAAGGAAGTCTCGGGGTCTCGGCATACGGGCGGCCGGTGCGCGCCGGCCGCCCGTGCTCAGCCTTACGCGGATCGGTCCAGAGCGCGGAGCGACCGGTCCGTGATCGAACGGGCGCCGCGGCCGATCGCGATCGTGCCGGACTGGACCAGCTCCTTGATGCCGAACGGCTCGAGCATCTTGAGCATGGCGGACAGCTTGTCGCTCGATCCGGTGGCCTCGATGGTCACCGCCTCCGGGGAGACGTCCACCGTCTTGGCGCGGAAGAGCTGGACGATCTCCACGATCTGCGAGCGGGTCTCGTTGTCGGCGCGGACCTTCACCAGGACGAGTTCGCGCTGGACGGCCTGGCCGGGCTCCAGCTCCACGATCTTCAGCACGTTGACGAGCTTGTTGAGCTGCTTGGTGACCTGCTCCAGCGGGAACTCCTCGACGCTGACCACGATGGTGATCCGGGAGATGTCGGCGTGCTCGGTGACACCGACGGCGAGCGAGTCGATGTTGAAGCCGCGGCGGGAGAAGAGGGCGGCGATCCGGGCGAGGATGCCGGGCGTGTTCTCCACCAGGACGGAGAGCGTGTGCTTGGACATGTCTGGTCTTCCTCTTCGCTCTTCCGGCTCAGTCGTCTTCGCTGTCGCCGAAGTCGGGACGGACGTCCCGGGCGGCCATGATCTCGTCGTTGGAGGTGCCGGCGGCGACCATCGGCCACACCATCGCGTCCTCGTGGACGATGAAGTCGACGACGACCGGGCGGTCGTTGACCGAGTTCGCCTCCTCGATGACCTTGTCCAGGTCCTCCGGACGCTCGCAGCGGATCGCGTAGCAGCCCATGGCCTCCGACAGCTTCACGAAGTCGGGGACCCGGGTGCCCCTGGCCTCCGGGTTGACGTCGTCCGGACCGGAGTGCAGGACGGTGTTGGAGTACCGCTGGTTGTAGAACAGGGTCTGCCACTGGCGGACCATCCCGAGGGCGCCGTTGTTGATGACGGCGACCTTGATCGGGATGTTGTTCAGGGCGCAGGTGGTCAGCTCCTGATTGGTCATCTGGAAGCAGCCGTCGCCGTCGATCGCCCAGACCGTGCGCCCGGGCTGCCCGGCCTTGGCGCCCATCGCGGCCGGGACGGCGTACCCCATCGTCCCGGCGCCGCCGGAGTTCAGCCAGGTGGCGGGCTGCTCGTACTGGATGAAGTGCGCGGACCACATCTGGTGCTGGCCGACACCGGCCGCGAAGATCGTGCCCTCCGGCGCGAGCCGCCCGATGCGCTCGATGACCGCCTGCGGGGACAGCGAGCCGTCCGCGGGCTGGTCGTAACCGAGCGGGTAGGTCTCGCGCCAGCGGCTCAGGTCGCTCCACCAGGCGGTGTAGTCGCCCTCGTGGCCCTCGCTGTGCTCCTTCTGCACGGCCTGGACCAGGTCGGCGATGACCTCGCGGGCGTCCCCGACGATCGGCACGTCGGCGGCGCGGTTCTTGCCGATCTCGGCGGGGTCGATGTCGGCGTGGACGATCTTGGCGTACGGGGCGAAGCTGTCCAGCTTGCCGGTGACGCGGTCGTCGAAGCGGGCTCCGAGGGCGACGATCAGGTCGGCCTTCTGCAGCGCGGTGACGGCGGTGACCGCACCGTGCATGCCCGGCATCCCCACGTGCAGCGGGTGGCTGTCGGGGAACGCGCCGAGCGCCATCAGGGTGGTGGTGACGGGCGCTCCGGTGAGTTCGGCGAGGACCTTCAGCTCGGCGGTGGCCTTCGCCTTGATCACGCCGCCGCCGACGTAGAGGACGGGGCGCTTGGCCGCGGTGATCAGCTTGGCGGCCTCGCGGATCTGCTTGGCGTGCGGCTTGGTCACCGGTCGGTAACCGGGCAGGTCCGTGACGGGGGGCCAGGAGAAGGTGGTCCGCGCCTGGAGGGCGTCCTTGGCGATGTCCACCAGGACCGGGCCGGGGCGGCCGGTGGAGGCGATGTGGAAGGCCTCCGCGATGGTCCGCGGGATGTCCTCGGCCTTGGTGACCAGGAAGTTGTGCTTGGTGATCGGCATGGTGATGCCGACGATGTCCGCCTCCTGGAAGGCGTCCGTGCCGATCGCCTTGGACGCGACCTGCCCGGTGATCGCCACGAGCGGCACCGAGTCCATGTGCGCGTCGGCGATCGGGGTGACCAGGTTGGTCGCGCCCGGGCCCGAGGTCGCCATGCAGACGCCGACCTTGCCGGTGGCCTGCGCGTAGCCGGTGGCCGCGTGGCCGGCGCCCTGCTCGTGCCGGACCAGCACGTGCCGGACCCGGGTGGAGTCCATCAGCGGGTCGTAGGCGGGCAGGATCGCACCGCCGGGAATGCCGAATACCGTGTCCGCGCCGACCTCCTCGAGGGAGCGGATGAGGGACTGCGCACCCGTGACGTGCTCGACGGGGGCGGACTGCTGTCCTCCGGATCGGGGCCGCGGCTGCGGATGGGCCCCGGTGGCCTGCTCGGTCATCGGCATTCTCTTCTCGATGCTGAGGTCTTATGCGAGGTTTGGGCGGAGTCGTAGCGCTGCACGAACGGCGCTCGTGCAACAAAAAACCCCTCGTGCCGGAAGGCAAGCGAGGGGAGCGCGCCGGGGAGGTCGCTGGGTGTTCCGGATCGTCCTCCGGTGGTTCCCAGCTCAGCCGACGCGCTGTCCAAGTACGAGAATTCGGGTGCGCATGGGACTGACCCTCCCCCCGGCACGCACCACGTGTCAAGTGGGTGGGACGGGCGTCTCATTATGTGAGCGAAGACCGCCGCCACCTCCGATGACGGCGGTCATCCCTCCGGCGTAGACCCCCGCCGCTCCGGCGGCGAACGCCGGCTCCGCGGGCGCGTGCGGCACCGGGTAGTGGCCGGCGCCGAGCGCCCGGCGCAGCCGGTACTCGTCCAGCGGGCCCGCGAACGCGCTGCCCTGGCCGTGGGTGCAGCCCATCGCGCGCAGTGCGGCCACCTGCTCCGGCAGGTCCACGCCCTCGGCGACGGACTGGAGCCCGAGATCGCAGGCGATCCTGAGCAGCCCGCTGGTGATCTTCTGCAGCTGCGCGGACTCCACGACCCCCTCGACCAGGCTGCGGTCCAGCTTGAGGATGTCCACGGGCAGCCGTCTGAGCGCCGTGATGGCCGCGTGGCCGCTGCCGAAGCCGTCCAGCGCGATACGCACGCCCAGCCGGCTGAGCGCGGTCAGCCGCCGCTCCAGCTCCTCCAGCGAGGCCCGGTGGCCGGTGTCGGAGAGCTCCAGGACCAGCGCGCCGGGCGGCAGCCCGTGCCGGGTCAGCAGCGCCTCCAGGGTGCCCAGCGGCATCGAGCGGTCCAGCAGCCGCCGGGCGCTCAGCCGCACCGCGACCGGTACGACCTGCCCGGCGGCCGCCCGCTCCGCGGCCTGGTCGACCGCCTCCCGCAGGATCCACCGGTCCAGCTCGGCGGTCTTGTCACCGTCCTCGGCCACGCGCAGGAACTCGGCCGGGGTGAACAGCACCCCCTGGGAGGAGCGCCAGCGCGCCAGCGCCGAGACCGCCGTGATCCGGCCGTTGCCGAGGCTGACCACCGGCTGGTGGAGCAGCGTGAACTCGCCGTCGTGCAGGGCGGCGCGCAGCCTGGTGGCCAGCTCCGCCTTGCGTACGACGTCCTGCTGCATCTGCGGCCGGTACAGCTCGACGCGGCCCTTTCCGGCCGACTTCGCGCGGTACATCGCGAGGTCGGCGTTGCGCAGCAGCTCGCCCGCGCCGAGGCCCGGCTCGGCGAAGGCGACGCCGATGGAGGCGTTGACCCGGACATCGTTGCCGTCGATGGCGTAGGGCTGGGAGAGAGTGACCCTGAGGCGGTCGGCGAGCTCCAGGATGTTCCGCTCCCGGGCGGCCCGGTCGCGCGAGCCGTCCCCGGCGATCAGGGCCGCGAACTCGTCGCCGCCCAGCCGGGAGGCGGTGTCCCCCTGCCGGACCGCGTCCTGGAGTCTGCGGGCGGCCTGGATGAGCAGTTCGTCCCCGGCCTGGTGCCCGATCGTGTCGTTGACGGCCTTGAAGCCGTCCAGGTCGATGAAGAGCACCGCCGTGCCCCGCAGGGCGGCGCCCCGGTCGGTGGCGCGGCGGCCGGACAGGGCCTGCTGCACGCGCCGGGTGAACAGCGCGCGGTTGGGCAGGTCGGTGAGCGGGTCGTGCTCCGCGTTGTGCTGCAACTGGGCCTGCAGCCGCACTCTTTCGGTCACGTCCCGGCTGTTGAAGATCAGGCCCCCGTGGTGGCGGTTGACGGTGGACTCGACGTTGAGCCAGCCGCCCCCGCCCGACCGGAAGCGGCACTCGATGCGGGTGGTGGGTTCGTCGGGCGGGCTCGCGGCGAGGAAGCGGCGCACCTCGTGCACGACGCAGCCCAGGTCCTCCGGGTGGATGAGCGCGGCCAGTTCGGTGCCCACCAGGTCCTCGGCGGGCCGTCCGTAGACCCCGGCGGCGGCCGGGGAGACGTAGCGCAGGATGCCGTTGGGCGCGGCGATCATGATGACGTCGCTGGAGCCCTGCACCAGGGAGCGGAAGTGGTTCTCCTTCTGCGCCAGTTCCTGGGTGAGGGTGATGTTGTCCAGCAGCATGATGCCCTGCCGCATGACCAGCGCCAGCACGACGGCCCCGGCGGTGACCAGGACGACGTGGTCCGGCCGGCGGCCGTTGAGGACGTTGTAGAGGATGCCCAGGGTGCACACGGCGGCGGCCAGGTAGGGCGTGAGCGCGGCCAGGGAGCCGGTGATCGGCCGGCCGGGCAGGTACCGCGGGTGCTCGCCGCCGTCCGGCGCGGGCGGGGCGGCGTGCGGCTGGCCGGGGCCGCGCTGTCCCGGCAGGTGTTCGTGGACGACGCGCGAGTGGCCGTCGGACGCGTGCCGTTCGGCGTCCGGCGGCCCGAGGCGGCGGGGCGCGGCCCAGGGGGCGTAGGCGAGCAGCAGCGAACCGGCGAACCAGCCCGCGTCCAGCAACTGCCCGGAGTGGTAACTGCTGTGCAGCAGCGGCGAGGTGAACAGCGCGTCGCACATCACGGTCAGCGCGAGCGCGCCGATCGCGGTGTTGATCGCCGTGCGGTTGCCCGTGGAGCGGCGGAAGTGCAGCGCGAGCACCATGCTGACCAGCACGATGTCCAGCAGCGGGTACGCCAGCGACAGCGCGGTGTGCGCCACGCTCGGCCCGTCGAACCGGGCGGCCTGGGCGAGCGCGAGGCTCCAGGACAGGGTGAGCAGCGAGCCGCCGATCAGCCAGGCGTCCAGCGCGAGGCAGATCCAGCCGGCCCGGTTCGCCGGCCGCTGGGCCAGCACCAGCAGGCCCACGATGGCGGGCGGGGCGAAGCACAGGAAGAACAGGTCCGCGTAGCTCGGGCTGGGCACGGGCCGGTCCAGGACGACCTCGTACCACCCCCAGACCGCGTTGCCGAGGGACGCCATCGCGGAGGAGAGCGCGAAGAGCAGCCAGGCGGGCCGGAAGCGGATCCGGGGCGCGCGGGCGTAGCGGAAGCAGGACACGGCGGCGGCGCCGGCCGCGGCGCTCAGCCCGAAGTCACCCATGAAGAGGGCGACTTCCCGCGAACCCCAGTCGAACATGGAGCCGATCGCGTAGGACCCGCAGACCATGGCCAGGACGAGCTGGGGGACCAGCCGCGAGCCCTGCGCGGCGGACGGCGGCCGGGCGGGCGCCGGGGCCGGCGGCGCGGCGGGGGTGAGCGGCGCGCCGTCGAGGGTGCCCGTCAGGGCCGGCGGGGCGTTCACCGGGGCCTCCCGGTGCGCGCCGCTCCCGGCTCCCCGGTGTCCCGGTGCGCCGTGTGCCTCCTGCGGCCGGCCGGTTTGCGGTGGCAGTGATGGCTCGTGTGACGGCCGCGTCTGCGCGCGGCCGTGCGCCAGGGCCTCCGCCGGCGGCTCCGCCGCGTCGGATCGTTCGTCCATAGGCCGTGCATCGCCCGTCGCCCCCCTCACAAGTCCGATCTGTCCATCCCCGGCGCCCGCGGTCGGCGGCGCTGCCCCTGTCGGGACGATACACCAGTGTCGTCACTCAGGGACATAGCTTCTCTACGCTCCGTGACGACCAGCGAAGATGTCAACACGTAACGCGTTCGAAAGATTGCGGAGGGTGCCGGGAGCGGGTCAGGTCCCCGTAGTGAGGATCACGTTCCGCAGCGGCTCGTGGTTCACGAACCGGTGCAACTGGTCCACCAGCAGCCGCTTCGCGCGCGGCAGGAAGGCCGAGGTCGGCCCGCCGACGTGCGGGCTGATGAGCACGCCGGGCGCCGTCCACAGGGGGTGCCCCGGCGGCAGCGGCTCGGGGTCCGTGACGTCGAGGGCGGCGGTGATGCGCCCCTTCTCCACCTCGGTGAGCAGCGCCTCCGTGTCCACGACGGGCCCGCGGGAGACGTTGACGAGCAGCGCCCCGTCCTTCATCAGGCCCAGGAAGTCCGCGTTCACCAGACCCCTGGTCGCCTCCGTCAAGGGCGTGGAGAGGATCACCACATCGGCTTTCGGAAGCAGTGAGGGCAATTCGGTGAGCGGATGCACGGGACCGCGCGCCGTGGTGCGCCCTGAGCGCGCAACGCGCGCCACCCGCGCGAGTTCGAAGGGCGCGAGCCGGTCCTCGATGGCGGCGCCGATGGCGCCGTAGCCGACGACGAGGGCGGTCCGGTCGGCGAGGGCCGGGTGGAAGCCCCCTCGCCACTCGCCCCGGTCCTGGGCCCGGACGAAGTCGGGGATGCCGCGCAGCGAGGCGAGGACGAGCGCGAGGGCCAGCTCGGCCGTGCTGGCCTCGTGGACGCCGCGAGCGTTGCACAGCCGGACACCCGGGGGCAGGTGCCGCAGCCCCGGTTCCAGGTGGTCGACGCCGGCCGACAGCGTCTGCACGACCCGCACGGTGCTCATGTCGGCCATCGGGCGCAGGCCGACGCCGCCCGGGCGCATGTACGGCACGACGTAGAAGGCGCAGTCGGCGGGGTCGCCCGGGAACTCCCGTTCGCCGTCGTCGCCCCCGTCCCAGAACAGGTAGCGGGGTCCCTGGGGAAGCCCCTCGATCTCCTTCGGCGCGATGGGGAGCCACACGTCATGTGTCATGGCAGGAGGCTATGTCAGGCCCGCGGGCGCGGGGCGTTAGGTTGGGGACCGGACGAGGGAGGTTCGCGAGCAGGTGGAGCGCAGGACGATCGGCGCGAGTGCGCTCGCGGTGGGGGCCGTCGGACTCGGATGCATGCCGATGAGCTGGGCGTACACCGGCTCCCGGCAGCGGGGCGACGAGTCGGTCAAAGCGGTGCACCGGGCGCTGGACGCGGGTTCGAGCCTGCTGGACACCGCCGACATGTACGGCCCGTTCACCAACGAGCTGCTGCTGGGGCGGGTGCTCAGAGAGCGGCGCGGGGACGCCTTCGTGTCGACGAAGGTGGGGCTCCTCGTGGGCGAGCAGCACATCGTGGCCAACGGCCGCCCCGGCTACGTCAAGCGGGCCTGCGACGCCTCGCTCCGGCGGCTGCAGACGGACGTGATCGACCTCTACCAGCTTCACCGCGCCGACCCCGAGGTCCCCGTGGAGGAGACCTGGGGCGCCATGGCCGACCTGGTGCGGGCCGGGAAGGTGCGTGCGCTGGGTCTGTGCGCGGTGGGCGCGCGCGCCGGGCGCCGCCCGGGCGGCCGGATCCACGACACCACGCTCCGCCAGCTCCACCGGGTGCAGCAGGTCTTCCCGGTGAGCGCGGTGCAGGCGGAGCTGTCGGTGTGGTCCCCGGAGGCGCTGGACACCCTGCTGCCGTGGTGCGCGGCGCGGGGCGTGGGCTTCCTGGCCGCGATGCCGCTGGGCAACGGCTTCCTGACCGGAACGCTGACGCCGGGCGAGGGCTTCGAACCGGACGACGTGCGCGCCAGGCACCCCCGCTTCACCGCCGAGATGATGGCGGCCAACCAGCCGATCGTGGCCGGTCTGCGCCGTATCGCCCGCCGGCACGGCGCGGACGTCACCGCGGCGCAGGTGGCGCTGGCCTGGGTGCTGGCGCAGGGCCGTCAGGTGATCGCGCTGCCCGGCACGAAGCGGGAGCGCTGGGCCGGGGAGAACGCGGCGGCGGCCGCGCTGCGCCTGACCGTGGAGGACCTGGCCGAGGTGTCCCGGCTGCCCGCGGCGCAGGGCTCCTGGGACTGAGCGGTCCCGCATGCGGTGCGCGCCTGGCGGGAACTTGGGCGGGACCGGCGGAGTATGAGGGGGAGAAGCTGTCGTACGTCCGCCGCTGCGAAGGGACCATGATCGTGCAACGCCGAGTTGTGACGGCCGTGTTGGCCGCGACCGCGCTCCTGCTGACGGCGGGCTGCTCGTCCGGCGACGGCCAGGGGTTCCCGGGTGACGGCGGAAGCGGCACGGCGAACGGGTCGGCGACGGCCACCGCTCCGTCCGGCCGGGCCACCGAGTCGGCGCCGCCGGCCAAGGGCTCGGTGAAGGTGCTGCGCACCGTCGCCGACGGCCTGAGGACGCCGTGGGGCCTGGCCGCGCTCCCCGGCGGCGGACTGCTGGTCTCCTCCCGGGACGACGCCACGATCACCCGCATCGACGAGAAGACGGGCCGCAAGACCGAACTGGGCACGGTCTCCGGGGTCTCGCCCGCCGGCGAGGGCGGCCTGCTCGGCATCGCCCTCTCCCCCGGCTTCGCCTCGGACCGCATGATCTACGCCTACTTCACCTCGGCCTCGGACAACCGCATCGTCCGGATGCTGTACGACGCGGCGAAGCCGGCCGGTGAGCAACTGGGCGCCCCGGACACGATCTTCAAGGGCATCCCCAAGGGGTTCATCCACAACGGCGGCCGCATCGCCTTCGGCCCGGACGGGATGCTGTACGCGGGCACGGGCGAGAGCGGCGACCGCGGTCTGGCGCAGGACGAGAAGTCACTGGGCGGCAAGATCCTCCGCCTGACCCCGGAGGGCGAACCGGCCGCCGGCAATCCGTTCCCCGGCTCCCCCGTGTACTCGTACGGCCACCGCAACGTCCAGGGGCTGGCCTGGGACTCCAGGCAGCGCCTGTTCGCCTCGGAGTTCGGCCAGGACACCTGGGACGAGCTGAACGCGATCGTGCCGGGCGGCAACTACGGCTGGCCGGACGCCGAGGGGCGCTCCTCCGACCGCCGCTTCCGCAACCCGGTGGCCGAATGGCACACCGACGAGGCCTCCCCGAGCGGCATCGCCTACGTCGACGGGGTGATCTGGATGGCCGCCCTGAAGGGCCGGCGGCTGTGGCGCATTCCGCTGCGCGGCACCTCCGCCTCGGCCGCCCCCCAGGCCTTCCTCACCGGCGAGTACGGCCGGCTGCGCACCGTCGTCCCGGCGGGCGACGGCAAGCTCTGGCTGGTCACGAGCAACACGGACGGCCGGGGCACCCCGAAGAAGGGGGACGACCGGGTGCTGGAGGTCTCGGTGCGGTGAGCGGCCGCCGGCCGTCGCCGGCTCCCGGCCGGTCCCGGGGCGAGGAAGACGGCGCGGGTCGGCTGGGCGCTGCGGGCGCCCGGCACCGCCGCCCCGCGTCCCCTATCCCGCCACCAGCCGGTCCTCGGTCTCCGGCGGGAACAGCCCGAGCCGGTGCGCCACCGCCGCCGCCTCGCCGCGGCCGGAGACGCCCAGCTTGGCCAGGATGTTGGACACGTGCACACTCGCGGTCTTCGGGGAGATGAACAGCTCCTCGGCTATCTGGCGGTTGGTGCGGCCGGCGGAGACCAGCCGCAGGACGTCCCGCTCCCGGCTGGTGAGACCGAGGGACGCCGCCGGGTCGGCGGAGGCGAGGGCCCGGTGCGGGGGGTGCCCGAGGCTGAGGCGGGCGCGCTGGGCTAGCCGGGCGACCGCCTCGGCGAGCGGGCGGGCGCCGAGGTGACCGGCGACCGCTCCGGACAGTCTCAGCAGTTCCACGGCCCGTTCCCGGTGCTCCTCGCCGCCGTGGGTCAGCAGCGCCTGGGCGAGGCGGTGGCGCACCCGGGCCAGGTCGTAGGGGCGGTCCAGGCTCTCGAAGGCCGTGACCACCGGTGACCAGGTGCCGTCGGTGTCCCGGCCCTCGGCCCGGCGCAGTTCGGCGCGGGTCCACTGGTCGTAGGCGCGCCACAGGGGGGCGTCGGCGATGAGCCCGCGGGCCGCCTCGGAGAGCCGGCCGAGCATGCCGGCCCGGCCCGCTTCGGCGGCCGGCAGCGTGCCGGCGTCGGCCTCGGCGGTGGCCATGGCCAGCAGCAGGGGCCAGGCGTAGCGCTGGGTGCCGGGCGGGAAGCCGGCCTCCAGGGCGGTCAGGAACTCGGCGCGGGCGTCGAGCAGTCTTCCCTCGCAGGCGGCCACGCCCACGGCGATGCGGGCCAGGGGCAGTCCGTTCTGGGGCATCGGGTCGCGGGTGCCGTAGTGGGCGCGGGCGGTGGCGAGCTGGCGGGCGGCCTCCGCGCCGTCGCCGTGGGCCAGGGCGAGGTGGGCCAGGCGCAGGGCGGCCGCGCCGCGCGGCTTGGCGCTGCGCCCGATGCGGATCGCCTGACCGGCCGCCTCGGCGGCCTCCTCCCACCGGCCCAGCGAGTACAGCGCGTCGGAGAGGTTGCCCCACACCCAGGCCTGGGAGTCGGGCAGCCCGTAGCGGCGGGTGAAGTCGATGCCCTCGCGCAGGATGGGCTCGGCGTCCCGGTCCCGGCCGACGGACTGCAGCGAGCCCGGCAGGTTCACATGGGCGCGGCCCGCCACCTGGGTCACGCCCTCGGCGATCGCCTCCTCCTTGACCCGGGACATCTCCGCGAGCCCGGCCTCGATGTCACCGGCGTCGACCATGAGGCCGCCGAGGGTGAGGCGGGCGTTGAGCTCGATCTCGCGGGCGTTGACCATCCGCGCGTACTCGACGGCCTGCTCGGCGTCCGCGAGGGCCTCGGGCCCGGGCCGGTGCAGCATGGACCAGCCGGCGGACTCCGTCAGCACCTCGGCGTGCACCTCGGAGGGCGGCAGGCCCCGCACCAGCTCCTGCGCGGTGGCCAGTTCCGGCCATCCGTCGCCGCGGGCCAGGGCCTGGACGAGGCGGGAGCGCTGGACCCAGAACCAGGCGGCGCGCAGCGGGTCCGGGTCGTCCTGGAGCAGTTGCAGCGCCCGTCTGACGATCTTCAGGGCGCGTTCGCGTTCGCCGCCGAAGCGGCCGGCGACCGCCGCCTCGGCCATGAGGTCGAGGTAGCGCAGCGGGGTGGTGGCCGGGTCGCGGCCGCACGGGGGGTACATGCCGGTGTAGTCGACCGGGCGCAGGGCGGCGCGGACCTCCTCGGGCGCGGTGTCCCACAGCTCCATCGCCCGTTCGAGGAGCCGCAGTTGCTCGGTGTAGGCGTGCCGGCGCCGGGCCACGACGGAGGCCTCCAGGACCGCCGGCAGGGCCTTGGCCGGGTCGTGGGCGTGGTACCAGTAGCTGGCCAGGCGCATCACGCGGGCGCCGGCCGGGACGAGCGAGGGGTCGGCCTCCAGGGCCTCGGCGTAGCGGCGGTTCAGGCGGGAGCGTTCACCGGGCAGCAGGTCGTCGGCGACGGCCTCGCGGACCAGGGCGTGCCGGAAGCGGTAGCCGTCGCCGTCCGGGGTGGCGGTGAGGATGTTGGCTCCCACGGCGGCCCGCAGCGCCTCGATCAGGTCGTCCTCGGAGAACCGGGCGACCGCGGCGATCAGCCGGTACTCCACGGTGGAGCCGCCCTCGGCGACGATCCGGGCGACCCGCTGGGCGCTCTCGGGCAGCTTCTCGACCCGGACCAGCAGCAGGTCGCGCAGGGAGTCGGAGAGGCCGGCGCAGCAGCCCTCGCAGTCGGCGACGGCCAGTTCCTCGACGAAGAAGGCGTTGCCGTCGGAGCGTTCGAAGATCGCGTCGACCTGGGCCGGGTCGGGTTCGGCGGCGAGGATGCCGGCGATCTGGCGGGCCACCTCCTCGCGGGTGAACCGGGCGAGTTCCAGGCGGCGGACGGTGCGCAGCCGGTCGAGTTCGGCGAGCAGGGGGCGCAGCGGGTGGCGGCGGTGGATGTCGTCGGCGCGGTAGGTGGCCAGCACCAGGAGGCGGCCGGTGCGCAGGGTGCGGAAGAGGTAGGCGAGCAGGTGGCGGGTGGAGGCGTCGGCCCAGTGCAGGTCCTCCAGGACGAGGACGACCGTGCGCTCGGCGGCGGCCCGCTCCAGCAGCCGGGCGGTGAGTTCGAACAGGCGGGCCGTGCCCTGCTCGTCGTGGCGGCTCGAGGCGGCCTCGCCCAGTTCGGGCAGCAGCCGGGCCAGCTCCTCCTCCTGTCCGGCCGCGGCGGCGGCGAACTCCCCGGGCAGGGTGTCGCGCAGGGCGCGCAGGGCGCTGGAGAAGGGGGCGAAGGGCAGCCCGTCGGCGCCGATCTCCACGCAGCCGCCCACGGCGACGACCGCGGACCGGCGGCAGGCGACGGCGGCGAACTCCTCGACGAGGCGGGTCTTGCCGACCCCGGCCTCGCCGCCGAGCAGCAGCGCCTGCGGCTCGCCCGCGGCGGCACGGGCGAGCGCGTCGTTCAAGGTGTCCAACTCGTCGGCGCGGCCGACGAACACGGGACTGACGGACCTGTTCTCCACGGGCCCGAGCATCGCACGAGGTCCGAGGGGTGCGGCACCACTTTTCCACAGTCCCGGTGCGATGGTCGTACGAACAGTGGGTGTGACCGTGCCGGCCCCGGCGCCGCCGCCCGTGCCGGGGCCCGCCGGCCCGGCGCTCACGCGGTGCGCGGGAGCCGGTGCCGGCGGGGGCGGTCGGTATGGGGCTCGGCGCCCGTGGCGCCGAACGGGGCCGACTCCGCGCGGCGCACGGCGCGCCGGGCGCCGACGGCCTCGCGGGCCAGGCGTTCCCGGGCGGCCGCGCGGCGCAGCTCGGCGTGACGGAGCCGGTGGGCTTCGAACTCGTACATGGCGTGGTCCTCCGTGGTCTCGGTGGGTGCGTCGCTCGTTGCGATGCCTCCACACTCGTCCCCCAGGGGGGTGCGCCACATCGGGCGAGTTCCGCATCTTCGGGCCGGCGGCCGGGCCCGGACGCGGGTAAGGGGCCCCAGGGGCTCCCTAAGGTGCTCAGGGATTCCCTAAGGCCCCCGCGGACCTGCGCCTCCTCAGCCCGTGGCGGGCAGTCCGAGCAGCGCGTCGGAGTACTTCAGGACGGCCAGCAGCAGGCCGATGGCGCCGAGCGAGACGCCCGCCCACGCGACCGACCTGATCCACGCGGCCCGCGGGCGGCCGGGGGCGCCGAACGCGGGCCGCACGAGCACGACCGCGCCGGTGATCAGCGCGGCCAGCGCGAACAGGCCCGCCCAGAGCGCGGTGGTGTGCCACGCGTCGCCGTAGACCTCCTTGATCTGCTTGCCGACGCTCGCGCCGGAGGAGGTCTGGAGCTGGCCGACCAGGGTCTCGCGGGCGGCGGCGACCGTGCCGATCCAGCCACCGGTGAGCGAGACCAGGCCCAGCCCGGCGGAGACCACGGCGCCGGCGCCGAGGCCGACCCCGGAGGACGCCCGCTGCGCGGGCTCCTCCGCGAGCGCGTCGGCCTCCTCGGCCCCCTCCGGACCCTCGGCCCGAGCCCGCTCCTCGGTCCCGGCCCGCTCCTCGGTCTCCGGCGTGCCCCCGGTCCCCCGCGTCTCCTCGCCGTTCCCGGCTGGCTTCCCGGACGGAGCGGTGCCGTCCGTCCCGTTCGCGGTGTCCGCCCCCGCGGCGGCCGCCTCCCGCGGTGCCCGCTCGTCGTCGGTCCTGTTGACGTCCTGTGTCTTCGTTGCCATGTCCGGCACCGTACGGATGCCGTCTGAGAGGTCCCTTAATGATCGTCGCGGGCGGTACGCGCGCGTGCCGCGCGCCACTCGGGCGCCAGCACCGACCAGATCTCGGTGTCCGTGCGCACCCCCCGGTACGGGTAGTTCTCCCGCAGCACGCCCTCCCGGGTCATGCCGAGCCGCCGGGCCACGCCGATGCTGGGCTCGTTGGCCGACGACACGTGCCACTCCACCCGGTGCATGCCGCGCTCCCCGAACGCCCAGTCCAGCAGCACCCGCATGCCGCGCGTGACCAGCCCGCGCCCGGCCGCGGCGGGCTCCAGCCAGCAGCCGGCCTCGCAGACCCCGCTGGGGGTGTCCCACACCCGGAACAGCAGGCCACCGGCCAGCCTCCCGTCGAGCCACACGCCGTGCAGGCTTCCGGTGTCGGCGCTGCGCTTGCCGGCGTACGAGGCGAGGTAGGCGCGGGCGGCGTCCAGATCGGTCACCACGTCCGGCAGGCCGACGTGCCGGCCGATGAACTCACGTCCGCGGTCGATGTTGGCGAGCAGGTCCGCCGCGTGCCAGACCTCCAGGGGCCCCAGTTCGGCGCCGTCGTCACCCAGGGACCTCGCGTACATCGCGTCGCGGCTCCTTCCCGCCGTACCGCTTCCCGGACGCCGCACACCCTACTTGCACCCGTGCCGCGTTCAGTCGAACTGGTCTCCGACGGCCATGACCGCCGTACCGGCGACCAGCAGCCACAGGGCGCGGCGGGTGCGGCCGCGGGAGCCGAGGACGGCGGCCAGGGCGCACACGGCGGCGCCGAGGGCGTAGGCGGCGGGGACGACGGCCGGGGCCGGGCCGGTCAGCCGGAGCAGAGCGGCGGCGCAGCCGGCGAGGCAGAGCAGACCGCCGGCGCCGGCCGCGGTCCACCGGGCACGGCGGGCCTCCCCGACGTGCTCGCCGTGGTCGTACCGCTCGTCGGAAGCGTCCGGCTCGTCGTGAGCATCCGGCTCGTCGGAAGCGTCCGGCTCGCCGTGGGCACCCGGCTCGCCGTGGTCCTCCGGCTCGTCCGCCTGCGCCGCCCGGGATATGGCGGGTGCGGCGTCGGAATCGGTGCGTCCACTCATGGCGGGTGAGTGTATGACGTCCGCTCCCCGAGCCGGGTGCGGGGCCGGGACGGCCGGGGGCCTGATGGGCCCGCACGCGCCGTCGCCGGCGCCCGCGCCGCGTTCGGCGGCCCGCCGGGAACGGCCGGAGACGGCGCGACGGCCCCGGAGGACGATGCCTCCGGGGCCGTCGCGCTGCCGGCTCAGCCCTCGCTGACGCCCAGCTTCTCGAGGATCAGCTCCTTGACGCGGGCCGCGTCGGCCTGACCCCGGGTCGCCTTCATGACCGCGCCGACCAGGGCGCCGGCCGCGGCCACCTTGCCGCCGCGGATCTTCTCCGCGATGCCCGGGTTGCCGGCGATGGCCTCGTCGACGGCGGTGGTCAGCGCGCCCTCGTCGGAGACGACCTTCAGACCGCGCTTGTCGACCACCTCGTCCGGGGTGCCCTCGCCCGCGAGGACGCCCTCGATGACCTGGCGGGCCAGCTTGTCGTTCAGGTCGCCGGAGTTCACCAGCTCGGTGACCCGGGCGACCTGCTGCGGCGTGATGGCCAGCTCGTCCAGCGACTTGCCCGACTCGTTGGCGCTGCGCGCCAGTTCGCCCATCCACCACTTGCGGGCGGAGGCCGCGTCGGCACCGGCGTCGATGGTGGCGACGATCGGGTCCAGCGCGCCGGCGTTCAGGATCGCCTGCATGTCGGTGGCCGAGATGCCCCAGTCGGCGAGCAGCCGGGTGCGGCGGGCCAGCGGCATCTCCGGCAGCGCGGCGCGGATCTCCTCGACCCACTCGCGGGACGGGGCGACCGGGACGAGGTCCGGCTCCGGGAAGTACCGGTAGTCCTCGGCCTCCTCCTTCACGCGGCCGGAGGTGGTGGACCCGGTGTCCTCGTGGAAGTGCCGGGTCTCCTGAACGATCGTGCCGCCGGACGACAGCACGGCCGCGTGCCGCATGATCTCGAACCGGGCCGCGCGCTCCACCGAGCGCAGCGAGTTGACGTTCTTCGTCTCCGATCGGGTGCCGAACTTGTCCGCGCCCTTGGGCATCAGCGACAGGTTGACGTCGCAGCGCATCTGGCCCATCTCCATGCGGGCCTCGGAGACGCCGAGGGCACGGATGACCTCACGCAGCTCACGGACATAGGCGCGCGCGACCTCGGGGGCCCGCTCGCCGGCGCCGACGATCGGCTTGGTGACGATCTCGATGAGCGGGATGCCCGCGCGGTTGTAGTCCAGCAGCGAGTGGGACGCGCCGTGGATACGGCCGGTGGCGCCGCCGACGTGCGTCGACTTGCCGGTGTCCTCCTCCATGTGGGCGCGCTCGATCTCCACGCGGAAGCTCTCGCCGTCCTCGAGCTGTACGTCGAGGTAGCCGTTGAAGGCGATCGGCTCGTCGTACTGGGAGGTCTGGAAGTTCTTCGGCATGTCCGGATAGAAGTAGTTCTTCCGGGCGAAGCGGCACCACTCGGCGATCTCGCAGTGCAGCGCGAGGCCGATCTTGATCGCGGACTCCACGCCGGTCGCGTTGACGACCGGGAGGGCGCCGGGCAGGCCGAGGCAGACCGGGCAGGTCTGCGAGTTGGGCTCGGCGCCCAGCTCGGTGGAGCACCCGCAGAACATCTTGGTGTTGGTGCCGAGTTCGACATGGACCTCAAGGCCCATGACGGGGTCGTACGACGCCAGCGCGTCCTCGTACGGCACCAGGTCGGTCGTGGTGGTCACGGTGAAAACTTCCCTCTCAGCCCAGCAGGACGTCGTCGTCGCCCAGCCGCTTCAGCTCGCGGTAGAGGATGGCGAGGCCGGTGACGATCGCGACGGCGGACACGGTGGCGTCGATCAGCCGCAGTGTGTCCTGCTCGGCGCGCGCCTTCTTGATCTGCTTGGCCACGCCGAACGCGCTGAACGCGGTCCCGGCCATCGACAGGTACGTGCCGGACTTCGACTTCTTGAAACCCTTGGCCTTGTTCAGTGCACTCACAGCGACGGAGCCTCCTCGAGCAGCGGGTGCCCCCACCTTTCCACGAAGGCGGCCTCGACGGCGGCTCCGACCTTGTACAGCCTGTCGTCCTTGAGCGCCGGGGCGATGATCTGCAGGCCCACCGGGAGGTTGTCCTCCGGGGCGAGGCCGCAGGGCAGCGACATGGCCGCGTTGCCCGCCAGGTTGGTCGGGATGGTGCACAGGTCGGCCAGGTACATCGCCATCGGGTCGTCGGCGCGCTCGCCGATCGCGAAGGCGGTGGTCGGCGTGGTCGGCGAGACGATGACGTCGACCTGCTCGAAGGCCTTCTCGAAGTCGCGCGTGATGAGCGTGCGGACCTTCTGCGCGGAGCCGTAGTAGGCGTCGTAGTAGCCGCTCGACAGGGCGTAGGTGCCGAGCATGACGCGCCGCTTCACCTCGGGGCCGAAGCCCGCCTCACGGGTGAGGGAGGTGACCTCCTCGGCGGAGTGGCTGCCGTCGTCGCCGACCCGCAGGCCGTAGCGCAGGCCGTCGAAGCGGGCGAGGTTGGAGGAGCACTCGGACGGGGCGATCAGGTAGTACGCGGACAGCGCGAGGTCGAAGGACGGGCAGTCCAGCTCGACGATCTCGGCGCCCAGCTCCTTCAGCAGCTCCACCGACTCGTCGAAGCGCTGCAGGACGCCGGCCTGGTAGCCCTCGCCGCGGAACTGCTTGACGACGCCGACCCGCATGCCCTCGACGCTGCCGTTGCGCGCGGCCTCGACCACCGGCGGGACGGGGGCGTCGATGGAGGTGGAGTCGAGCGGGTCGTGCCCGGCGATGACCTCGTGCAGCAGGGCCGCGTCCAGCACCGTGCGGGCGCAGGGGCCGCCCTGGTCCAGCGAGGAGGAGAAGGCGACCATGCCGTACCGGGAGACCGCGCCGTACGTCGGCTTCACGCCGACCGTGCCGGTGACGGCGGCCGGCTGGCGGATGGAGCCGCCGGTGTCGGTGCCGATGGCGAGCGGCGCCTGGAAGGAGGCGAGCGCGGCAGACGAACCGCCGCCGGAGCCGCCGGGGATCCTGGTGAGGTCCCAGGGGTTGCCGGTCGGGCCGTAGGCACTGTTCTCGGTGGAGGAGCCCATGGCGAACTCGTCCATGTTGGTCTTGCCGAGGATGACGACGTCGGCGGCCTTCAGCCGCTTGGTGAGCGTCGCGTCGTACGGCGGGATCCAGCCCTCGAGGATCTTCGAGCCGACGGTGGTCGGCACGCCCTCGGTGGTGAAGATGTCCTTCAGCGCGAGCGGGACGCCGGCCAGCGGGCCGAGCCGCTCGCCGCGGGCCCGCTTCTCGTCCACGGCGCGGGCCTGGGCGAGGGCGCCCTCGCGGTCGACGTGCAGGAAGGCGTGCACCTTCTCGTCGACGGCCTCGATGCGGGCGAGGTGGGCCTCGGTGACCTGGACGGCCGTCAGCTCGCCGGAGGCGATCTTCTCGGCGGTCTCGGCGGCCGTGAGCTTGATGATGTTGCTGTCGGTCATGCGGTTCAGTCCTCCCCCAGGATCTGCGGCACCTTGAAACGCTGCTGCTCCTGGGCCGGGGCGCCGGAGAGCGCCTGCTCGGGGGTGAGCGAGGGACGGACCTCGTCCGCGCGCATGACGTTGGTCAGCGGCAGCGGGTGGGAGGTCGGCGGAACGTCTTGGTCGGCGACCTCGCTGACGCGGGCGACCGCGCCGATGATGTCGTCCAGCTGGCCCGCGAAGTGATCGAGTTCTTCGGGCTTCAGCTCCAGACGCGCCAGCCGGGCGAGGTGGGCGACCTCCTCGCGCGTGATGCCAGGCATGCAGCGATCCTCTGGGGTGAGTGCGTGCGGTTTGGGTCAATCCTATGGGGCCGGGGGCGGTGCCCGTGAAACGGACGACCCGGGGCTGCTCGCGGAGACGTTCCGGGCCGCACCGCACGGACTGGCCACGCCGCCTCGCGACGGACGGCCGCCGGAGGCAGAGCGCACGGGCGCGGGCTCGCCCTGCTGGTCCCGCGCCTCGCGGCGAGCCGGCCGCACCCGCGGCCGGGCGCACGCCAGCCCCACTGGCCCGCCCCTGCGCGGCGAGCCGGCCGCACCCACGGCCGGGCGCCCCAGGGCACGCCCGCCCCAGTGGCCCGCCTGGCCCGTCTCCTCGCGGCGAGCCGGCCGCACCCGCGGCGGGGTGCTACTCGGCGGCCGGCAGGGCCGCCCGCGGCCGCTGCCAGCCGCGCGACCCGCGGGCCAGCAGCCACGCGGTCGTCTCGTCGGGCGGCATCGCGGCGGCGACCAGCCAGCCCTGGACCGCGTCGCAGCCGAGGTCGCGCAGCCGCTCCCAGGTCTCGTCGTCCTCCACGCCCTCGGCCACGACGAGCAGCCCGAGGGAGTGCGCCAGGTCGACCGTGCAGCGCACGATCTCCGCGTCCTCGGTGTCCACGGCCAGCCGGGCCACGAAGGAGCGGTCGATCTTCAGCTCGCTGACCGGCAGCCGGCGCAGGTGCACCAGCGAGGAGTACCCGGTGCCGAAGTCGTCCAGGGACATCTTCACGCCGTGCCCGGTGAGCGCGGCCAGGGTGTCGGCGGCCCGCTGCGGGTCCTCCAGCAGGACGTGCTCGGTTATCTCGAGCTGGAGCGCCCCGGCCGGGACCCCGTGCCGCGCCAGGCGGGCGGCGACCGAACCGGCGAAGCCGGGGGTGTGCACGTCGCGCGGGGAGACGTTGACCGCCACCGGCACCCGCAGCCCCTGCGCCCGCCAGGCGGCGACCTGGCCGAGCGCGGTCTCCAGCACGTACTCCGTGAGGTGGGGCATCAGCCCGGAGGACTCGGCGATCGCGATGAACTCGTCCGGCGGAACCTTCCCGCGCTCGGGGTGCACCCAGCGCACCAGCGCCTCCAGGCCCGCGACCTGCCCGTCGAAGCGCACCTTGGGCTGGTAGTGGAGCTGCACCTCGTGGGCGTCCAGCGCCCGGCGCAGATCGCCCAGCAGGCCCAGCCGGTCGGGCGTGTTGGAGTCCCGTTTGGACTCGTAGACCTCGACGCCGGTACGGTCCCGCTTGGCCTGGTACATCGCCACGTCCGCCCGCCGCAGCAGCCCCTCGGCGTCCAGCGCGTGGTCGGGGAAGACGGCGACCCCCGCGCTGGCCTCCAGCACGAGGGTGAGCCCGTCGAGGTCGAGCGGGGAGCTGAGTTCCGCGACGAGGCCGCGGGCGACGCGGGTGGCGGAGGTGGTGGAGTCCGCGACGGGCAGTAAGACGGCGAACTCGTCCCCGCCGAGCCGGGCGGCCTCCGCGCCGCGCGGTAGGGCCTGCCGGAGCCGGTCGGCGATCTGCAGCAGCAGCCGGTCGCCGGCGAGATGACCGAGAGTGTCGTTCACCGAACGGAACCGGTCGAGGTCGATCAGCATGAGCGCGGCCCGGGCGCCGATCCGCTCGGCGTCGTCGAGGGCGGTCCAGATCCGCTCCAGCAGCCACTGCCGGTTGGGCAGCCCGGTCAGCGGATCGCGCAACTGCTCCTCGGCGCGGGCCCGGGCCATCCACAGCGTGGAGTCGAGGGCGATCAGCGGGATGGCGAAGAGCGGCAGCAGCACCGGCCGGGCGTCGGCGACCACGCACACCAGCGGGGCGATGCCGAGCAGTGCCACGGCGAGCAGGCCCTGCCGGACCAGGGCGGTGCGGGCGACGGTGGGCAGCGGGCCGCCGCGCGGCGCGTGCGCGTACCACAGCAGGCCGCGGCTGACCGCGAGGTAGGCGGCCGCGACGAGCACCACCTCCGGTGCGGTGGTGATGCCCCAGCTGTCGGGCCGCCAGGGCTCCTCGACGCTGGGCACCCGCCCGAAGAAACCGAGCACCAGGGCGCCGGCGCTGATCCCGAGGATGTCCACCGCGCCGTGCAGCACGCCCTGCCGCCAGCGCTGGCGTCTGGCCACGCCGACCAGCACGACGACGGTGAGGCTGACCATCCCGGCCGGCATCCAGCCGTACAGCAGCAGGACGGCCAGCGTGAGGGCCGCGCCGGAGCCCGTGCCGCCCCACCAGCGGGCGCGGCCGAGCATCACGAGGTGGCCGACGATGACCCCGGTGAGCAGGGCCAGTGACCAGCCGCGCGTCTCGCACGGGAAGAGGGCGTGGTGGCCGGCGAAGGCGCGGTAGAAGCCGGCGGCCAGGGCGAGTGCGGCGGCGGACACGACGGCCGCGTGCAACGCGGGCCAGGGCGTGTGCCGTTCGGGCTCGGGTCCGGGCCGGGTCCGGGCGGCCTCGACGGCCGGGACCGTGGGGTTCGGCGGGGACGCGGCGCCCGGCCCGGCCGGGTGGGGCTGTACGGCGCCGCGCCCCGTCCACCGGGTCCCCCGCCACGCGCCCGCACGGCCGCGCAGGCGCAGCCGTGAGTGCGGGGCGGCGCTCTCGGTCGGTTCCATTCCCGTCCCTCTCACAGCCGGCGGTGCCCACGCCACGCGGCCCGACAACCATCAGCGGCTCCGCGTTGAACAATCCTTTCCCCGGCCCTGACGGGCAGGGGGAATGCCCCGACCGCTTGGGGGCACGGCGGGCGCACACCTCAACAGTAGGCCGCGGAAGGCTTCCTCGGGCAGCGGTCGTCGACGGTTGCCCGAATGCGCCCGGGCCACCCGTATGCATCTGATATGCACCGATCGGGTGGCCTTCAACCGCTACTCCCCGGTCGGAAGCGCGACTTCGGCCGCCGCTTCGGGTCCCCGGTCCAACAGGACGCCGAAACCGTCCTCGTTCAGCACGGGAACCTTGAGCTGCATCGCCTTGTCGAACTTGGAACCCGGGTTGTCGCCGACGACCACGAACGAGGTCTTCTTCGACACCGATCCGGTCACCTTTGCGCCGCGGCTCTGCAGCGCCTCCTTGGCGCCGTCCCGGGTGAAGTCCTCCAGCGTGCCGGTGACGACGACGGTGAGCCCCTCCAGCGGTCGCGGGCCCTCGTCCTCGCCGGAGGCCTCGTCCTCCAGCGGGACCCCGGCCGCCTTCCACTTGCGGACGATGTCGCGGTGCCACTCCTCGGCGAACCACTCCTTGAGGGCGGCGGCGATGATGGGGCCGACGCCGTCGGTGGTGGCCAGCTCCTCCTCGGTGGCCTGTTCGATGCGGTCCATCGAGCGGAACTCGCGGGCGAGTGCCTGGGCCGCGACCGGGCCGACGTGCCGGATGGAGAGACCGTTGAGGAAGCGGGCGAGCGGACGGGACTTCGCGGCCTCGATGTTCTCCAGCAGCGCCAGGGTGTTCTTCTTCGGCTCACCCTTCTGGTTGGCGAAGACCGCGACGACCTTGTCCTCGCCGGTCTTGGGGTCCCGCTTGGGCAGGCCGCTGTCCGGGTCCAGAACGTAGGCCCTGATGGGCAGCAGCTTCTCCACCGTCAGGTCGAACAGGTCGCCCTCGTCGACCAGCGGCGGGTCGGACGGCTCCAGCGGCTGGGTCAGCGCGGCGGCGGCCACGTCGCCGAAGTGCTCGATGTCCAGGCACTCACGGCCCGCGAGATAGGACACGCGCCCGCGCAACTGGGCCGGGCAGGTACGGGCGTTCGGGCAGCGCAGGTCGATGTCGCCCTCCTTCATGGCCCGCAGCGGGGTGCCGCACTCCGGGCACTCGCCCGGCATCACGAACTCCCGCTCGCTGCCGTCCCGCAGGTCGGCCACCGGGCCGAGGATCTCCGGGATGACGTCACCGGCCTTGCGCAGGACGACGGTGTCGCCGATGAGCACGCCCTTGGCCTTGACGACCTCCTGGTTGTGCAGGGTGGCGAACTCGACCTCGCTGCCCGCGACCGTGACCGGCTCGACCTGGGCGTACGGCGTGACGCGGCCGGTGCGGCCGACGCCCACCTTGATGTCGATGAGCCGGGTGTTGACCTCCTCCGGGGCGTACTTGTAGGCGATCGCCCAGCGCGGCGCCCGCGCGGTGGAGCCGAGGCGCCCCTGGAGGCGCAGTTCGTCGAGCTTGACCACGACACCGTCGATCTCGTGCTCCACCGAGTGGCGGTTCTCGCCGTAGTAGGCGATGAACTCCCTCACACCGTCGAGGTCGTCGACCACCCGGTTGTGCCGCGAGGTGGGCAGGCCCCAGGTCTTCAGCAGGTCGTAGGCCTGGGAGAGGCGGGTCATGCCCGTGAAGCCCTCCAGGGCGCCGATGCCGTGGACGACCATGTGCAGCGGGCGGGTGGCGGTGACGCGCGGGTCCTTCTGGCGCAGCGAACCGGCGGCGGCGTTGCGGGGGTTGGCGAAGGGCTTGTCCCCGGCGGCGACCAGGCGCTCGTTGAGTTCGAGGAACTTCTCCATCGGGAAGTAGACCTCGCCGCGGATCTCCACCAGGGCGGGGACCTCGTCGCCCTTCAGGCGGTCCGGGATCTCCGCGATGGTGCGGACGTTGGGCGTGATGTCCTCTCCGGTGCGGCCGTCGCCGCGGGTGGCCGCGCGCGTGAGGCGGCCGTTCTCGTAGGTGAGGTTGACGGCGAGTCCGTCCACCTTCAGTTCGCACAGGAAGTGGTACTCCTGGTCGCCGAGCTCCCGGGCGATGCGGTCGGCCCAGGCGGCGAGCTCGTCGTCGTTGAAGGTGTTGTCCAGGGACAGCATGCGCTCGCGGTGCTCGACCGCGGTGAACTCCGTGGCGTAGGACCCTGCGACCTTCTGGGTCGGCGAGTCGGGCGTGCGCAGCTCCGGGTACCGCTCCTCCAGCGCCTCCAGGCTCTTCAGGAGCTGGTCGAACTCCGCGTCGCTGACGACGGGGGCGTCCTTCACGTAGTACCGGAAGCGGTGCTCCTCGATCTGCTCAGCGAGCTGCGCGTGCTTCTCCCGTGCCTCGGCGGGCACTGCCGTCTCCGCCTGCTGCTTGTCGCCGGCCACCGTGTCGTCCTCCCGTTACTCTGGGTTGTCCGCGAGGGATCTCGCCGCCCGGACGCAGTGGGCGAGCACCTGGCGCGCGTACGCGGGAGAAGCACCCGCGAGACCGCATGCCGGGGTCACCGTGACCGCTTCGGCGAGCAGCCCGGGACGCAGCCCCAGCCTGCGCCACAGCGTCCTGACCCCCATGACGCTACCGGCAGGGTCTGACAATGGGCCGTCCGTGCCCGGCACGACGCCGGCGAACAGGCGGACGCCGTCCTCCACGGCTTCCCCGATGGCGTCGTCGTCACGCTCGGTGAGGAGCGAGAAGTCGAAGGAGACGGCGTCGGCGCCGGCCCGGCGCAGCAGGGCGAAGGGGACGTCGGGGGCGCAGGAGTGGACGGCGACCGGGCCGTCCGCGTGCACCCCGATCACGTCGCGCAGCGTGGCCTCGATCAGCTGCCGGTCGACGGCCCGGTGGGTGCGGTAGCCGCTGGCGGTCCGCACCCGGCCGCGCAGCACGGCGGTGAGCGAGGGTTCGTCGAGCTGGAGCACGAGGCGGGCGCCGGGGACCCGGCGCCGTACCTCCGCGAGGTGCAGCCGCAGCCCCTCCGCCAGCGAGGCGGCGAGGTCGCGGCAGGCGCCCGGGTCGGACAGCGCGGCCTCGCCGTTCCTCAGCTCCAGTGCGGCGGCCAGGGTCCACGGCCCGACGGCCTGCACCTTGAGGTCGCCCTCGTGGCCCTGGGTGAACTCCTCCAGCGCGTCGAGGTCCTCCCCCAGCCAGGACCGGGCCCGCTTGGTGTCCCGGCCCGGCCGGTCGCCGATCCGCCAGCCGCTGGGCTCCACGCGCGCGTACAGCTCGACCAGCATCCCGGCGGTGCGCCCGATCATGTCGGCGCCGGGCCCGCGCGCGGGCAGCTCGGGCAGGAAGGGGAAGTCCTCGAAACTGCCGGTGACGGTCTTGGCGGCCTCCGGGGCGTTCCCACCGGGCATGGACCCGATCCCGGTGGCCGCGCCGAAGCGAATGTTGTCGTCCACAGGGTGAAGCCTACGTAGCCCGCGGGGCCCGGGTGTGACGGCGGTCAGCGGCCCGGGCGCACCGTCACGTCGTTGATCTCCGCGTCCCTCGGCAGGTCGAGGGCGGTCAGGACGGTGGTCGCCACCGACTCGGGGTCGATCCACCGGGCGGCGTCGTACTCCTTGCCCTCCTGCTGGTGCACCTTGGCCTGCATGGGGCTGGCCGTGCGTCCGGGGTAGACGGAGGTGACGCGGACCCCGTTGGCGTGCTCCTCCTCGCGCAGGGAGTCGGCCAGCGCCTTCAGGCCGTGCTTGGACGCGGCGTACGCGGACCAGCCGGCGTGGGCGTTCAGGCCGGATCCGGAGTTGACGAAGATCACATGGCCGCGGGCGGTACGGAGCTGGGGCAGGAAGTGCCGGGTCAGCTCGGCGGGCGCGATCAGGTTGACGTTGAGCTGGTGACGCCACGATTTGGGGGTCAGCTCGCCGACCTCGCCGAGGTCCACGACGCCCGCGATGTGCAGCAGCGAGTCGACCCGGTCCGGGAGCGCCTGGTGGGAGAAGGCCCAGGAGAGCTTGTCGGGGTCGGCGAGGTCGCCCACCAGGGTGCGTGCCCCGGGGTACTCGGCCGCCAGCTCCTTGGCGCGGCCCGCGTCGCGCGCGTGCAGGACGACTTCGTCCCCGCGCGCGTGCAGCCGGCGGGCGACGGCCGCGCCGATGCCGGAACCCGCGCCGGTGATCACATGAGTAGCCATGTCCGCCATGCTCGCATCAGCCGGCCGCGAGTGACTCCTCGAGGTGGGCCAGGGCGGCCGCCGGCTCCTCGGCGAAGAACATCAGCTCGGCGAGCGGGCGCGGCAGGAAGCCCTCGGCCTCCATGCGGCGGAACTGCTCCTGGAGCCCGTCGTAGAAACCGGCCGTGTTCAGCAGCACCACCGGCTTGTCGGTGCGGCCGTGCTTCTTCAGCTCCAGGATCTCGGTGGCCTCGTCCAGCGTCCCGGTGCCGCCCACCATGATCACCACGGCGTCGGCCTTCTCCAGCAGCAGCCTCTTGCGCTCGGCGAGGTCGGCGGCGACGACCATCTCGTCGGCGCCGGGGCGCGCCTTCGTGGCGAGGAACTCCACCGAGACGCCCAGCAGCCTGCCGCCCGCCTCATGGACCCCGTCGGCGACGACCTTCATCAGGCCGACGTTGGAACCGCCCCAGACCAGGGTGTGGCCCGCCTTGCCGAGCAGTTCCGCGAACTCGCGGGCGGGGCGGGTGTAGCGCTCGTCGAGGTCGGCGGCGGAGAGGAAGACGCAGATGTTCATGCCCCAACGGTACGTGGGAAGAAGTCCGGGCCTTTCGGCGCTGTCCTGGTATGAGCCGAGGACACACGATCACCATCGAACAGGGCGAGCGGCGCGTGCGTGCGGTGCGCGACGGCCAGGTGCTGGCGGAGACCGACCGGCCCCTGCTGCTGCGCGAGACGGGCTGTCCGGTGCGGTACTACATCCCCGCCGAGGACGTCAGGCTCGATCTGCTCACGCCGTCCGGCACCCACACCGTCTGCCCCTTCAAGGGCACCGCCTCCTACTGGTCGCTGCCGGACGCGCCCGACCTGGCATGGGCGTACCCGGACCCGAAGCCGGACGTGGCCGCGATCAAGGACCACGTGTGCTTCTACGAGGTCGAGGAGGTCGAAGAGGCGTGACTCTCCGCGACACCGACGTGTCGTGACCGGTGAGTCCCGCGCCGTGCGGCAGTCTGCACGGGCATGGACAAGAAGACGACTTCCCGCGACGGCACCTCCCTCGCGTACCGAGTGACCGGCCAGGGGCCGACGGTGATCCTGGTGAGCGGCGCGATGTCCACGGGCGGAACCGTGGCGCCCCTGGCGCACCGGCTGGCGGACCGCTGCACGGCCGTCGTCTACGACCGCCGGGGCCGCGGCGAGAGCGGCGACACGGCGCCGTACGCGGTGGAGCGCGAGGTCGAGGACCTGGCCGCGCTGGTCGACGCGGTGGGCGGCGCGGTGGGCCTGTTCGGCGTCTCCTCGGGCGGCGCGCTGGTGCTGGAGGCGGCGGCGAGCGGCCTGCCGGTCCGTCAGGCCGCCGTGTACGAGGTGCCGTTCGCGGACTCCCTGGACGGCGGAGCCGGGAAGCGGGCGTACACGGAGCGCCTGGAGGAGGCGCTCTCCGAGGGCCGGCCGGGTGACGCGGTGGAACTGTTCCTGCGGCTGACGGGCCTCGGCGAGGAGACGATCAGCAGCGCGCGCCAGTCACCGATGTGGGCCGGCATGGAGTCCGTCGCGCCCAGCCTGGCCTACGACGACGCGGTCCTCGGCGACGGGCTGCTGCCCCGGGAGCGGCTGGCGGCCGTCTCCGTGCCGGTGCTGTCCGTCGCGGGCGGGGCGAGCCCCGGGTGGCTGCGCGAGGCGGCGGAGGCGATCGCCCGGACCGTGCCGCAGGGCACGTACCGCACCCTGGAGGGCCAGACCCACGCGGTGGAGCCGGAGGTGCTGGCGCCGGTCCTCGCGGACTTCTTCACCGGCTGACCGGCCGGGGACGGGGCCGTTTCGAGGACGGCACGGGCGTGCCGAGCGACGAGTACCACCGGGGCTTCACCTGCGCGGGCGGCGCGTACGTGCTGCAGGTCGCCTTCGACCGGGCGGCCCTGCCGGTGCGGTGCCGGCGGTCCGGGCGGACCAGCGTGCGGGCGCCGCCCGGGTTCCTCGGGGACCTCATGCTGAACGCGCACGGCACGGCGCACATCGTGGAGCCCGAGATCCGCCCCGGGCACGTGGGCGTGACCTGGGACCGGGAGTAGGGCCGGCAGGGGCCGGCCCCGCACGCAGCCGGGCGCCCGGGGGCGTGCGGGCTCAGACCGCCGGGGCCTTCGCCCGCACCGTCGAGGCGATCGTCGCCGAGCCGACCACGCGGGTGCCGTCGTACAGCACGATCGCCTGGCCGGGGGCGACGCCGCGCACCGGCTCGGTGAACGACACCCGCAGGGCGCCGTCGACGAGTTCCGCCGTCACCTCGGTCTCGCCGCCGTGGGCGCGGAGCTGGGCGGTGTAGGTGCCGGGGCCGGCCGGGGCGGTGCCGCACCAGCGCGGCTTGACCGCGGTGAGGGCGGTGACGTCCAGGGCGGCGGCCGGGCCGACGGTCACGGTGTTGTTCACCGGGGAGATGTCGAGGACGTAGCGGGGCTTGCCGTCGGGCGCCGGGGTGCCGAGGCGCAGGCCCTTGCGCTGGCCGATGGTGAAGCCGTACGCGCCCTCGTGGGTGCCGACGACCGCGCCGGACTCGTCGACGATGTCCCCCTCGGCCTTGCCGAGCCGGCCCGCCAGGAAGCCCTGGGTGTCGCCGTCGGCGATGAAGCAGATGTCGTGCGAGTCGGGCTTCCTGGCAACGGCGAGGCCCCGCCGCTCGGCCTCGGCGCGGATCTCGTCCTTGGTGGTGACCGTGTCGCCGAGCGGGAACAGCGCGTGGGCGAGCTGCCGCTCGTCCAGCACGCCGAGGACGTACGACTGGTCCTTGGCCATGTCGGAGGCACGGTGCAGCTCGCGCGAGCCGTCCTCACGCAGGACCACCTTGGCGTAGTGACCGGTGCAGACGGCGTCGAAGCCGAGGGCGAGCGCCTTGTCCAGCAGCGCCGCGAACTTGATCTTCTCGTTGCAGCGCAGGCAGGGGTTGGGGGTGCGGCCGGCCTCGTACTCGGCGACGAAGTCCTCGACGACGTCCTCGCGGAAGCGGTCGGCGAGGTCCCAGACGTAGAACGGGATGCCGATGACGTCGGCGGCGCGGCGGGCGTCGCGCGAGTCCTCGATGGTGCAACAGCCCCGCGCGCCGGTGCGGAAGGATTGCGGGTTCGCGGAGAGCGCGAGGTGGACGCCGGTGACGTCGTGGCCGGCTTCCGCGGCACGCGCGGCGGCGACGGCGGAGTCGACGCCGCCGGACATGGCGGCGAGGACGCGGAGGGGGCGCTGCGGGGTCTCAGTCATAACCCTTCCAGGGTACGGGGCCGCGGGAACCGGGACCGCCGGGTGAGCGTTGACGATCACAGCGGGCTGGGCAGGCTGGAGACGGGGGCGACCATGACCGACACGGACCGGCGGCCGGGGCGGCGGGCGCTGCTGATCGGCGGCCTGACGGCCGCGGTGGGCACGGCGGCGCTGGCCCGGGAGGAGTTGTCCCACCTGTGGTGGCGGCTGCCCGGGGTGGAGAAGCCGCGGGTCGCGGGTGCGGTGGACTTCCGGGGCGCGCGCTGGGCGGCGGCCTCCCCGGCGAACTATCGCAGCGCGGACCGCCCGGACGACTACCCCGTCGACCGGGTCGTCGTCCATGTCACGCAGGGCGGCTACCAGAGCGCGGTGCGGGCCTTCCAGGACCCGGCGCACGGTGCGGCGGCGCACTACATCGTTCGCCGGGACGGGCGGGTCACCCAGCTCATACGGGAGCTGGACGTGGCGTTCCACGCCGGCAACCGGGAGTACAACGAGCGCAGCGTCGGCATCGAGCACGAGGGCTTCGTGGAGGACGCCTCCTCCTTCACGGACGCCATGTACGCCGCGTCGGCGCGGCTGACGGCCGCGATCTGCGCGCGGTACGGCATGCCCGCCGACCGGGAGCACGTCATCGGGCACGCGCAGGTGCCGGGGACGGACCACACGGATCCGGGGCCGCACTGGGACTGGCCGCGCTACATGGGGCTGGTGGAACGGGTACGGCAGACATCCGGAAAAATCTAGGTTTCACCCCTTTTTCGTCCGGCAGGTGAGGTTCTATCCTGAGAGCAGGCCTACGGAGCGAGTGAGGGAGTCACAGCGGCGTAGCCGACTTTCGCGAGAGGCGCGATGCCCCCCGCCGAGGCCGACGTCGACGCTAGGACTGAGAGGCCGGAAGGTCGCAATGACTGGACCGGAAGGCGACCCCCAGCCACCTGATCCGGACAATGCCGGCGAAGGGAACCCGTTTCGTAGGTCCTTCGCATGCGCCGGGGCGGGTGTCTCGCCCCTCAGCTGAGTCCGGCCGCCCGGGCGCGTTCCACGGCGGGGCCGATGGCCTCGGCGACCGCCTCCACGTCCGCCTCCGTCGAGGTGTGCCCGAGGGAGAAGCGCAGGGTGCCGCGCGCCAGGTCCGGGTCGGTGCCGGTGGCGAGCAGCACGTGGCTGGGCTGGGCGACGCCCGCGGTGCACGCGGAGCCGGTGGAGCACTCGATGCCCTGGGCGTCGAGCAGCAGCAGCAGGGAGTCGCCCTCGCAGCCGGGGAAGGTGAAGTGGGCGTTGGCCGGGAGGCGGCCGCCGGGTGCCGGGTCGCCGCCGAGGATCGCGTCCGGCACGGCCGTACGGACGGCGTCCACCAACTGGTCCCGCAGGGCGCCGATCTCCCGGGCGAACCACTCGCGCTGTTCGGCGGCGAGCCGGCCGGCCACCGCGAAGGAGGCGACGGCGGGCACGTCGAGGGTGCCGGAGCGGACATGGCGTTCCTGGCCGCCGCCGTGCAGGACGGGCACCGGGGTGTACTCGCGGCCGAGGAGCAGCGCGCCGATGCCGTACGGGCCGCCGATCTTGTGGCCCGACACGGTGAGCGCGGCGAGTCCGGAGGCGGCGAAGCCGACCGGCACCTGGCCGAAGGCCTGGACCGCGTCCGCGTGCAGCGGAACGTCGAACTCGGCTGCGACGTCCGCCAGTTCGCGGACCGGCATGACGGTGCCGATCTCGTTGTTGGCCCACATCACGGTGGCCAGCGCGACGTCCCGGGGATCGCGGGCGATGGCCTCGCGCAGCGCCTCGGCGTGGACGCGGCCGTGGGAGTCGACGGGCAGGTACTCGACGGTGGCTCCCTCGTGCTCGCCGAGCCAGTGCACGGCGTCCAGGACGGCGTGGTGCTCGACGGGGCTGGCGAGGATCCGGGTGCGGGCCGGGTCGGCGGCGCGGCGGGCCCAGTACAGGCCCTTCACCGCGAGGTTGTCGGCCTCGGTGCCGCCCGAGGTGAACACCACCTCGCTGGGGCGGGCGCCCAGCGCCTCCGCGAGCGCTTCGCGGGACTCCTCGACCGTGCGGCGGGCCCTGCGGCCGGACGCGTGGAGGGAGGAGGCGTTGCCCGTGATGCTCAGCTGGGCGCTCAGTGCCTCTGCCGCCTCCGGGAGCATCGGGGTCGTCGCGGCGTGGTCGAGGTATGCCATGGTGACGCCGATTCTACGGCTCGCGTACGGCTCCCTCGGCCGCCACCGGGCGCGTCCCGCGCTCACCGGGTCCGCGCCGGGCGGCGACGCGCCGGCGCCGCCGGCGGCCGGCCGGACGCCTCACAGGCTCCAGGACACCGTGTTGGACAGGTCCATCGCGAGGCCCAGGACCGCCAGGTCGGCGATGCCCAGGGCCAGGCCCAGGAAGGCGCGGCCGCGGCGGGCCGTGCCGCGCCACAGGGCGACGGCGGCCAGGACGACGGCGACCGGGCCGAGGACGATGTTGAGGACGAGCAGCCCGAGCAGGCCGAGGATGAAGGACGCCACGGCCATGCCGTCGGCGTCCCGGGTGCGCGGGCGGTTCTCCGTGCGGCCCGAGGCCGGCGCGGTGAGTTGCATGGTGCTCAGCTCCTGGGAGTCGGTGCGGACGGTCAGTCGGCCGAGGTGTGGCGGCGGCGGCCGTGGCGCTCGCGGATCGCGAAGACGCCGAGCCAGACGGCGATGACGGCGGCCGCTGCGGCGGTGACGGTCAGCGGCGCGTGAGCGACGGTGCCCAGCACGACGCCGAGCAGCATGAGTGCGGCGACGAGGAACAGCATGGGATCAGATCCCCCCTCCGGGATGCCTCGCGTTGTCCTCTTGTGAACTTTCGGTGAACAGTTGTAGTAACAGTTGTTCACTGACTTCGAGTCTAGCGCTTCCTGCGGCTTTCCAATTCCGGAGAACAGTTGTTAACTGGATGACATGAGTCACACCCTCGGCGTCCGGCAGGCCCAGAAGCAGAAGACCCGGCAGGCGTTCCTGGACGCGGCGCTCGCCCTGCTGGAGGAGCAGAGCCTGAGCAGCCTCGGCCTGCGTGAGGTCACCCGTGCCGTCGGGGTCGCTCCGACGGCCTTCTACCGGCACTTCCGCTCCACCGCCGACCTCGGTGTGGCCTTGGTCGACGAGGCGCTGGGCAGCCTGCATCCGATGGTGCGGACGACGGTGTCCGCGGCCGGCGACAGCGAGGAACGGATCAAGCGCGCCGTCGAACTGATCGCCCGCCACGTCGACGGGTACCCCGCGCACGTCCGTTTCATCGCCCGCGAGCGACATGGCGGAGTCCAGCCGGTGCGCGAGGCCATCCGCGACCAACTGGCCCGCTTCGCCGAGGAGGTGAAGGCCGAGCTGGCCGACGACCCGCAGGCGCACGGCTGGAACGACGAGGACCTGGGGATGCTCGCGCACCTCTACGTCGACCAGATGCTGCTGACCGCGTCCCTCTTCCTGGAGGCGCAGGAGGCCCCGGAGGACGAACGGGAGCGCGTCACCGCGCTCGCCCGGCGGCAGTTGCGGCTCATCAGCGTCGGCCGCCGCCACTGGCTGGACTGACCCGCCCGGCTTCACCCGGCGGCCGGGCCGCCGTCCGCGCCGTCCGGCCGGGGCTGCTCGTACAGGGCCGTCACGGAGCGGACCGCCCGGAGCAGTTCCGCGCGCGCCTCGGGCGGTCCGACGAGCTCCACCTGGTCGGAGAACCCGAGCAGTTGGCGCACCGCGCGCAGCACCGGGTACGTCATCCGGGCGGTGACCCAGTCGCTCGCCCCGTCGTCGTCGCAGACCTCGGTGAGCTGGGCGGCGGCCATGCGCCGGAACATGTCGAGGCGCTCGCGCCGGACCCGCACGGTGACGTCGACGCCGTCCCCCGGCCGGTCCTCCACCTGACGGCGCAGCACCTCCCAGGCGTCGGCGAGTTCGACCCCGGGCCGCCGCCGCACGGGATCGTCGAGCAGCCGGGCCGAGCACACCCGGTCGGCGCGGAACAGCCGGGGCGCGCCGCGGCGGTCGGCGACCAGGTACCAGACCCCGGCCTTGGCGACCAGGCCGTAGGGGTCCACGGTGTACGTGGACGGCTCCCGGTCCCCGCTGTGCCGGTAGCGCAGCCGCAGCCGCCGGTCGGAGAACACCGCGTCCTGCAGCACCTCCAGGTCCACGGCCGGCCCCGGGCCGCTGAGCCAGCGGGTGGCGTCGACCAGGACGCGGCGGCTGGCGACCTCGGCGGCGGGCCGGTGCGGCGCCGGCAGCGCGGCCATCACCTTGCGCAGCGCCGAGCCGAGGGCCGTGTCCAGACCGAGCGCCGCGTGGGCGCCCTGCGCGGCCAGGATGAACAGCGCCCGGGACTCGTCCGCGGTCAGACCGGTGACGTCGGTGCGGAAACCGGCGAGGAGTTCGATGCCCCCGTGCCGCCCGCGCTCGGCGTACACGGGCACCCCGGACGCCGAGAGCGCCTCCACGTCGCGGTAGATGGTGCGGACCGACACCTCGAGCCGGCCGGCCAGTTCGCGCGCCGGAACGCGGCCGCGGGTCTGCAGGAGCAGCAGGATCGACAGCAGCCGGTCGGACTTCACGCGCCCAGGATCGCGCCGGGTCCAAGGTCCGCGCAAATGCTGACGGCGGATGTCAGGTTATGCGGGGACGCTCGGCGCACCGACTCAGCGAGAGGCATGTCATGAAGAACGAGTTCACCGACCCGCGCCCCTACTACGTCCGCGCCACCGAGCAGGCGGCCGCGCTCATCAAGACCGTGCGCCCCGAGGACCTCGGCAGGCCGACCCCGTGTTCCGAGTTCGACGTCCGCGGCCTGCTCGGCCACGTCGTCGGCGGCACCCGGCGGATCGCGGTGGTCGGCGAGGGCGGCGACGGCCTCGCCGTCGACCCGTCCACCGACGGTGTCGCCGACGACGGCTGGGCGGCTGCCTACGACGAGGTCAGGGTCCGGGTGCTCAGGGCGTGGGAGGGCGACGAGCGGATGGTGACGACGGCGCGCGTGCCCTGGGGCGAGGTTCCCGGCCACGCGGCGCTGTCCGGCTACGTGATGGAGATCGTCACCCACACCTGGGACCTGGCCGAGGCCCTGGGCCACCCCTTCGAACTCGATCCGGAGCTGGCCGAGTTCTCGCTCGCCAACGCCCGCCGCGTGCTGCCCGACACGAGGCCCCGGGACGCCGCCACCCCGTTCGCCGACCGCGCCGACGCCCCTGAGGGCGCCGGCGCCTACGAGCGGCTCGCGGCCTGGCTCGGCCGCACCCCGCTCAGCCGAGCCTGACCCGGGCGAGCTGCCGGGACTGGGCGACCAGCCGGTCCTCGCTGTCCCAGACCTCGGCGTCCTCCTCCAGGAAGCCGCCGGCCAGGTTGCGGGTGGTGATCGACACCCGCAGCGGTCCGGGGGCCGGGCGGTGCCGGACGTGGACGGTGAGTTCCACCGTGGGCACCCAGCCCTTGAGCCCGATCTCGAAGGCGGTGGGCGGCAGCGCGTCCACCGCGAGCAGCAGCGAGAGCGGGTCCGCGTCGCGGCCGTCGGCCAGCCCGAACCAGGCCCGCATCTCGCCCTTGCCGGACGGCGCGCCGAGCGCCCAGCCGAGGGTGGCGGGGTCCAGCTTGAGCATCAGCCGGCCGGTGATGGCCGAGCTGCCCTCGACCGGGGCGGGCCCGTCCTCCGCGCCGAAGCACCGCTCCAGCGGCGGGATGGCCGGCGGGGCGGCCGTCGTGCGGACGTCGTCGGGCAGGCCGGAGAGGTCGCCGTAGGAGGCGAGGACGCGGATCCGCTCGACCTCGTTGCCCTCGTCGTCGTACTGGAAGAGCGAGGCCTGGCCGGTGGACAGGGTGCGGCCGGTGCGCACGGTCTGCGTGCGCACGACCGCCGGGCCCGGCTGGGACGCGGTCAGGTAGTGCGCGGAGACGGTGAAGGGGTCCGGGTGCGGGAGGGTGTCCGCGAGGGCCCTGCCGAGGACCGCCAGCAGATAGCCGCCGTTGACGGCGTTGATGATGGTCCAGCCGGCCGAGAGGTCGATGTCGTAGACACCGGGCTCGCGCCGGGTGACCGCCGTGTCGCGGTCGAACTCGCTGTCTCCGATCACGGCCCGCGACGGGGGTCCCCCCGCCCGCGCGACGCCGAGCGTGGAGGAGGGTGCGGAAGCTGCTTCTGGCATGGGTGAACGCTACAACACGAAATTACTAAGCGGTAGCTTTTGTGACCGGGACCGGGTGAATGCCGTCCGGCCACCCGGCCCACGCGAGAGGGCCCCCCGGGTGAGATTCCGGCAATTTCCAGGTAAGTGTCCGGACACGTCCACAACCCCTGGACGCCGATCACCCTCTATGGGGACATGAGCCTCACCGGGACTCCGTTCCTCTGCACGACCGTCGTGCTCTCCGTGGTCGCCCTCATACTGCCGCTCCTGCTGTGGTCGAGGACCCCCGGGCCCGGGCCGCTGCGCGCCGCGGCCCGGGTGCTGATGCTGCTGTTCGCCCAGGGCACCGCCGTCACTCTGGTCTTCGTACTGGTCAACAACCAGAACGGCCTGTACGACAACTGGGCCGACCTCGTCGGCACCGGCAACCACGTCCAGCAGGCCGCCGACCTCGGCCGGGACGGCACCGGCGGCATCGCCCTGAAGCAGCTGCCCAAAGTCCGGCAGGTGTTCAGGCCGGCCGACGGCGCCGGGATGCGCGCGGCCGGCGGGGTGCGCGTCACCCAGCTCCGCGGCCGGGTCTCCGGCGTGAACGCCGAGGTCTACGTCTGGCTGCCGCCGCAGTACGGCGAACCGGCCTACCGCCACCGCAGGTTCCCGGTCGTGGAACTGCTGCCGGGCTACCCCGGCTCGGCGAAGGCCTGGTTCGGCGCGCTCCAGGCGCACGAGCAGGTGCTGCCGCTGATGCGCGCGGGCCGCGTGGCGCCCTTCATCATGGTCGCGCCGCGCACCAACCTGCTGGCCGGCGTCGACACCGGCTGCGCCAACGTCCCCGGGCAGGTCAACGCCGACACCTGGCTCAGCGTCGACGTGCCGAGGATGGTGCTGGACAACTTCCGCGCCCAGCCGGCGCCGTCGGGCTGGGCGGTGGCCGGCTACTCGGCCGGCGCCCACTGCGCGGTCAAGCTGGCCGTGGCCCACCCCGACCGCTACCGGGCGGCCGTGAGCCTGTCCGGCTACAACGACCCGATCGGCGAGCGCAACTCGCTGGCCGCCCAGACCCCCGCCCTGCGCGCCCGGAACAACCCCTACCTGCTGCTGCGCGGCGCGGTCGAACCGCCCCGGGTCGCCCTCTACATCTCCGGCGAGTCCGGCGACGGCTACCAGGCGGGCACCGCGCTGCAGGCCGTCGCCAAGGCGCCGACGACCGTGCACGTGGTGTTCCTGCCGCGCAGCGCCGGCGGTCACACGATGGCGCTGTGGCGGCCGCAGGTCCCCGAGGTGTTCCGCTGGCTGACTCTGCAGATGGGCCAGAACCGCGCCGCGGGCGAGGACCGCTCGCTCACCGGGGCCGCCACGGGAACCCCGAGCGGCACCGGCCGCGGGGCGGCGAGCGGGTCCATCGGTACTACTCCTCGGTCACCGTCGACCGCCGGTTCCACGCACGCGGCGCTCGCCAGTGGAACCTCATCGCGAGCAGCCGCAGGGCGAAGGCGGTGACGACCGCGAGCCCGCTGGCGAGCGGGGTCAGCGCGTCGTAGCGGATGCACAGCGCCACCATGGTGGCGCCGACGATCGCCGGGACCGCGTACAGGTCGCGGTCCCAGCGCAGCAGCGAGGGGACCTCGTTGGCGAGCACGTCCCGCAGCACACCGCCGCCGACCGCGGTGGCGAGGCCGAGGGTCGCCGACGCGGTCAGGTTGAGGCCGTAGGAGTACGCCTTGATCGTGCCGCTGACGCAGAACAGGCCGAGGCCGGCCGCGTCGAAGACCAGCACCCCCGTCTGGATCCGCTCCACGTGCGGGTGGAGGAAGAACACGACGAGGGTGGCGATCAGGGGGGTGAGGAAGTACCCCAGGTCCGTGAAGGCGGCCGGGGGCACGGCCCCGATGACCACGTCGCGGAACAGTCCCCCGCCCAGCGCGGTGACCTCGGCGAGCACGGCGATGCCGAAGACGTCGAAGTTCTTCCGGACGGCCAGCAGCGCCCCGGAGATCGCGAACACGAAGATGCCGATGACGTCGAGTGTGTGCTGGACGGAGGGACTGAAGAGTTGCTGCAGTTGCACCCCGACATTCTCACCTGTCAGGGAGTGTGCACCTTACAAGCGCAGGTCACAGGGCAGGCTTGCCTGTCGTGTAGAGCCAGGCGCCGAACAGGTCGTCCAGCCGCTGCCCGCTGATCCGCTCGGCGAGACGGACGAAGTCGGCCGTGTCCGCGTTGCCGTAGCGGTGCAGCCGGGTCCAGGCCGGCAGCAGCGCGAAGAACGCCCGGTCGCCGATCCGCTCGCGGAGCACCTGCAGGGTCATCGCGCCGCGCTGGTAGACGGGGGAGGCGAACATCGTGTCCCGCTGCGGGTCGGCCACCTTGATCTGCCAGAACGAGGAGTCGGCGGGGCGTGCGTCGTAGGCGGCGCGGAAGGAGTCGTGGGCCGAGCGGGTGCCCTGGTGCTCCGCCCACAGCCACTGGGCGTAGGTGGCGAAGCCCTCGTTGAGCCAGATGTCCTTCCACCGCGCCACGCTCACCGAGTCGCCGAACCACTGGTGGGCCAGTTCGTGCACGATGGTCGACTCGTTGCGCACGGCCGAGTAGGCGGGCTTGCTCTGCACCTCCAGCGAGAACCCGGCCTCGGGCATGTCGTCCACGATGGCGCCGGTCTCCTCGAACGGGTACGGGCCGAAGACCTCGGACCAGTAGTCGGTGGCGGCGGCGGTGACGCCGTAGACGTCGACGCCGTTGCCGTTCTTCAGCACGGGGTCGACGGCGACGTAGATCGGGGTGCCGCCCGGTGTGCGGCCGGTGCGCACGTCGAACCTGCCGATGGTGGCGGTCGCGAGGTACGTGGCCATCGGCCGGCTCTCCCGCCAGTGCGTGTACGTCGAACCGCCCCGGTCGCGGGTGGAGACCAGCCGGCCGTTGGAGACGGCGGTCAGGCCCTTGGGCGCCTTGATCCGGATGTCGTAGGTGGCCTTGTCGGAGGGGTGGTCGCTGGACGGGAACCAGGTGGAGGCGGCGTTCGGCTCGCAGGCCACGAAGACGCCGTCGGCCGTCTTCATCCAGCCGTACTCGGAGCCGAAGATGATGGGGCCGCCCAGTGGTTCGGGCACGCCGCCGTAGGTGACGGAGACGGTGAACTCGCGGCCCTGGCGCAGGGTGTGGCGGGGGGTGACGGTGACCTCGTCGCCGTCCCGGGTGAAACGCGCTCCGCTGCCGTCGACCTCGACGCGGCTGATCTCCAGCCGCTGGAGGTCCAGGTCGAAGGAGGACAGGTTCTGGGCGGCGCGTGCCCTGAGGGTGGTGCGGCCGTCGAGGCGGCCGGTGCCGGGGGCGTAGGCGATGTCCAGGTCGTAGTGGCGGGCGTCGTAGCCGCCGTTGCCGAGCCGGGGGAAGTAGGAGTCGCCGATGCCGGGTGCGCCGGGGGTCGGGGCGGGCGACGCCGCGATGAGGAGGAAGGAGGCCGCCGCGGTGGCGAGGGCCCCTAACCGTGCCGAACGGGAGAGTGCCATGGTCGTCCCTTCGAGCGTGCCGATCATTGGTCGGACACGGACGACTCTGCACTCTCCCGCTCAGACATGTACATGACTTTACGGTTCTGTCATGGGCTACTTGCCGGTTGACTCCTGGGAGTCGGTGCCGGCCTCACGCGCCGTCTCCTCGGCGGCGGCCTCCGGCCCCTCGGCGGGAGCGTCGGCGGCGGCGCCCGTGGAGGCGGTGCGCTCCCCGGCTGCGGCCTCGGTCCCGGCCTCGTCGGCGGAGGTCTTGGCCCCGGGCCCGGTCTTGGCGGAACCGGCTTCGGCGACGGCCTCGGCAGCCTCCGCCGACTCCTTCACCGCGGCGGACTTCTCCTCCGCGGCGGGGTTCCCCTCCGCAGCGGCGTCGGATTCGGCAGCGGCGGGTTCCTCCGCAGCGCCGGCCCCGGCGTCGGCGGGCCTCGCCTCGGCGCCGGATTCGGCAGCAGCGGGCTTCTCCGCAGCGGGCTTCTCCTCCGCGGCGGCGGATTCGGCAGCGGCGGGCTTCGCCTCAGCGCCGGACTCGGCAGCAGCGGGCTTCTCCTCCGCGGCGGTGGATTCGGCAGCGGCGGATTCCTCCGCAGCGCCGGCCCCCGCGTCGGCGGGCTTCGCCCCGGCGCCGGACTCGGCAGCAGCGGGCTTCTCCGCGGCAGCGGGCTTCGCCTCGGCGGCCGCCGCCGACTCCTCCAGCACGGCGTCCGGGACCAGTTCCGAGGCTTCCTTCGCCACCGACAGCAGGACCGTGTCCTGCGGGGCCTGGTCGGCGAAGTTCTCCGGGTGGTGGCAGGCGACCCGCTGGCCGGGCTTCAGCTCCAGGAGCTGTGGCTCGGTCGTCCGGCAGATCTCCGTCGCCTTCCAGCAACGGGTGTGGAAGCGGCAGCCGGGCGGCGGGGCGATGGGCGAGGGCACGTCACCGCGGAGCAGGATGCGCTCGCTCTTCTGGCCCCGGCGCTTGGTGTCCGGCACCGGCACCGCCGACATCAGCGCCTTGGTGTACGGGTGCATCGGCGCCTCGTACAGCGAGGTGCGGTCGGCAAGCTCGACGATCTTGCCGAGGTACATCACCGCGATCCGGTCCGAGACGTGCCGGACGACCGAGAGGTCGTGCGCGATGATCACGTAGGTGAGACCGAGTTCCTGCTGGAGGTCGTCCATCAGGTTCACGACCTGCGCCTGGATCGACACGTCCAGCGCGGAGACCGGCTCGTCGGCCACGACCAGCTTCGGCTTCAGGGCGAGCGCGCGGGCGATGCCGATGCGCTGGCGCTGGCCGCCGGAGAACTCGTGCGGGTAGCGGTTGTAGTGCTCCGGGCTCAGACCGACCAGCTCGAGCAGCCGCTGGACCTCCTTCTTCACCCCGCCCTCCGGCTCCACGCCCTGCAGCCGGAACGGCGCGGAGACGATCGAGCCGATGGTGTGGCGGGGGTTCAGGGAGCCGTACGGGTCCTGGAAGATCATCTGGATGTCGCGGCGCAGCGGGCGCATCTGCCCGGTCCGCAGACGCGTGATGTCCTGCCCGTCGAAGGTGATCGTGCCGCCGGTCGGGTCCTGGAGGCGGGTGATGACCCGGCCCATGGTCGACTTGCCGCAGCCCGACTCGCCCACCACGCCCAGGGTCTCGCCCTTGCGCACCTCGAAGTCGATCCCGTCGACGGCCTTCACCGCGCCGACCTGGCGCTGGAGAATGCCCTTCTTGATCGGGAAGTGCTTCTTCAGACCCTCGACCCGGAGCAGCACCTCACGGTCGGCCGAGCCGTCCGCGGGGGCCTGCGCCTGCTGCGGGATCACGGCCTCGTCCGTCTTCTTGGTCTCACTCACAGCTTCGGCGCAATCTCTTCGGTCCAGATCCGCTCACGGTCCTCGGCCGGGAGGTGGCAGGCGGACCAGTGCCCGGTGCTCACCTGTTCCAGCTCGGGGCGCACCGTGCGGGTGACGTTCCCCTTGGGGATGTCCGCGTACGGGCAGCGCGGGTGGAAGGCGCAGCCCGAGGGGACGTTGATGAGGCTCGGCGGCTGGCCCTTGACCGGGATGAGCCGTTCGGAGGTGTCGCGGTCGATGCGGGGCATCGAGCCGAGCAGGCCCCAGGTGTAGGGGTGCTGCGGCTTCTCGAAGACCTCGTCGGCCCGGCCGCGCTCGACGCACCGGCCGCCGTACATCACCAGGACGTCGTCGGCGATCTCGGCGACCACGCCGAGGTCGTGGGTGATCATGATGACCGCGGAGCCGAACTCCTTCTGCAGGTCACGGATCAGGTCGAGGATCTGCGCCTGGACGGTGACGTCGAGGGCGGTGGTCGGCTCGTCCGCGATGAGCAGCTCGGGGTTGTTGACCAGGGCCATGGCGATCATGGCGCGCTGGCGCATACCGCCGGAGAACTCGTGCGGGTAGCCGTCGACGCGCTTGGCCGGCTCGGGGATGCCGACCCGGTCCAGCATCTCGATGGCCCGCTTGCGGGCGACCTTCTTGCTGACGTCGTGGTGGACCCGGTAGGCCTCGACGATCTGGTCGCCGACCTTGTAGTACGGGTGCATCGCGGACAGCGGGTCCTGGAAGATCATCGCCATCTCGCGGCCGCGGAGCTTGCGCACCTCGTCCGGGGCGGCGGAGACCAGTTCCTTGCCGTCCAGCCAGATCTCGCCGGTCATCCGCACGTTCTTGCCGCGGGTGCCGAGCCGGTGCAGGCCCATGATGGCCTGCGAGGTGACCGACTTGCCGGAGCCGGACTCGCCGACGACGGCGAGGGTCCGGCCCTTCTCCAGCGAGAAGCTGAGCCCGTCGACGGACTTGACCAGGCCGTCGTCGGTCGGGAAGTGCACCTTGAGATCGCGGACCTCGAGGAACGCCTTGGGGGGCTGGGACGCGGTGGTGGGCTCGCCCACGGCGGCGCCGGTCTTGGAGAGTTCGGTCACGAGAGCCTCACCCGCGGGTCGGCGGCGGCGTAGAGCACGTCCACCAGGAGATTTGCGAAGACGACGAAGGCGGCGGCGAGCAGTGTCACGCCGAGGATCTTCGGCAGGTCGTTGTCGGTGATGCCCTGCACCGCGTACTGGCCGATGCCGGGCAGCGAGAACACCGACTCGGTGATCACGGCGCCGCCGAGCAGCAGGCCGATGTCCATGCCGAAGACCGTGATGATCGGGGTCAGTGCGGCGCGCAGTCCGTGCCGGGTGACGACGGTGCGCTCCCGCAGGCCCTTGGCGCGGGCCGTGCGGATGAAGTCCTCGTTCATCGTCTCCAGCATGCCCGAGCGGGTCAGCCGCGCGTAGATGGCGGAGTACAGCAGCGCGAGCGAACACCACGCCGGGAAGAGGGTGTTGGCCCACTGCGCCGGGTTCTCGGTGAGCGGGACGTAGGTCTTGCCGAAGATCGGCCACTGGTAGGTGAAGAGCAGGATCGCCAGGTTGCCCGTGAAGAACATGGGCAGCGAGACGCCGGTGAGCGCGATGCCCATGAAGGTGCGGTCGAGGAACGAGCGCGGCTTCAGGGCCGAGATGACACCGGCCACGACGCCCGAGACCAGCCACAGCGCGGCGGCGCCCACGGCCAGCGACAGGGTGATCGGAAGACGCGAGGTGAGCTCCGGCCACACCGCCTGGTGGTTCTTGAAGGAGTAACCGAAGCAGGGTGCGTCGCAGTGCACCGTGGTGGGGCCGAGGTCGTAGGTGGCGCCCGCCACGATCCCCTTGATGAAGTGCCAGTACTGGACGTAGACGGGCTGGTCCAGACCGAGGTTGTGCTTGACAGCGGCGATGTCCGCCTTCGACGGGCTCTTGCCGATGTACTGCTGCGCCAGCTGGTCCGCTGTCTGGCCGGCAAGCCGTGGCAGCAGGAAGAAGATGGCGAAGGTGACCGCGGAGACGACCAGCAGCAGGATCACTGCCGCGAACGTCCGGCGGAGGATGTACGAGATCACGGGGACCGGCGCTGGTGCCCGCGGGCCGCGAAGCCCGCGGGCACCAATGCCTTCACCTGCCTTCCGGGGCTGCTACTTCGACGCGACGCCGATGTTGAGGTAGTCGTACTGACCGCTGAAGGCCGCCGTGGAAACCAGGTTGGTGTAGTTCTGCGGGCGGGCCAGCAGGACCTTGAAGTAGGTCAGCGGGACCAGGACGGCGTCGTCCATGGTCTTCTTGTCGATCTGGGTGTAGAGGCTGTTGCGCTCAGTGTCGTCCTGGGTGCCGATCGCCTTGCCCAGCAGGGAGTTGACGTCCTTGCTGTCGTACTGCGACAGGTTGGTGTTACCGGACTGGCTGATCGCCTTGCCGTTCAGGATCTGCTGCAGGAAGCCGTAGCCGGAGGGCCAGTCGGCACCCCACTGCATCATGATCAGGCCGATGTTCTGCTTCTCGGTGAACTTCGGCACACCCGCGTAGTCGGTGAAGTACTTGCCGGACGGGTACTGCTTCAGGCTGGCGTTGATGCCGACCTTCTTCAGCGAGCTGATGATCGCCGTGGCGGCGTCGATCTCCTGCTGGCGGTCCGAGCGGGCCGAGATGGTGGTCGTGATCGACGACTTGCCGCAGGCCTTCAGCTGCTCCTTGGCCTTGGCCGCGTCGCCCTTGTTGCCGGAGGTCGCGTAGACGTCCGACTTCTGGTAGCCCGGGATGTCCGGGGGAAGCACGGTGGAGGCGATGTCGCCGCGGATCGGGCCGCCCTCGGCGGTCTGCACCGAGACCTTGTCGATCGCGTACTGGACGGCCTTGCGGCACTCGGGCTTGTCGAACGGCTTCACCTTGGTGTTGATCGCCATGTAGACGAGCCGGCCACCGTAGGTGTTGTCCGTGTTGGCCTTCTTCGCGGTGTCGGTGAGCACCTTGGCCTGGGTGGAGGCCTGGACACCGGCACCGGCGAGGTCGATCGCGTCACCGGCCAGGACGTCCTGGTCGATGGTCTCCGGGTTGACCTTCAGCTTGACGACGATCTTGTCCGGGAGCTGCTTGCGCAGCGGGTCGGTCTTCGGGTCCCAGTTCTCGTTGCGCACGAGCACGGCCTGCTTGCCGTCCTCGTAGCTCTGGAACTTGTACGAGCCCGACGACACGATGTGCTTGACGTAGTCGACGCCCTTGTCCTTGGACTGGGGCACCGGGGCCGTCTGCGGGGCGGCGACGAGGTAGTCGAACTCCTGGAACGCCTGGTTCAGGTGGAAGACGATGGTGGTGTCGTCCGGCGTCTCGATGGAGGACAGGCCCTTGCCGCTCTTGTCCTTGTACGGGCCCTTGTACTTGTCGCCCTTGGCCATGAACTGCTGGAAGTAGTTCGGGCCGAGGGAGAGCACGTCACGCGCGAAGTTCGAGCGCTCGACGGCGTACTTGACGTCCTTCGAGGTGATCGGCGAGCCGTCCTCGTACTTCAGGCCCGAACGCAGCTTGTACGTCCAGGTCTTGCCGCCGTCGCTCGGGACGCCCTTGCTCGCGGCGAGGTCCGGGACGAGGGTGTTGCCCTTCTCGCCGGCGCCGGGCTGGAACGTCATCAGCGGGCGGGCGTAGAGCCGGCTGAGGTTGTACATGTACGCGTAGTACGTGTTGCCGGGGTCGAAGGAGTCCGGCACGTCGGACAGCTCGTAGGTGACCGTGCCGCCCTTCTTGTCGGAAGCGTTGACCACACCCTTGGTCGCGGCGTTGGCCCCGGCGGACGAGCCGTTGTTGTCCTTGTTGTCATCGGCCTTGCTGCAGCCTGCAACGAGCAGGCTGGCGGAGCCGATGGCCGCGATAGCGGCCAGCGCTGACCTTCGCATGATGGGTGCTTTCCCCTCCATTGTCGGAAACTTTTCGTGCTCTCGAGTGGTGGCAGGCGTCAGCGGCTGCGCGGGTCGAGAGCGTCGCGGAGACCGTCGCCCAGCAGATTGAACGCCAGGACGGTCACGAAGATGGCGAGACCGGGCACGATCATGTACTGGGGATCGACCTGGTAGTAGGTGACCGCTTCGCGGAGCATGCCGCCCCAGGAGGCCTGCGGGGGCTGGATGCCGACACCGAGGAAGCTCAGGGACGCCTCGAAGAGGATGTTGGTCGGGATGAGCAGCGTCGAGTAGACGATGATCGGGCCGACCAGGTTGGGCATCAGCTCGCGGAACAGGATGTACGGGCCCTTGGCGCCCATGCCGCGGGAGGCGTCGACGAACTCGCGCTCCCGCAGGGCGAGGGTCTGGCCGCGCACGATCCGGCCCAGGTAGGGCCAGTTGAAGAAGCCGATGACGAAGATCAGCACGCTCAGGTGGAGCGGGAGCCCGTTGAGGCCGAACGCGCCGCCCTGCAGCGTGGCCGAGATCGCGATGGCGAACAGCAGGAGGGGGAAGGCGAGGAAGGTGTCCATCAGGCGGCTGATGATGTTGTCCACCCGGCCGCCGTAGTAACCCGCGATGACGCCCATGACGGCGCCGATCACGTTGGAGAGGATCGTGGCGCCGAAGGCGACCACCAGCGACACCCAGGAGCCCTCCAGGACACGGGTGGCGATGTCCCGGCCGAACTTCGGGTCCACACCGAGCGGGTGGTCCGCGCTCATGCCGCCCCAACTGCCCTTGGGCAGCGAGGTGTCGGGAGTGATCAGGTCCTGGTTGAAGGCGTTGGGGTCGAGGCCGAGCAGGGCCTGCAGGGGCCGGGAGAGGACGGCCAGGGCGATGAGCAGGACGACGATGACGGCGCCCGCCACCGCGACCTTGTCCTTCTTGAATCTCGACCACGCGATCTGCCCAAGGGAACGACCCTCGATCCGCCCCTTACCGGCACCCTCGAGCACAGCTTCCGGCTGTGCCTCGGCTGCCGCCCCGGTGGTCTCGATCGGTGCGGTCACAGTGACCCGACCCCTCTCGCCGGTGGTGACCGGCCTGCGCCTGCCGCGGTTTGCGGCTTTGTCGACTTGCATCGATCGTGAGGTTCGACCCCACGTCTGAATCGCGAGTCTTCAGCTTCTTTGCGATCACCCGCCAGAGCTGACGGGGAAAGTATGCGCAACCGTGATGCAGTCCAGGGGATTCCGTTATCCGATCAGTGGGTAACGGCCACCGGACGCGGGGCATTCCGGACAGAAAGCCGCTTCTGCTCGATTCGGACGAAACACCGCTCTTCTACGCGCGGAGAAGTCCGTCTCGCACACGAATCCTCCATCACTGTCCAAGTGGCGGACCGCCTCGAACGATTGCTCAGTAGCCCCCGTGGACCGGCGGGTAGCCGTACCCGGGAGCCGGCGGCTGCGGCTGGGGAGGGGCCGCGTGCGCCTCGCGGTCGTAGAACGGGCGGGCGTTGGCCCGCATCCACAGCACCACCGGGTCGTAGTCGTCGGTCATCGCGACCGTCGACACCGGCAGCCCCTCCGGGACCGCGCCGACGGACTGCTGCATCATCGCCCGCACCGAGTCGACGGCGGCGGGCGAGGTGTCGTACACGTCCAGTCCGATGGCGAGGTACGGCGCGCCGAGCGTGGGCTGCACCCAGGCGCGGCGCAGCGAGCGCAGGGCCGGGGTGCGGTGGGCGTTCTGCGTGAGCAGGGCGTAGAACTGCGCGACGTCGACCCCGGGTTCCGACAGCCGCAGGGGGCCGGCGGGCTGGCGGTCGAGGCCGGTGGCGATGCGGCGCAGATCCGGCCAGGGGACGCCGACTCCGCCGCCCGGGGCGTGCGGGTTGAGCCAGAGGCCGTAGTGGTCGGGATAGAGCGTGCGGGCCACGTCGAGCCCGTCGACCACCTCGTAGGAGCGGTTCCAGCCACTCGCCGAGAGTTCCTGCGCCGAGGTCACGCAGGGGGCGTAGCCGAGCCCGCCGACCTCCATGTTCCCGTACTGGGCGTCCGGGGAGCCGGCCTGGCCGTGCCACAGCAGCATCCAGATCTGGCCGGAGGAGGGGGTGGCGAGGGCGCGCAGCAGTGCCTCGTAGGCGTCGTAGCGGCCGGGGGTGACCTGGCGCAGCATGTGCTCGACGCTGCCGCTTGGGCTCGCGCTCACCTGTCTTTACCGCCCCTTCGGTTCTTGCCCCTTGTTCGGGGACAGCTTATGCGCCCCACGGCCCGGGGCCCCGTGTTCGTGCGCGGGTGCGGGTCGGTGGAGGCTGATCGCGCAGTTCCCCGCGCCCCTCGGGCCTGCTGTCCCCGAGCCGGCCGGTCAGTGGCCGTACTGGTAGAAGGGGCGGACGTTGGATTTGAGCCAGGTGGCCACCGGGTCGTCCGTGACGTCCAGGAGGACGAGGTTGACCTGCCACTTCACGGGGGCCCGCCCGAGGGCGCGGCCCAGGGCCTCGAGGGGCAGGGCCCGCAGGTCGCCCTCCCACTGGGAGAGTTCGACGCCCACGAACATCACCGGCTCCGCCGTCTCGACGACGGCGAGGCAGCGGCGCGCCGTGACGACCACACCGGTGCCGGCGAACTCGGCCGAGGCGGCGGAGAGGAAGTCGACCGGGTCCTCCTGCCAGTCCGGCTCGAAGAGGCGGACCCGGCCGCCGGTGGCGGGGCCGTCCAGCGGGCTGTGTCCGGTGCGGCAGAGTTCGGCCACCGCCTCGGGCGGGAGCGGCAGTCCGACCACCCCGTCGGGGTTGACGAGGACGCCGGCCTGCGGGGGCAGGCCGCGGGCGAACTCCACCGCCGGCGCGACGGTGTACGACATGTGGGGGCCGGCGGCCAGCCGGAGCTGCTCCTCGGAGCTGAACACCGGGACGTACACCTGGCCGTCGAGCTCCGTCGTGGGCAGGTCCAGCGGGCCGCTGTGCGGGCCGCCGCCGTTGGGCAGCGGGATCCACAGCAGGCTGCGGCCCAGCACCTCGGCGATCCGGCCGCCCGCGCCGGGTACGCCGAGGGAGGCCGAGAGCACCTCCTCCAGTTCGTTGCCGGGCCAACCGCCGTGCGGGTGGGGGTGCGTCTGTGCCGGGTAGTCCGCGGGAAGGTCCGCCGCCGAGAAGTCCATCTGCCTGCCGCCTGCTGGGAACCACTGCTGTGGTCCGAAAGGCTAGCGGGTGGCCGCGACGGTGCTCAGTCGGACCGGCCGGCGAAGCCGATGCGGCGCAGCACGTCCGCGGCGTCCCGGTCCAGCAGCACCGCCGAGCCGCAGCCGGCGGGCAGTTCGCCCCGCTCCACGGCGCGCAGCAGGCGGGCCGCCGTGCGGCGGTGACGGCGGAAGGCGTAGCGGGAGACCCCGCGGCCGCGCTCGCGCTGGCCCGTGCGGGCGGTCTCCGGGGTGACGTCGAGCAGGAGCAGGTGCAGGGTGCCGCCGCGGCGCCGGGCCGCGCGGGCCAGCCAGCCGCGCACCCAGGTCTGGGTGCCGCAGTCGTGCACGACGACGCCCTCGCCGGTGCCGAGGACGCGGCGCAGGCCCGCGTAGTGGGCGATCCGGACCAGGGGGCGGTAGAGCGCGTAGGGGAGGAAGCGGGGCACGCGGGCGTCCCAGCGGTCGCGGGTGTCCTGGGAGTCCACGCGGCGGCCGGGGACCGCGCGCTGCATCAGGGTGGACTTGCCGCTGCCGGGCAGCCCCGTGACCACCACCAGGTCGCGGGGGCCGAAGAGCAGGTCGTGCGGGCTGTGCCCGGCGCGCTCGCGCAGGTCGCGGACGACCGGGGCGGGACGCTCGGCGCAGCGCCCGCGCGCCGGCGCGGAGGGCTGCTTCGGCACCGCGAGACCGGCGGTGGCGGCGTAGGCCGTGGTCCTGTTCACCGTGATCGTCCTCCCCTGGTGGGCTTGGTGACCCCTTTGCCCAATTAATGTAAAGAGAAGGTAATGCGCCGGTCCAGCGGTTGGGTGCGCGTCCTGCCACAGCTCGGTTACAGATGCGGGCCCTGACGGTGCGGGGCGGGGCGTGCAATGATGTGCGCGCCAACTGCATACCGGCCGTTTGAATCCGCGCGGGAGAGTTCCCAGCCAGCTTTCGCTGGGACGCCGAAGGAGCAAGTCCCTCCCTTGAATCTCTCAGGCCCCGTTACCGCGCGGGCGAGGCACATCTGAAAAGCGGGCCGCTGCGACAGTGGCTCCACCCAAGGTGCAAGCCGTGACCACTCCTCGTGAGGATCATGGCGAACCTCTCAGGTTCCGATGACAGATGGGGAGGAACGTTCCTCGCCTGTCATACCTGCCCTGGGAGACGACCGACCGATGAGCAGTACCGAACCCACCGGGCCGCGCCGTACCGCGCTCGACGCCCTGCACCGCTCGCTCGGTGCGACGATGACCGACTTCGCCGGCTGGGACATGCCGCTGCGCTACGGATCCGAGCGCGACGAGCACGTCGCGGTGCGCACCCGGGCCGGTCTCTTCGACCTCTCCCACATGGGCGAGATCACCGTGACCGGGCCTCAGGCGGCCGCCCTGCTGAACCACGCCCTGGTCGGCAACATCGCCTCCGTGGGTGTCGGCCGCGCCCGCTACACCATGATCTGCCAGGCCGACGGCGGCATCCTGGACGACCTGATCGTCTACCGGCTGGCCGAGACCGAGTACATGGTCGTCGCCAACGCCTCCAACGCCCAGGTGGTGCTGGACGCGCTCACCGAGCGTGCCGCCGGCTTCGACGCCGAGGTGCGCGACGACCGGGACGCCTACGCGCTGATCGCGGTCCAGGGCCCCGAGTCCCCCGGCATCCTGAAGTCGCTGACCGACGCCGACCTGGACGGCCTGAAGTACTACGCGGGCCTGCCCGGCACCGTCGCCGGCGTGCCCGCCCTGATCGCGCGCACCGGCTACACCGGCGAGGACGGCTTCGAGCTGTTCGTGCGGCCGGAGCACGCCGTGGAGCTGTGGCAGGCGCTGACGGAGGCGGGCGAGGGCGCCGGCCTGGTGCCGTGCGGCCTGTCCTGCCGGGACACCCTGCGCCTGGAGGCGGGCATGCCGCTGTACGGCAACGAGCTGACCACCGCCCTGACGCCCTTCGACGCCGGGCTCGGCCGAGTGGTGAAGTTCGAGAAGGAGGGCGACTTCGTGGGCCGCGAGGCGCTGGCCGAGGCCGCCGACCGGGCCGGGCAGAACCCGCCGCGGGTGCTCGTCGGCCTGGTCGCCGAGGGCCGCCGGGTGCCGCGCGCCGGGTACCCCGTCGTCGCGGGCGGCGCGGTGATCGGCGAGGTCACCTCCGGCGCCCCCTCCCCCACCCTGGGCAGGCCGATCGCGATGGCGTACGTCGACGCGGCCTACGCGGCGCCGGGCACCGAGGGTGTCGGCGTGGACATCCGGGGCAGCCACGAGCCGTACGAGGTCGTGGCGCTGCCCTTCTACAAGCGCCAGAAGTAGACACTGGGCGCGGTCCGTCCACCGGACGTGACGCTGCGCACATTCCTGCTGCTCGGCAGCAGGACCAGCAGTCCCCCATTCATCAGCACTCCCGCGCGTACAGGAGAATTCAGGCCATGAGCAACCCCCAGCAGCTGCGCTACAGCAAGGAGCACGAGTGGCTGTCGGCCGCCGAGGACGGCGTCTCGACGGTCGGCATCACCGAGTTCGCGGCCAACGCGCTCGGCGATGTGGTCTACGCCCAGCTCCCCGAGGTCGGTTCCACGGTGTCCGCGGGCGAGACCTGCGGCGAGCTGGAGTCGACCAAGTCGGTCTCGGACCTGTACTCGCCGGTCACCGGTGAGATCACCGAGATCAACGAGGACGTCGTCAACGACCCGTCGCTGGTGAACTCCGCCCCCTTCGAGGGCGGCTGGCTGTTCAAGGTACGCGTCACCGAGGAGCCGGCCGACCTGCTCTCCGCCGACGAGTACACCGCCCAGAACGCCGGCTGAGGAGTCGTAGCCGTATGACTGTCCTGAACACGTCCCTGCACGAACTGGACCCGGAGATCGCCGCCGCGGTCGACGCCGAGCTGAACCGCCAGCAGTCGACGCTGGAGATGATCGCCTCGGAGAACTTCGCGCCGCTCGCGGTGATGGAGGCCCAGGGCTCGGTGCTGACCAACAAGTACGCGGAGGGCTACCCCGGCCGCCGCTACTACGGCGGCTGCGAGCACGTCGACGTCGCCGAGCAGATCGCCATCGACCGGGTCAAGGAGCTGTTCGGCGCCGAGTACGCCAACGTCCAGCCCCACTCCGGCGCCTCCGCGAACCAGGCGGCGCTGTTCGCCCTCGCCCAGCCCGGGGACACCATCCTCGGCCTGGACCTGGCGCACGGCGGCCACCTGACCCACGGGATGCGGCTGAACTTCTCCGGCAAGCAGTTCGACGTGGTCGCCTACCACGTGGACGAGGCGGGCCTGGTCGACATGGCGGAGGTCGAGCGGCTGGCCAAGGAGCACCGCCCGAAGGTGATCATCGCCGGCTGGTCGGCGTACCCGCGCCGGCTCGACTTCGCCGAGTTCCGCCGGATCGCCGACGAGGTCGAGGCGTACCTGTGGGTCGACATGGCGCACTTCGCCGGCCTGGTCGCGGCGGGTCTGCACCCGAACCCGGTCGAGTACGCGGACGTGGTCACCTCCACGACCCACAAGACCCTCGGCGGCCCGCGCGGCGGCATCATCCTGGCGAAGAAGGACTTCGCGAAGAAGCTGAACTCGTCCGTCTTCCCGGGCTTCCAGGGCGGTCCCCTGGAGCACGTGATCGCGGCCAAGGCGGTCTCCTTCAAGGTCGCAGCCTCGGAGGACTTCAAGGAGCGCCAGCGCCGTACGGTGGACGGCGCCCGCATCCTCGCCGAGCGGCTGACCGCCGCCGACGCCCGCGAGGCCGGGGTCAACGTGCTGTCCGGCGGTACGGACGTGCACCTGATCCTGGTCGACCTGCGCGAGTCCGAACTGGACGGGCAGCAGGCCGAGGACCGCCTCCACGAGGTCGGGATCACGGTCAACCGCAACGCCGTCCCGAACGACCCGCGTCCCCCGATGGTGACCTCGGGCCTGCGCATCGGCACGCCGGCCCTGGCGACCCGCGGCTTCACGGCCGAGGACTTCGCCGAGGTCGCGGACGTGATCGCCGAGACCCTGAAGGCGCCCTCCCCGTTCGAGGGGGCCGACGTGGAGTCGCTCAAGGCCCGGGTGAAGGCCCTGGCCGACAAGCACCCGCTGTACCCGGGTCTGAACAAGTAAGTCCGCGTTCCACCGGGCGCCGCGCACACTGGAACGTGTGCGCGGCGCCGCACCCCGCTTCACCCCGTATTGAGGAGTTTCCGTGGCCATCTCGGTCTTCGACCTGTTCTCGATCGGCATCGGCCCGTCCAGCTCCCACACGGTCGGCCCGATGCGCGCGGCGCGCATGTTCGCCCGCAGGCTGCGCAACGAGGACCTGCTGGACTCCGTCGCCGCGGTGCGCTGCGAGCTGTACGGCTCGCTCGGCGCCACCGGCCACGGTCACGGCACCCCGAAGGCGGTGCTGCTCGGTCTGGAGGGCGCCTCGCCGCGCACGGTGGACGTCGAGTCGGCCGACGAGCGGGTGGAGGCGATCAGGCGCTCGGGCCGGATCTCGCTGCTCGGTGAGCGCGAGATCGCCTTCTCCTTCGACGACGACCTGGTCCTGCACCGCCGCAAGGCGCTGCCGTACCACGCCAACGGCATGACGGTGTGGGCCTACGACGCCTCCGGCGGCGAGCTGCTCTCCAAGACGTACTACTCGGTCGGCGGCGGTTTCGTCGTGGACGAGGACGCGGTCGGCGCGGACCGCATCGTGCTGGACGACACGGTCCTGAAGTACCCGTTCCGCACCGGCGACGAGCTGCTGCGCCTGACCCGGGAGACAGGTCTGTCGATCTCCTCGCTGATGCTGGAGAACGAGCGCGCCTGGCGCACCGAGGAGGAGATCCGGGCGGGCCTGCTGGAGATCTGGCGGGTCATGCGCGAGTGCGTCCAGCGGGGCATGACCCGGGAGGGCATCCTGCCCGGCGGCCTCAAGGTGCGCCGCCGCGCGGCCGTCTCGGCCCGCCAGCTGCGCGCCGAGGGCGACCCGCTCGCGCACGCGATGGAGTGGATCACGCTCTACGCGATGGCCGTGAACGAGGAGAACGCGGCCGGCGGCCGGGTGGTCACCGCCCCGACCAACGGAGCGGCGGGCATCATCCCGGCGGTCCTGCACTACTACATCAACTTCGTGCCGGGCGCCGACGAGGACGGCGTGGTCCGCTTCCTGCTCGCCGCCGGCGCCATCGGCATGCTGTTCAAGGAGAACGCGTCCATCTCCGGCGCCGAGGTCGGCTGCCAGGGCGAGGTCGGCTCCGCCTGCTCCATGGCCGCCGGCGCCCTCGCCGAGGTGCTCGGCGGCAGCCCCGAGCAGGTGGAGAACGCGGCCGAGATCGGCATGGAGCACAATCTCGGCCTGACCTGCGATCCGGTGGGCGGCCTGGTCCAGATCCCGTGCATCGAGCGCAACGGCATGGCCGCGGTGAAGGCGGTCACCGCGGCGAAGATGGCGATGCGCGGCGACGGCTCGCACAAGGTGTCCCTGGACAAGGTCATCAAGACGATGAAGGACACCGGCGCGGACATGTCGGTGAAGTACAAGGAGACGGCCCGGGGCGGGCTGGCGGTGAACATCATCGAGTGCTAGGGAAATAGGCTCTGACCAGAGCGTTCGTGTCTTTCAGCGCTGTCAGGGCATGTGCCGGAGACTGCGATGGAACAGGTGAATAATAAAGAGACTTGTTAAACCACCTCTCCGCCTCCCGGTGAAGGTCCGATCCGTCCGGTCTCCGTTTCCCTCCACGAGAGGACCATCGCGGCCCTCAGGGCACGTACCGGCAAGCGCGGCATGTCCGCCTCTGTCGAAGCCCTCATCCAGCGTCAACTGGAGCGCGACCGGCTGCGCGAACTCATCGAGGACGCCGAAGCCGAACACGGCCCCGTGGCGAGCCGGCTCCTCGGCGCGGCGGGATTGCAGGGTCACGAGTACGCCCTGGGCGCGATCGTGGCAGCCACCGCGCTGGCCTCACCCGCCCCGGTCACCATCCTGACCTCGGATCCAGAGGATCTACGGGTCCTGTGCGGTTCCGGCATTCGCGTCATCAAGATCTGACATGCCCCCCGCCACAGCACCGCCCGGGGAGACCGGTGCCTGCCCGACGACGGACGCCCAGGAGTCGGTGCGGCTGACCGCGCCCGCGTAGATCCGGGTCCCGCCCAGCAGCCCCGCGCATGGCACGGAGACGCGGGGCGGGCGCAGGGAGGCCACCGTGTAGAGGGCGAGCATGCGGCCGAAGCTGCCCACCATGGGCCAGTTGCCGGCGCCGATGTAGACCGCCCAGGTGCCGAAAACCAGTCCGCAGACCGTGGCGGGGCCTGGTTGCGGAACGCCGGCGGCAGGCGGGCCAGGAGCACCAGGGCGTGGGCGGCCGCGTCGAGCGGGCGCTGTCCCTGCCGCGCGGCCTCCGCGCCCGGGGTCACGGCCACTGTGGTCAGCGCCACGGCGGACAGCGTGTCGCCGGCGAGGGGGCGGATCCGCATCGTCGCAGGGTGACGCCGGTTCCGCGGACGGGCGTCAGACTTCCGCGGTACCGCGTCGGTTGCAGCCGCGGGCGGGGTACGACGAGGGGTGGCGCGAGGGGGGGAGGCGGGCTGCGCGGAGCGCCCGCCTCCCCCGGTTCTCCCGGTGCCGGGCTCAGCCGGTCGTCAGGGTGACGTCGTCGACGACGAAGCTGGTCTGGAGACTGGCGTCCTCGGTGGCCGTGAATGTCAGTGTGATCTGCCGGCCGGTGTACTGGCCGAGGTCCAGGGTGCGTTCGGTGTACCCGGAGGCCGCGTGGGCGTTGGAGAACGTCTGCTTCGCGGTCCCGTCGACCTTGACCTGGAAGGTGTCGTACGCCGTCGGGCCGGACTCGGCGGTGTCGATGTGCAGCCAGTACCTCAGGGTCGCCCTGGCGCAGCCGGCCGGGATCGTCACGCTCTGGCCGACCGTGTCGGTGGCCGCGCGGCCGTAGCCCGCCAGCCAGGCGAACCGGGTGCCGGAGTGCGCGGACTGGCCGCTGAACGCGCCGATCGCGCCGGTGTCACCGGTCCACGGCGATGTCCCGCTCTCGAAGCCGCCGTTGGAGACCACCTGCGAGGCCGTGCAGCCGCCCGCGCCGGTGACGGTCAGGGTGTACGGCGCGGTGTGCGTGGTGGTTCCGGTGCCGGTGAGGGTCAGGTTGTACGTGCCCGGCGCCACGGAGGAGCCGACGGCGACCGTCGCCGTGGCGGAGCCGCCGGAGGTGACCGAGGCCGGGCTGAAGGAGACCGTCACACCGGCGGGGGCGCCCGAGGCCGACAGGCCGACCGTCTGCGCGGAGCCGCTGGTCGTGGTGGTGGAGACGGTGGTGGTGAGCGAGGCGCCCGGGGCGGTGCTGCCCGTGGCCGGGCTCGCCGAGAGCGAGAAGTCGTCGGCCGGGGCGGTGGCCGAGACCGCCTGCGACCACAGGGTGTAGGCGACGCCGTCGGCGCTGCGGTTCAGCCCGGTGGCGTTGATGTTGCCCGTGGTGTCGCAGGAGGAGTGGTAGCAGCCGTCGTAGGCGGCGTTCGCCGTGCCGCCCCACTTGGCCGCCTGCGCCGAGGTCTTGCGGGCGCCGGCGCCCATGGCGTAGCCGGAGGTGGGGATGCCGTAGTTCTCGAAGGAGTAGTCGTCGGAGCGGCCCGCGCCCTCGGTGTTCTCCTCGGGCTGCAGGTTCAGCGAGTCCCAGTACGCCTTCATCGGCGCGGCGGCTGCGGAGGTGATGTGGTTGATGAAGTAGCCGCCGTTGGGCGAGGCGACCATGTCGAAGTTGTAGTACGCCTTGATCGCCGAGCGCTGCGCGGAGGTCAGCGAACGGACGTAGAAGTCCGAGCCGTTGAGGCCCTGCTCCTCGTCCGTCCACCAGCCGAAGCGGACGCGTGCCGCCATCGACGGACGGGTCTCGGCGAGTTTCAGCGCGACCTCCAGCAGGGTGGCGCTGCCGGAGCCGTTGTCGTTGATGCCGGGGCCGGCGGAGACGCTGTCGAGGTGCGAACCGAACATGTACACCTTCGAGGCGTCGCCCTGCGGCCACTCGGCGATCAGGTTGGGTCCGGCGCCGCTGGTGCAGCCGGAGGCGCAGGCCTGCTCGGTGACGGTGTAACCGGCCGCCTGGAGCTTGCCCTTCACGTAGGCGACCGAGTCGCGGTAGCCCTGTGTGGTCGACCTGCGGTTGCCTCCGTTGCGGGTGGCTATGGCGTTCAGTTCGCCCAGGTGCGCCTGGACCTTGGTGACGTCGATGTCGGGCGCGGCCGCGGTGAGGGCGGCCGCGGTACGGGTGACCTCGGGGGCCGGCCGGGCGCTCGCGACAGGCGCCGCCAGGCCCAGTGCCGCGGCCAGGGTGAGGCCGGCCACGGACAGGCCGGCCGGGGAGATTCTTCGAAGCACCGTGTCTCCTTTGTGGGGTGGGAGGAAACGGGGGGCGGGGCGTGGTGGTGCCGCGCCTCCCGGCCGATGCGGGTGGGGTGGGGATCAGGGCGGGCGGTTCCGCGCCGCGCCCTGCTATGAGCATGCGCATGCCAAACACGGGTCAAGCCTCGCCGTGCGGAACCGGCCGGATCCGTGGGCCCGCGCCCGGCTCCCCGACGGCTCCCGGTGCGGGACGGATGGGGAGCGCACCGGTGGCCACCGGGGAGCCGGGTGGGCGGCGACGAGACTAACCGCCGTACGGTCCGTACGGTCCGTCCGCTCCTGTCCGATTCCGGCACGTCCGCTTCCGGCCAGTGCGGCCGCCGGACCCGTCCGCCCGGGTGTGACGTCCCTGGCCTCCGCAGGGGGGCGCCCGTATGGTGCGCGCATGCATTCGGCGCAGAACCCCGCCCACGGCGGGCCGCCGGCCGCCACCGGGGCGAGGGCGGCCTACCTGGCCATGATCGAGCGCATCACGGCGTCGGGAGCACGGGACTCCGCCGCCGAGCGGGAGGAACTGCGGCGGATGCCGCCCGAGCTGGCCCGGTGGCTGGCGGACCGGCGGCTCCTGGACCCCGACGGTGAACGCCTAGGCACTCCGGACCGGGCCCTGCGGCGCCTGGTCACGGAGCACGCACACCGGCTGCGGGAGACGGCCGAGCACGCCGGCCGGGACGCCGAGGCACTGGACGACCTGCTGTCCGTGCTGACGGCCCCGCGGTTCGACGCGCGGGAAGCGGTGGAGATCGAGTACTTCACGGACCGCGGGCACACCCGGAAGCGGCTGGAGGAACTGGACGCGCTCGGCCGGGAGGAGTTCCTGGCGATGCGCAACTCCTTCCCCGACGCGCGGGTCCTGGAGGCCAGCCTCGCCGCGGACCTGGACATGCTGGCGAACGGCGTCCGGATACGCATGCTGACGTCCCAGCAGGCCGTCCGCCCGCAGGCGCCGTCCCGCTACCTGAACGCGCTGACCGCAGCCGGGGCCGAGGTGCGGGTCGCTGTGACGGTGCCGCTGCACATGAACATCCTGGACCGGGCGATCGTCATCATCGGGGCGGGGCCCGGGCCGCAGGGCGAGGGCGGCGACGTCATCCTGCACAGCACACCCGTCGCGCAGTGCTTCTGCAAGGTCTTCACGCACGCCTGGGACCTCGCCCGGCCGCACACCGAGAGCCGGCCCGGACGCGGCCGCACCGGCTGCGCGCTGTCCGCGCAGGAGCGCGAGGTGCTGGCCCTGCTGGCCACCGGCGCCAAGGACGAGACCATAGCCCGCCGGCTGGCCTGCTCCGACCGCACCCTGCGCCGTCTGATGAACCAGATCATGGAGAAGCTCGGCACCTCCAGCCGCTTCGAGGCGGGAGTCACGGCGGCCCGGCTGGGTCTGGTGGACCGGTGATCCGGCACGGCGTGCGAGACCCACGGAAAACACCACGTTGCGGCCTCCAGGTCGCCGGCTGCGAGGGCGGCACCTGCCTGGACTCCTGCACCAGGTGGGCCGTCAGCGGGGGAGGACGACACCGCGGCCGGGGCCCAGCGGCACGGCGGACGGGCGGATCCATCGGGCCTGACGGGGCATATATCAGTCAACTCCTAATACCCCACCGCACTTCAGGGAGTCCCCCCATGCTGCACGGCATCGACGTGAGCGCCTACCAGTCATCGTCCTACGGCACGGACGGCCTCTCCTTCGTCTTCATCAAGGCGACGGAGGGGCGTTCGTACGTCAACCCCCGGCTCTCCGCGCAGGCCAAGCACGGCCGCGACGCGGGACTCGTCGTCGGCTACTACCACTTCCTGTGGCCGGGGCACATCACCGCCCAGGCCGAGTACTTCGTCCGGCACGCCCCGGAGAAGGCGGGCGAACTGCTCGCCGTCGACTGGGAGACCACCGGTGAGGGCACCCACGCGAGCAACGCGGAGAAGGACCTGTTCATCCGCACGGTGAAACAACTGCGCCCGCACAACAGGGTGCTGCTCTACACCAACCGGGACTACTGGCTGAACAAGGACCACACCTCGTACGCCGGCGACGGCCTGTGGATCGCCGACTACGTGAGCGCGGGGCACCCCCGCATCAAGGCCAAGTGGCGCTTCCACCAGTACACCAGTGAGCCCCACGACAAGGACGTGGCCGCCTTCGCCGACAAGGCCGCCCTGCGGAAGTGGGCCACGTCCTGACGCCCGCCCGCTCCGTGCGGCCGGGTCAGCCGCGGAAGGCCGCCGGCCGCTCCGGGGACGCCTTCGCGAGGGCCTCGCGGACCGCCTCGGCGCCCGCGCGCAGGCCGTACACCGGGGTGTCGGGCTGCTGGCGCCAGGAATCGTCGATTCCGCCCGCGTCGACCGTGTCGAAGCCGAGTTCGTCGATGAGGCCGCGGACGGTCCGCTTGGCGGCCTCGTCGTCACCGGCGACCGGCAGCGCCATCCGCCCGGGGTCTCCGGCCGGGCGGTGGCGGTCCAGGATGTCCTGGGCGTAGGTGCCGTTGAAAGCCTTGATCACGGGGTGCCCGAGGTGCCGTTCGGTCCAGCGGCTCTCGGTCAGGCCCTCGTCCTCGATCCCGGCGATCCGGCCGTCCCGCTCCCGCGGGTAGTAGTTGCCGGTGTCGATCACGGCCACGCCCTCGGCGGCCCCGGACAGCAGGCCGGCGGGGAGGTCGGGAACGGCCTTGAGCGGGACGGTGACCACGACGACCTGGGCGCCCCTGGCGGCCTGGGCCGCCCGTACCGCCTTCGCGCCGGTCTCCTCGGCGAGCGCCTTCAGGGTCTCCGGGCCCCGGGAGTTGGCCACGGACACGTCGTGCCCGAGTGCGGTGAGCCGCCTCGTCAGGTTGCCGCCGATGTTGCCCGCGCCGATGATGCCGATCTTCATGACAGACCTTCCAGTCCATGCATGTGCATGCTTCTGACGTGGGCGACAACCCCGGCCGGCGCCGGGCTATTCCGGCGCGTGCGCCGAACGGGTGCACGCGGGCACGGGCACCGCGGACCGCGTCACGCAGGGGGCGCCGTCCCGCCGCGGGCCGGCGCCCCCTCCGTACGCGTCACTTGCCCAGGTAGGCCCAGAACTCGTCGAACGACAGGACCTTGTCGCCGTTGAGGTCGCGGGTCCGGATGACGGCCTCCGCCACCGTGTCGGTGACGTTCCAGTCACCCCCCTGGGCGAGGGCCGACTTGAACTCCGCCGCGGTGATGAAACCGTCGCCGTCCGCGTCGATCCGCTGGAACTGCTTGCGTGCTTCCTCGATGTCCGCCACCGATCCGCCCCTTATGTTCGCGTTCTTCATGCCGTGCTGGCGTACTGACGCTGGTCAGATTAACGGCCTGTGTGCGCCTCCGGTTAACGGCCCGTGTCCGCCTCCGGTGCGGCGGCCACCGGGGCGGACCGCTCCTCGCGGGCGCTGGGGGTGGCCCGGGCGGCGCCGTCGTCGGCGCCGTCGTCTGTGGCGAGGCGCGCGGGGCCGGTGGCTCGCGCCTGCCCGCCGGCGGCGAGAAGTCCGGTGCCGTCGTCGATCACGTCTGCGAGTCTGGGTCTTCCATGCGGTGGAGAACCAGGGAGCGGTGGGTTGCGGAGCCTTCGGGACGTTCTGGACGCGGTGGCGGGCGGGGTCTTCCCGCCGGGTGACGGCCGCACGACGGTGGTGCCGCAGCACCGGGCGCGGGACGCGGGGGTGCTGGCCTTCACCGCGCACTCCGTCGTCTTCACGGACGAGGACCCGCGGTGGGTGCGCGAGACGCTGGACGCCGTGGACTGCGATCCGCTGTCCGCGGCGATGAACCCCGTCTTCCTGGCCGCCCTCCTGGCCCGGACCGGGCGCCGGGCCGAGACGATCGACGCGCTGCTGGTCGGCTCGCCCCTGCCCGGCAGGCCGGCGCTCACGGTGACCGAGATCGAGGACGCCGGCCACCCGCGCATCGCCTACGCCCGGCGCCGGCGCGACGAGGTACGGGCCTGGACGGCGGACGGCGGGGTGCTGGTCATGGGACGCGGGGTCGGCGGGCGGCTGGAGGTCAGCGTCGAGGTGGACGAGGGGGCACGGCACCGGGGTCTCGGCCGGGCGCTGGTGACGGCCGCCCGGCACCTGGCGGCGGAGCCGCTGTGGGCGCAGACGGCGCCGGGGAACGCCCGCAGCATGCGGGCGTTCCAGGCGGCCGGCTACCGCGTGGTGGGCGCGGAGGCACTGCTGCTGGCACCCTGAGGGGCTCCGGCTCAGCGGAAGACGCCGGTGTGGCCCAGGGAGTAGCGGCCCGGCTGGGGGTAGACGGCCAGTCCGTGCGGGCCGCTGCCGACCTTGATGCGGGCCAGTTCCCCGCCGGTGCGGGTGTCGATGGCGTACACCTCGGCGTTGTAGCGGCCGGAGAGCCACAGCACCTTGCCGTCGGCCGACACCCCGCCCATGTCGGGGCTGCCTCCGCCGGGCAGGTGCCACTTCTTGGTGAGTCGGTTCCGGGTGAAGTCGAAGACGGAGATGGAGCCCTCGCCGCGGTTGGAGACGTACATCTCGCGGGAGTCGCGGCTGACGTACAGGCCGTGCGCGCCCTTGCCGGTGGCGAGGAACTCCGGCTTGCCGAAGGTGTCGCCGTCCAGGACCCACATGCCGTTGGCCACCATGTCCGCGATGTAGAACCGCTTGCCGTCGGGCGAGACCTTCACGTCCTGCGGCATGGCGCCCTGCACTGCCAGCTTCTGCTCTCCGATGACCTCCATCTTCGCGGTGTCGACCTTGAGCAGTTCGCCGCTGAACTCGCAGGAGACGATGAAGTAGCGGCCGTCGATGGAGAAGTCGGCGTGGTTGACGCCGGCGCAGGCGACCGGGACGGACTTGGCCACCTTCATGGTGTGCGCGTCACGGAAGACCAACCGGCGGTCCTTGGAGGCCATGACGATCGCGTACTTGCCGTCGGGCGTGAAGTACAGGTTGTACGGGTCGTGCACGTCGACCGGCTCGCCCGCCTTGCCGGTGCGGGGGTCGATGGGGGTCAGGGAGTTGCCGAGGTCGTTGTTGACCCACAGCGTCCTCAGGTCCCAGGAGGGCACGACGTGCTGCGGCTGGCGGCCCACCCGGATGGTCTCGATGATCTTGTATGTCTTCGGGTCGATGACCGTGACCGTGTCGGAGTTGGTGTTGGGGACGTAGACCCGGGAGGGGAAGTCCGCGACCACCGGGGAGAGCCTGCCCGGGCGGTCGGCGGCGTAGATGTCGGTGGGGTCCTCCACCGGCGGCATCCCCGGCAGCACGTCCACCTGGGGCTTGCGCACCCGCGGCGGTACCGGGGCCTTGCTGGCGATGGCCTCGTTCTCGTGCTTCTGGGAGCAGCCGGACAGCAGGGTCAGGGCGGTGAGGGCGGCGCCGGCGGCCAGGAGGCGGGCGGCGTTCGTGGTTCGCATCAGCTCAGCAGCTCCGTGGTGGTGACCGCGCGCAGTCCGCAGCGGTCGAGTTCGTGGAGTACGGCGGGGAGGGCGGCGACCGTGTCCGGGTAGCCGAAGTGCAGGCTCACCACCGAGCCGGCGCGCACCTCGGCCGCGACCTTGCGGGTGATGGCGTCGGCGCCGGGCCGGGTGTAGTCGAGCGAGTCGACGTCGTAGGACAGCACGTGCGGATAGCCCGCGGCGCGTGCCAGTGCGGCGACCTGCGGGGAGGCGGTCGGGGAACGGGAGGGCCGGAACCAGGTGCCGATGGATCCGGTGAGCCGCTCAAGCCGGTCGGCGCAGTCGGTGATCTCCTTGCGGGCGTCGGCCGGTGACATGGCGTTGACGCTGACGTGCCGCTGGGTGTGGTTGCCCAGGTCGTGGCCGCCGTCGAGGATGCGCCGGGCCAGGTCCGGGTGCTGGTCCAGCCAGGTGCCGACGGCCAGCACGGTCAGCCGGGCGCCGCGCTGTTCGGCCGCGGTGAGCAGGGAGGTGGCGAGTTCGGGGTCGCCCTGTCCGTGGAATGTGAGGGCGACCAGGGGGCGGCCGCGCGGGCCGTGGGTGATCTGGGCGGGCTGTCCGGGATAGGGGCGGGGCGCGGGGGCGGTACGGGGGGTGGCCGCGTGGTGGCCGGGCGCGCGGGCGGGCGGGTCCGCCGAGGCGGTCTCGCTCGGTCCGGCCGGGGTGCCCGCGCAACCGGCGGCGAGCGCGCCCCCGGCGACGAACCCGGCGCCCGCACGCAGCATCTCGCGACGGTTGGTCGTGGTCACCCGCACCATTTAAGGGGGGAAGGGTAAGAAAACGCCCGATTGGCCCGATCGGAGGAGGATGTCGGGTCGCCCCGAGTCGGCGCCCGTCAGGGCGGCGGCGGTCTCAGCGAGCAGGCGGCGGCGGTCTCAGCGAGCGGTCTCGCGCTCGGCGACGCGCATCTCGAACCAGGTGGTCTTGCCGCGCGGCAGCAGGTCCACACCCCAGCGGTCGGCCAGTTTGTCCACCAGGAACAGTCCGCGGCCGCTGACGTCCATCTCCTGAACCGGCATCAGACAGGGCAGTCCGCGGGAGGGGTCGCGGACCTCCACCCGGATCCAGCCGCGTCGCCGGCGCATCCGCAGGCCGAAGACCCGGGCCCCGGTGTGCCGTACGGCGTTGCCCACGAGTTCGGAGACGAGCAGGACGGCGTCCTCGGTCATCTTGGGACTGAGTCCCCAGTGGCGCAGGACGACGACCTGGGCCAGCCGGCGCGCGGTGGCCGCGGACTCCGGGCGGGACGGCAGCGACACCTCCGCCTCCGTGGGATTGCCGAAAAGTTCGAGCGCCTTGAGCGCCCGTTCGTCCTCCACCGCGGGCGACCAGCGCGCCGCGGTCGCACGGCTGTGTCCCCGCGGCTGTCCGATGCCCTCCAGCCCCGCCATGCCCCCATGATGGCCGCCCGGGGCCGTCCCCGTGGGCGTTCCCGGGGAATACACCCCCGGCGCACCCCCGCGCCGCTCCGGCCCTCCGGCATATGCCGAAGGCATTACAGGGTCACCGGCATCCCGGCCGACCTGCGCAGACGACTCACTTCCGGGCAATCGTCAGGCTCCCTCGACGAGGCAGGCTTAAGGTTGAGTTAAGGCTCCCATAAACCGCCCCATCGAGGGACCGGAATCAGACGACGCGTCAATTGCAAGTACTTGTGCGAGAGTTCACACTTGCCGGCTCACAGGAACTTGGCCTTGCCCGGACCCTCCTCGATGAAGCTGCGCATGCCGCGCTCACGGTCCTCGGTGGCGAACAGGCCCGCGAACCAGTTGCGTTCGACGGCGAGCCCGGTGTCGATGTCGGTCTCCAGGCCGGTGTCGACGGCTTCCTTGGCCGCGCGCAGCGCGATCGCCGGCCCCTGCGCCAGCCTGGCCGCCCACGCGTGCGCCTGCTCGTACACCTCGGCGGCCGGGACGACGCGGTCCACCAGACCGATGGCGAGCGCCTCGTCGGCCTTCACCTGTCGGCCGGTGAAGATGAGGTCCTTCGCCTTGGAGGGGCCGATCAGCCGGGGCAGGCGCTGGGTGCCGCCCGCGCCCGGGATCAGGCCGAGCAGGATCTCCGGCTGGCCCAGCTTGGCGTTGTCCGCGGCGATGCGGTAGTCGGCGCACAGGGCCAGCTCGCAGCCGCCGCCGAGCGCGTAGCCGGTGATGGCCGCGACGACGGGCTTGGGGATGCGGGCCACGGCGGTGAAGGAGTCCTGCAGGGCGCGGGCGCGCAGGACCATGGCGGTGTGGTCCATGGCCTGCATCTCCTTGATGTCCGCGCCCGCCGCGAACACCCGCTCGCCGCCGTAGATCACCACGGCGCGCACGTCCTCGCGGCGCGTGGCCTCCTCGGCGAGCTCCTTCAGCCGGTCCTGCGTGGCCACGTCCAGCGCGTTCATCGGCGGCCGGTCCAGGCGGACGGTTCCGACACCTTCGGCGACTTCGAGATTCACGGTCATGCGGAGCAGGTTAACGGGGACTAACGGGGGGTGATGCGGTGCCGTCCGTCACAGGCGCCCCGAAGGGGCGCGGGGAACCGCGCGACCAGCCACAGCGCACCCGCACCCGCACCCAAACAGGCGGACCGGTGGACCCGCTCTCACCGCGCCGGAGAGCCGCAGCTCACTTCTTCCACTCCTCCCACGACATGTTCCAGCCGTTGAGGCCGTTGTCCGGAGCCACCGTCCGGTCGTGGGAACGCTTCACGACGACCACGTCGCCGATGATGGAGTGGTTGAAGAACCAGGCCGCCGGCACGCCCTTGTCGTAGCCGCCGCGCACGTCGCGCAGGCCGACGCAGCCGTGGCTGGCGTTGTAGTTGCCGAACGCCCCGCCGCCCCAGTAGTTGCCGTGGATGAAGGTGCCGGAGTTGGTCAGGCGTATGGCGTGCGGGACGTCCTTGATGTCGTACTCGCCGCCGTAGCCCACGGTCTCGCCGTTCATACGGGTCACGGTGAGCTTCTCGCTCATGACCATCTGGCCGTTCCAGGTGTCGTAGCCGGGCTTGCCGGTGGTGACCGGGATGGTCTTGATGACCTTGCCGTTCTGGGTGACCTTCATCGTGTGCTTCTTGGCGTCCACGATCGAGACCTGGTCGCGGCCGACGGTGAACTTCACGGTCTTGCGCTGCTTGCCGTAGACGCCGTCGCGGCCCTCGACGCCGTCGAGGTTGAGGTCGACGGTGACCTTGGTGCCTTCCTTCCAGTACTTCTCCGGGCGGAAGTCCAGGCGGTCGTTGCCGAACCAGTGGCCCTCGACGTCGACGGCCGGCTCGGTCCTGATGCTGATGGCCTTCTCGACGTCCGCGGGGTTGGTGATGCCCCGGGTGAAGCGGACGGAGAACGGCATGCCCACTCCGACGGTCGAACCGTCCTCGGGGGTGAAGTAGCCGACGAAGGTGTTCCGCGGGGTGAGCGTGGTGAAGCTGGAGTCCTCGGCGGCCTCGCGGCCCTCGGAGTCCTTCGCGACCGCGTGCACGCTGTACTTGGTCCCGGCGGCCAGGTGGGTCGACGGCTTCCAGGCGGCGCCGTCGCCGGTGACCGCGCCGTCGATCTTCGCGCCCCTGGCGTCCTTGACGGTGACCTCGGTCAGCTTGCCCTTGCTGACGCTCACCTTCAGCGCGCCGCTGGTGTCGACACCCGTCGCCCCGGACTTCGGCGAGATGCTGACGGCGGCCGTGGACTGCTTGCCCTGCCGCGCGCCGGAGTCCACGTCCTTTCCGTTCCCGGAACCGGACCCGGCCTCCTGGCCACCGCCGCACGCGGTGACGGCCACGAGCAGAGCGCCGGATATCAGCACCAGCCCCTTACGGCCCGACTTTCGGCCCCCCACCGATGCCCCCGATATCGGCCGCACGTTCACTTGTTCTCCCCTCGCCGGACCAGGTCCGGCCCGCTCCCCACCGCATTCGGTGTGCGCATGTTAACCGCAGGGTCAGGAGCGGAGGGCCGGGGGAATGTCACCGTTCCGTCGCAACTTCAACGGCCCGCTGGGCCCGAACAGGCCCCCGGTCGACCTCACTTGACGGCGCTGCCCGCTTTCCACTGCTTCCATGCCATGTTCCACCCGCCGAGCCCGTTGTCGGGAGAGACGGTTTTGTCCTTGCTGTTGACGACCTCGACGACGTCACCGACGAGGCTGCGGTCGAAGAACCAGCCCGCGGGCGTGTCCGATCCGCCGCCCTTGACGTCACGGAGCCCGACGCAGCCGTGGCTGACGTTCACGTTCCCCGGGGCCTTTGGCGACCAGTAGTTGCCGTGCAGGAAGGTGCCGGAGTCGGTGAGCCGCATGGCGTGCGGGACGTCGGGGATGTCGTACTCGCCGCCGAAGCCGACCGTCCGGCTGTTCATGCGGGTGACCTCGAGCATCTCCATCACCACCATCTTCCCGTTGTAGGTGGTGGTCTTCGGGGCGCCCGCGGTGATCGGCACGGTGGCCAGCAGCCGCCCGTCGCGCCGCACCTCCATCATGTGCCGGGCCGCGTCCACCAGGGAGACCTGGCCGCGGCCGACGGTGAAGGCGAACGTCTTGTCCTGCAGGCCGTAGACCCCGGGCGCACCCTCCACGTCCTTGAGGCCGAGGTCGACGGTGACCTCGGTGCCGGGCTTCCAGTAGCGCTCGGGACGGAAGTCGAGGCGGTCCTTGCCGAACCAGTGCGCGCGGATCTCCACGGGCGGGCTCGCCCGCACGCGCACCGCGCGCTCGACGGCGGCCCGGTCGGTGATCTCCCGGTTGAAGGACAGGGAGACGATCATCCCGGTGCCGACGGTGGCCCGGTTCTCCGGGGTGACGTAGCCGATGAACCGCTCCGCCGGCACATACGTCGTGAACGTGGTGTGCCGGGCCGAGCGGCGGCCCCGGGAGTCGAGGGCGACCGCGTCGACCGTGTACTTGGCGGCCAGCGCCAGTCGTCCGCCGTCCGGTTCCCAGCTCCGCCCGTCGGCGGAGACGTGCCCCGGGACCGGGGCGTCCTGGGCGTCCTGCGACATCACGACGCTCACCTTCTCCAGGTGCCCGTCGGACACCCGTACCCGTAGCGGCTCCGCGGGCCGGACGGCGGTGCTGCCGTCCTCCGGGGTGACCCCGATGGTGTCCTTGGGCGCCGGCGGCGGTCCGCCCAGCACCCGGTCGATGCCCAGACCGCCGGAGCCGCCCGCGGTGCAGCCGGCCAGCAGTCCCACCCATGTCAGTACGGCGGCCAGCGCGGCCCCCGCGCGCCGTGCGCGTCCTTGTGCGTGCCTCACATGGAACCCAACGAGCGGGCACGCCCCGGGGAAACGTGAGTGCGACGCCCGGGCTGGGCAGAACAGTGGGGAGGACGACACGAAGGGGAGCCTTCCCCCCGGCGGGGGGAAGGCTCCCCGAGCCCGCGTCGGAGCCGCCGGGGCGCAGCCGGACCGGGCGGGCGGGCGTGCGCCGGCGCGCGCGCCCGCCCGTTCGGCACGGCGCCGCGCCCCGCGGGCGAGCCACTGAAAGAGGGGCCGACTGGTGACGAGCGCAGCCGAGCAGCGGGCACGGGCCGGGGAACCGGCCGCCGGGAGCGGGCCGGCGGCGGCCGCGGTGAGCGGCGCCCGTCGCCCCGTGCCGCCCGCGCCGCCCGTCTGGCCCGGTGCGCCGACCCCGCTGGGGGCCCGCTTCCGGGTCGGCCCGGACGGGGTCGCGGGCACCAACTTCGCGCTGTGGGCGGCCGGGGCGGAGGCGGTCCGGCTGTGCCTGTTCGACGAGCGGGGCCGGGAGACCCAGGTCCCGCTGACCGAACTGACGCACGAGATCTGGCACGGCTTCGTGCCCGGCGTGATGCCCGGACAGCGTTACGGCTACCGCGTGGACGGCCGCTGGGACCCGTGGACCGGCGCTCGCTGGAACCCGGCCAAGCTGCTGCTCGACCCCTACGCGCGCGCGGTGGACGGGGAGTTCCGCCTGCCGCCGGAGGTCTACGGGCACGTCCGCGACTGGCCGGAGCAGCACGTCGCCGACACCGTCCGGGACGACCGGGACTCCGCGCCGCACGTCCCCAAGGGCGTCGTGGTCCACGACGACGACGACTGGTCCGACGACCGCCGCCCCAAGACGCCCTGGGCCGACTCGGTCATCTACGAACTGCACGTGCGCGGCTTCACCAAGCTGCACCCCGGCATCCCGGAGGAACTGCGCGGCACCTACGCCGGGCTCGCCCACCCGGCGGCGGTCGAGCACCTCACGAGGCTGGGCGTCACGGCCGTGGAGCTGCTCCCCGTGCACCAGTTCGCGCACGAGGACCACCTGCTGCGCCGGGGCCTCAAGAACTACTGGGGCTACAACTCCATCGGCTACTTCGCCCCGCACGCGGCCTACGCGGCCTCGGGGACGCAGGGCGGCCAGGTCGGCGAGTTCAAGCGGATGGTGCGCGCGCTGCACGCGGCCGGCATCGAGGTCATCCTGGACGTGGTCTACAACCACACCGCGGAGGCCGGCGAACTGGGCCCCACGCTCTCCTTGAAGGGCATCGACAACCGGGGCTACTACCGGCTCCAGCACGACGCCCGCCGGTACGCCGACTACACCGGCTGCGGCAACACCCTGCACGTGGTCCAGCCCCAGGTGCTGCGCCTGATCACCGACTCGCTGCGCTACTGGGTGACCGAGATGGGCGTGGACGGCTTCCGCTTCGACCTCGCGGCGGCGCTCGCCCGCTCGATGCACGACGTCGACATGCTGTCCCCGTTCCTCGCGGTGATCGCCCAGGACCCGGTGCTGCGCCGGGTGAAGCTGATCGCCGAGCCCTGGGACGTCGGTTCGGGCGGCTACCAGGTGGGCGCGTTCCCGCCGCTGTGGACCGAGTGGAACGACCGCTACCGGGACACCGTGCGGGACTTCTGGCGGCACGCCCTGCCCGACGTGCGGGAGATGGGCTACCGCCTGTCCGGCTCCAGCGACCTGTACGCGTGGGGCGGCCGGCGCCCCTACGCCTCCGTCAACTTCGTCACCGCGCACGACGGTCTCACCCTGCGCGACCTGGTGTCGTACGGCGAGAAGCACAACGCGGCCAACGGCGAGGGCAACCGGGACGGCACCGACGACAACCGATCCTGGAACTGCGGGGCGGAGGGTGAGACGGACGACGAGCGGATCCGGTCCCTGCGGCGCAGGCAGCTCAGGAACCTGATGACGACGCTGCTGCTGTCCACCGGAGTGCCGATGCTGGTCGCCGGCGACGAACTCGGCCGCACCCAGCGCGGCAACAACAACGCCTACTGCCAGGACAACGAGATCAGCTGGCTGGACTGGTCCCTGCTGGACGACCCGTCCTGGCGGCCCCTGTTCGACCTGACCTCCCGGCTGATCGCCCTGCGCCACCGTCATCCGGTGCTGCGCCGCCGGGCGTTCTTCTCCGGGCGCGCCCGCTCGGCGGCCGGGCTGCGTGATCTGGCCTGGTTCACCCCGCGGGGCGAGGAGATGACCGAGGGGGACTGGTACGCCCCCGCCGCCACGCTTGGCATGTATCTGTCCGGTCAGGACATCCCCGGCCGGGACGAGCGGGGCGCCCCGGTCCTGGACGACAGCTTCCTCGCGGTACTGCACGCAGGTGACCGCCCGACGGCCTTCGTGCTGCCGGGGCCGCCGTGGGCGGAGCGCTACGAGGTGGTGGTCGACACCTCGCGCGAGGACCAGTCCGAGGCGCCGGGGACGGTCCACCCGGCGGGCGCGGCGGTCACCGTGCCGGCGCGGTCGGTGCTGTTCCTGAGAGCGGGGTGAGCGCGGGCGACGGGCCGGCGCCGGTCCGGACCGGCGCCGGGGCGTGTGCGGTCCGTGCCGTGGCCGTTCTCCCGGCCCCCACGACCCGGGTGACCCGGACGCGGCCGCCGTCGGGGACGCGCAGGTCCCGGGGTCCCGGGGCCGGCCCGCCCGGCATATCGTCCGTCCCGCGGCGGCGGCGTCGTCCGATCGGTCGATGGCCGGGTACGTCCGCAGGCGTGCGGGGGGCCCGCCGAACGGCCGAATCCGCAGGTCGTAGGACCAGCGGCGGAGGGCGGTCCGGCCGAAACTCGGTGGGCGTCGTCGGTGCCGGTCCGTAGGCTCGCGATGATGCCCACGACACGTGCAACCACCGAGGACCGCTCCGCCGTCCGTACCCTGCTCCGGCTCTGGCCGTACGTCCGCCCCGTGCGGGCCCGGCTGTTCACGGCCGCGTTCGTCGCGGTCGTCGCCTCCTGCACCGGACTGGTGATCCCACTGGTCCTGAAATGGATGGTCGACGGCCCCGTGGCCGACCGGGACCCGGCCGGGGTGTGGCTCGGCGCCCTGTACCTGCTGCTGCTCGGCGTCGCCGAGGCGGTGCTGTTCGGCATAAGACGCTGGCTGGTGGCGCGGCCGCTGTCGCACGTCGAGGCGGAGATGCGGGCGGCCCTGTTCCGCCGGCTGCAGCGGCTGCCGGTGTCCTTCCACGACCGGTCGGCGTCCGGCCAGCTCCTCTCCCGGGGCACGACCGATCTGATGCTGCTGCGCATGTTCCTGGCGTTCCCGCTGACCTTCCTCCTGGTCAACGGGGTGACGATCCTCGTCGGCGTGGTGATCATGCTGATGCAGGACTGGGTGCTCGGTCTGGTCATCCTCGGGCCCGCCGTGCCGGTGATGTGGACCTGCGTGGTCTTCGAGCGGCGCTACGCCGAGGTGGCGCGGCGCGCCCAGGACCAGGTCGGCGACCTGACCACGGTCGTAGAGGAGAGCGTGCTCGGCATCCGCATCATCAAGGGCTTCGGCCGGCACCGCAGTCAGGCGCGGGCGTTCCACGAGTTGTCGGGCAGCCTGCGCGGGACGGAACTGCGCAAGGCGCGGCTGCTGGCCACCATCTGGGGCGTCATCGTGACGCTCCCGGAGGTGGCGATCGGCGCCGCGCTGGTGGTCGGCGTGCTGCAGGTGGCCGACGGCGCCCTGTCCGCGGGCACGCTGGTCGCCTTCCTGAGCACCGCGCTCGCCCTGCGCTGGCCGGTGGACTCCATCGGCTTCCTGCTGGCCATGAGCCAGGAGGCGGCGACCGCCACCGAGCGGTACTTCGAGGTGATGGACGAGGAGCCGGAGAGCGCCGGGGCGGTCGCGCCCGGCGCCGGCGCCGCACCGGAGGCCGGGCTGCGCTTCCACGACGTCCGGTTCCGCTACCCCGACGCGCCGCCGGACTCCCCGCCCCTGCTCGAACACATCGACCTGCACATCCGCCCCGGCGAGTCCATGGCCCTGGTCGGGGCCACCGGCAGCGGCAAGACGACCCTGACCGCCCTGGTCCCCCGGCTGCACGAGGTCACCTCCGGACGCATCACCCTGAACGGCCTGGACATCACCGCGATGCCCCGTGAGGAGCTGCGCGCCAGGGTCGCCGTGGCCTTCGAGGAACCCACGCTGTTCTCCGCCACCGTCAGCGAGAACGTCCTGATGGGCGCGGCCGACGGCGCGGGCGAGGCGGAACTGGACCGGGCGCTCGCGGTGGCCCAGGCGGAGTTCGCGCACGCGCTGCCGCAGGGCACCGGCACCCAGGTCGGCGAGCAGGGGCTGAGCCTGTCCGGCGGGCAGCGCCAGCGCCTGGCCCTGGCCCGCGCGGTGGTCGGCCGGCCGGAGTTCCTGGTCCTGGACGACCCGCTGTCCGCCCTGGACGTGCACACGGAGGCCGCCGTGGAGGCCGCGCTGCGGCGGGTGCTGGCCGACACCACCGCGCTGATCGTGGCCCACCGGCCGTCGACGGTGCTGCTCGCCGACCGGGTCGCCCTGCTCTCGGGCGGCCGGATCGCCGCCGTCGGCACCCACCAGGAACTGCTGCGCACGAACGCCGAGTACGCGCACCTGATGTCGGGCGCGGACGCCGGGGAACGGGAGGACGTCCGATGACCACCACGACCACCGCCGCCCCGGCCGCGGACGAGGACGACCGGCGGCCCGGGCCGCGGGGCGCAGGCGACGGCGACCCCTTCGACCGCGACGTCCTGCCGGCCCCGCCCGGCGCCACGGCCGCGCTGCTGCGCTCGCTGCTCGCGCCCATGAGGTCCCGGGTCGCCCTCACCACGCTCCTGCTGCTGCTCCAGCAGGCGGCCGTGCAGGCCGGCCCGCTGCTGGTGGCCTACGCCATCGACAGCGCCGTGCCGGCGTTCCGGGACCACGACCACGGGCCGCTGCTGGCGGTGGGCGCCGGCTACCTGTTGTGCGCGCTGCTCTCCGGCGGCCTGCAGTTCGCGTTCATCGAGGCCTCCGCCCGGGTCAACCAGGACGTGCTGCTGGACCTGCGGGGCCGCATCTTCCGGCACGCGCAGGCCCTCAGCGTCGACTTCCACGAGCGGTACACGAGCGGTCGGCTGATCTCCCGCTCCACGACGGACGTCGAGTCGCTGCGCGAACTCCTCGACGAGGGTCTGCAGGAACTGGTGACCGTCGTGCTGTCCTTCGTCTACATCGCGGCGATGCTGCTGTGGCTGGACCTCGGCCTCGGCGCGGTCGCGGTGGCCTCCTTCGTGCCGCTGTACCTGCTGGTGCGGATGTACCAGCGGCGCGCGGGGCGGGTGTACCGGGCGCGGTCCACGGCGATCGCGGCGGTGATCGTGAAGTTCGTGGAGACGATGAACGGCATCCGGCCGGTGCGCGCCTTCCGCCGGGAGGCGGCGAACGACGCCGAGTTCGCCGTGCTGAACCAGCGGCACGAACGCACCAACGGGGACGCCCTGCTGGAGATGGCCCGGTACGTGGTCGGCTCCCGGCTCGTGGCGAACACGGCGGTCGCCGGGATCGTGCTGTGGGGCGCCTACCGGGTGGCGTCCGGCTCGCTGGAGCTGGGCGTGCTGGCGGCGGCGGTGCTGTACCTGCGGCGGCTGTACGACCCGATCGACCGGCTGGGGATGTTCCTGAACTCCTACCAGTCGGCGGCCGCGTCCCTGGAGAAGATCGCCGGGCTGCTGGCGCAGACGCCGTCCGTGCCGGAGCCGTCGGCGCCGCGCGAACTGCCCGCGCGCAGGAGCGGGCTCCCGGGCCGCGAGGTGGTCTTCGACGGGGTCCGCTTCGCCTACCGCACGGGCGGCGAGGTGCTGCCCCGCTTCGACCTGACGCTGCCCGCCGGGCAGACCGTCGCCGTCGTCGGCTCCACCGGCGCGGGCAAGTCGACGCTGGCCAAGCTGCTCGCCCGGTTCTACGACCCGACCGAGGGGCGGGTGCTGCTGGACGGGGTCGACCTGCGCGGGCTGGCGACGCCCGAACTGCGGCGCGGGGTGGTCATGGTGACGCAGGAGGCGTTCCTCTTCTCCGGCACGGTGGCGGACAACATCGCGATCGGCCGGCCCGACGCCACGCGCGAGGACATCGAGCGGGCCGCCAAGGCGATCGGCGCCCACGAGTTCATCAGCGCGCTGCCCGACGGCTACGACACGGACGTGCGCAAGCGCGGTGGCCGCATCTCGGCCGGGCAGCGCCAGTTGGTCGCCTTCGCCCGCGCGCTGCTGGCCGACCCGGCGGTGCTGATCCTGGACGAGGCGACCAGTTCGCTGGACGTCCCGGGCGAGCGGGCCGTCCAGCGGGCCATGACCACGGTGCTGCGCGGCCGTACCGCCGTGGTGATCGCGCACCGGCTGTCGACCGTGGAGATCGCCGACCGGGTGCTGGTGATGGAGCACGGGCGGATCGTCGAGGACGGCGGCCCGGACGAACTCATCGCGGGCACCGGCAGGTTCGCGGACCTGCACAAGGCGTGGCGGGACAGTCTCGCGTAGCGGGACGGACGGGACGGGGTGGCGCTTTGATCGACGCGTACGAGGATCCGGGCACGCCCGACGTCCGCGGCGGCTGGCACTTTCTGGGCTGGCTCGTGCTGCGCCAGCGGGTGCGGTCGCTGGTGGGCGCGCTGCTGGGCAGCGCGTGGATGGTGCTGATGGCCGCGCAGCCGTATCTGATGGCGCGGGCGGTGGACGAGGGCCTGGTGCCGGGCCGGATGGGCGCGCTGGCCGGGTGGGCCGGCGTGATGTTCGCGCTCGGCGCGCTGAACTCGTGGGTGAGCATCATGCGGCACCGCACCATGACCCGGGTGCGGATGGACGCCAACTTCCGCACGGTGAAGCTGGTCGTGGGGCACGCGGCCCGGCTGGGGGCGGCGCTGCCGCGCCGGGCCGGGGCCGGGGAGGTCGTCACCATCGGCGTCGGTGACGTGCAGACCATCGCGCAGGCGCTGACCGTGGTCGGGCCCGGGGTGGGCTCGCTGGTGGTCTACGTGGTGGTGGCCGGGGTGCTGCTGTCCGTCTCGGCGCCGCTCGCCGCGGTGGTGCTGCTCGGGGTGCCGGTGATCGCGCTGGTCACCGGGCCGCTGACGCTGCGGCTGCAGGGGGCGGAGGGCGAGTACCGGGAGCGGCAGGGCGTGCTGACGGCCCGCATCGGCGACCTCGCGGGCGGCCTGCGGGTCCTGAACGGCCTGGGCGGCAAGGGGCTGTTCGCGGACGCCTTCCGGCGGGACTCGCAGCGGCTGCGCGACCAGGGGTACCGGGTGGGGGCGGTGGCGAGCTGGGTGCAGGCGCTGGGCATGGGCCTGCCCACGCTGTTCCTCGCTGTGGTGACCTGGCTCGCGGCGCGGCAGGCGGCCGCGGGCGCCATCAGCATCGGCGAGCTGGTGTCGGTGTACGGCTACGTGGCGGTGCTGATCGTGCCGGTGGCGTTCTTCATCGAGCTGACCTACCAGCTCAACCGAGGTGTGGTGGCGGCCCGCCGGGTGGTGGCGCTGCTGCGCCTCGAACCTGAGCCGGACGAGGGCTCGCTGCCCGCGCCGGACGGGCCGGCCGAGCTGCGCGACCCGGCGTCCGGGGTGCGGGTGCCGCCCCGCAGGCTGATCGCGCTGGCCGCCGCGCGCCCCGCCGAGGCGGCGGCCGTGGTGGACCGCCTGGGCCGCTACGGGGCGACCGACGCGACCTGGGGCGGGGTGCGGCTGGACGCGGTGCCGCTGCAGGCGGTGCGCTCCCGGATCCTGGTCGCGGACAACGAGGCGGACCTGTTCGCCGGGCCGCTCAGGGAGACGGTCGCCGCGGCGGAGCCGGCCGGCGACGCCGCGCTGCGCCGGGCGCTCCACGCGGCCGCCGCCGAGGACGTCGTACGAGGACTGCCGGACGGTCTCGACTCGGCCGTCGCCGGGCAGGGCCGCAGCCTCTCCGGCGGTCAGCGGCAGCGGATCCGACTGGTGCGGGCGCTGCTCGCCGACCCGGAGGTGCTGCTCGCCGTGGAGCCGACGTCGGCGCTGGACGCGCACACGGAGGCCACGGTCGCCGAGCGGCTGCGGGAGGCCCGCGAGGGCCGTACGACGGTCGTGGCGAGCACCTCGCCGCTGGTGCTGGACCGCGCCGACACGGTGCTGTTCCTGGCCGACGGCAAGGTGACGGCGAGCGGCCCGCACCGACGGCTGCTGGCCGAGGAACCGGCCTACCGGGCACTGGTGGCCCGCGACACCGAGGAGACCGAGGAGACCGTTCGGTGACGGCGGGCGAGGGACTGCTGCCGGTCGCGGACCGGGCCGGGGTGCGACGGGCGACCGTACGGCTGGTGCGGGCCGACGGGCGGGCGTTCACCGCCGCGCTGGTGCTCAACGCGCTCGCGGCCGGGGCGGGGCTGGCCGGCCCGTGGCTGGTCGGGCGGATCATCGACGAGGTCCGGGCCGGGCACGGGGTCGGCGCGGTGGACGGGCCGGCGCTGCTCATCCTCGTCTGCGCGCTCGCCCAGTTGCTGCTGGCGCGCTGGGCGCGGTACGTGGGGCACCGGTTCGGGGAGCGGACGCTGGCCCGGGTGCGCGAGGAGTACGTCGACCGGGTCCTGGCGCTGCCCGCGTCGGCGGTGGAGCGGGCCGGCACCGGCGATCTGACCGCGCGCGGCACGGCCGATGTGGCGACCGTCGGCACGACCCTGCGGGACGTCGGCCCGGACCTGCTCGTCAACACCGTGCAGGCGCTGTTCGTGCTCGGCGCGGTGTTCGCGCTCGATCCGCTGCTGGGCCTGTTCGGCGTGGTGTGCCTGACGCCCGTGTGGCTGGCGCTGCGCTGGTATCTGCGCCGGGCCCGGGACGGTTACCTCGCCGAGGGCGCCGCCAACTCCGAGGTGGCCGAGGTCGTGGCGTCGACGGCGGCCGGGGCGCGCACGGTCGAGGCGTTCCGGCTGGGCGGACGGCGGATCCGGGCGAGCCGGGACGCGCTGGAGCGGTCCCGCCGGACCCGCTTGCACACCCTGCGTCTGCGGACCGTGTTCTTCCCCGCGGTCGAGGTGACGTACACCGTGCCCGTGGTGGGCGTGCTGCTGCTCGGCGGCTGGCTGCACCAGCGCGGGGCGGTGGGGGTCGGCGCGGTGGTGGCGGCCGCGCTGTACCTGCGCCAGTTCACCGAGCCGCTGGACCAGATCCTGATGCGGGTGGAGCAACTGCAGAGCAGCGGCGCCTCGTTCGCGCGGGTGGAGGGGCTGGCGCGGGCGCCCCGGACGGATCCGGCGGGCGCCTGCCCGGCTCCGGCCGGCGACCGGATCGACGTGCGCGGGGTGCGCTACGCCTACGAGCGCGGCGGCGAGGTGCTGCGCGGGGTGGACCTGACGGTGCGGCCGGGCGAACGGCTGGCCGTGGTCGGCCCGTCCGGCGCCGGGAAGACGACCCTGAGCAGGCTCCTCGCGGGCATCGACAGCCCCGGCGCGGGCTCGGTGACGGTCGGCGGTGTGCCCATCGCGTCCCTGGAACCGGAACTGCTGCGCCGCCAGGTCGTCCTGGTCACCCAGGAGCACCACGTGTTCCTGGGCACGGTCCGCGACAACCTGCTGATCGCCGAGCCGGCCGCCACGGACGCCGCGCTGTGGGCGGCCCTGACGGCGGTGGGCGCCGACGACTGGGTGCGCGCCCTCCCCGCCTCGCTCGACACCGTGCTGGGGCCGGGCGGCCACCCCACCGACGCGTCCCAGGCCCAGCAACTGGCTCTGGCCCGGGTGGTGCTGGCCGACCCCCACACCCTGATCCTCGACGAGGCGACGGCGATGCTCGACCCCGCCACCGCCCGCCACGCCGAACGCGCCCTGGCCGCCGTCCTTCAGTCCCGTACGGTCATCGCCATCGCCCACCGCCTGCACACCGCGCACGACGCGGACCGGGTGGCCGTGATGGAGGACGGCCGCCTGACGGAACTGGGCACGCACGAGGACCTGGTGCGGGCGGGCGGGGCGTACGCGTCCCTGTGGCGGACCTGGCACGGGGACGGCGCGGCGGACTGATCCGGCGGGACACGGGCGGCCGGCGCCCGGCGACGGCACCGGCCGCCCGTGTCCCGTCCGGCGGCCAATGGTTCGTATACCGAACATGAACATCCGGACTACGAACGATTTCCGGCCAAGTTCGTGACGTGGTCCTGACAGGTGTCTTGATCCCCTGCCACCCTTCACAACGGCCGGCTCACAGCGAACGCACAGGTTCGCGCGCACCGGGTGAGCCCGCCCCGCACCTGCACGTGGTTCCGCGTAACGCCCTGTTCTGCCCGGACGTCCCAACCCACCGTCCGGTCTCCCCTGGCCGCGCGACCCGCGGTCATGCAGAAGGAGTCAGTGTTGAGCAGCACCTCTCGCAGACGCACCCCCCACACCGGGCACCACCGCACCGCCACCGTCGCCCTCGCCGGCGTGGCCGCCCTGATCGCCGCGGCCGTCCAGTCCGGCGCCGCGACCGCCGCACCCGCCGGGCCGCGGGCCGGCAAGGCCGATCCGGCCCATGTGGCCGTCGGGCTCACACCGTCGCAGCGCACCGGTCTCATCCGGCACGCCGACGCCGTGAGCGCCGCGACGGCCAGGGCGATCGGCCTCGGCGCCCAGGAGAAACTGGTCGTCAAGGACGTCGTCAAGGACGCCGACGGCACCCTGCACACCCGTTACGAGCGCACCTACGCCGGACTTCCGGTGCTCGGCGGCGACCTCGTCGTGGACACCGCCGGGTCCGGCGCCGTGAAGTCGGTCGTCAAGGCCACGCGGGCCACGCTGAAGGTCGCGGACCTCACCCCGGCCGTGGCGAGGACCGCGGCCGAGAAGCAGGCCGTCCAGCGGGCCAGGGCCCTCGGCGGCACCGCGCCGGCCGCGGACAGTGTGCGCAAGGTCGTCTGGGCCGCCTCGGGCAAGCCGGTCCTCGCCTACGAGACGGTCGTCGGCGGCCTCCAGGACGACGGCACCCCGAACCAGCTCCACGTCATCACCGACGCGGCCACCGGCAAGAAGCTGTTCGAGTACCAGGGGATCAGGAACGGCGTCGGCAACACCCAGTACAGCGGCCAGGTCACGCTGACCACGACCCAGTCGGGCTCGGCCTACACGCTGACCGACGGGGCGCGCGGCGGCCACAAGACGTACAACCTGAACCACGGCAGCTCGGGCACCGGCACGCTGTTCTCCCAGTCCAGCGACACCTGGGGCAACGGCACCACGTCCAACGCCGCCACCGCGGGCGCGGACGCCCACTACGGCGCCGCGGTCACCTGGGACTTCTACAAGTCCACCTTCGGCCGCAACGGCATCAAGAACAACGGCGTCGGCGCCTACTCCCGCGTCCACTACGGCAACTCCTACGTGAACGCCTTCTGGGACGACAGCTGCTTCTGCATGACCTACGGCGACGGCTCCGGCAACGCCGACCCGCTGACCTCCCTCGACGTCGCAGGGCACGAGATGAGCCACGGCGTCACCTCCAACACCGCGAACCTGAACTACAGCGGCGAGTCCGGCGGCCTGAACGAGGCCACCAGCGACATCTTCGGCACCGGCGTGGAGTTCTACGCGAACAACTCCTCCGACGTCGGCGACTACCTCATCGGCGAGAAGATCGACATCAACGGCGACGGCACCCCGCTGCGCTACATGGACAAGCCCAGCACGGACGGCGCGTCCAAGGACAACTGGTACTCGGGGATAGGCGGCGTCGACGTCCACTACTCCTCGGGCCCGGCCAACCACTTCTTCTACCTGCTGAGCGAGGGCAGCGGTACGAAGGTCATCAACGGCGTCAGCTACAACTCGCCGACGGCGGACGGCCTTCCGGTCACCGGCATCGGCCGGGACAAGGCGCTGCAGATCTGGTACCGGGCGCTGACCACCAAGTGGACCTCCACCACCAACTACGCGGGCGCGCGCACCGGCACCCTCGCGGCGGCCGGCGAGCTGTACGGCACCACCAGCGCCGAGTACAAGGCCGTGCAGGACGCCTGGGCGGGCGTGGCGGTCGGATCGCGCTCCGGCGGAGGCGGGGGCGGGGGCACCTCGTACGAGAACACCACCCCGGTGTCCATCCCGGACAACGGACCCGCCGTCACGTCGAGCATCACGGTCTCCGGCAGGAGCGGGAACGCGCCGAGCAACCTCCAGGTGAGCGTGGACATCTCGCACACCTGGCGCGGCGACCTGGTGGTCGATCTGGTCGGCCCGTCGGGCACCTCGTACCGCCTGAAGAACTTCTCCTCCTCCGACTCGGCGGACAACGTCCAGGCGACCTACACGGTCAACGCCTCCTCCGAATCGGCCAGCGGAACGTGGAAGCTGAAGGTGCAGGATCAGGCCACATATGACACGGGCACGATCAACAGCTGGAAGCTGACCTTCCCGTAAACCGCTCGCCACGAGCCGGGAAACGGCGCGCCGCCCGGGGGTCCACACCCCCGGGCGGCTCCCGTTCACATAGCCGAAACGATTATCGGACAGCTGGTTTGAGCCAACATCACATCAGGGTCATGACATGTACGCACCCCTGATGCCACTCTTCCCTCACCGCCGCAGCAGCACAGCAACTTCCATCCCCACCTCCGGCCAGTGACCCCACGCTGCCCGGACTCCCCCACCGAGAAGGAGCTTCTGTGAGCCCCCTCTACGCGCGTCGTAAGCGCACCACTCTGGCCGTAGCCACCGCTGTCGCCGCCGGAGCCCTGCTTTCCACTGGGCTGACCACCAGTGCCAACGCGCAGACCCCGGCCCCGGCCGCCGCCGCGAAGCCGCTCGCGGCCGCCCCGACCCAGCTGTCCGCAGCGGCCCGCACCACGCTGATCCAGCAGGCCCAGGCCGGTGCCGCGGACACCGCGCGGGAGATAGGCCTCGGCGCCAAGGAGAAGCTGATCGTCAAGGACGTCGTCAAGGACGTCGACGGCACCGTGCACACCCGCTACGAGCGCACCTACGCGGGCCTGCCGGTCCTCGGCGGCGACCTCATCGTCCACACCGCCAGGTCCGGCAAGGCCGAGGGCGTCACCAAGGCCGCCAAGTCGGCCGTGAAGGTGCCCTCGCTCAAGCCGCAGATCACCGCCGCCAAGGCGGAGAAGCAGGCCGTCGGCGCCGCCCGCACCCTGGGCTCGGACAAGGCCACGGCGGACGGCGCGCGCAAGGTGATCTGGGCCGGCTCCGGCAAGCCGGTCCTCGCCTACGAGACGGTCGTCGGCGGCTTCCAGGAGGACGGCACCCCGAACCAGCTCCACGTCATCACCGACGCGGCCACGGGCAAGAAGCTCTACGAGTACCAGGGCATCGAGAACGCGACCGGCACCGGCAAGACGCTGTACTCCGGCACCGTCAGCCTCAACACCAACCTGTCGGGCTCGACGTACCAGCTCTACGACACCTCGCGCGGCGGGCACAAGACGTACAACCTGGCCCGCGGCACCTCCGGCACCGGCACCCTGTTCACCGACGCCGACAACGTCTGGGGCACGGGCACGGCCTCCAGCTCCTCGACGGACCAGACCGCCGCCGCGGACGCCGCCTACGGCGCGCAGGAGACCTGGGACTTCTACAAGTCCACCTTCGGCCGCAGCGGCATCAAGAACAACGGCGTCGGCGCCTACTCCCGCGTCCACTACAGCAGCGGCTACGTCAACGCCTTCTGGGACGACAGCTGCTTCTGCATGACCTACGGCGACGGCAGCGGCAACACCCACCCGCTGACCTCGCTCGACGTGGCCGGCCACGAGATGAGCCACGGTGTCACCTCCAACACCGCCGGCCTCAACTACAGCGGCGAGTCCGGCGGCCTGAACGAGGCCACCAGCGACATCTTCGGCACCGGCGTGGAGTTCTACGCGGCCAACAGCTCGGACGTCGGCGACTACCTCATCGGCGAGAAGATCAACATCAACGGCGACGGCACCCCGCTGCGCTACATGGACAAGCCCAGCAAGGACGGCGGCTCCGCCGACTACTGGTCCTCCACCGTGGGCAGCAAGGACGTGCACTACTCGTCCGGTGTCGCCAACCACTTCTTCTACCTGCTGTCCGAGGGCAGCGGCGCGAAGACGATCAACGGTGTGTCGTACAACTCGCCCACCTACAACGGCGCCGCGGTGACCGGCATCGGCCGCGCCAAGGCGCTGCAGATCTGGTACAAGGCGCTCACCACGTACATGACGTCGACGACCAAGTACTCGGGCGCCCGCACGGCGACCCTGAACGCGGCGTCCGCGCTGTACGGCTCCACCAGCGCCGAGTACAAGGCGGTCGCCGCGGCCTGGACGGCGGTCAACGTCAACTAGTCGCGTCCCGCCGGACGAGGGCGGTACCCGGGCGCAGGTCGCCCCGGGTGCCGCCCTACCCTTTGACCCATGCCCCAGGCGCCCTTCACCTACGAGCCGGTCGGCGCGACCCGCGACGACCCGACCGTCTGCCCGTCCGGCTTCCGCCCGATGCTCGTCCGCACCCGCCTCGGCGAGGGAACGGCGGTCTTCGACCGGGCCGCCGAGGCGCTCCTCACCTGGGAGATGCACCGCGCCATGGGCGTGGGCATCGACGCCGGCGCCGACCGCGCCGCCCCCGGCGTGGACGTCACCGTCACCCTGGCCGGCGTCATCAAGGCCCCCTGCCGCGTCGTCTGGACCGTCGAGGAGCCCCGGCGCGCCGGCTGGGCCTACGGGACCCTCGAAGGCCACCCCGAGTGCGGCGAGGAGGCCTTCGTGGTCGACCGTACGGGTGACGGCACGGTCTGGCTGACCGTGGCCGCCTTCAGCCGCCCCCGCAAGTGGTACGCCCGCGCCGGCGGCCCCGCCACCCGGGGTTTCCAGCACGCCTACGCGCGCCGCTGCGGCACCGTGCTGAAACGCCTGTGCGCCGAGTTCGACGACGCCTGAGCGGCGCGCCCGCCCGGCGGGCCGGCGCGCCTCAGCGCAGCAGCACCCCCGCTCCCTCCGCCACGTCCTGCGAGGGCACCGTCACCAGGCCCAGTTCGGCCGCCGAGGTGAGCAGGCGGTGGGCCGGGAGGATGCGGACGGTGTAGCCGTAGGGGCCGGTGCGGTCCAGTGAGAGGGGGCCCTCGTAGAGCCGGCGGCCCTCCAGGTCGGGGGCGCCGACCGGCTTCAGCGGGACCGCCGTGGCCTCGGTGATGCGGTCCTCCGCGTCCACCCGGCCCGAGACCGCCTGCACCTCCACGTCGTCCGGCTCCAGCTCGCCGAGGCCCACCCGCACCCGCAGCCCCACGGCCGTGCCCAGTTCCGCGGTGGCCGTCGTGGCCGTCGTCTCCACGTGGTCGACGCTCACGCCGGGCCAGGCGGCCCGCACCCTGGCCTTCCAGGCGGCCAGTTCGCGGGCGGTGTCCGGGGTCAGCGCCCGGTGGGACCGGGCGGCGGGGGCGTACAGCCGGTCGACGTACTCCCGGACCATGCGGCCGGCGAGCACCTTCGGGCCGAGCCGGCCGAGGGTGCGGCGGACCATCTCGATCCAGCGGTCGGGCAGCCCGGCCCGGCCGCGCTCGTAGAAGCGCGGGGTGACCCGCCGCTCCAGCAGGTCGTAGAGGGCGGCCGCCTCGATGTCGTCCCGGTGGTCCGGATCGGTGCCGGCGCCGTCCGCGGTCGGCACGGCCCAGCCGAAGTCCGGCTGGAACCACTCGTCCCACCAGCCGTCGAGCACCGACAGGTTGAGGCAGCCGTTGAGCGCCGCCTTCATGCCGGAGGTGCCGCAGGCCTCCAGCGGGCGCAGCGGGTTGTTCAGCCAGACGTCGCAGCCGGGGTAGAGCTTCTGCGCCATCGCCATGCCGTAGTCGGGCAGGAAGACGATGCGGTGGCGCACGCGCGGGTCGTCGGCGAACCGCACCAGTTCCTGCACCAGCCGCTTGCCGCCGTCGTCCGCCGGGTGCGCCTTGCCCGCGACGACGATCTGGACCGGCCGCTCCGGGTGCAGCAGCAGTTCCATCAGCCGGTCGCGGTCGCGCAGCATCAGGGTCAGGCGTTTGTACGACGGCACGCGCCGGGCGAACCCGATGGTGAGCACGTCGGGGTCGAGGACGCCGTCGATCCAGCCCAGCTCCGCGTCCCCGGCGCCGCGCTGCCGCCAGGAGGCGCGCAGCCGGTCCCGCACCTCGAACACGAGCTGTTCGCGCAGGGTGCGGCGCAGCTCCCAGATGTCCTGGTCCGCGATGTCCGCGACCGAGTCCCAGCGCTCGGAGCCGCCGACGCTCAGCGCGTCCTCGGTCCGCTGGGAGCCGATCTCCCGGGCCCCGAGCCGGAGCACCTCGGGGGCCACCCAGGTCGGGGCGTGCACCCCGTTGGTCACCGAGGTGATCGGCACCTCCTCGGCGTCGAACCCCGGCCACAGGCCGGCGAACATCTCCCGGCTGACCTGCCCGTGCAGCAGGGACACCCCGTTGGCCCGCTGGGCCAGCCGCAGCCCCATGACGGCCATGTTGAACAGGTTCGGCTCGCCGCCCGGGTAGGTCTCCATGCCCAGGGCCAGGATCCGCTGCACGTCGATGCGCGGGAGTTCGGCGTCCGGTCCGAAGTGCCGGGCGACCAGCTCCCGGTCGAACCGGTCGATCCCGGCCGGGACCGGGGTGTGCGTGGTGAACACGGTGCCGCCCCGCACGGCCTCCAGCGCCGCGTCGAAGTCGAGGTCCCGGTCGCACAGTTCGGCGATCCGCTCGAGCCCCAGGAAGCCCGCGTGCCCCTCGTTGGTGTGGAACACCTCGGGCTCCGGGTGGCCGGTGAGCCGGCAGTAGGTGCGCACGGCCCGGACACCTCCTATGCCGAGCAGCATCTCCTGGAGCAGCCGGTGCTCGCTGCCGCCGCCGTACAACCGGTCGGTCACCCCGCGTTCGCCGAGGTCGTTCTCCTCCACGTCCGAGTCGAGCATCAGCAGCGGCACCCTGCCGACCTGCGCCAGCCAGATCCGGGCGTGCAGCGCGCGGCCCCCGGGCAGCGCGAGCGAGACCCGGGCCGGGGTGCCGTCGGCCTCCTCGAGCTGGGTGACGGGCAGCTCGTGCGGGTCGAGCACCGGGTAGTGCTCCTGCTGCCAGCCGTCCCGGGACAGGCTCTGGCGGAAGTAGCCGTGCCGGTAGAGCAGACCCACCCCGATCAGCGGAACCCCGAGGTCGCTGGCCGCCTTGAGGTGGTCGCCGGCGAGGATGCCGAGGCCGCCGGAGTACTGGGGCAGGGCGGCCGTGATGCCGAACTCCGGGGAGAAGTAGGCGACCGCGGCGGGCAGTCCGTCGCCCTGGTGCTGGTACCAGCGGTCGCCGGTCAGGTAGTCGCCCAGGTCGTCGACGACCGCGGTCAGCCGACGCAGGAAGCGCCGGTCGGCGGCGAGCTCGGTCAGCCGGGCCGGACGCACCCCGCCCAGCAGCCGCACCGGGTCGCCCTTGGCCACGGCCCACCGCTCGGGGTCGACGGACTGGAACAGGTCACGTGTTTCCGCATGCCAGGACCAGCGCAGGTTGCGCGCCAGGTCGCTCAACGGCCGGAGGGGTTCGGGGAGAACGGGACGGACGGTGAACCGACGGATCGCCTTCACATCTCACCTCGGACGCGTGCGTGGTGTGAGACGCACGGCGCTGTACGTCTCGTCGTCCCTGTCGACGGTAGTGGTTACCGGAGGGTCGGTGGGGACGTACCGGGGACGGGTGTCGGGCGCGGCGGGGTCACCGGGGTCGTGACGGGGCGTGGAGACGCTGTCGGGGGGCACCCGGGAAAGAGGGCCGGTCTTGAACGTAGACATACGCGCGAGTAGTTAACAAAGTGCCGGATTGCCCACCCGATACGGATGGGAAGGCTCCTCCGGTACACCCCACAGCACGTCACGCAGGACCCACCTCCCCATATTCATCCGCCCACACCCACGTTGACGCGGACAGGAGCGGTCATGCCCGCCACGCACCACTCGTCAGCACCACCGACAACCAGCACAGCCGGCAAGAAGACCTCGGGCAGGAAGGCCGGGGAGCCGGCGGAGGACCTCCACGACCCCGGCCCGCCCCGGCAGCGCCCGGCCCGCGCGCCGGCCGGTCCGACGGCCGTCGGGCGCATCCCCGTCCTCGACGTGCGCCCCGTGGTCCAGCGCGGGCGCCGGCCCGCCAAGGCCGTGACCGGCGAGGCGTTCGAGGTGTCGGCCACCGTGTTCCGCGAGGGACACGACGCCGTCGCCGCGAACGTCGTGCTGCGCGATCCGGAGGGCCGGCCGGGCCCCTGGACCCCGATGCGCGAACTCGCCCCGGGCACCGACCGATGGGGCGCCACCGTCACGGCGGGCGAGCCCGGCCACTGGACCTACACGGTGGAGGCCTGGTCGGACCCGGTCGGCACCTGGCGGCACCACGCGCAGATCAAGATCCCGGCGGGGATCGACACGGACCTGGTCCTGGAGGAGGGCGCACGGCTGTACGAACGGGCCGCCGCCGGCGTGCCGGAGGAACGGCGCCGGGCCGTCCTCGACGCCGTCACGGCGCTCCGGGACGAGAGCCGCCCGCCCGCCTGGCGGCTGGCGGCGGCGCTGTCTCCCGGGGTGGAGGCGGTGCTGACGCGGTATCCGGTGCGGGACCTGGTGACCGCGTCGGAGCCGATGCCGCTGCTGGTGGAGCGGGAGCGGGCGCTGTACGGGTCGTGGTACGAGTTCTTCCCGCGTTCGGAGGGGACGGCGGAGCGGCCGCACGGCACGTTCCGCAGTGCCGAGCGGCGGCTGGAGGCGATCGCGGAGATGGGCTTCGACGTGGTCTACCTGCCGCCGGTCCATCCGATCGGCACGACGTTCCGCAAGGGCCCGAACAACACCCTGACCGCGGGCCCGCAGGACGTCGGGGTTCCCTGGGCGATCGGCTCCCCGGAGGGCGGCCACGACGCCGTCCACCCCGACCTGGGCACGCTGGAGGACTTCGGTCACTTCGTCGGCCGCGCCCGGGAACTGGGCCTGGAGGTCGCCCTCGACTTCGCCCTGCAGTGCTCGCCGGACCACCCGTGGGTGCACAAGCACCCGGAGTGGTTCCACCACCGGCCCGACGGGACGATCGCCTACGCGGAGAACCCGCCGAAGAAGTACCAGGACATCTACCCCATCGCCTTCGACCGGGACATGGACGGCCTGGTCGCCGAGACGGTCCGGGTCCTGCGGCACTGGATGGACCAGGGCGTGCGGATCTTCCGGGTGGACAACCCGCACACCAAGCCGGTCGTGTTCTGGGAGCGGGTGATCGGCGAGATCAACCGCGCCGACCCGGACGTGATCTTCCTCGCCGAGGCGTTCACCCGGCCCGCGATGATGCACACCCTGGCCCAGATCGGTTTCCAGCAGTCGTACACGTACTTCACCTGGCGCAACACCAAGCAGGAGCTGACGGAGTACCTGACCGAGCTGTCGGGCGAGGCGGCGGCCTGGATGCGGCCGAACTTCTTCACCAACACCCCCGACATCCTGCACGGTTACCTCCAGGACGGCGGCCGGCCCGCCTTCGAGGTCCGCGCCGTCCTCGCCGCGACCCTCTCCCCCTCCTGGGGTGTCTACAGCGGCTACGAACTGTGCGAGAACACCCCGCTCAGGGAAGGCAGCGAGGAGTACCTCGACTCCGAGAAGTACCAGCTCAAACCCCGCGACTGGGAAGCCGCCGCACGCGAGGGCCGCACCATCGCCCCCCTCATCACCCGCCTCAACGCCATCCGCCGCGCGAACCCGGCCCTGCGGCAGTTGCGCGACCTCCACTTCCACCACGCCGACAAGGACGCGGTGATCGCCTACTCGAAGCGGAGCGGATCGAACACGGTTCTGGTGGTCGCCAACCTCGACCCCCACCACACCCAGGAAGCCACGGTCTCGTTGGACATGCCGCAACTCGGCCTGGAATGGCACGAGTCGACGCCGGTGCGCGACCTGCTGACCGGCGACACCTATCACTGGGGCAGGGCCAACTATGTGCGCCTCGGTCCGGGCGGCGCGCACGTGCTGGCCGTCGGCCGGGATTCCGGGGACCGTCCACCGGGTGAGCACAGCCGGGTCCTGCGACCGTCCACCCCGCTGATCGGAGGGTCACCCACAATATGATCGTCAACGAGCCCGTCCCGGACACCTTCGAGGACACTCCCGCCAAGGACCGGCATCCGGATTGGTTCAAGAGCGCCGTCTTCTACGAGGTCCTGGTCCGCTCCTTCCAGGACAGCAACGGCGACGGCATCGGAGACCTCAAGGGCCTGACCGCCAAGCTCGACTACCTCCAGTGGCTCGGCGTCGACTGCCTCTGGCTGCCGCCCTTCTTCAAGTCCCCCCTGCGGGACGGCGGTTACGACGTCTCCGACTACACCGCCGTACTGCCCGAGTTCGGCGACCTGGCCGACTTCGTGGAGTTCGTCGACGCGGCGCACCAGCGCGGCATGCGCGTCATCATCGACTTCGTCATGAACCACACCAGCGACCAGCACCCGTGGTTCCAGGAGTCGAGGAGGGACCCCGACGGCCCGTACGGCGACTACTACGTCTGGGCCGACGACGACAAGCAGTTCCAGGACGCCCGGATCATCTTCGTCGACACCGAGGCCTCCAACTGGACGTACGACCCCGTACGCAAGCAGTACTACTGGCACCGCTTCTTCTCGCACCAGCCGGACCTGAACTACGAGAACCCGGCCGTGCAGGAGGAGATGATCTCCGCGCTGAAGTTCTGGCTGGACCTCGGCATCGACGGGTTCCGGCTGGACGCGGTGCCGTACCTGTACCAGCAGGAGGGCACCAACTGCGAGAACCTGCCGGCGACGCACCAGTTCCTGAAGCGGGTCCGCAAGGAGATCGACGCCCAGTACCCCGACACCGTGCTGCTCGCCGAGGCCAACCAGTGGCCCGAGGACGTCGTCGACTACTTCGGCGACTTCACCTCCGGCGGCGACGAGTGCCACATGGCCTTCCACTTCCCCGTCATGCCGCGCATCTTCATGGCCGTGCGCCGCGAGTCCCGCTACCCGGTCTCCGAGATCCTCGCCAAGACCCCGGCCATCCCGTCGAACTGCCAGTGGGGCATCTTCCTGCGCAACCACGACGAACTGACCCTGGAGATGGTCACCGACGAGGAACGCGACTACATGTGGGCGGAGTACGCCAAGGACCCCCGCATGCGCGCCAACATCGGCATCCGCCGCCGGCTCGCGCCGCTGCTCGACAACGACCGCAACCAGATCGAACTGTTCACCGCGCTGCTGCTGTCCCTGCCCGGAAGCCCGATCCTGTACTACGGCGACGAGATCGGCATGGGCGACAACATCTGGCTCGGCGACCGCGACGCCGTCCGCACCCCCATGCAGTGGACCCCCGACCGCAACGCCGGCTTCTCCTCCTCCGACCCCGGGCGCCTCTTCCTGCCCACGATCATGGACCCGGTCTACGGCTACCAGGTCACCAACGTCGAGGCGTCCATGTCGTCGCCCTCGTCGCTGCTGCACTTCACCCGCCGCATGATCGAGATCCGCAAGCAGAACCCCGCGTTCGGACTCGGCTCCTACACCGAACTGCAGTCCTCGAACCCGGCGGTGATCGCCTTCCTGCGCGAGTACGAGGACGACCTCGTGCTGTGTGTGCACAACTTCTCGCGGTTCGCGCAGCCCACGGAACTGGACCTCAGGCAGTTCACCGGGCGCCATCCGGTCGAGCTGTTCGGCGGGGTGCGGTTCCCGGCCATCGGTGAACTGCCGTACCTGCTGACCCTCGCGGGCCACGGCTTCTACTGGTTCCGGCTGCGCCGGGAAGCGGCGTAGTGCCCGCCGGGTGGGGCGGCCGGCGGTTTCCGCCGCCCCACCCGGGGCACGCAACACTCACACCCCGACGACCCGGGGAAAGGAACGCGACGCCCATGGCGGAAACCGTCACCACCTTCGGCACGGACCGGACCACCGGTCACCTGCTCACGTCACTCGACCCGCTGCTGCGCGAGTGGCTGCCCCGGCAGCGCTGGTTCGCGGGCAAGGGACGTCCGGTCACCGGGTTCACCCAGGTGGCCGTCACCGAACTGCTGCCCCCGGACGGCCGGCTGGGCCTGTACCACCTGCTGCTGCGCGTGCACCAGCCGCCCGTGCTGGGCGCGCCCCCGCACCCCGGCGACTGCTACCAGTTGCTGATAGGCGTGCGCGAGGCGCTGCCGCCCCGGCTGGCGCCCGCGCTGATCGGGCACGTGGAACAGGGGCCGCTCGCCGGACGCACGGTGTACGAGGCCCTGTACGACCCCCGGCCCGCCGAGGTGCTCCTGGAGGCCCTGCGCACCCGGGCGCGCATCGGCGGGCTGCGGTTCGAACGGGCCCCGGACCAGGAGATCCGGGACGGCCTCGTACCGCGGCTGATGACAGCCGAGCAGTCCAACTCGTCTGTCGTGTACGGCGATACGTTTATTCTGAAGCTGCTGCGCCGGGTGGTCCCCGGGATCAACCCCGACCTTGAGCTACCGCTCGCCCTGGCCCGCGAGGGGTGCGCCCGGGTGCCCGCGCCGGCGGCGTGGCTGCTCGCCGGCCCGGACCCGGAGCCGTACGTCCTGGCCGTGCTCCAGCCCTTCGTGAGCGGCGCTGACGACGGCTGGGAACTGGCCCTGCGCGAACTGGCCAAGGGCGAGGACTTCGTCGCCGAGGCACGGGCGCTGGGCCGGGCGACCGCCGAGGTGCACACCGCGCTGGCGCGTGCCCTGCCGGCCGTCACCCTGGGCCAGGCCCAGCTCCGGCTGCTGGTGGACGGCATGACCGAGCGGCTGGAGGCGGCGGTGCGGGCGGTGCCGGCGCTGCTGCCGTACGAGCGCGGGCTGCGATCCGCCTTCGAGGCGCTGCGGGACCTGGCCGCCGAGGGGCACTCCTGGACCGCCCAGCGCGTCCACGGCGACCTGCACCTCGGCCAGTGCCTGCGCTCACCGTCCGGCGCCTGGTCGCTGATCGACTTCGAGGGCGAGCCGGCCCGTCCGCTGGCCGAGCGGCGCATGCCGCAGCCTCCGGTGCGGGACATCGCCGGAATGCTGCGCTCCTTCGACTACGCCGCCCACTCGGTGAATCCGCCCGCGCCGGACTGGGCCCGGCACTGCCGGTCCGCCTACTGCTCCGGGTACGCGGAGGTCGCGGGCCGCGATCCGCGTACCGATCCGGTGCTGCTGCGCGCCTACGAGATCGACAAGGCCGTCTACGAAGTCGTCTACGAGGCCCGTCACCGCCCCGACTGGCTGCCCGTGCCGCTCGCGGCGGTCCGCCGCCTCGCCACGTCCGACCCGACCCTCGCCCGGGAGAACCGTCCGTGACGTCCAAGAAGTCAGCCACCCCGAAGAACAAGTCAGGCAAGAGCAAGACGGACAAGAGCAAGACCGACAAGAGCAAGACCGACAGCAGCAAGGCCGACCGGAGCGGGGCCGAGGAGCCCAGGAGCGACCGGGCCGCGATCCCGGCCGCCCGCAGGCCCGAGCCGCCGGCCCGGCCGGATCCCGTGGAGGTGGCGGTCTCCCCCGCGATCGACGCCGGCGACCGGGCGCGGCTGCTGGACGGCACGCACCACGCCCCGCACTCCGTGCTCGGCGCGCACCCGGCCGGGGGCGAAGTCGCCTTCCGGACCTTCCGTCCCTACGCCCAGGCGGTCACCGTGGTCTCCGGGGACCTGCGGGCGGAGCTGCACGACGACGGCGACGGCTTCTTCTCCGGGCTGCTCCCGCTCACCGAAGTCCCCGCCTACCGGCTGCTCGTGACGTACGACGGCACCGTCCACGAGACGGAGGACGCCTACCGGTTCCTGCCCACACTGGGCGAGCTGGACCTGCACCTGATCGGCGAGGGCCGGCACGAACAGCTCTGGCGGGCGCTCGGCGCGCACGTCACGACGCACCAGGGGGTGACGGGCACCCGGTTCGCGGTGTGGGCGCCGAACGCGCTCGGCGTACGGGTCGCCGGCACCTTCAACTTCTGGGACGCCGACGCCTTCCCGATGCGCTCGCTCGGCTCCTCGGGCATCTGGGAGCTGTTCGTGCCGGGCGTCGGCGAGGGCGAGCTGTACAAGTTCGAGATAACCCGCCCGGACGGCTCCCGCACCCTGCGCGCCGACCCGCTGGCCCGGCGCACCGAGGTACCGCCGGCGACCTCCTCCGTCGTGCACGCCTCGCACCACGAGTGGGGCGACGCCGAGTGGCTGGCCCGGCGCGCGGACACCCCCGTCGAGAAGGCGCCGTTCTCGGTGTACGAGGTGCACCTGCCCTCCTGGCGGCCGGGCCTGACCTACCGGCAGCTCGCCGAGCAGCTCCCCGCCTATGTGACGGAGATGGGCTTCACGCACGTGGAGCTGATGCCGGTCGCGGAGCACCCGTTCGGCGGTTCCTGGGGCTACCAGGTCACCGGCTTCTACGCGCCGACGGCACGGCTCGGCACCCCGGACGACTTCAAGTACCTGGTGGACCGGCTCCACCAGGCGGGCGTCGGCGTCCTGATGGACTGGGTCCCGGCGCACTTCCCGCGCGACGCGTGGGCGCTGGCCGAGTTCGACGGGCGGCCGCTGTACGAGCACCACGACCCGATGCGCGCGGCCCACCCCGACTGGGGCACCCTCGAGTTCGACTTCGGCCGGCGCGAGGTGCGCAACTTCCTCGTGGCGAACGCGGTGTACTGGTGCGAGGAGTTCCACATCGACGGGCTCCGGGTGGACGCCGTCGCCTCCATGCTCTACCTGGACTACTCACGCGAGCCCGGCCAGTGGACCCCGAACGAGCACGGCGGCCGGGAGAACCTGGACGCGGTCGCCTTCCTGCAGGAGATGAACGCGACCGTCTACCGGCGCTGCCCGGGCGTGGTGACCATCGCCGAGGAGTCGACGGCCTGGGACGGCGTCACCCGTCCCACCCACCACCGCGGCCCGAGCGGCTTGGGCGGCCTGGGCTTCGGGCTGAAGTGGAACATGGGCTGGATGCACGACTCGCTGCAGTACATGAGCCACGAGCCGGTGCACCGCATCTACCACCACGGCGAGATGACCTTCTCGATGGTGTACGCGTACAGCGAGAACTACGTGCTGCCCATCTCCCACGACGAGGTCGTGCACGGCAAGCGGTCGCTGGTGTCGAAGATGCCGGGCGACTGGTGGCAGCAGCGCGCGAACCTGCGCGCCTACCTCGGCTTCATGTGGGCGCATCCGGGCAAGCAGCTGCTCTTCATGGGCCAGGAGTTCGCCCAGGGCGCCGAGTGGTCCGAGGCGCACGGCCCGGACTGGTGGCTGCTCGACCCGGCCTACGGCGCCGAGGCCGACCACCGGGGCGTGCGGGACCTGGTGCGGGACCTGAACGCCGTTTACCGGGCCACGCCGGCCCTGTGGCAGCGGGACACCGATCCGGCCGGCTTCCGGTGGATCACCGGTGACGCGGCGGAGGACAACGTCTTCGCGTTCCTGCGCCACGACGCCGAGGGGAACCCGCTGCTCGCGGTGTCCCATCTGGCGCCGGTGGTGCGGCACGACTACCGGATCGGTGTGCCGGAGGACGTTCCGGCGTGGGTGGAGGTGCTGAACAGCGACGCCGGACGGTACGGCGGCAGCGACGTCGTCAACCCGGACGCGGTGAAGCCGGAGCCGCAGGCCTGGCACGGGCAGCCGGCGAGCATCCGGCTGACGCTGCCGCCCCTGGCGACGGTGTGGCTGCGGCCGGCGTAGGCCGTCCCGGTCCCCTCCCCGCCCCCCTGGGGGCTCGGCACCGCCGGAGGAACCGATGCGGATCGACTCCTCCGGCGGGCCGGTCACGCCTTCAGCGCCGCCGGCAGGTCGCCGGTGTGGAGAACGCCGAGGCGCTGGGTGGCACGGGTGAGGGCCACGTAGAGGTCGCTCGTGCCGTAGCGGGCCGGTTCCACGACCAGGACCGCGTCGAATTCCAGGCCCTTGGACTGGCGGGGGTCGAGGAGGACGACGGTGCGGGTCAGGTCGGGTTCCGCGCCGGCCGTCACCCCGTCGAGCCGGGCGGCCAGCGCCCGGTGCAGGTCGCGCGGTGCGATGACCGCGAGCCGGCCCTCTTCGGGGGTGAGTTCGGCGACCGCCTCGGCGACCGCGCCGGGCAGGTCGCCTTCCGCGTCCCGCACCCAGGGCCGCACGCCCGTCGAGCGCACCGAACTCGGCGGTTCGAAGTCCGGGTGCTCGGCGCGCACCACGGCCGCCGCCAGTTCCATGATCTCGGCCGGGGTGCGGTAGTTGACGCCCAGCCGGGTGTGTTCCCAGCGGTCCTCGACGTAGGGCGTGAGGATGTCCGCCCAGGAGCCGACGCCGGCCGCCTCCGCGGTCTGGGCGGGATCGCCCACCAGGGTCATCGAGCGGGTCGGGCTGCGGCGCATCAGCAGCCGCCAGGCCATCGGCGACAGCTCCTGCGCCTCGTCGACGATGATGTGGCCGAAGGCCCAGGTCCGGTCGGCAGCGGCCCGCTCGGCGGCGCTGCGGTGGTCGGCCTCCTCGTGCCGCTCGGCGAACCGCTCCGCGTCGATGATGTCGTGGGCGGACAGGACCTCGCTGGCGTCCGGGTCACTGTCCTCCTTGTCCTCGAACTCGTAGGTGCGCGAGGCGTAGGAGACGTCGAGCACGCCCTGGGCGTAGGCGATCTGGGTCTCCCGTTCGCGTTCGGCACGGGCCCTGGCGATCCGGTCGTCCTCGCCGAGGAGTTCGGCCGCCTCGTCGAGGAGGGGCACGTCGGCGACGGTCCAGGCCCGGGTCTGCGGGCGGCGGACCGCGTCGGCGTCGGCGGGCGGCAGGTAGCCGTCGGGCTCGGCGAGGAAGTCGGCCACCAGGCGCCGCGGGGTGATGCGGGGCCACAACCGGTCGACGGCGGACCAGACCTCGGGGTTCTCGGCGAGTTCGTCGCGGATCTGGGTGATGTCGGCGGGGTCCAGCAGACTGCTGCCGTCGTACGGGTCGGTGCCCACCCGCTCGGCGTACAGCTCGGTGAGCGTGTTGAGGATGTGGCCCTCGAAGTACTCACGGGCCGTGTTGTGGGGCAGCCCGGCGGCGCGGGTGCGCTCACGGGCGACGGCCACGAGCCCGTCGTCCAGCATCAGCACCTCGCGCTCGTGCTCGACGGCGATGACCGGGTCGGGCAGGGCCTGCCGGTCGCGTACGACGGCGGCGAGCACGTCGGCCATGCCGGCCCGGCCCTTCACGGCGGCCGCCTCGGGTGTGTCCGCCGCCGTGGCCCGCACCCCGGGGAACAGCTCGCCGACCGTGGCCAGCAGTACGCCGGTCTCGCCGAGGGAGGGCAGCACCTCCCCGATGTAGCCGAGGAAGGCGGGGTTGGGCCCGACGATGAGCACGGCGCGGCGGGCCAGCAGTTCCCGGTGCTCGTAGAGCAGGTAGGCGGCCCGGTGCAGCGCCACGGCGGTCTTGCCGGTGCCGGGACCGCCCTCGACCACCAGCACCCCGCGGTGCGGGGCCCGGATGATCTCGTCCTGCTCGGCCTGGATGGTCTGCACGATGTCGCTCATCCGGCCGGTGCGCGCCGAGTTGAGCGCGGCGAGCAGGACGGCGTCGCCGCTGGGGTCCTCGTGGCCGGTGCGGGTGGCGTCGCCGAGGTCGAGGATCTCGTCGTGCAGCGAGGTCACGGTCCGGCCCTCGGTGGTGAGGTGCCGGCGGCGGCGCAGCCCCATCGGGGTGTGGCCGGTGGCCAGGTAGAACGGGCGGGCCACGTCGGCCCGCCAGTCGATGAGGACCGGGGTGCGCTCGGCGTCGTCCTCGCGCAGCCCGATCCGGCCGATGTGGTGGCTGACACCGGAGGTCAGGTCGATCCGGCCGAAGCAGAGCGAACCGTCGACCGCGTTCAGCGCGGCGAGCAGCCCGGAGCGCTCGGCGACCAGGATGTCCCGTTCCAGCCGGGCCTGCATGGGCTTGTCGCCCTGCGCGAGCGCGTCCGCGACCGAGGTCTCGGCCTCGCCGCGCAGCACGTCGACGCGCGCGCACAGTCCGTCGATGAATTCCTGCTCGCGCCGCAATTCACCGTCTGGAAATTCGGTGTTTGACAATTCCGCTCCCGCCCGGATATACTCTGCTCAGTAAACTTCTTCGCGCCCTTGTTCCATTGAAGTCGCGAACCACTGAATATACGCAGAGAAATCCCCCGAGCGCAATTGCTCAGGGGATTTTTTGGTGTGCGGGGCCCGCTTTCAGAGCACGTCGGCCAGTTCCTCCAGCAGCCGCCTGCGGGACCGCGCCCCCACCATCGCCTTCACCGGCTCGCCGTTGCGGAACACCATGAACGTCGGCATCGACAGCACCTTGTAGGCGTTCGTGGTCCCGGGGTTGGTGTCCACGTCGAGCTGCACCACCTTCAGCCGGCCGTGCTGCTCGGCGGCCAGGTCGCTGAGCACCGGCCCCATCTGGCGGCACGGCGGACACCAGTCCGCGGTGAACTCCACCAGCACCGGCAGATCCGCCCGCAGCACCTCCGCCCCGAAGTCCGCGTCCCCCACCTCGGCCACACCCGCTGCCCTGGTCATCTCTCTCGCCCTCCCAGTTCGCACAGGGGTTCCGGACCGCCCGGAACCAGCGATTCGGCGGCCAGTGCCTCCCGGGCGCGCTCGGCCCGCTCCAGTTGCCCGGCGACCGTCGCCCGCACCGCCGTGAGCTGCCCGACGAGGGCGTCGAGCTCGTCCAGCTTGCGCCGGTAGACCAGCAGGGACGCCGGGCAGGAGTCGCCCTGCGGATGCCCGGCCCGCAGGCACTCCACGAACGGCCTCGTCTCCTCCAGCTCGAACCCGCAGTCGCGCAGGATCCGGATCTGGTGCAGCAGCCTGAGGTCGTCCTCGTCGTAGGTGCGGTGTCCCTTGTCGTCGCGCCGGGCGGGCAGCAGTCCCCGCGTCTCGTAGTACCGCAGGGCGCGGGTGGTGGTCCCGGCCCGTGCGGCCAGCTCGCCGATTCGCATGCGTACGACGGTAGGCGTTGACGTCGGCGTCAAGGCAAGGACGCGGAAGCCGGGCGGCCGGGTCACAGGGGAACCCGGCCGCCCGGCGCGAGCCGGACGCCCGGCCCGGGTTCAGGCGGGGCCGCGCGTCCGGAGCCTTCGGATCAGGCCCTGGCCAGCTCCTTCTCCTCGCCCTCGCGGGACTCGGGCAGCCCGGTCACGGACTGCGTCTCGTCCAGCAGCGTCGTCTCGTCGAACGGGATCTCACCGGCCAGCACCTGCCGCACCCGGCCGTTGTCGATCTCCTTGGTCCAGGTGCCGATCAGCACGGTGGCCACGGCGTTGCCGGCGAAGTTGGTCAGGGCGCGGGCCTCGCTCATGAAGCGGTCGATGCCGACGATCAGGCCGACGCCGTCGACCAGCGCGGGCTTGTGCGACTGCAGGCCGCCGGCCAGCGTGGCCAGGCCCGCGCCGCTGACGCCCGCGGCGCCCTTGGAGGCCAGCAGCAGGAAGAGCAGCAGCGGGATCTGCTCGCCGACCGACATCGGGGTGCCCAGGGCGTCGGCGATGTACAGCGACGCCATGGTCATGTAGATCATCGTGCCGTCGAGGTTGAAGGAGTAGCCGGTCGGCACGGTGATGCCGACGACCGGCTTGCTGACGCCCAGGTGCTCCATCTTCGCGATGAGCCGCGGCAGCGCGGACTCGGAGGAGGAGGTGGACAGGATCAGCAGGAACTCCCGGGCGAGGTACTTGCACAGGGAGAGGATGTTCACGCCGGCGGCGATCCGCAGTACCGCGCCGAGCACGACGAACACGAACAGGAAGCAGGTCACGTAGAAGCCGAGCATCAGCACGGCGAGGCTCTTCAGCGCGTCCAGGCCGGCCGAGCCGACGACCGCCGCGATGGCGCCGAAGGCCCCGATGGGCGCGGCCCACATGACCATGGACAGGATGCGGAAGACCAGCCGCTGGATGTGCTCGACGCCGCGCAGCACCGGCTGCCCGGCCGAGCCCATGGCCTGCAGCGCGAAACCGGCGAGCAGGGCGATCAGCAGGGTCTGCAGCACCTGGCCCTCGGTGAAGGCGGACACGAAGGTGACCGGGATGATCGACAGCACGAAGTCGACGGGCGGCAGCGCGTCGCTGGAGACCTGGGCGTGCCCGGTCTGCTTGAGCGCGTCGGTCAGGTGCAGTCCGTCCCCGGGGTGCAGCACGTTGCCGACGACGAGTCCGATGGCGAGTGCGACCAGCGACATCACCAGGAAGTAGCCGAGCGCGATACCGCCGACGGCGCCGACCTTCGCGGCCTTGCGCACGGAGCCGATGCCCAGCACGATCGTGCAGAAGATGATCGGCGAGATCATCATCTTGATCAGGTTCACGAAACCGGTGCCCAGCGGCTTCAGCTCGACCGCGGCATCGGGCCAGATCAGTCCCACGGCGATACCGAGTGCGACCGCCACGATGACGGCTATGTACAGGTAATGGGTCCGGTCCCGCTTGGCGCGGGGTGCGGCAGGTGCCGTATCGGGGGTGCTGGCGGCCACGGCTGCCCTCCTTGACGTCTTCGTCGGCATCACCGGCGTGCGGCTCACGTCCGGGGTGGGGATGCCGTGACTATCTCCCGCCCTGTGAGAGCGGTCACCCTTCCGTTCATTTAGTTCACACCTGAAGGGAGAGGCACACTGCAGGCATGCGCTTTCCGTCCCTGCCCCGGCCCCGGCCCCGCAGCCTGGCGACCCAGCTGTTCGCCGTGCAGGCGGTGCTGATCGCGGTGGTGGTGGCCGGGTACGCGCTGTTCACCTACCTCAGCGACGGCCGGCAGGCGGAGGACGCGGCGGCCCGGCACGCGACCGCCGTGGCCCGCTCGATAGCGGACTCCCCCTCGGTCCGCTCGGCGATCCACACCCCCGACCCGACCGCGGAGCTGCAGCCCTACGCGGTGCGGGTGATGCGGGACACGAACGTCGACTTCGTGACGATCATGAACCCCTCCGGCATCCGCTGGACGCATCCCGACGAGCGGCAGATAGGCCGGCACTTCTGGGGCCGGACCGGCCCCGCGCGGCACGGCCGCACCTTCACCGAGACCTACACCGGCACCCTCGGCGCGTCCGTACGCGCGGTGACCCCGGTGGAGGAGAACGGCCGGGTCATCGGGCTGGTGAGCGCGGGCATCAAGGTCGAGGCGATCAGCGCCCGGGTCCAGGAGCAGGTCACCGCCCTGCTGGGGGTGGCCGGCGGGACCCTGCTGCTGGGCGCGGTGGGCACCTATGTGATCAACGCCCGGCTGCGCCGTCACACCCACGGCATGAACGCCACCGAGCTGAGCCGGATGCACGACTACCACCAGGCGGCCCTGCACGCGGTGCGCGAGGGGCTGCTGATGCTGGACGGGCAGTACCGGGTGGCGCTGATCAACGACGGAGGCCGTGAGCTGCTGGGGGTGGGCGGCGCCGGTGACGCGGACCTGATCGGGTGCTCGGTGGCCGACCTGGGGCTGCCTGTTCCGCTGACCGGGGCGCTGCTGTCCTCGCAGCCGCGGGTGGACGAGGTGCACCTGACGGCGTCCCGGGTGCTGGTGGTGAACACCTCACCGGTCTCGGGCGGCGAGCGCCGGGGCACCGTGGTGACGCTGCGCGACGTGACCGAGCTCCAGTCCCTGATGGGCGAGCTGGACTCGGAGCGCGGCTTCACGCAGGCGCTGCGGTCGCAGGCGCACGAGGCGGCGAACCGCCTGCACACGGTCGTCTCGCTGATCGAGCTGGGCCGTGCCGAGGAGGCGGTGGAGTTCGCGACGGCCGAACTGGAGCTGGCGCAGGCGCTGACCGACCAGGTGGTCGCGGCGGTGAGCGAGCCGGTGCTGGCCGCGCTGCTGCTGGGCAAGACGGCGCAGGCGAACGAGCGGGGCGTGGAGCTGGTGGTGTCGGCGGACAGCCGGCTGGACGACGGGCTGCTGCCCGAGGGCCTGTCCGCGCGGGACCTGGTGACCATCCTCGGCAACCTCATCGACAACGCGGTGGACGCCGCGCAGGGCAGCACCGGGGCACGGGTCACGGTGACGGCGTACGCGGCGGGCTCCGAGCTGGTGCTGCGGGTCTCGGACACGGGGGCCGGTGTCGACCCGGCCCACGCGGACCTGGTATTCCAGCGGGGGTACTCGACGAAACCGGCGGGTCCCGGCGGACGGGGCCTGGGCCTGGCCCTGGTCCGGCAGGCGGTCACGCGTCACGAGGGCGCGCTGGCGGTGGCGGAGGCCGAGGAGGGCGGCGCGGTGTTCGAGGTGCGGTTGCCGTTGCGCACGGCGGTGGGTGGCGGCAGATGACCGGGGAGCGGCAGGCGATCCGGGTCCTCGTGGTGGAGGACGATCCGGTCGCCGCCGACGCGCATGTGATGTACGTCGGGCGGGTGCCGGGGTTCGTCGCGGTCGGGAAGGCGCACACCGGGGCGGAGGCACGCCGGTTCCTGGACCGGGCGGCGGTGGACCTGCTGCTGCTGGACCTGCACCTGCCCGACGTGCACGGGCTGCAGCTCGCCCGGTCCCTGCGGGCGGCGGGGCACCACGCGGACGTCATAGCGGTGACGTCGGCGCGGGATCTGGCCGTGGTCCGCGAGGGCGTCTCGCTGGGCGTCGTGCAGTACGTCCTGAAGCCGTTCACCTTCGCCACGCTGCGCGACCGGCTGGTGCGCTACGCCGAGTTCCACGCCGCGGTGGGCGAGGCCAGCGGGCAGGACGAGGTGGACCGGGCCCTGGCCGTGCTGCGCGCGCCGTCCCCCGCCGCGCTGCCTAAGGGCCTGAGCGGCCCCACCCTGGAGCGGGTGACCGGCGCCCTGCGGGAGGCCCCGGAGGGTCTGGCGGCGACCGGCGTCGCCGAGGCCGTGGGCATCTCGCGGATCACCGCCCGCCGCTACCTGGAGCACCTGGTCGACGCCGGAAGGGCCGAGCGACACCCGGTCTACGGCCAGGTGGGCCGACCGGAACTGGTCTACCGCTGGACCCCGGGCACCCCGGCCCGCTGACCTGCGGCCCCGGTCACGACCTCTCCCCCACGTCCCCTGCCACCCTGACGCCGGGCGCCCCGGCGGCCGCCGTCCCGCCGCCAGGGGCCCCGGCCGCTCCGCCTCCGTGGTCCGGCGTCCCGCCGGCCCCGGGCGCGGCGCCCGGCACCCCGGCGGCCCCTGCCGCGTCGCCCGCCGTCCCGGCGCCCGGCGCCCCCGCGGGTCCCGGGCCCGGCCCGCCGGAAGCCCCCGTGTCTCCCGTCCCGAACGGCACCGCGTACTGGACGATGTAGACGCCGAGCCCGGTCACCGAGGCGGCCTCCAGGACGGACAGGGCCGCCAGTCCCGCCGAGACGTCGTCGCCGACCCAGTAGACGATCAGCGCGCTCAGCGGCACCACGCAGAAGGCCAGCAGGTCGACCACGCACTGGGCGGCCTTGCGGGACACCCGTCGCGCGTCGCCCCGGTGGGCGATCTCCCAGCGGAAGACCTCCGAGTCCCGCACCCGGACCGTCGCGGCGAGCCGGGGCCCCAGCTCCTCGCGCACATAGGCCCCGATGGCCGAGATCTTCTGGTCGTTGACCAGGTACGTCCAGCCCAGCACGACGCACACCGGCGGCAGCGCCAGCAGCATCGCGGTCTGCCTGGCCTGCGCGGCGGCCGCGATCACGGCGGCCACGACGGTCAGCGTGACGTAGAGCAGATTGTCCCGGAACCCGATGCGGGTCTTCTGCTCGTCCTTGATCGTCTGGTACTCGGCGAGCAGCAACTGCCCCACGCCGATGTCTGGTTCGGCCATGTGCGCCCCTTCCCCCTGCAACACGGGGAGAGTCTGCCTCAGCCGGGGCCCGCTATTCCGCTCTCACCGCACTTCCGCGCACTTCCGCCGGAGTTCGCGCTCGCAGACCGGCCGGCGGACAGGGCCGCCTCTCCTGCCCCGTCCGCCGAACGTCCAAATCCGCGCCCTCGCACAGCCGGTGATCCTGGTGGAACCCACCGTGGTCAGCGGCACTCCGCGGCCTTAGCTTGTGCCGGGTGCGCCCACTCCCGTCCCGACCCGATTCCGCCGGCCCCCCGTTCGACGCCCAGGCCGCCCGCAGGCTGCGGGCGGCCCTCGGCATGGGTCCCGAGCACGTCGCCCACACCCTGCGCGTCTCGTACGGGCTGCCGTACGTGACACCCGGCCTCGTGGTCGCCTGGGAACGCGGCACGGCCGCCCCGGGCGGTGCCGAGCTCAGCGCGCTCGCCGGGGTGTTGTGGTGCTCCCCGGGAGAACTCATCAGCCGCCCGCGGACCCTGCGGGAGCACCGCGTCGCCCGCGGGATCGCGCCCGAGGACGTCGCCCACGCGGTCGGCATGGATCTGCGCGGGTACCTGCGCACGGAGGAGAGCGGGCAGTGGCGCGGCGACGAACGCCGGTCGGCCGCCCTCGCCCGGGTGCTGGAGCTCGCCCCGCCCGACTTCGTCGCCGTCACGGGCCGCGAGGCGCCTCTCGCCGGCCTGCTGCGCGGCGCGGTGACGACCCGCTGGCAGGCCCAGGTGCGGCCGGTGACGAGGCTGGTGCCCCTTGGATCAGGGCGTGGTGGAGGAGGCGCTGCGGGAGCTGCACCAGGACTACCAGGGGCGCATGGCCGCCACCCTCGGCTGGGGCGGCGGCGGCAGCGGCGCCGGCGAGTCCGGCCGGGAGTTCCTCGACCGGATCGTGGACAACTTCTGGGCGGCGGTGGAGTCCGGGAGCCGCTGAGCAGGGGGCCGGGAGGGCCTAGAAGACCGACTCCGCCTCGTCCATGCGGTCCTTCGGGACCGTCTTCAGCTCGGTGACGGCCTCCGCGAGCGGAACCATCACGATGTCGGTGCCGCGCAGCGCGGTCATCCGGCCGAACTCCCCGCGGTGCGCGGCCTCGACGGCGTGCCAGCCGAAGCGCGTGGCGAGGACCCGGTCGTAGGCGGTGGGCACGCCGCCGCGCTGGACGTGGCCGAGGATGACCGGCTTGGCCTCCTTGCCGAGCCGCCGCTCCAGCTCGTAGGCGAGCGCGGTGCCGATGCCCTGGAAGCGCTCGTGTCCGTACTGGTCGATCTCGCCCTTGCCGTAGTCCATGCTGCCCTCGGCGGGGTGCGCGCCCTCGGCGACGCAGATCACCGCGAACTTCTTGCCGCGGGCGAAGCGTTCCTCGACCATCTTGACCAGGTCGGCCGGGTCGAAGGGGCGTTCCGGCAGGCAGATCCCGTGGGCGCCGGCGGCCATGCCGGACTCCAGGGCGATCCAGCCGGCGTGCCGGCCCATGACCTCGACGACCATCACGCGCTGGTGGGACTCGGCCGTGGTCTTCAGGCGGTCCATGGCCTCCGTGGCCACGCCGACGGCGGTGTCGAAGCCGAAGGTGCGGTCGGTGGAGGAGATGTCGTTGTCGATCGTCTTCGGCACGCCGACCACCGGCAGACCGGCGTCGGACAGCATCCGGGCCGCCGTCAGCGTGCCCTCGCCGCCGATCGGGATCAGCGCGTCGATGCCGAACTCCTCGACCATGTCGGCGGCGCCCTCGCAGGCCTCGCGCAGCCGGTCGCGCTGGAGCCGGGAGGAGCCGAGGATGGTGCCGCCGCGAGCGAGGATGCCGCTGACCGCGTCCAGGTCGAGCGAGCGGTAGTGGCGGTCGAGCAGGCCCCGGTAGCCGTCCTCGAAGCCGATGACCTCGTCGCCGTACTGCGCCACCGCCCGGTGCACGATCGACCGGATCACGGCGTTCAGGCCGGGGCAGTCGCCGCCTGCGGTGAGAACTCCGATGCGCATCGTGCTGTGTCTCCTGCTCGCTGTCGGTGCCTGTGAGCCAATCCCGATTGTTTCACGTCCGCCGACCGGGTGATGTCTTGATGGGCGCCTTAACCCTCCCCGGGGGTATTGTCAAGAGGATTCCGCCCAGCCGGGCGGGCGATTTTTGTGCCACGGAAGAGACCGGCGGAACGACGAGACGGAAGAACGGAGTGCACACGTGACGCGCAGCGTGTACGTGACCGGCATCGACCGCGGCGACGGCCGCCAGGTGGTCGAACTGGGGGTCATGGAGCTGCTGACCCGGCAGGTGGACCGGGTGGGCGTGTTCCGGCCACTCGTCCACGACGGCCCCGACCGCATGTTCGAGCTGCTGCGGTCGCGCTACCGGCTCTCGCAGGACCCGGCCACCGTCTACGGCATGGACTACGTCGAGGCGTCCGCGCTCCAGGCCGAGCAGGGCACCGACGAACTGGTCTCCACCCTGGTCGACCGCTTCCACCTGGTGGCCCGTGACTACGACGTCGTCCTGGTCCTCGGCACCGACTTCGCCGCCACCCAGCTCCCCGACGAACTCTCCCTGAACGCCCGCCTGGCCAACGAGTTCGGCGCGTCCGTGCTCCCGGTGGTGGGCGGCCGCGGGCAGCCCGCCGACTCGGTGCGCGCGGAGATCCGCAACGCGTTCCGGGCGTACGACGGGCTCGGCTGCGACGTGCTCGCCATGGTCGCCAACCGGGTGGACCGCGAGGACCGCGACGAGATCGCGAGGCGGCTCACGGACCGGCTTCCGGTGCCCGTGTACGTGCTGCCCGACGAGCCCGCGCTGTCCGCGCCCACGGTCGCGCAGATCGCCCAGGCCCTCGACGCCCGGGTGCTGCTCGGCGACGACTCCGGGCTGGCCCGGGACGCGCTGGACTTCGTCTTCGGCGGCGCGATGCTGCCCAACCTCCTCACCGCGCTGACCCCGGGCTGCCTGGTCGTGACCCCGGGCGACCGCGCCGACCTGGTCGTCGGCTCGCTGGCCGCGCACAGCGCAGGGACCCCGCCGATAGCCGGGGTGCTGCTCACCCTGAACGAGGTGCCGAGCGAGGAGATCCTCACGCTGGCCGCCCGGCTCGCCCCGGGCACCCCGGTGATCTGCGTGCCCGGCAACAGCTTCCCCACCGCCGAGCGGCTCTTCTCCATGGAGGGGAAGATGACCGCGGCCACCCCGCGCAAGGCGGAGACCGCGCTCGGCCTGTTCGAGCGGTACGCGGACAGCGCGGACCTCGCGCGCCGCGTCTCCGCCCCGAGCAGCGACCGGGTGACCCCGATGATGTTCGAGCACAAGCTCCTGGAGCAGGCCCGCGCGGACCGGCGCCGGGTCGTGCTGCCGGAGGGGTCCGAGGAGCGGGTGCTGCACGCGGCCGAGGTGCTGCTGCGCCGGGGCGTGTGCGACCTGACCCTGCTCGGCCCGGCCGACACGATCCGCAAGAAGGCCGCCGACCTGGGCATAGACCTGGGCGACAGCCAGGTGATCGACCCGGCCACCTCCGAGCTGCGCGACGCGTTCGCCGAGCGGTACGCCCAGTTGCGCGCCCACCGCGGCGTGACCGTGGAGCTGGCCTACGACGTCGTGTCGGACGTGAACTACTTCGGCACCCTGATGGTGCAGGAGGGCCTGGCCGACGGCATGGTGTCCGGCTCGGTGCACTCCACCGCCGCCACCATCCGGCCGGCGTTCGAGATCATCAAGACGAAACCGGATTCCTCGATCGTCTCCTCCGTCTTCTTCATGTGCCTCGCCGACAAGGTGCTGGTCTACGGCGACTGCGCGGTCAACCCCGACCCGAACGCCGAGCAGCTCGCGGACATCGCCGTCGAGTCGGCGGTCACCGCCGCGCGGTTCGGGGTGGAGCCGAGGATCGCGATGCTGTCGTACTCCACGGGCACCTCCGGCTCGGGCGCCGACGTGGACAAGGTGCGCCAGGCCACCGAGCTGGCGCGGGCGCGGCGCCCCGACCTGAAGATCGAGGGGCCCATCCAGTACGACGCGGCCGTGGAGCCCTCCGTGGCCGCCACCAAACTGCCCGGCTCCGAGGTCGCCGGGCAGGCCACCGTGCTGATCTTCCCGGACCTGAACACCGGCAACAACACCTACAAGGCCGTGCAGCGCTCGGCCGGCGCCGTCGCGGTCGGCCCGGTGCTGCAGGGCCTGCGCAAGCCGGTCAACGACCTGTCCCGGGGCGCGCTCGTCCAGGACATCGTCAACACCGTCGCCATCACGGCGATCCAGGCCCAGACCCCCAGCGAGAAGGCGGCCGAGCTGTGACCACCCCGACCCGAGTCCTCGTCCTCAACTCCGGCTCCTCGTCGGTGAAGTACCAGCTCCTGGACATGCGGGACAGCAGCCGGCTGGCGGCGGGGCTGGTCGAGCGGATCGGCGAGCAGACCTCGCGGCTGGAGCACACCTGCGTCATGAGCGGCGAGACCCGGGAGCAGAACGGGCCGATCGCCGACCACGACGCGGCGCTGAAGGCCGTGGCAGAGGAGCTGTCCCGGGACGGCGTGGGCCTGGACTCGCCCGAGCTGGCCGCGGTCGGGCACCGCGTGGTGCACGGCGGCATGTTCTTCACCGAGCCGACCCTGATCGACGACGCGGTGCTCACCGAGATCGAGCGGCTGATCCCGGTCGCGCCGCTGCACAACCCGGCCAACCTCACCGGCATCCGCACCGCGACGGCGCTGCGCCCGGACCTGCCCCAGGTCGCGGTCTTCGACACCGCATTCCACACGACGATGCCGGAGTCCGCGGCGCGCTACGCGATCGACCCGAGGATCGCGGACCGGCATCGCATCCGCCGCTACGGGTTCCACGGCACCTCGCACGCCTACGTCTCCCGCCGGACCGCGCGGCTGCTGGGCAAGGACCCCTCGGAGGTGAACGTCATCGTGCTGCACCTGGGCAACGGCGCCTCCGCGTCCGCCGTCGAGAAGGGCCGCTGTGTGGACACCTCGATGGGGCTCACGCCTTTGGAGGGGCTGGTGATGGGTACGCGATCCGGTGATCTGGATCCGGCGGTCATCTTCCATTTGGCCCGCGTCGGCGGAATGTCCATGGACGAGATCGACGGTCTTCTCAACAAGAGGAGCGGTCTGTTCGGTCTGTGCGGGGACAATGACATGCGGGAGATCCGCCGCCGGGTCGACGAGGGCGACGAAGAGGCCGCCCTCGCCTTCGACATTTACATTCACCGGCTCAAGAAGTACATCGGCGCCTATTTCGCGGTGCTCGGCCGGGTGGACGCGGTGGCGTTCACGGCCGGGGTGGGCGAGAACGCGGCGGCGGTGCGCGAGGCGGCCATCGCCGGACTCGAACCGCTGGGCCTGGCGGTCGACGGCGGGCTGAACGCGTCGCGCGGCCGGGAACCGCGGCTGATCTCGCCCGCGTCCGCCCGGGTGGCGGTCGCGGTGGTGCCGACCGACGAGGAACTGGAGATCGCGACGCAGACCTACGAACTGGTCGGAAAGAAGAGCTGAGCAATACACCGGAGTAACACGCCTGAGCGCATGACCGCCCATTTGTATCTTCCGCCAGACGGAATATTCCGCAGCGAAACAAACCGATAGGATCGCCCCATGCGCCGTTCGAAAATCGTCTGTACTCTCGGCCCCGCGGTCGACTCCCACGAGATGCTCGTCGCCATGATCGAGGCGGGTATGAACGTGGCCCGCTTCAACTTCAGCCACGGCTCCCACGCCGAGCACCAGGCGCGGTACGACCGCGTCCGGGCCGCGTCCAAGGAGACCGGCCGGGCCATCGGCGTCCTCGCCGACCTGCAGGGCCCGAAGATCCGCCTGGAGACCTTCGCCGAGGGCCCGGTCGAACTCGAGCGGGGTGACGAGTTCGTCATCACCACCGAGGACGTCCCGGGCGACAAGCACATCTGCGGGACGACCTACAAGGGCCTGCCGGGCGACGTCTCGCGCGGCGACCAGATCCTGATCAACGACGGCAACGTCGAGCTGAAGGTCCTGGACGTCGAGGGCCCCCGGGTGCGGACGATCGTCATCGAGGGCGGCGTGGTCTCCGACCACAAGGGCATCAACCTGCCCGGCACCGCGGTGAACGTGCCCGCGCTGTCCGAGAAGGACGTCGACGACCTGCGCTTCGCCCTCCGCATGGGCTGCGACATGGTCGCCCTCTCCTTCGTCCGGGACGCCAAGGACGTGCACGACGTGCACCGGGTGATGGACGAGGAGGGCCGCCGGGTCCCGGTGATCGCCAAGGTGGAGAAGCCGCAGGCGGTCGAGAACATGACGGACGTCGTGATGGCGTTCGACGGCGTGATGGTGGCCCGCGGCGACCTGGCCGTCGAGTACCCGCTCGAGAAGGTCCCGATGGTGCAGAAGCGCCTGATCGAGCTGTGCCGGCGCAACGCCAAGCCGGTGATCGTGGCGACCCAGATGATGGAGTCGATGATCACCAACTCCCGCCCGACCCGCGCCGAGGCCTCCGACGTGGCCAACGCGATCCTGGACGGCGCGGACGCGGTCATGCTGTCGGCGGAGTCCTCGGTGGGCGCCTACCCGGTCGAGACGGTCAAGACGATGTCGAAGATCGTCAAAGCGGCCGAGGAGGAACTGCTCTCCAAGGGCCTGCAGCCGCTCGTCCCCGGCAAGAAGCCGCGCACGCAGGGCGGCTCGGTCGCCCGTGCCGCCGCCGAGATCGCCGACTTCCTCGGCGGCAAGGGCCTGATCGCCTTCACCAAGTCCGGTGACACCGCCCGCCGGCTGTCCCGCTACCGCGCGGCCCAGCCGATCCTGGCCTTCACCACCGACGAGGGCACCCGCAACCAGCTCACCCTGAGCTGGGGCGTGGAGTCCCACATCGTGCCCTTCGTCAACAGCACCGACGAGATGGTCGACATGGTGGACCAGGAGCTGGCCAAGCTCCACCGCTTCAACCCCGGTGACACGGTGATCATCACCGCCGGCTCGCCCCCCGGCGTCCCCGGCACCACCAACATGGTCCGGGTGCACCACCTGGGCGGCTAGGTCGACTGACGACCCGCCCGAGGCCCGGCGAGCACTGAGGGCGCCCCCTGCGACAGGGGGCGCCCTCAGCTCTGTGCGCGGCTCCCGAACGGGCTTGTCGAAACGCTCAGTCGGTGGTGTACAGGTGCATGCCGGGCACGTGCAGGTCGCCGCCGAACTGGGCCGCCTGGACCACGTGCACCTTGGTCATGTAGATCAGCGGGATGTTCAGCGGCGGCGGGCTGTCCGGGCTGAACGTGACCGGGATCAGCCCCAGCAGGTTGCCGGAGATGCTCTCGGTGTACATCACCGTGTCGCCGCCGGTGATGGTGGACGTCGAGCCCTTGGCCGCCTGCACGTGGTACGTCTTGCCGGCCCGCTTGTCCTTCACCGTCTGGTGCAGGTCGCCGATGTCCGTACCGCCCGAGATGACGTACTTCAGCACCTTCTTGGTGGTGCCGTTGGCCGTCCTGACCTCGACTATGCCCTTGTAGTCGGCGCCCTTCAGCGTCAGCGAGCTGGCGTCCAGGTACCAGGGGTCGTCCGCCACCGGCACCTTGTTGTCGACGCCGCTCTCGGCGTCGGTGGCCGCCGGGCAGTCGTCGGGGGACGTCGTGGCGCTCGCGGACGGGCTGGGCGTCGCCGACCCGGCCGCGTCCCCGGCCGCCTTCGTGGTGTCCTCGACCGTCTTGGCGGCGTCCCCGGCCGTCTTGGCGGTGTCACCGGCCGTCTCGGAGACCTTGCCGGTGGTGTCCTTGACGGTGTCCGTGACGGTCTTGGTCGTCTTCTCGACGGTGTCCTTGACCGTGCCGGCCGCGCCGCCCTCGCCGGCGGCGGAGGACGAAGCCGACGGGGACGCCGACGGCTCCGGGCTCGTGGACGTGCCGGAGTCCTGCTTGCCGCCGGTGAGGATGTCCCCGAGCGTGTCGCCGAGCGTGCCCAGCACACCGCCGGTGCTCTTGGTCGCCGACGGGGACGGCGTCGCCGTGCCGCCGCCGGACCCGGAGCCCGAACCGGAGCCGGAGGAGCCGGACGTCGCCGTGGGCTCGGGCGCGGGCTCATCGTCGGAACCTGAATCCGACGAGGAGGGCCCACCCGGGGCCTGCGTGGCCTTGGTCCCGCCCTTGTCCTTGGCCCCGGCGGACGCCGTGGGGGCCGGCGTCGCGGTGTCCGTGGACTCGCTCGCGGACGGCGACGGCGAGGCCGAGGCCTTCCCCGCGTCCTTCAGCGCGTCGACGCAGTCCTTGTACTCCGCCGCCTTCTGGCTGTTGGACGTCGCCGTGCCGTTGTCGGCGAGGGCGAGCGTCGACGTGAAGCCCATGCCCACGATGACGGCGGTGGGCATCGCCACGGAGGCGATCGCCTTGCCGGCGGGCATGTGGAACCTGGTGAACAGCGGCCGCCTGGGTGCCGCGTGGCGGGGACCGGTTCTCGCACGGGATCCGTCCACATCGGCCCCGTGGGTCACCTCGTCAGCCGGCACTGTGCCTCCCGTTCGCCCCGTTGGCCGGGCTCGTTCCTGACAGGTCGTTCGACTCGTTCACGGTGCCCGCGTCCGGCGTCTTGTCCAGCCAGGACCCGGGGGTGTCCGACCGCCCCGTGCCGGGACCCTCCGCACCCTCCGGCGCGGCCGGCGAGCCCGGCACCCACGACACGGCCATCGCACCGCCGACGAGGGCGAACAGGAAGCCGACGATGAAGCCGCCGAAGTTGGACACGGGCAGGGACACCAGCCCGAGCAGGATCGCGGCGACGCCCGCGAAGGTCCGTACGTGCTTCTGGAACCAGAGGCTGAGGCCGAGGACGACGAGCAGTACGCCGATGATCAGGGATCCGGCTCCCGCCGTGGTCGCCATCGCCAGGGTCAGGTGACCGAGCTGGAGATGTGCGTACGGGAAGTACATGATCGGAAAGCCGCTGAGCAGGACGAAGAGGCCGGCCCAGAACGGCCGGGTGCCCCGCCAGGCGCGGAACTGCAGCCTGCGGCGGGTGAACTCGCCGGGTTCGGCGGCAGGAGTCTCGGCGCTCATGGAAAACAGCTCCCTGGTGCGGCGTTGCTGTGGTGGTGATGAGTGCCGCGTGTGAACACGCGGCCGGAGTGTGGACGGGCGGGGCGCCGTCGGCCCCCCGCCCGTCAGCGAGTGCCTAGTAGCACTCGTGCGTACCCATAGACAGCGACATCTTCAGGCCGCTGAGCTTGAAGGTTCCGGCTGTGGTCGCCCACGCCGTCTGCTTCACGTCGGTCAGCGTGGCCGAGTCGGCCTGCTGGGCGAAGCCGAACGGGTTGGCCTGCTCGCCGTTGCCCTTCATGCCCGGACCCTTGCTGGCGTCCTTGGCCGCAACACCGATGTCGATGTTGTTGAAGACGGCGTCGGCGTTGAGGTCGGCCACGTCGATGTAGAGGTTGTCGGCCTCAACCGGCTTGGAACCGCCGCCCGCCTTCAGGAGCAGGCTCACGTTGCCGATCGGCGTGGGCGTCACGACCGACTGGCACATGTTGTTGATCGTGGCCTTCTTGAAGGCCGAGACCGCGACCGGGTGATTCTCGTCCTCACCCTTGAGGGTCTTGCCCGAGTCGATCGCGCCGTACTGGGCGAACCCGTTGCCGACGAGCTTGTCGGCCGTCACCTTGAACGACTGACCCGACACGCTGAACGACGCGGCGAGGGCGCCCTGCGCCAGCGCCACGCCTATCGCTGCCGTCGCGGCCATGCTGGGCACCATGACCACAGCGAACCGCTTCCATCTGGTCCCGCCACGCACCTGGGACTCCATATTTCCTCCTTCTCGGACGTACATCTCCTGGCCCGGCTCGCCCCTATCGGCGGCTCAGCCGGGCAGGGATGGGAGAAGTGCTACGTCCTCGGAAAGGAGAGCGCCCGTACTCATCAGGCACGAACCGCGCCCGAACCACCGGCGATCACCCCCGAGCGACAACCACTGGTCGCGCCTGACACGCATCACGCACAACCTTCTGGACAGGCTTCGCCGTGCGGCGAAGACCCCCCTGTCCTAGAGCCGGCGCCACTGCCGCCGGCTCTGCTCGGTGGGGACCCAGAGTCTCCCTCGACCCGGCCGGCTGCCGGGGGTACGGGAATGGACCGAGCGTCGCCGATCGTGGTGCATTCTCGGCCTCGGCACAAGGGGGTTCGTTACTGGCTAGTAACGGCCGGATAACCGAACAACGACCCAGCGGTCTCGAAGGGCGACGCTGGGTGGCAGCCAGGGGCAGAGCAAAGCCGTTGATCCTTGGACGAATCCAGACAGATCAACGGCTTCGATTTACTCGGAGTAACAGCGGCCGCAATTGCCAAGTTTTGGCAAAGTGCGACCGCCCTGACGCCTCGTCGGCGAAGTTTTCACCTCGGCATCACATGCCGCGGCGTTTAGCGACTGGTCAGAACAGAGCCCGGGCGAGGGCCCGTCGGGCCCCGACCACGCGCGGGTCCTCCGGCCCCACGACCTCGAACAGCTCCAGCAGGCGGCGGCGTACCGCGTCCCGGTCCTCGCCCGCGGTGCGCCGCACGGCGTCGATGAGCCGCCCGAAGGCGTCGTCGACGTGACCGCCGACGAGGTCCAGGTCGGCGGCCGCGATCTGCGCGTCCACGTCGCCCGGCTTCTCGGCGGCCTCCTTGCGCACCAGTTGCGGGTCCATGTCCTGCACCCGCTGCAGCAACTCGGCCTGCGCGAGGCCGAGTTTGGCCTCCGTGTTGCCCGGGTCGTCGCTCAGCACGTTCCGGTACGCCTGGACGGCGCCGCCCAGGTCCCCCGCGTCCAGCGCCTGTACGGCGGCCTCGAGCAGCGCGTCGTACGGTCCCGCCGGCGCCTCCTGCGGCACGGCGGCGCCGGGCGCGGCGTCCGGGTCGACGGTCAGGCCGGTCAGCCCGAAGCGCTCCTCGGCGACCTGCACCAGCTGGTCGAGGGTCTGGCGGATCTGCTGTTCGCCTGCGGCGCCCTGGAAGAGGGGCAGCGCCTGTCCCGCCACGACGGCGAAGACGGCCGGGATCCCCTGGACCCCGAACTGCTGCATCAGCATCTGGTTGGCGTCGACATCGATCTTGGCGAGCAGGAAGCGCCCGTTGTACTCGACGGCCAGTCGCTCCAGGACCGGGCTCAGCTGCTTGCAGGGCTGACACCACTCGGCCCAGAAGTCGATGACGACCGGCACTTCGGCGGACCGCTGCAGGACATCCCGCTCGAATCCCGCCTCATCGACGTCGATGACTAGGTCGGCCGGGGAGACGGCCCCCGCGCCGCCCTGCCGGGCGGCTTCGGCGCGCGTCTGCTCGGCCTTGGCCTTGGCCTCCTGGGCCGCCTTCACCGCGGCGAGGTCGACCACGCCGCTCATGGACATGTTCCGTGGCTGCATGCGTCTATCCTCCCCTGTTCCGGCGCCTGAAGAAAAAAGCGAGTGCCCGGCGCCGGGTCCCCACCCCACGCCGGTGGCAGTCGCCCGTGTACGTCCCTCACGAGCTTTCGCTACGACCCGTAGCGTAATGCCCGGCACGGGTCCCGCGACACCGGTCCCCGGTGATCTCCCTCACGACCGCACAGTTTCCGCCGGTTATGGTCGGGGCATGCAGAGCCGCCGTCCCGCCAGCCGTACCGGACGCCCGCGCAGCGCCACCGCGGACGCCGCGATCCTGGCCGCCACACGGGAGGCCCTGGTGGAACTGGGCTGGTCGAAGCTGACCCTGAGCGACGTGGCCCTGCGGGCCGGGGTCGCCAAGACGACGCTCTACCGGCGCTGGGCGGGCAAGAACGAACTGGTGGTGGACGCGGTCGCGGAGCTGTTCGACGAGCTCGAACTGCCCGACAGCGGCAGCCTGGCCGCCGACATCGAGGGCGTGGTCCTGCAGTTCGCCGCGATCCTGGCCCGCCCGGAGGCCAGAAGTGGCCTGATGGCGGTGGTCGCGGAGGCGACCCGGGACGACGCGCTGCGCGAGCGGATCCGCGCCTCGATCGTGGACCGGCAGCTGCGCCTGGTCCTGGAGGGCCGCGCCCGGGCCCAGCGGCGCGGCGAACTCCCGCCCGAGCCGGATCCGGCGGAGTCGTCCCGCACGGTGGACCTGATCTTCGACATGGTGGCGGGCGCGGTGGTGCACCGCACCCTGGTGAGCGGCAAGCCGGCGGACCGGGCCTGGGTGCACGACTTCACCCGGGTGCTGCTGCTCGGCCTGACCACGCAGCCGGACGGCGGCGCGGCCTAGCCCGGACCGCCGGGGCGGACCGGGCCCTACCGCCGGGGCGGACCGGGCCGTACCGCCAGGCGGTGGGCCGGTCCGGCCGGACGGCCGAGGACCCGGCCCCGGTGACACCCGCGGCGGGCGGCGGCTGTGACGGCGGCTAGAACCCCGCCGGTTCCGTGTACACCCCCCACTCGTCCCGCAGCACGCCGCAGATCTCGCCGAGGGTCGCCTCCGCCCGTACGGCGTCCAGCATCGGCTCGATCATGTTGGCCCCGGAGCGCGCGGCCGACAGCATCGCCTCCAGCGCGGAGCGCACCGCGGCCTCGTCCCGCGCCGTCTTCCGCTCGCCCAGGACGCGGACCTGCTCCCGCTCCACCTCGTGGCTGACCCGCAGGATCTCCAGGTCCCCGGTCACCGATCCGGTGGCGACGTTGACGCCCACGACCCGCTTCTCGCCCTTCTCCAGCGCCTGCTGGTAGCGGAACGCGGACTCGGCGATCTCGCCGGTGAACCAGCCGTCCTCGATCCCGCGCAGGATCCCGGAGGTGATCGGCCCGATGGGGTGCCGCCCGTCCGGGTGAGCCCTGAGCCCGCGCTCCTTGATCTGCTCGAAGATCTTCTCCGCGTCCGCCTCGATCCGGTCCGTGAGCTGCTCGACGTACCAGGAACCGCCCAGCGGGTCGGCGACGTTGGCGACGCCGGTCTCCTCCATCAGCACCTGCTGGGTGCGCAGCGCGATCTCGGCGGCCTGCTCGCTGGGCAGCGCCAGCGTCTCGTCCAGCGCGTTGGTGTGCAGGGAGTTGGTGCCGCCGAGCACGGCGGCCAGCGCCTCCACGGCGGTGCGCACCACGTTGTTGTACGGCTGCTGTGCGGTCAGCGAGACGCCCGCGGTCTGCGTGTGGAACCGCAGCCACTGCGCCTTCTCGCTCTTCGCGCCGTACACGTCCCGCATCCACCGGGCCCAGATCCGCCGGGCCGCGCGGAACTTGGCGATCTCCTCGAAGAAGTCGACGTGCGCGTCGAAGAAGAAGGACAGGCCGGGCGCGAAGACGTCCACGTCGAGGCCGCGGCTGAGGCCCAGCTCGACGTAGCCGAAGCCGTCGGCGAGCGTGTATGCCAGCTCCTGCGCGGCCGTGGCCCCGGCCTCGCGGATGTGGTAGCCGGAGACGGACAGCGGCTTGTAGGCGGGGATGCCGGCCGCGCAGTACTCCATCAGGTCGCCGATCAGACGCAGATGGGGCTCCGGCTGGAAGAGCCACTCCTTCTGCGCGATGTACTCCTTGAAGATGTCGGTCTGCAGCGTGCCGTTGAGGACCGACGGGGCGACGCCCTGCCGCTCGGCGGCGACCAGGTACATGCAGAAGACGGGCACCGCGGGACCGCTGATGGTCATGGAGGTGGTCACGTCCCCGAGCGGGATGTCCTTGAACAGGACCTCCATGTCGGCGGCCGAGTCGATCGCGACGCCGCAGTGCCCGACCTCACCGAGCGAGCGGGGGTCGTCGGAGTCGCGCCCCATGAGCGTCGGCATGTCGAAGGCCACGGACAGGCCGCCGCCGCCCGCGGCGAGGATCATCTTGTAGCGCTCGTTGGTCTGCTCGGCGTTGCCGAACCCGGCGAACTGCCGGATCGTCCAGGTGCGCCCGCGGTAGCCGGTCGGGTGGAGCCCGCGCGTGAAGGGGTACTCCCCGGGCCACCCGATGCGCTCGAATCCCTCGTACGCGTCCCCGGGCCGGGGTCCGTACACCGGCTCCACGGGATCGCCGGAGAGCGTGGTGAAGTCTGCGTCGCGCTTGCGCGCGGCGTCGTAACGGGCCTGCCAGCGCCGGCGGCCTTCCTCGATGGCGTGAGCGTCCATACCGTCGAATTTACTTGGACGTCCTAGTAAATGTCGATGGCAACCGTGTCACGGCTGGGAGAACACCGCCGTACGGGTGCCGTACGGCGGTTCCGGAGACCCGGTGCCGGAGACCCTGGGCTAGGCCTTGGCGACGGCCGGGGCCGGGCCCGCGACCTTGCCGTCCAGCTCGCGGCTGATCCGGCGCTCGACGAAGAAGGCGGCCGTCGGGATCGTGCCCGCGAGCAGCACCCAGAGCTGCTTGCCGACCGGCCACTTCGCCTTGGAGCCCAGGTCGAAGGCGAAGACCAGGTAGACGACGTACAGCCAGCCGTGCGCGATGGCGACGACCCGGGTGACGTCGGCGGCACCGTCCATGTCCAGCCCGTACTTCGCGATCATGCTCAGGCACAGCAGCACCAGCAGCACACCGGTGACGTAGGCCAGGACGCGGTAGCGGGTCAGCACGCTCTTCTTCATGCCGTCGAGCGTAACCGCCCGTTGCGGGAGATCTTGCCCCGGGTCACCCCTCGTCGAAGTCGTGTGCCGCGATCCGCAGCGGGCGCAGCATGGCGAAGATCTCCGCGCACTCCTCGGCGTCGTAGGCGCCGAGGCCGAAGTCCATCGCCATCAGGTCGCGGGTGGCCGCGTCGACCACCTCGCGGCCCTTGTCGGTGATGACGGCGAGCGTGCCGCGGCCGTCGGCGGGGTTGGGCCGCTTGGCCACCAGACCGGACCTGACCAGCCGGTCCACGGTGTTCGTCACCGAGGTGGGGTGCACCATCAGCCGCTCGCCGATCTTGGACATCGGCAGCTCGCCGGCCTTCGAGAAGGTGAGCAGCACCAGTGCCTCGTAGCGCGCGAAGGTCAGTCCGTACGGCTTGACCACCGCGTCGACCTCGGCCAGCAGGATCTGCTGCGCCCGCATGATCGAGGTGATCGCGGCCATCGCGGGCACGTTCCCCCAGCGCTGCGTCCAGAGCTCGTCGGCGCGTGCGATGGGGTCGAAGGGGAGGCTGAGAGGCTTGGGCACGTCAGCAGACCCTACCGGCCGGTCATATGCCGGTCAGCCCCGTCTCGGCTTTCGGTCACCCGGGGGCCGGGACGCGGGACGGATCAGCCCGCGAGGTGCCGTTCCACGGTCTCCACCTTGGCGGTGAGGCCGTCGGTCACACCGGGCCGGATGTCCGCCTTGAGGACGAGCGAGACGCGCGGCGCCCGCGCCTCCACCGCGGCCACGGCCCGCCGGACGACGTCCATGACCTCGTCCCACTCCCCCTCGACCGAGGTGAACATGGCGTCGGTGCGGTTCGGCAGCCCGGACTCGCGGACCACACGGACGGCGTCGGCGACGTACTCCCCCACGTCCTCGCCGACGCCTAGGGGCGTCACGGAGAAGGCGACGATCATGCGTTCACGACCCCTTCCTTGCGGGCGCGGGCGGCGATGACGGCGTTCTCGGCCTCGCGGCGCAGCCTGCGCTCCGCGAAGAAGCCGCCGGTGGGCAGCACGGAGAGGACGAAGTAGAGGGCGGCGGTGCCGAAGCCCCACTTGGCGCGGTTCCAGGCGTCCGCCCAGAAGAGCACGTACAGGACGAACAGCACGCCGTGGACCGCGCCCATCACCGGCACCGCGTTGAAGTCCGTGGTCCGCTTCAGCACCGAGCAGACGAGCAGGACCAGGAAGGACACGGCCTCCGGCGCGGAGACCAGGCGGAGACGGCGGAGGGCTGAGGCGGTCTTGATGTCCACGGATCACCTTCGGTGGGAGTTGCGACGACGGGCCGGCTGCTTTGTGAACACACGCACAAGCTGCGGTCCATTCTGGCAAACGACGGCCCTAGGGGTGCGTTCAGGGTCGTTTCTCCACCCCCGGGCCCTGTTCCCGCCACCCGGCTCGCCGCTACTTTCCCTGCGTGGCGATGTTCCGACTCCAGGGAAGCAAGGTGCTCGCCGTCGACATGACCGGGGACGCCGTCAAGGCGAAGAACGGCTCGATGGTCGCGTACGACGGGCAGATGGCCTTCAAGAAGCTGAGCGGCGGCGGCGAGGGGCTGCGCGGGATGGTGACCCGGCGGCTCACCGGCGAGCAGATGACGGTGATGGAGGTGAGAGGGCAGGGGACCTGCTGGTTCGCGGACCGGGCCTCGGAGATCAACCTGGTACGCCTGCAGGGTGACAAGCTCCACGTCGAGTCGAGCAACCTGCTGGCGACCGACGCGGGGCTGCGCACGGGCACGACGTTCACCGGGCTGCGCGGCGCCTCGCAGGGCAACGGGCTGTTCACGACGACCGTGGAGGGCCACGGACAGGCGGCCATCATGTCGGACGGCCCGGCGGTGGTGCTCCGAGTCAGCCCGCAGTACCCGCTGACCGTCGACCCGGGCGCCTACATCGCCCACCAGGGCCACGTCCGGCAGAGCTTCCAGTCCGGTGTGACGTTCCGCACCCTCTTCGGGGAGGGCGGCGGCGAGGCCTTCCAGATCCGCTTCGAGGGCGACGGGCTGGTCTACGTCCAGCCGAGCGAGCGCAACACGATCGCGGGGGACCTGTGAGATGACCTTCCGGGAGATCAACGACAAGATGGTCGAGGCCACCGTGCTGCCCGGCCGGCGGCTGTTCAGCCAGCGCGGGGCGATGCTCGCCTACCGGGGCGAGGTGTCCTTCACCCCCAGCGTCCAGGGCGGCCAGGGCGGGCTGATGTCCATGATCGGGCGCCGGGTGGCCGGCGAGGCGACCCCGCTGATGTCCGTCGAGGGCAGCGGCACGGTCTTCTTCGGGCACGGCGGCCACCACGTCCACGTCATCGCCCTCACCGGCGACACCCTCTACGTGGAGGCCGACCGGCTGCTCGCCTTCGAGGGCACGCTCCGCCAGGGCACGATGTTCATGGGGTCCCAGGGCGGGGTGATGGGCCTGGTGCGGGGCCAGGTCACCGGGCAGGGCCTGTTCACCACCACCCTCCAGGGCCAGGGCGCGGTGGCCGTGATGGCGCACGGCGGCGTCTTCGAGATCCCGATCACCCCGCAGCGCCCGGTGCACGTGGACCCGCAGGCCTACGTCGCCCACCACGGCGACGTGCGCAACCGGCTGTCCACCGCGCTCGGCTGGCGCGACATGGTGGGCCGCGGCTCCGGCGAGGCGTTCCAGCTCGAGCTGAGCGGCAGCGGCACGGTCTACGTCCAGGCCTCGGAGGAGAAGCTGTGAGCGCGTACGGAGCACCCGGCGGCCCGGTGGTGCACGACCCGGTGTCCCTGCCCGCCGACGACAACGTGAACAAGTACACGTTCTGCGTCGAGCTCAAGGGCGGGGAGTGGTTCCTGCAGAAGGGGAAGATGATCGCCTACTACGGGGCGATCGAGTTCAACGGCATCGGGCACGGCCGGCTCGACCGGCTCGTCCGCACGTCGTTCCATTCGCCACTGCACGCGAGCGACTGGGTCGTGGCGGCCGGCTCGGGGAAGATGCTGCTGGCCGACCGGGCCTTCGACGTCAACTCCTTCGACCTGGACGACGGGAACTTGACCATTCGCGCGGGCAATCTGCTCGCTTTTCAGCCAAGTCTGTCGCTCAAACAGTCGATCGTGCCGGGTTTTCTGACACTCATCGGAACCGGAAAGTTCGTGGCCGCATCTAACGGTCCGGTGGTGTTCATGGAACCCCCGATCCGGGTGGACCCTCAGGCGCTGGTCGGGTGGGCCGACTGTCCGTCACCGTGTCATCACTACGACCACGGGTATCTGACGGGTGTGATGGGCGGTCTACGTGCGATGACGGGCCTGGGCGGGGCTTCCGGTGAGGAGCACCAGTTCGAGTTCGTCGGCGCCGGGACGGTCCTGCTCCAGTCGAGTGAGACGCTGATGGCGGAGCAGGCGATCGGGGCGGTTCCGCCGGAACCGGGCGTTCCCGGCGGTGGCGGTGCGGTACCGGGTGGACACGGTCCGCAATCGGCGGGCACACCGCGCCTTCCCGGACAGCTCGGGGACCTCCAGCGTCGCTTCGGGCTGTGAGCGGTAGTCTGCGGAGTGTGACGGCTCGAACGCGTGCGCACCGTCACACCATCCGAAGTAGTTCGTCATTCAACTTCTTAGGTAGACTTCATTCATGGAGACCGAGACGGCCACGCGCTGGCTGACCGATGCGGAGCAGTGCGCCTGGCGCACCCACCTGGAGGTCAACAGGCTGTTGACGTACCAGCTCGAGAGAGATCTGCAGCCGTTCGGCCTGACGATGAACGACTACGAGATTCTCGTGAATCTTTCCGAGTCGGACGACGTGCGGATGCGCATGAGCGACCTGGCGTCCGCCACGATGCAGTCGAAGAGCCGGCTCTCGCACCAGATCACGCGGATGGAGAACGCGAACCTGGTGCGGCGCGAGAACTGCGAGTCCGACCGGCGCGGGCTCTACGCGGTGCTGACGGACCACGGCATGGCGACGATGCGGAAGGTCGCTCCGCACCACGTGGCGTCGGTGCGCAGGCACTTCATAGACCTGCTGTCGCCGGACGCGCTGACCGAACTGGACAAGGCGCTCAGGCCGATCGCCGAGCACCTGAGGGGACAGCGGGGGCGCCCCTGAGCCGGGCGGGGGTTCCGGGGCGCGAGCCGCGCCCCGGAGGCCGCCTCCGGGCGTCCGGCGGTCAGCCCTCCGTCAGCCCCGCCACCAGCTCGTCCGCCGCGCGGTAGGGGTCGAGGCCACCCGCCACGATGCGCTCGGCGAGGGCGCTGAGCCGGCGGTCGCCGTGCAGGTCCCCGATGCGCTCGCGAAGCGCCGTGACCGCGATGGTCTCCACCTCGCGGGCCGCGCGTGCCCTGCGGCGCTCGGCGAGGACGCCGTGCTCCTCCATCCAGGCCCGGTGCTTCTCCAGGGCCTCCACCACCTCGTCCACGCCCTCGGCGCGGGCCGCGACCGTCTTGACGATGGGCGGACGCCAGTCACCGGGTCCGCGGGCCTCGCCCAGGCCCAGCATGTGGTTCAGTTCGCGGGCCGTCGCGTCGGCGCCGTCGCGGTCGGCCTTGTTGACCACGTAGACGTCGCCGATCTCCAGGATGCCGGCCTTCGCCGCCTGGATGCCGTCGCCCATGCCCGGGGCCAGCAGCACCACCGAGGTGTCCGCCTGGGAGGCGATCTCCACCTCGGACTGGCCGACCCCGACCGTCTCCACCAGGATCACGTCGCAGCCCGCCGCGTCCAGGACCCGGATCGCCTGGGGCGCCGCCCACGCGAGGCCGCCCAGGTGGCCGCGGGTGGCCATCGAGCGGATGTAGACACCGGGGTCCGAGGCGTGGTCCGACATCCGGACGCGGTCGCCCAGCAGGGCGCCCCCGGAGAAGGGCGACGACGGGTCGACGGCCAGGACGCCGACCCGCCTGCCCTGCTTGCGGTAGGCCGTGACGAGGGCGGAGGTGGAGGTCGACTTGCCGACGCCGGGCGAGCCGGTCAGGCCCACCACGTAGGCGTTGCCGGTCAGCGGGGCGAGCGCGGCCATGACCTCCCTGAGCTGCGGGGACGCCCCCTCCACCAGGGAGATCAGCCGGGCCACGGCCCGCGGCCGGCCTTCCCTGGCCTGGGCCACCAGAGAGGAGACGTCCTGCATCAAACAGCTCCGTTCACTTCACCGACACAACGGGGGGAATCAGGCCTTCGGAACCCGCACGATCAGGGCGTCGCCCTGGCCGCCGCCACCGCACAGCGCGGCCGCGCCGACACCGCCGCCCCGGCGCTTGAGCTCCAGCGCCAAGTGCAGCACGAGCCGGGCGCCGGACATGCCGATCGGGTGACCCAGGGCGATCGCGCCGCCGTTGACGTTCACCTTTTCCGTGGAAACGCCGAGGTCCTTCATTGACTGGACCGCGACCGCCGCGAAGGCCTCGTTGATCTCGATGAGGTCGAGGTCCGAGACCTCCAGGCCCTCCTTCTTCAGGGCGTGCCGAATGGCGTTGGACGGCTGGGACTGCAGGGAGTTGTCCGGACCGGCCACATTGCCGTGCGCGCCGATCTCGGCGAGCCACTCAAGGCCCAGCTCCTCGGCCTTGGCCCTGCTCATCACGACCACGGCGGCCGCGCCGTCCGAGATCTGCGAGGAGGACCCGGCGGTGATCGTGCCGTCCTTGGCGAAGGCCGGCCGCAGCTTGCCGAGCGACTCGGCGGTGGTGTCGCCGCGGATGCCCTCGTCCTTGCTGAAGACGACCGGCTCGCCCTTGCGCTGCGGGATCTCGACCGGGGTGATCTCGGCCTCGAAGATGCCGTTCTTCTGCGCGGCGGCGGCCCGCTGGTGGGACAGGGCGGCGATCTCGTCCTGCTCCGGGCGCTTGATGCCCAGGCGGGTGTTGTGCTTCTCCGTGGACTCGCCCATGGCGATGTTCTCGAAGGAGTCGGTCAGGCCGTCGTACGCCATGGCGTCCAGCAGTTCGACGGCGCCGTACTTGTAGCCCTCGCGGGACTTCGGCAGCAGGTGCGGGGCGTTGGTCATGGACTCCTGGCCGCCGGCCACCACGATGTCGAACTCACCCGCGCGGATGAGCTGGTCCGCCAGCGCGATCGCGTCCAGACCCGACAGGCACACCTTGTTGACGGTGAGCGCGGGGACGTTCATCGGGATGCCGGCCTTGACCGCGGCCTGGCGGGCCGGGATCTGCCCCGCCCCGGCCTGCAGCACCTGGCCCATGATCACGTACTGGACCTGGTCGCCGCCGATTCCCGCACGGTCGAGGGCGGCCTTGATCGCGAAGCCGCCGAGGTCGGCTCCCGAGAAGGACTTCAGCGAGCCCAGCAGCCGCCCCATGGGCGTACGCGCGCCCGCGACGATCACCGAGCTGGTCGTACCGGGTGTTCCAGAAGACATGAGCTGCGATCCCCTTACCGGCCTGCACGGCCGAGGAGTGAACGAGGGTTTACTTCGAATGTACTGAGCGGCACTCCGTGCCGTCATCGGCCCGTCGGTGTGATCGCGCGCACGTTGCGTAACCACGCCGGTGGCGTTGCACTGAATCCATGCTGACGCGAATCGACCACATCGGGATCGCCTGCCACGACCTCGACGCCACTGTCGAGTTCTACCGGTCCACGTACGGCTTCGAGGTGTTCCACACCGAGGTCAACGAGGAACAGGGCGTGCGCGAGGCCATGCTCAAGATCAACGAGACGTCCGACGGCGGCGCCTCCTACCTCCAGCTCCTGGAACCGACCCGCGAGGACTCCGCGGTCGGCAAGTGGCTGGCGAAGAACGGCGAGGGCGTCCACCACATCGCCTTCGGCACGGCGGACGTCGACGCGGACGCCGAGTCCGTGCGGGGCAAGGGCGTACGGGTCCTGTACGACGAGCCGCGGCGGGGCTCCATGGGCTCGCGGATCACCTTCCTGCACCCGAAGGATTGCCACGGTGTCCTGACAGAACTGGTCACTTCGGCCCCAGTTGAGTCACCTGAGCACTGACCCTCGTACATATGGGCCGGTAGGGTTGGGGGCGGTCGTCCTCAGAACCGGGGCGGCCGCATGCCGGGGTCCGGGTTTCGGGGGACGAGCGTCGGGGCAGCAGCCCGTGCTCCGCCGTTGATCTGACACCATTCCCCGGGGGCCCCGTTCGGCCGATGGACGGAGCTCGTTGGAGAAGCTGACCAGGGGACGGATGGGACCGCGCAGTGCGGGGCTACGAGAGCCAGGAGCGAGAGCCGGCGGCTGACGTCGACCACCTCTCTCGGTTCGAGGCCGAGATGAAGCGGCTGAGGACCGAGCGGGAAAAGGCGATCCAGCACGCCGAGGACCTCGGCTACCAGGTCGAGGTGCTGCGCGCCAAGCTGCACGAGGCGCGCCGCACCCTGATGACCCGGCCCGCCTACGACGGCGGTGACATCGGCTATCAGGCCGAGCAGTTGCTCCGTAACGCCCAGATGCAGGCCGATCAGCTGCGCCAGGACGCCGAGCGGGAGCTGAGCCAGGCCCGCGCGCAGACCCAGCGCATCCTGCAGGAGCACGCCGAGCAGGCCGCCCGGCTGCAGGCCGAGCTGCACCAGGAGGCGGTCACCCGCCGCCAGCAGCTCGACCAGGAGCTGGCCGAGCGGCGGCAGACCGTCGAGTCGCACGTCAACGAGAACGTGGCGTGGGCGGAGCAGCTGCGCGCCCGCACCGAGTCGCAGGCCCGCCGGCTGCTGGACGAGTCGCGGGCCGAGGCCGAGCAGGCCATGGCCGCCGCCCGCGCGGAGGCCGAACGGCTGACGCGGGAGGCCCGCGAGCGGCTGCAGAGCGACGCGGAAGCCGCGCGGGCCGAGGCCGAGCAGATCCTGCGCCGCGCCCGCACCGACGCCGAGCGGCTGCTGAACGCCGCTTCCACGCAGGCCCAGGAGGCCACCGACCACGCCGAGCAGCTCCGCACCGCGACCGTCAGCGAGTCGGACGCCGCTCGCCGGCAGTCCGCCGAGCTGAGCCGGGCCGCCGAGCAGCGCCTGGCGGATGCCGAGGAGGCGCTGCGCAAGGCTCAGTCCGAGGCGGAGAAGCTCGTCACCGAGGCCAAGGAGGCGGCCGCCAAGACGCTGTCGGGCGCCGAGGCCGCCAACGAGACCCGTACCCGCACCGCCAAGGAGCAGGTCGCCCGGCTGGTCGAGGAGGCCACCAAGGAGGCCGAGAACACCAAGTCCGAGGCCGAGCAGCTCGTCGCGGACGCGCGCGCCGAGGCCGAGAGGATCGTCGCCGAGGCCGCCGAGAAGGCCCGCAGCGTCACCGCCGAGGAGACGGCGACCCAGCTCTCCAAGGCGGCCCGGACCGCCGAGGACGTCCTCGACAAGGCGTCCGAGGACGCCAAGAAGACCACCAGGGCCGCGGCCGAGGAGGCCGAGCGGATCCGCCGGGAGGCCGAGGCCGAGGCGGACCGGCTGCGGGCCGAGGCGCACGACATCGCCGAGCAGCTCAAGGGCGCGGCGAAGGACGACACCAAGGAGTACCGCGCCAAGACGGTCGAGCTGCAGGAGGAGGCCCGCCGGCTGCGCGGCGAGGCCGAGCAGCTGCGCGCCGACGCGGTCGCCGAGGGCGAGTCGATCCGCGCCGAGGCGCGCCGGGAGGCCGTGGCGCAGATCGAGGAGGCGGCCAAGTCCGCCGAGGAGCTGCTCGCCAAGGCCAAGGCGGACGCCGACGAGCTGCGCCAGAAGGCGACCTCGGACAGCGAGAAGGTGCGCACCGAGGCGATCGAGCGGGCCACCACGCTGCGCCGGCAGGCCGAGGAGACCCTGGAGCGCACCCGCAAGGAGGCCGAGCGGCACCGCGCGGAGGTCGTCGAGCAGTCCGACGCGCTGAAGGCGGACGCCGAGCGGGCCGCGCGCGAACTGCGTGAGGAGACCGAGCGGGCGGTCGAGACCCGGCGCGGCGAGGCCGCCGAGGAGCTGTCCCGGCTGCAGGCGGAGGCCCAGGAGCGGCTGGCGTCGGCCGAGCGGGCTCTCGGCGAGGCCCGGGAGGAGGCGTCCCGGATCCGCCGGGAGGCCGCCGAGGAGATCGAGCGGCTGCGCACCGAGGCGGCCGAGCGGATCCGCACGCTCCAGCAGCAGGCCGAGGACGAGGCCGACCGGCTGCGCACCGAGGCGGCGTCGGACGCGTCCGCCTCGCGCGCCGAGGGCGAGGCCCTGGCGGTACGGCTGCGCTCGGAGGCCGCGGCCGAGGCGGAGCGGCTGAAGGCGGAGGCCCAGGACACCGCCGACCGGGTCCGCGCGGAGGCGCAGGCCGCCGCCGAGCGGCTCGGCGCCGAGGCGTCCGAGACGCTGGCCGCCGCCCAGGAGGAGGCGGCCAGGCGCCGCCGGGAGGCCGAGGAACTGCTCGGCGCCGCGCGGTCCGAGGCCGACCAGGAGCGCGAGCGGGCCCGCGAGCAGAGCGAGGAACTGCTGGCCTCGGCCCGCAAGCGGGTGGAGGACGCGCAGACCGAGGCGACCCGGCTGGTCGAGGAGGCCGACCGGCGCGCGACCGAGATGGTGTCCGCCGCCGAGCAGCACGCCCAGCAGGTACGGGACTCCGTCGCCGGGCTGCACGAGCAGGCGCAGCAGGAGATCACCGGGCTGCGCTCGGCCGCCGAGCACGCGGCCGACCGTACGAAGCGTGAGGCCGAGGAGGAGGCGGACCGGGTCCGCGCCGACGCCTACGCCGAGCGGGAGCGGGCGAGCGAGGACGCCTCGCGGCTGCGGCGCGAGGCGAACGAGGAGGCGGAGGCCGCCAAGGCGCTCGCCGAGCGCACGGTCGCCGAGGCGATCGCGGAGTCCGACCGGCTGCGCGCGGACGCGTCCGCGCACGCCCAGCGGGTGCGCACCGAGGCGTCGGACGCGCTCGCCGAGGCCGACCAGGCCGCCGCCCGCACCCGGGCGGACGCACGGGAGGACGCCAACCGCATCCGTTCGGACGCGGCGGCCCAGGTGGACACGCTCATCACCGAGGCCACCGCCGAGGCCGAGCGGCTGCAGACCGAGACGGCCGCCGAGGCCGAGCGGGTGCGCGCCGAGGCGGTCACGGAGGCCGAGCGGGTCAGGGCCGAGGCCACCGCGAGCGCCGAGCAGCTCGTCGGGGACGCCACCGGCGAGGCGGAGCGGCTGCGCGCCGAGGCCGCCGAGACGGTCGGTTCGGCGCAGGCGCACGCGGAGCGGATGCGCGCCGAGGCGGAGCGGCTGCGGGCGGACGCCGAGGCGGCGGCCGAGCGGCTGGTCGGTTCGGCGCGCGAGGAGGCGCAGCGGACGCTGGACGAGGCGCGCAAGGACGCCAACAAGCGGCGTTCGGAGGCGGCCGAGCAGGTCGACACGCTCATCACGGAGACCACGGCGGAGGCCGACAAGCTGCTCACCGAGGCCCAGCAGCAGGCGCAGAAGACCACCGCGGACGCGGAGTCGCAGGCCGACACGATGGTGGGCGCGGCCCGCACCGAGGCCGACCGGATCGTGTCCGAGGCGACCGTCGAGGGCAACTCGCGGGTGGAGAAGGCCCGCACGGACGCGGACGAGCTGCTGGTCGGCGCCCGCCGGGACGCGACCGCGATCCGCGAGCGCGCGGAGGAACTGCGCGAGCGCATCACCGCCGAGATCGAGGAGCTGCACGAGCGGGCCCGCCGGGAGGCCGCCGAGACGATGAAGTCCACCGGCGACCGCTGCGACGCGCTGATCAAGGCGGCCGAGGAGCAGCTCGCCAAGGCGCAGGCGAAGGCCAAGGAGCTTGTGTCGGAGGCCAGTTCGGAGGCCGGCAAGGTGCGCATCGCCGCCGTCAAGAAGGCGGAGGGGCTGCTCAAGGAGGCCGAGCAGAAGAAGGCCACCCTGGTCAGGGAGGCCGAGGAGCTCAAGGCCGAGGCGGTCCGCGAGGCCCGGCGCACGGTCGAGGAGGGCAAGCGGGAGCTGGAACTGCTGGTGCGCCGCCGCGAGGACATCAACGCCGAGATCTCCCGGGTCCAGGACGTCCTGGAAGCGCTGGAGTCCTTCGAGACCCCGGCGGCCGGCAAGGACGGCGGGGTCAAGGCGGGAGCGACGGTCGGTTCCCCCCGATCGGGTGGCAAATCGTCGGACGGCTAGCGAACGGGAAGGATTCCGGTGTGTTCTGGGTGCTTTGCCCAGTTCTTTGGCAAGCCGTCAGGTGATCAGCCACCCAAAAGAGGTGTCATTCTCCAGATCAAACACGTATCCGCTCGATGACACACCGCTTCGGCACCTAGGATTCCACTATCACCTCACCGGTCTCATTCGACAGGAACCCCATGAGCGACACTTCCCCCTACGGCTTCGAGCTTGTGCGGCGTGGGTACGACCGCGCTCAGGTGGACGAACGCATCTCGAAGCTCGTCTCCGACCGTGACAGCGCGCTCTCCCGTATCACCGCCCTGGAGAAGCGCATCGAGGAGCTGCACCTCGAGACGCAGAACGCGCAGGCCCAGGTCACCGATGCCGAGCCGTCGTACGCGGGTCTCGGGGCGCGGGTCGAGAAGATCCTGCGTCTGGCCGAGGAAGAGGCCAAGGACCTGCGTGAGGAGGCCCGGCGCGCGGCCGAACAGCACCGCGAGCTGGCCGAGTCGGCCGCCCAGCAGGTCCGCAACGACGCCGAGTCCTTCGCCGCCGAGCGCAAGGCCAAGGCCGAGGACGAGGGCGTCCGGATCGTCGAGAAGGCCAAGGGCGAGGCCTCGCAGCTGCGTGCCGACGCGCAGAAGGACGCCCAGTCCAAGCGTGAGGAGGCGGACGCCCTCTTCGAGGAGACCCGCGCCAAGGCCGCTCAGGCCGCCGCTGACTTCGAGACGAACCTCGCCAAGCGCCGCGAGCAGTCCGAGCGTGACCTGGCGTCGCGTCAGCAGAAGGCCGAGAAGCGCCTCGCGGAGATCGAGCACCGCGCCGAGCAGCTCCGCCTGGAGGCGGAGAAGCTGCGCACCGACGCCGAGCGCCGCGCCCGCCAGACGGTGGAGACGGCCCAGCGCCAGGCCGAGGACATCGTGGCCGACGCCAACGCCAAGGCCGACCGGATCCGTTCGGAATCCGAGCGCGAGCTCGCGGCCCTCACCAACCGCCGCGACTCGATCAACGCGCAGCTCACCAACGTCCGCGAGATGCTCGCCACGCTGACCGGTGCCGCGGTGGCCGCCGCCGGCTCGCCGGCCGAGGACGAGCCGATCTCCCGCGGCGTCCCGGCGCAGCAGACCCGCTAGCCGAGCGACCGGGTGAGGGGCGGCGGGCCTTGTCCCGCCGCCCCTTCTCGTGTGCCCGTAGCCTGACGGGAGACCGCGGGGCCGGGGCGGACCGCAAGGCGGGTGCCGGCCGTCCGGCCCGGGAAGAGGTGCGCCGCATGTCCGTCTCCGACCGGTCCCTTGAGGACGCCGTCCTCGAACTCCTCGACAGCAGAGCGCCGGGCGCCTCGGTCTGCCCCTCGGACGTGGCCCGTGCGGTCCACCGGTCCGACGACGACGGCTGGCGGGAGCTGATGGCACCCGTCCGCCGGGCCGCGGCCCGGCTCGCGGCCCGAGGAGAGGTGGAGATCACCCAGCACGGAACCCCGGTGGATCCCGCGCGTGACCGCGGGCCGGTCCGGATCCGCCGGCCGTCCCGCTGAGCGCGCACCACCCCGCGCCGGACCGGCCGCCCGAGTGGCAGGGCTCCGGTCCCCGTCCTAGCGTGGCCGCATGATCGAGCTCGAGGGGCTGACCAAGCGGTACGGCGAGAAGGTGGCGGTGGACGGGCTCACCTTCACCGTGCGCCCGGGCACCGTGACGGGATTCCTCGGGCCCAACGGGGCCGGGAAGTCCACGACCATGCGGATGATCCTCGGACTCGACCGGCCCACCGCCGGAGACGTGCGCATCGACGGCCTGCACTACGAGCAGCTCCAGGACCCGCTCACCGCGATCGGCGCGCTGCTCGACGCCAAGGCGGTGCACGGCGGCCGGAGCGCCTACAACCACCTGCTCTGCCTGGCGCAGAGCAACGGCATTCCCGCGCGCCGGGTGGCCGAGGTGCTGGACGCCGTCGGACTCACCGCCGTGGCGCGGAAGAAGGCCAAGGGCTTCTCGTACGGCATGGGCCAGCGGCTCGGGATCGCGGCCGCGCTGCTCGGCGATCCGCGGATCCTGATGTTCGACGAGCCGGTCAACGGGCTGGATCCCGAGGGCATCCACTGGATCCGGAACCTGATGAAGTCGCTGGCCGCCCAGGGCCGGACCGTGTTCGTCTCCAGCCATCTGATGAGCGAGATGGCGCTGACCGCCGAGCATCTGGTGGTCATCGGTCAGGGCCGGCTGCTCGCCGACACCTCCATGGCCGACTTCATCCGGCAGAACTCCCGGGCCTACGTGCGCATCCGCACACCGCAGCGCGAGCGGCTGCTCGACGTGCTGCACGAGGGCGGGATCACCGTCGTCGAGGCGGGCGGCGAGGCGCTGGAGGTGGAGGGCGGCAAGGCCGAGCGGATCGGTGAGCTGGCCGCCCGCAACGGCATCGTGCTGCACGAGCTGAGCCCGCGGCACGCCTCGCTGGAGGAGGCGTTCATGCGGCTGACCGCCGAGTCGGTGGAGTACCACGCGCACGCCGAACCCACCGCCCCGGTCCCGCGGGACTGGGGCGCCGGCTGGAAGGGAGCCTGAGCATGGCCGCCGCACAGGTGATCCGGTCCGAGTGGACCAAGATCCGGTCCGTCTCGTCCACGGCGTGGACGCTCTCGCTGGCCGTGCTGGTCACGATCGCCCTCGGGATGCTCATCTCCGCGCTGACGCGGAGCCAGTTCGGCGACATGCCGGTGGGCGAGCGGCTCTCCTTCGACGCCACCGTGGTCAGCTTCGCGGGCATGACGCTCGGCCAGCTCGCCATGATCGTGTTCGGGGTGCTGGTCGTCTCCGGCGAGTACAGCACCGGCATGATCAGGGTGTCGCTGGCCGCCGTGCCGCGGCGGGGCGCCTTCCTGTTCGGCAAGATCGCCGTGGCCACCGCGCTGGCGCTGGTGGTCGGCATGGTCACCAGCTTCGCCGCGTTCTTCCTCGGGCAGGCGATGCTGGGCTCGCTGCGCACCCACATCGACGACCCCGGGGTGCTGCGCGCGGTGATCGGCGGCGGTCTCTACATGACGCTGATCGCGGTGTTCTCCATGGGCGTCGCCACGATGCTGCGCTCGCCGCTGCTCTCGCTCGGCATCCTGATGCCGTTCTTCTTCCTGGTCTCCAACATCCTCGGCAACGTCGACGCCACAAAGAAGGTCGGCCGCTTCCTGCCCGACCAGGCCGGCAGCCGGATCATGCAGGTGGTGCCGAGGATCGGCGACGACACGCCCTACGGCCCCTGGGGCGGTCTCGGCATCATGGCGCTGTGGGTGGCCGCCGCGCTCGCGGGCGGGTACGCCCTGCTGAAGCGGCGCGACGCCCAGTGAGCCGTTCCGGCCGCGTCCGGTGATGCTCCGGCTTTACTTTCCCTTGGCCGGAACCGTCAGCGCCCGGATATCCTCCTAACCCTTACGGGGGCGTGTGCCCCGCTGTCCTGAACCTTTCGATGGGTGCGGAGCATGATCGAGGCTGTCGGCCTGACCAAGCGCTACGGCGACAAGACCGCCGTACACAACCTTTCCTTCCAGGTGCGACCGGGAGCGGTGACCGGCTTCCTGGGGCCCAACGGCTCGGGCAAGTCGACCACCATGCGGATGATCCTCGGGCTCGACAACCCGACGTCCGGCACGGTGACCATCGGCGGCTACCCGTACCGCAAGCTGCCCAACGCCCCCCGGCACGTCGGCGCGCTGCTCGACGCCAAGGCGGTGCACGGCGGCCGGTCCGCCCGCAACCACCTGCTCAGCCTCGCCCAGCTCTCCGGCATCCCGGCCCGCCGGGTGGACGAGGTGCTGGGGGTCGTCGGCCTGCAGGAAGTGGCGAAGCGGCGGTCCAAGGGCTTCTCGCTGGGCATGGGCCAGCGGCTCGGCATCGCCGCCGCGCTGCTCGGCGACCCCCAGGTGCTGCTCTTCGACGAGCCGGTCAACGGCCTCGACCCCGAGGGCATCCTCTGGGTGCGCAACCTGATGAAGGCGCTGGCCTCCGAGGGCCGTACCGTCTTCGTCTCCTCGCACCTGATGAGCGAGATGGCGCTCACCGCCGACCACCTCATCGTCATCGGCCGCGGCCAGCTCCTCGCGGACATGAGCGTGCGGGACTTCATCTCCGCCAACTCCGCCGACTTCGCACGGGTCCGCACCCCCGACACCGAGCCGCAGCTGCGCGAGAAGCTGTCCGCCGCGCTCACCGAGGCGGGCGGCCATGTGCTGCCGGAGCAGGACGGCGCGCTGCGCGTGACCGGGCTGCCGCTGCCGCGCATCAGCGACCTCGCGCACGAGGCGGACGTACGCCTGTGGGAGCTGTCGCCGCACCAGGCCTCGCTGGAGGAGGCGTACATGCGGATGACGCAGGGCGCCGTCGACTACCGCTCCACCATCGACCAGAAGACCGGGCTGCAGCAGCCGCTGCCGCCCGGCGCCCAGCCGCCCCTGCCGGTTCCCGGCCAGGACCAGCCCGGCTGGTACGCGCCGCCGCCGCCGCAGGCGGGCGGACAGCCGTTCGCCATGCCGGCGCCCGCCGGGCCGTACGGCGGCGCGCCCGGGGGCGGGTACGGGGCGCCCGGCGCCGGCGCCCCCAACCCGTACGCCGCGCCCGCCCCGCAGGCGCCCCAGGCCCAGCCGGTCCCCCAGGCCCAGCCGGCTCCCCAGGCTCCGCCGGTCCCGCAGCAGCCGGCGGCGGCCGCTCCGGCCCCGGCCCCGGCGGCCGAACCGTCCCAGCCCGCACCCGCGGCCCCGGCCGCCGACCCGACCCAGCCCGAGGACGCCCGATGAGCACCCACCAGCCCCCGATGCCGCAGGCCCCGGCCGCCGCGCCCGACTGGCAGGCGGCGCCCGGCGGGAACCACCCCGGCTACAACTCGCCGATCCCCGTCGTGCGCACCCACCTCGGGCACGCGCTGGCCTCCGAGTGGACCAAGATCAAGTCGGTGCGCTCGACGATGTGGACGCTCGGCGTCTTCGTCCTGCTCGTGGTCGGCATCGGCCTGCTGGCCGGTGTGGCGGTCCGCGGCTCCGGCGACCTGGGCGGCCAGAGCCCGCTGACCCTCGGCTTCTTCGGCCTGCTGATCGGCATGATGTGCATCATCACGCTCGGGGTGCTGACCACGGCGTCCGAGTACGGCACGGGCATGATCCGTACGACGACGACCGCGTGCCCGAGCCGGGGCCGGGTGCTGGCCGCCAAGGCGATCGTGTTCTTCGTGCTGGCCTTCGTGGTGACGCTGGCGGTGGTGTCCTTCGTCGCCATGCTCCACGCCTCCATGCTGGACGGCCAGGGCGCCAAGAGCCCGTCCACCGGGGAGTGGCTGAAGGCGACGCTCGGCATCAGCCTCTACATCGCGCTGCTCGGGCTGCTGTCGCTGCTCGTCGGCTCGATGATCAGGCACTCCGCGGGCGCCATCACCATCATGATCGGCGCGGTGCTCGCCCCGCTGGTGATCGCGCTGTTCATGAACGCGTCGTCGCTGGAGAAGGTGCAGACGGCACTGCTGGAGTACTCGATCCCGAGCCAGATGGGCGTGTTCTACGACAACACCCTGAGCCACTCCGGCCCGTCGGGCTGGGACCCGCTGTGGATCATGCTGGGGGTGACCGCCGCGGCCTACGCCGGCGCCTACGCGCTGCTGCAGAGCCGGGACGTCTGAGCCCGGGGTCAGAACCTCGGCGCGTTGCGGGACCGCCGCACCCTCGTGGTGCGGCGGTCCTTCGCGTTCCAGCACGCCTTGTGCCAGTGGCGGCGGTCGTCCACGCCCGCGTGCTCGGGCCAGGCCACCACGTGCGGGACGGCGGAGGGGATCAACTGGTCGCAGCCCGGGCAGCGGTAGGTCTTGCCCTCGGCACTCGCCCCCGCGACATGGCGCACGCTCCACTCCTCGCCCTGCCAGCTCTCCGTGGACTGCCAGCCACCGTACCGGCCCGCCGGATCGTCCTCGGCGCTGCGGCCGGACGATCCGGCTGCCTTCGGTCGGTTGCGACGCGGGGACACGGGACACCTCTCGGAGCTATACAGGAAGCACGGGCCGCATCCAGCGTACGCGGCGCCGTCAGGGGTACACGTAGCGCTCCGATCCGCACAAGTGCCCCCACAAGGGCGCCCATTCTGCAGACAATCCGCAAATCTCCCCGCCAGGCCGTGTCCTCGGCACGTGTCAGACGGTTATGCCCGGTGGGGGAGCTCCGGTCGGAGCCAAGGAAGCAGGAAGAGCGATGCGCGTAGGAAGTTTTGTGCTGGCGGCCCAGTTCCCGGGCCAGGGCCCCGGGGAGGCACTGCACCGTGCGGTCCGCTCGGCGGAGGTCGCCGAACAGGCCGGGCTGGACACGGTGTGGCTGGCCGAGCACCACTTCGTGCCGTACGGCACGTGTCCGTCCGCGGTCACCCTGGCCGCCATGCTGCTCGGGCGCACCGAGCGCGTCCGCGTCGGCACCGCGGTCAGTGTGCTGCCCACGGCCCACCCGGTCGCGCTCGGCGAACAGGCCGCGCTGCTGCACCTGACGAGCGGCGGACGGTTCACGCTGGGCGTGGGGCGCGGCGGACCCTGGGTGGACCTGGAGGTGTTCGGCACGACCCTTCAGGCGTACGAACGGGGGTTCCCGGAATCACTCGATCTGCTGGTGCGCTGGCTGCGCGAACCGTCCGTCGCGGCTTCTGGTGAACGCTTCTCCTTCCGCGAGGTGCCGGTCGTGCCCCGCCCCTCGGAGGCCCTGACGGAGACCCCCGGACCGGAGGTGGTGGTCGCCTGCACCTCACCGGCCACGGTGCGGCTGGCGGCCGAGCGCGGGCTGCCGATGCTGCTCGGGATGCATGTGGGTGACGAGGAAAAGGCCGAGATGGTCGCCCTGTGGCGGCGTTCCGCACGGACCGCCGGCCTGCCCCCCGAGGAGATCGCGGGCGCGGCCCATGTCTCGGCGGGCGTCTGCCAGCTGGCCGACCGGCGCACCGAGGCGGTGGAGACTCTGCTGAAGGCGATGCCGGGCTGGCTGAAACAGGGCCTGGAGGCCCATGTGACCGTGGACGGCAGGGCGCGTGCCATGCGCGACCCGCACGCCTACACCGAACTGCTCTGCGGACTGCACCCGGTGGGCACCCCGCGGCTGGCGGCCGACCGGCTGGCCGCCACCTCCGAGCGCACCGGCATCACCCGCTTCGCCCTCCTCGTCGAGGGTTCGGGCGATCTGGCGGCGACGGAGGAGAACGTGCGGCGGCTGGGCGCCGAGGTGCTGGCCCAGCTCCGCTGACGGGCCGACGGGCCGCAGGGCCCCCGGGCGCCACGGGGGGCTTGCCGCCCCAGTACGCATGCACCTCCCCCAGGTGGAGCGGCAAGCAAGCGGCTCACTGTGCAAACAGCCGGGTGTCCGCGCGTCAGCAGTCCCGGAGTTCCGGCGACTGGTTCAGCAACTGGTTGCGTACCGAGGTGAAGCGGGCCAGCGTCTCGTCCACCGAGTCGTCCAGCGGGAACACCGCCACCCGGTGGCAGTTCTGGAAGGCCAGCCGTACCCCGAAGTGCCGCTGCAGCGCACCGCGTATGGCGTCACTCGCGAGCGCACGCAGCAGCTGACCGCGCGCCTGCTCGTCCGGCGGAGGCGTCTGGTTGTCGGCGAAGGGTCCGCCGTCCACCTTCAGCTGGGCCACCAGGGAGCTGATCATCTCCCACGCATAGGGCAGGGAGGTCCGGACGCAGTCGACGAATGCTGCTTCGTCGACCTCGCCTCGCTCGGCCTGTTCGAGTAGGGCCGGTGAGACGTCGAGCGACATGGGTTCTCCTCTCGCACCCCCGCCGAGCAGGGGTTGCCGGACAGACAAGGGAGTTCGCGATACCGAACACGCTGGGTACACAGACCGCGACCTCCCGTTCTCTACGGTAGGCAACGGTCGGTGACCACACCAGCAGATTGCGTATATGGAACGGTCCCTTTGCGTGCACAATCGGCCAGAGTTGAACAGGAGTTTCCAGGGATAAAAAGGGTGGCCCCCCGGGCCGGAGGTGCCGGTGAGGTCCTGCGGCGGGAGGGCGGATCGCGTGCACCACCGGGTGTCGAGTAGCGTTGCCGACCATGCGTCTCGTCATTGCCCGATGCTCGGTCGACTACGCCGGCCGGCTCACCGCCCACCTGCCCTCGGCGCCCCGCCTGATCCTGGTCAAGGCGGACGGCAGCGTCTCCATCCACGCGGACGACCGGGCGTACAAGCCCCTCAACTGGATGTCGCCGCCCTGCACCCTCAAGGAGGGCGCGGGCGACGACGCGGGCGTGTGGACCGTGGTCAACAAAGCGGGCGAGAAACTGATCATCACGATGGAGGAGATCCTCCACGACTCCTCGCACGAACTCGGCGTGGACCCCGGTCTGATCAAGGACGGCGTGGAGGCGCACCTGCAGGAGCTGCTCGCCGACCGCATCGAGACCCTCGGCGAGGGCTACACCCTCATCCGCCGCGAGTACATGACCGCGATCGGCCCGGTGGACATCCTCTGCCGGGACGCGGACGGCGGGACGGTCGCCGTCGAGATCAAGCGGCGCGGTGAGATCGACGGCGTCGAACAGCTCACCCGCTACCTGGAACTGCTGAACCGCGACCCGCACCTGGCCCCGGTCCGCGGTGTCTTCGCGGCCCAGGAGATCAAGCCGCAGGCCCGGGTGCTGGCCACGGACCGCGGCATCAACTGCCAGATCCTGGACTACGACGCCATGCGCGGCATCGAGGACGACAAACTGCGGCTGTTCTGAGCCCGCGGCCGGGCCGGTACGGCGGAGGGCCGGTTCCCCTGGGGGAACCGGCCCTCGCGCGTCGGGCGGGAGGGGTCACACCACGGAATCCGGACCGCCGGCCACAGCCGCGCCCGCCGCGCCGTCCGACGCCGCCGGGGCGCCGGACGCCGGGCCGCTCGCCGAGGTGGACGTGCCCGGTGACGAGGACGGGTCCTCCGACGGGGACGGCGACTGCGGCGCGCTCGAACTGGGCGGCGGGCTGCTCTGCGGGGTGGATACGGTCGGCGTGGGCGTCTGCGAGCCCGGCCGGTGCGTGCCCCTGGTCGGCGACGGCGTCGTGCCCCCGCCGCCCGGAGCCTTCGTGGCGCTGGGACGGGACGACGGGCCGGAGCTGTCCGCGGGCGGGGCCGGGTCGTCCGAGGTGCCGTAGGTGCCGTCGGGCCCGGGGTTGACCGGGCTGCTGGAAGCCCTGCCGGGGTCTGCCCCGCGTTCGCCGCTCTTCTCCGGTTCGGCGCCGGGGCTGCTGTCCTCGATGCCCTGGCTCACCGACGGGTTGACGTCGACCGTGCCGGCCGGGTTCCGGTCGGCGTTCTGCTCGGACGTCATGCCGAGCGTGACGACCGTGCCGAGCACGGCGACGAGCAGCGCCCCGGAACCGGCCGCGACCAGGTTGCGGCGGGCCACTCGCCGGATGCCGCCGCCGGCCCCGGCGGCCGGGGTCCGGCGGGTGACCAGGGAGTCGCCGGCCGGCCCGAACGGCGCCGCGAGGGGCGCCGGCACCCCGCCGGACGGTGAAGCGGCCTCCTCGCGGCGGGCGTCGGGCGCCTCCTCACCGGCCGTCGCCGCGAGCCCGGGGGCCTCGCCGGCCAGGTCGGCGACCAGCGCCAGCGCACGGCGCCCGGCGACCGCGCCCCGCTTGTCGGCCAGCGCCGCGCGCAGCCCGCCCGAGGCCTCCAGCTCGGCACGGGCCCGGTCGAGCTGTCCGGCGCACAGCGCGAGGACGCCCAACTCGTGATGGAAGTAGACCTGTTCGGCGACATCCCCGGAGAGCCTTGAGGCCTCGGCGCCGGAGCGCAGCGATCGTTCCCAGGCGCTCCAGTGCAGCCCGGCGGCGAAGGCGGGCGCGGCCGCGCGGGCGAGCCGGACCGCGACGTCTTCCTCGTCGTCGTCGGCGGCGGGCCGGGTGTCCGGCACCACCACGGCGAGTGCGGCGAGGACCGCGTCGGCCTCGGCGCACACCCGCTCAGGGGTGACCGAGGGGTGCCCGGCCCACCAGGCGTAGTGCTCGGCGGCCGTGCGGGCCTCGGCGGGGACGTCGGCGTCGTATCCGGCGGCCTCGAGCTGGGCCCGCACACCGGCCGCGAGCCGGTAGCGGGGGCCGACCGCGGAGACCAGTCCGCAGCCCGCGAGTTCACCGAGCGCGGCGTCGGCGTGGGTGTCGCCGACCAGGGCGGGCAGGTGCGCCTGGTGCGGCACCTCACCGTCGAGGGCCACCGCGAGGCGGAGGGTGGCGCGGGCGGAGGCGCTCAGCCGGGAGGCGAGCAGCGGGGCGGGCGCGGCCGCTTCGGCGAGGGACGGCAGGGCCGGCTGGTCGCCGTCGTCGGCGCCGGCGTCGAACTCTTCGCCGGCACGGGTCAGTACGTCCTCGAAGACGCCGTACTCGTCCACCGCCCCGGCGCTGGCGCGCACCTGGTCGCGCTGCCGGAGCAGGGCGCCGGCCTGCACGAAGCGCAGCGGCAGGCCCTCGGACTCGAACCAGAGGTCACCGGCCCAGTTGGCCTCCTCCTCGGTGAGCACACGGCCGACGGTCCGCTCCAGGATCTCCACACCGGCCGCCCGGTCCAGGCCGCCCAGGAAGACCTCCTCGACCTCGGAGCCGGCGGTGGGAGCGGGCACGTCGGGGGTGGCGGCGAGCAGGAAGGCGCACTCGGGCGTGGCGTCGAGCAGTTCGTCCAGGGCCGCGCCGCCGAACTCGAGGTCGTCCACGACGACGACGGCGCCGATCTCCCCGGCCAGGGCGACGAGTTCGTCGTGTTCGGGGCGGTGTGCCGGGGCCTCGTGAACGGCGTGGAACAGGTCGTGCAGGAGTTCGGCGGCGGTGCGGTGGAAGCCGGAGAGCCGGACCACGCCGTCGGGCGCGAGGTCCGCGCAGTCCTCGGCGACGAGGTCGAGCAGGGCGGTGCGGCCGGAGCCGCCGGGGCCGGTGAGCCGCACCGAGCGGCCGCGCGCGAGCAGTCGGACCAGGCGCTCGCGTTCGTCCTGGCGCTCCAGCAGGGCGGGTGTCGGCAGCGCCGGGCCGGGCGGCACGGGCGGCCGGGCGGCACGCTCGGTCTCGGCGCGCTCGGCGGGTGTGCGCTTGCGGGGCCGCTCGGGCCGCTGGTGCGGCGGGCAGGGTTCTATCTCGCTGCCGTCCACCGGGTTGACGGTGAGCAGGAAGCCGCCGGAGACGACCTGCGACGTGCGGGCGGTCGCGAGTGCGCTCTGGCCGAAGTCGGAGGTGAGGGATTCCCGGGGCGGACGGCGGCCGAGAGCCTGGCCGTGCTCCTCGGGTCCCGGAGTGATCGGGTCCATGGGTTCAAGCCCCCCAAAAGCGTCGTGTGCCCTGAAAACCGGTCCCTACCGGCCTGTTGCACACCGCGCTGTCGCTTCTGGTCCGGTCCCGCTCGAGGGTTGCTTCAGGCAGCGGGCGACCGAACCCTAAACCTTGGCACAGTATCCACGACAGGGCGGGGTGCCGCGCGGCCCGAGACGTCACGGTCCGGTGAGGATTGCCCTCGTGGTGCGTTAAGGACCCTGCGCCCGGATCTCCCCCGTCGCCCCGGTCACCCCCGTCCCGGATGCGTCACACACGCGGCCCGGGTGCGTCACACACGCGGCAGCGACTCGACCCCGATGCCGCCCTCGATGGCGAGGATGCGGTGCAGCCGGGTGGCGACCAGCAGCCGCTGCATCTGGGCCGGGACCCCGCGCAGCACCAGGCGGCGACCGCAGCGGCCGGCCCGCCGGTGGGCGCCCATGATCACCCCGAGTCCGGTGGCGTCCCAGGAGTCCAGTTCGGACAGGTCGAGCACCAGGTCGCCGACGCCGTCGTCGACGGCCGAGTGCAGGGCCGTACGGGCGTCCGCCGCGCTGCGGACGTCGAGGCGGCCCCCGACGACCAGCTCGGCGTGGTCGCCCCTGATGTACATATGCGCTCCCCGTTGAGTGCGGTCCGGCGTACTCCGTGACGGTGCTGATGCTGTGCAACCTCTGACTGCCTGAGTGGCAGGGCGGTTGCTGCTTGTAAGCGAACCGATACCGAATTCACCCCCGGGAGTGACACTCCCGGGGCGTGCGTGCGGATCTGGTTGGATTCGTACGGATCAGTACTTGTAGAAGCCCTGCCCGCTCTTGCGGCCGATGTCACCGGCGTCCACCATCCGGCGCATCAGCTCCGGCGGGGCGAACTTCTCGTCCTGCGACTCGGTGTAGATGTTGCCGGTGGCGTGCAGCAGGATGTCCACGCCGGTGAGGTCCGCGGTGGCCAGCGGGCCCATGGCGTGGCCGAAGCCCAGCCTGCAGGCGAGGTCGATGTCCTCGGCGGTGGCCACGCCGGACTCGTACAGCTTCGTCGCCTCGACCACCAGGGCGGAGATGAGGCGGGTGGTGACGAAGCCGGCCACGTCCCGGTTGACGACGATGCAGGTCTTGCCGACCGACTCGGCGAACTCCCGTGCGGCGGCGAGGGTTTCGTCGCTGGTCTTGTAACCGCGGACCAGCTCGACGAGCTGCATCATCGGCACCGGCGAGAAGAAGTGCACGCCCACCACGCGCTCGGGGTGCTCGGTGGCCGCCGCGATCTTGGTGATCGGGATGGCGGAGGTGTTGGAGGCGAGCACGGTCTCCGGCCGCACGATCTTGTCGAGCGCGCGGAAGATCTCGTGCTTCACCTCGAGCTTCTCGAAGACCGCCTCGACGACGATGTCGGCGTCGGCGGCGGCGTCCAGGTCGGTGGTCGCGGTGATGCGGCCGAGAGCGGTGTCGGCGTCGTGCGCCTCCAGCTTGCCCTTGCTCACGAACTTGTCGTACGAGGCCTTGATGCCGTCGGTGCCGCGCTTCAGGGCCTCGTCGGTGACGTCCCGCAGGACGACGTCCCAGCCCGCCTGCGCGGCGACCTGAGCGATGCCGGACCCCATGAGACCGGCGCCGATGACGGCGAGCTTCCGTGCCACTGTGCGACTCCCCTGATACGCGCTGTCGTCAGGCCCTGGCGCTGCCTTCCCCGGTCCGCTCGGGGGTTTCAGTCCGGCGTCCTGGGACGGTTGCCTCACCGGACGCCGCCGGGCAGGCGCGAAGGTCACGCCGGGGCCTACCTCTCGGCCGGACACTAGCGTCCGCGAGGGGCGCAGCGGCGCAGTTAGTAACGCGTTTCACGTCTCACGGGATGAGATGCCGGTCACGTCCGCGGTCCGCGCACGAGCCGCCCGTCCGCCTGCCGCTGTCAGTACTTGCTCCTACGCTGGCCCTCGACCCACCGGGAACCGGGGAAAGAGGCAGCGACATGGGCGGCAACCGCTGGACGAGCACGGGCCCTTACCAGCAGGACCTGGCGGTGGCGTTCCGCGGGGCACAGGAGGCCGAACCGGCCGGGGACGGCGAGCCGCGGCGGATCGGGTACTGGGGAGTGACGGCGGACTAGCGGCCCCGGCCCCGGCGACGTTCAGTCGGTCAGTCCCAGCACCTCCGGCTGGTCGGCGGGGAAGTTCCGGGGCATGCCCGGCACATCGATGGTGCGCCCGTACACGCCGGCCAGGAACTCGACGACGCCGACCGGGAACTCCGACCAGTCGCCGTTGTCCCCGCGGACGACCACCGGCCAGGCGTCCGGGTCCGCGGGGCCCGTCCTCCAGAAGAAGTCGTCCCCCGCGTAGGACGACGCCCAGGAGACCAGGCCGCCGGGCCGCGGGTAGGGGACGTAGTCCTCGGTGTCGCCCATCTCGTACAGGTCCTGGAGGATCTCGTCCTCCCGGCGCGCCGAGGCCCACCCGGCCTCGTTCCCGGGCCGGGGAAGGGACACCGCCAGGAAGTCGTCGACGACCAGCACCGGGTACGCCTCCGCCAGCGCGCGGAAGTCCGAGGGCAGCGCCGTCCCGAGCGCCGCCTCCAGAGCGGCCCAGTCCACGCCGCGTCCCCCGGGCACGCGCCACCGCGTCATCGCCGGCAGCACGGCCTCCAGCTCTTCGATCCTCAGCAAGTCGTCCGCCTGTCCGGGTCGTTCTCCGGCCCCACGCCGGTGATGGCCCCTGCAGCCCCGTACATGATCCACGGCTCGCCGGCCCGTTCCGCGCCCGGCCCCGCCGTCCGCCCGCGTCCCGCGCGCGAGGACACCGGGCACGGCCCGGTCCGCCGCGCCGGCCGTGACGGTCGGCACATGGGACTCCCGGACGGCCCGGCCGTAACTACGCTGGTCACATGGTCAATCTGACGCGCATCTACACCAGGACCGGCGACCGGGGCACCACCGCCCTCGGCGACATGAGCAGGGTCGCCAAGACGGACCTCAGGATCTCGGCGTACGCCGACGCCAACGAGGCGAACGCGGTGCTCGGCACGGCGATCGCGCTGGGCGGCCTGGACGCGGAGATCGTCGAGGTCCTCACCCGCGTCCAGAACGACCTGTTCGACGTGGGCGCGGACCTGTCGACGCCGGTGAAGGAGAACCCGGAGTTCCCGCCGCTGCGGGTCGAGCAGTTCTACGTCGACCGGCTGGAGGCGGACTGCGACCGGTTCAACGAGCGGCTGGAGAAGCTGCGCTCCTTCATCCTGCCGGGCGGCACCCCCGGCGCCGCCCTGCTGCACCAGGCGTGCACGGTGGTCCGCCGGGCCGAGCGCTCCACCTGGGCGGCGCTGGAGGCGCACGGCGATGTGATGAACCCGCTGACCGCGACCTACCTCAACCGCCTGTCCGACCTGCTGTTCATCCTGGCCCGGACGGCGAACAACGAGACCGGGGACGTGCTGTGGGTGCCGGGCGGGGAACGCTAGCGCTCCCGCTTGGGAAAGAGCGTGTAGCTCGCGGCGATCACCACGTTGACGGCGATCAGCAGCAGCATCCGCGACTGCCAGGCCCGCAGCGAACCGGTCTCGCCGTGGCCGCCGACGTACCAGACCGCCGCCTGCAGCAGGGCCAGCGCGACCAGCGAGGCGAGGATCCAGCGGCCCGCGACCTTCCACTCGTGGACGGCGCGGGCTCTGCCGTACCTCGGGGGCCGCTCGGGCGGCGGGCCTCCGGCGAAGCGGTGGGCGGCGCGGGCGTCGGCCCACCTGACCGTCGAGTGGCCGAGGCCGACGGTGAAGCCGATGTAGACGGCGGCGAGGCCGTGCCGCCAGTCGGGCTCGGCCCCGTTCCTCAGGTCGACGGCGGTCACCGCGAACAGCACGACCTCCAGCAGCGGCTCGCAGAGCAGCAGCGCGAGCCCGGTGCGTGGCATCCGCAGCGCGTACCGGAACGCCAGCCCGGCGGCCAGCAGTACCCAGAAGGCCGCCTCGCAGGCGACGATCAGTCCCACGACCACGGATCCGCTCCCTTCGTCCGGCCTCCAGCCTCGCGGACCGCGGCGCCCGGATCATCGTCGGCGGCGACGAACCGGGGGTAATCGAAAGTCGCAGTCCGGGACCGTTCCAGGGGAGCAGGCGCGGCGCCCGCGGGCCGTGTTGGATGGGGTCATGCCCCTCGCCCCGCCCCGCCCGCACCGCGACGACTGGCGCATCGCGGTGGGCGGGCTGCTCGGCGGGGTGCTGCTGTGGGCGCTCGGGATGCACCCGCGGGTGGCCTCGGACGGCCTGGTGCTCTGGGGCGCCCCCTGGGCCCCGCTGGCGCCGCTCGCGGTGACGGCCGCCTGTGAGCCGCTGCGCCGCGTCCGGCCCCGTACCGCGCTGCTGATCGGCACGGCCGCGCTGACGCTGGACACGGTGACCGAAGGCAGCATCGTCACCGTCGTGCTCTACACCGACCTGGTGTACGCGGCAGTCCTGTACGGCACACCGGCCTCCGCGCGCCGCATCCCCTGGGTCACCGGCATGCTGACGGTGGTCGGCGGAGTCGTCCCGGCGGCCCTGTGGCGCGACCCGCAGGGCCTGCTGATCGGCGTCGGCGTCGGCGTGGTCGCGTTCGCGCCCGCCTCCACCGGCTGGGTGGTGCGCAACCACCGCGACGCCGCCGAGGCGGCCCGGCTGCGCGCCGAGCAGACCGCGCTGCTGGCCGAGACGGACCGCGCCCAGGCGGTCACTGCGGAACGGGCGCGGGTGGCCCGGGAGTTGCACGACCTGATCGCCAACCACCTGTCCGCGATCGCCATCCACTCCACCGCCGCGCTCTCCCTGGACGACCCGGCGATCTCCAAGGACGCCCTGGCCGTCATCCGGGAGAACAGCGTGGCCGGACTGGAGGAGATGCGGCGGCTGATCGGCATCCTGCGGGCCGGCAGCGGCGCGCCGGGGCCCGCCGCCACCCCGACCCTGGACGGCCTCGCCGCCCTGGTCGAGGGCGCCCGCGCCAACGGCCTGGAGGTGACCCTCGACGCCGGTCACGGCGGGGTGCCCGCGCCGGTGGAACTCGCCGCGTACCGGATCGTGCAGGAGTCGCTGACCAACGCCCTCAAGCACGCGGCGCGGGGGCGGGTGCACGTCGCGCTGCGGCAGCGCGACGGCGCCCTGGACGTCCGGGTGACCAGCCCCTACCGGCCCGGCGACTCGCCCCGGGCACCCGGTTCGGGCGCCGGTCTGGCGGGGATGCGGGAGCGGGCGGCCCTGCTCGGCGGCGTGTTCGCGGCCGGTCCCGACAACGGCGTGTGGACCGTGCGCGCCGCCTTCCCGCTGAACGGAGGAGACCCCGCGTGATCCGAGTGCTGGTCGCCGAGGACCAGGCCGCCGTCCGCGCCGGACTGGTCCTGATCCTCGGCAGCGCGCCCGACATCGAGGTGGCCGGCGAGGCCGCGGACGGCGAGCGGGCGGTGGAACTGGCCCGGGAACTGCGCCCCGACGTGGTCCTGATGGACGTTCAGATGCCGCGCCTGGACGGGGTGACGGCGACCCGCCGGATCACCGCCGAGCGGCTGGCGGACGTGCTGGTGCTGACCACGTTCGATCTGGACGAGTACGTCTTCGGGGCGCTGCGGGCGGGAGCGGCCGGGTTCCTGCTGAAGCACACCGAGGCAGGCGACCTGCTGGCGGCGGTGCGGACGGTGGCGCGCGGGGAGGGGATCGTCGCGCCCGCCGTCACCCGGCGGCTGATCGCGGAGTTCGCCGCGGCCCCGGCGCGGGAGCCGGCGGCCGGCCCGGCGGTGCTGGACGGGCTCACCCGGCGCGAGCGCGAGGTGCTGTCCTGTGTCGGCGAGGGGCTGTCCAACGCGGAGATCGCCCGGCGCCTGGAGATGGCGGAGGGCACGGTGAAGACGCACGTCAGTCGCCTGCTGGCGAAGCTGGAGCTGCGCAGCAGGGTGCAAGCCGCCGTCCTTGCACAGGAGTTGGGGATCTAGCCGCACCGATGGCAAGTGGTCCAGACCTATTGACCACGTGGTCCAGACCTTTCTATCCTCGCGGCACCGTGGGCGTGAAGGCTCAGTCATGCCCGTGACACCCCCAACGAAGAGGGAGGCGCAGCATGCGCTTCAGACACAGAGCCGCGGCAGGGTTCGCGACCCTGTTGCTCCCCCTGGCCGGCCTCGTCGGTCTCGCGAGCCCCGCCCAGGCCGCGGCCAACGCGACGGCGAGCTTCACCAAGAGCAGCGACTGGGGCACCGGCTTCGGCGGTCAGTGGACCGTGAAGAACACCGGTACCAGCGCCATCAGTTCCTGGACCGTCGAGTGGGACTTCCCCTCCGGCACGTCCGTCACCTCCGCGTGGGACGCGGACGTCACGAACTCCGGCAACCACTGGACCGCCAAGAACAAGTCCTACAACGGCAGCATCGCCCCCGGCGCCTCCGTCTCCTTCGGCTTCAACGGCGCGGGCCCCGGCTCCCCGTCCAACTGCAAGCTGAACGGCGACAGCTGCGACGGCACCACGGTCCCCGGTGACGCGGCGCCCTCCGCCCCGGGCACGCCGACCGCCTCCGGCATCACCGACACCTCGGTCAAGCTGAGCTGGAGCGCGGCCACCGACGACAAGGGCGTCAAGAACTACGACGTCCTGCGCGACGGCAAGGTCGTCTCCACGGTGACGGCCACCTCGTACACCGACACCGGGCTGACCGCCGGCACGGACTACTCCTACACCGTGCGGGCCCGCGACACCGCCGACCAGACCGGACCGGTCAGCGGCGCGGTCGCCGTGCACACCACCGGTGGCGGCACCACTCCCCCGCCCACCGGCGACAAGGTCAAGCTCGGCTACTTCACCGAGTGGGGCATCTACGGACGCAACTACAACGTCAAGAACCTGGTGACGTCCGGCTCCGCGTCGAAGATCACGCACATCAACTACGCCTTCGGCAACGTCACCGGCGGCAAGTGCGCGATCGGCGACTCCTACGCCGACTACGACAAGGCGTTCACCGCCGACCAGTCCGTCAGCGGCGTCGCCGACACCTGGGACCAGCCGCTGCGCGGCAACTTCAACCAGCTCCGCCAGCTCAAGGCCAAGTACCCGAACATCAAGGTCCTGTGGTCCTTCGGCGGCTGGACCTGGTCCGGCGGCTTCGCCGACGCCGCGAAGAACCCGGCCGCCTTCGCGCAGTCCTGTTACGACCTGGTCGAGGACCCGCGCTGGGCGGACGTGTTCGACGGCATCGACATCGACTGGGAGTACCCGAACGCCTGCGGGCTGACCTGTGACACCAGCGGGCCGGCGGCCTTCAAGAACCTGATGGCCGCGCTGCGCGCCAAGTTCGGCTCCAACAACCTGGTCACCGCGGCCACCACCGCCGACGGCTCGGCCGGCGGCAAGATCGAGGCCGCCGACTACGCCGGCGCCGCGAGCTCCGTCGACTGGTACAACGTGATGACGTACGACTTCTTCGGCGCGTGGGACGCCAAGGGCCCGACGGCCCCGCACTCCCCGCTCACCTCGTACTCCGGCATCCCGAAGGACGGTTTCACCACCGCCGACGCGATGGCCAAGTTCAAGGCCGCCGGCGTTCCCGCGAAGAAGCTGCTCATCGGCATCGGCTTCTACGGCCGCGGCTGGACCGGCGTCACCCAGGACGCCCCGGGCGGCACGGCCACGGGCCCGGCGACGGGCACCTACGAGCAGGGCATCGAGGACTACAAGGTGCTCAAGACGTCCTGCCCGGCCACCGGCACGGTCGCCGGCACGGCGTACGCGCACTGCGGCAGCAACTGGTGGTCCTACGACACCCCCGCCACCATCGCCGGCAAGATGGCGTGGGCCAAGAACCAGGGCCTCGGCGGCGCGTTCTTCTGGGAGTTCAGCGGTGACACCAGCAACGGCGAGCTGGTGAGCGCCATCAACAGCAACCTGTAAGACCCTCCCGAACGACGTTCACCCTCCACCGGACTTCGTCCGGTGGAGGGTGAACGTCGTCATGCCACGTTGACCCGCTGCCCGGGCGGGGCTGCTTCCAGCCACGCCAGGAATCCGGTCAGCGCGTCTTCGCTCATCGCCAGTTCGAGCCGGGTGCCGCGGTGAGTACAGGCGAGGACCACCGCGTCGGAGAGCAGCGCCAGCTCCTCCTCGCCCTCGGGAAGCCGGCGGCCGGCCACCTCGATGGCCGCGCGCTCCAGCACGCGGCGGGGGCGCAGGGCGTAGGAGAAGACCCGGTACCACTCGATCCGGTCGCCGTTGTAGCGGGCGACGCCGTAGCTCCAGCCCTTGCCGCCGGCGTCCGGTTTCTCGGGCACGTCCCAGCGCAGGGAACAGTCGAAGGTCCCGCCGGAGCGCTGGATCAGCCTGCGGCGCAGCCCGAACAGGAACAGTCCCGCCACCACGAGCGCGACCACGATCCCGCACACAGTCAGAGCGAGGACCATCGGCACCGACCTCCTCGTCTCCCAGACAGTGTCACTGCGCTAACAACTGAGTAATGAAACCGAAAAAACACCCACATCTGCCTCAGCCGCGGTCGGTACCGGATTGCTCCGGACCGACCGCGGCTGAGTGACGTCATCACACCGCGCGCTGGATCAACGCGCCGCCGTCGCCGCCCGCAGACGGACGTCGGCGCGGCGCTGTGCCTCCGCGTCGTCCTCCGCCTTCGCGCGCTCGAGCTCGCGCTCCGTGCGCTGGACATCGATCTCGTCCGACAGTTCGGCGATCTCGGCCAGCAGCGAGAGCTTGTTGTCGGCGAACGAGACGAAACCGCCGTGCACCGCGGCGACGACCGTTCCGCCATCACTCGTACGGATGGTCACCGGGCCCGACTCCAGCACACCGAGCAGCGGCTGGTGACCGGGCATGACGCCGATGTCGCCGGACGTGGTGCGCGCGACGACCAGGGTGGCCTCGCCGGACCAGACCTGGCGGTCGGCGGCGACCAGCTCGACGTGCAGCTCAGCAGCCAAGGTTGGCTCCTCGGGTCACCACCCGGCGGTAGTGCCGGGTGTTGGGGTCAATTCTAGTAGGCGTGACAGAGGGGGCGGGACGCGCCCGCCCCCTCAGACGAGCACGGGGCTCAGGAGACGCCCAGCTCCTTCGCGTTCTTCTTCAGGTCCTCGAGACCACCGCACATGAAGAACGCCTGCTCCGGGAAGTGGTCGAACTCGCCGTCGCAGATCGCGTTGAACGCGGCGATCGTCTCGTCCAGCGGCACGTCCGAACCGTCCACGCCGGTGAACTGCTTGGCGACGTGGGTGTTCTGGGACAGGAAGCGCTCCACGCGACGGGCACGGTGGACGACGAGCTTGTCCTCCTCGCCGAGCTCGTCGATACCGAGGATCGCGATGATGTCCTGGAGGTCCTTGTACTTCTGCAGGATCGTCTTCACGCGCATGGCCGCGTTGTAGTGATCCGCGGCGATGTAGCGCGGGTCCAGGATCCGGGACGTGGAGTCCAGCGGGTCCACGGCCGGGTAGATGCCCTTCTCGGAGATCGGACGGGACAGAACCGTCGTCGCGTCGAGGTGGGCGAACGTGGTCGCCGGGGCCGGGTCGGTCAGGTCGTCGGCGGGGACGTAGATCGCCTGCATCGAGGTGATCGAGTGACCGCGGGTCGAGGTGATGCGCTCCTGGAGGAGGCCCATCTCGTCGGCCAGGTTCGGCTGGTAACCCACCGCGGACGGCATACGGCCGAGCAGGGTGGAGACCTCGGAGCCGGCCTGCGTGAAGCGGAAGATGTTGTCGATGAAGAACAGCACGTCCTGCTTCTGGACGTCACGGAAGTACTCGGCCATGGTGAGGCCGGCCAGCGCGACGCGCAGACGGGTGCCCGGGGGCTCGTCCATCTGACCGAAGACCAGCGCGGTCTTGTCGATGACGCCCGAGTCGGTCATCTCCTCGATGAGGTCGTTGCCCTCACGGGTGCGCTCACCGACACCGGCGAACACGGAGACACCGTCGTGGTTGTTGGCGACACGGTAGATCATCTCCTGGATGAGCACCGTCTTGCCGACGCCGGCGCCGCCGAACAGGCCGATCTTGCCGCCCTTGACGTACGGGGTGAGCAGGTCGATGACCTTGACGCCCGTCTCGAACATCTCGGTCTTCGACTCGAGCTCGTCGAAGTTCGGGGCCTTGCGGTGGATGCCCCAGCGCTCGCCGTCGTACTGCTCGTCGGCGTTCAGCACCTCACCGAGGGTGTTGAACACCTTGCCCTTGGTGAAGTCGCCGACGGGCACCGTGATGGAGTTGCCGGTGTCGGCGACCGGGGCCTGGCGGACCAGACCGTCGGTGGGCTGCATGGAGATGGTGCGGACCACGCCGTCACCCAGGTGCTGGGCGACCTCCAGGGTCAGCGTCTTCTTCTCGCCGGCGTTGGCCGGGTCGGCCACCTCGACGTGAAGGGCGTTGTAGATGTCCGGCATCGCGTCGACGGGGAACTCCACGTCGACGACCGGGCCGATGACCCGGGCGACGCGGCCCGTAGCCGTCGCGGTCTCAACAGTGGTGGTCATTTATCGGTCACTCCCCGCGGTCGCGTCGGCCAGGGCGCTCGCGCCACCGACGATCTCGCTGATTTCCTGGGTGATTTCGGCCTGGCGGGCCGCGTTGGCAAGACGGGAGAGCGTGTTGATCAGCTCGCCCGCGTTGTCGGTGGCCGACTTCATCGCGCGCCGCGTGGCGGCGTGCTTCGAAGCGGCCGACTGGAGCAGCGCGTTGTAGATCCGGCTCTCCACGTAGCGCGGCAGCAGGGCGTCGAGGACGTCCTCCGCCGACGGCTCGAAGTCGTACAGCGGGAGGATCTCGCCCTTGGGGGCGGTCTCCTCCGCGACCTCTTCGAGACGCAGCGGCAGCAGCCTGGTGTCGAGCGCGGTCTGCGTCATCATCGAGACGAACTCGGTGTAGACGATGTGGAGCTCGTCCACGCCGCCGTCCGCCGTCTCCTTCTCGATGGCCTCGATCAGCGGCGCCGCGACCTTCTTGGCGTCCGCGTACGAGGGCTCGTCGGTGAAGCCCGTGAACGACTCCGCGATCTTGCGCTCACGGAAGTTGTAGTGGGCGACACCACGGCGGCCGACGATGTACGTGTCGACCTGCTTGCCCTCGCGCTCCAGGCGCTCGGTCAGCTGCTCCGCCGCCTTGATGGCGTTGGAGTTGAAGGCGCCGGCCAGACCGCGGTCGCTCGTGAGGAGCAGAACCGCGGCACGGACCGGGTTCTCCGCCTCCGTGGTGAGCGGGTGCTTGGTGTTCGAACCCGTACCGACCGCCGTGACCGCGCGCGTCAGCTCGGTCGCGTACGGCGTGGAGGCCGCCACCTTGCGCTGCGCCTTGACGACGCGCGAGGCGGCAATCATCTCCATCGCCTTGGTGATCTTCTTGGTCGCGCTGACGGATCGGATGCGACGCTTGTAGACCCGGAGCTGGGCTCCCATGAGTCAGGTCCCTTCCTTACGTCACTTGGCGGCAGCGGCAGGAGTGTCCTCGCCGAGCAGCTTGCCGTCCGAGGTCTCGAACTGCTTCTTGAACTCCGCGATGGCGTCGTCGATCGCCTGGATCGTGTCGTCCGACATCTTGGCGCCCTCACGGATGGAGGTGAGCAGGCCCGACTCCTTGCGGTGCAGGTAGTCCAGCAGCTCCCGCTCGAAGCGGCGGATGTCGGCGACCGGGACGTCGTCCATACGGCCGTTGGTGCCGGCCCAGATGGAGACGACCTGGTCCTCGGTCGACATCGGCTGGTACTGGTCCTGCTTCAGCAGCTCGACCATGCGCTGACCGCGCTCCAGCTGGGCCTTGGAGGCCGCGTCCAGGTCGGAGCCGAAGGCGGCGAACGCCTCCAGCTCACGGAACTGGGCGAGGTCCACGCGGAGGCGGCCGGAGACCTGGCGCATCGCCTTGTGCTGGGCGGAACCACCGACTCGGGAGACGGAGATACCGACGTTCAGCGCGGGACGCTGACCGGCGTTGAACAGGTCCGACTCCAGGAAGCACTGGCCGTCGGTGATGGAGATGACGTTGGTCGGGATGAACGCCGAGACGTCGTTGGCCTTGGTCTCGACGATCGGCAGACCCGTCATCGAACCGGCGCCCATGTCGTCGGAGAGCTTGGCGCAGCGCTCCAGCAGACGGGAGTGCAGGTAGAAGACGTCACCCGGGTAGGCCTCACGGCCCGGCGGGCGGCGCAGCAGCAGCGACACGGCGCGGTAGGCGTCGGCCTGCTTCGACAGGTCGTCGAAGATGATCAGGACGTGCTTGCCCTCGTACATCCACTGCTGACCGATGGCCGAACCGGTGTACGGCGCCAGGTACTTGAAGCCGGCCGGGTCGGACGCCGGGGCGGCGACGATGGTCGTGTACTCCAGGGCGCCGTTCTCCTCCAGCGCGCGGCGCACGCCGGCGATGGTGGAGCCCTTCTGGCCGATGGCGACGTAGATGCAGCGGACCTGCTTCTTCGGGTCGCCGGTGCGCCAGTTGTCGCGCTGGTTGATGATCGTGTCGACGGCCAGGGCGGTCTTGCCGGTCTGACGGTCACCGATGATCAGCTGACGCTGACCACGGCCGATCGGGGTCATCGCGTCGACGGCCTTGTAGCCGGTCTCCATCGGCTCGTGCACCGACTTGCGCTGCATGACCGTGGGGGCCTGCAGCTCGAGGGCGCGGCGGCCGGACGTCTCGATCTCGCCGAGACCGTCGATCGGGTTGCCGAGCGGGTCGACGACGCGGCCGAGGTAGCCCTCGCCGACCGCGACGGAGAGGACCTCACCGGTGCGGTGCACCGGCTGCCCCTCCTCGATGCCGCTGAACTCACCGAGTACGACGGCGCCGATCTCGCGCTCTTCCAGGTTCAGCGCGAGACCGAGGGAGCCGTCCTCGAACTTCAGCAGCTCGTTCGCCATGGCCGAGGGCAGGCCCTCGATCTTGGCGATACCGTCGCCGGCGACGGTGACCGTACCGACCTCCTCGCGCGAGGCCGCGTCCGGCTTGTACGACTGGACGAAGTTCTCCAGCGCGTCCCGGATCTCCTCCGGCCGGATCGTGAGCTCCGCCATCTGGGTTCCCTGCTCTCCTTGTTGGGCCCGACGTTTCACTGCGGGGGGATGGGGACTCCCCCCTGAACGAGGTGAATCCTCTGCACGGCCCAACCAGGGCCGTAAGCACGTCTTGCGTTTTCTCGATTGCCGGGGTTGCGCTAGCTCGCCATGCGGCGGGCCGCGTCCTCCAGCCGGTCCGCGATGGAGCCGTTGATGACCTCGTCACCGATCTGCACCCGCATCCCGCCGACGACCTCGGGGTCGACGTCCAGGTTGAGGTGCATCCGGCGACCGTAGAGCTTGGTCAGGGCGGCGCCGAGGCGCTGCTTCTGCCCGTCGCTCAGCGGCACCGCCGACGTGACGACGGCGACCATGCGGTCCCGGCGCTCGGCGGCGAGCCTGGACAGGGACTCCAGTCCCGCTTCCAGGCTACGTCCACGCGGCGCGGACACCAGGCGCGCGACCAGACGCTCGGTGGTGGGCTTGGCCCGGCCGCCGAGGAGCCGGTGCAGCAGCTCGACCTTGGCCGAGGCGCTCGCCGCGCGGTCGGTGAGCGCGGCCCGCAGCTCGGTGTTGGAGGAGACGATCCGGCCGAACCGGAACAGCTCGTCCTCGACGTCGTCGAGCGTGCCCGCCTTTTCCGCCGCGGTGAGGTCGGCGACGTTCGCCAGCTCCTCCAGGGCGTCCACCAGGTCGCGCGGCTGCGACCAGCGGGAACGGACCATGCCCGACACCAGGTCGACGGTGGCCGTGCCGACCTGAGCGCCGATCAGCCGCCGGACCAGCTCGGCCTTGGCCTCACCGGGCTGCGCCGGGTCGGTGAGGACCCGACGCAGGCTGGCCTCGCGGTCGAGCAGCGCGGTGACGGCCGCCAGCTCGTCCGCGAGCTTCGTCGCGTCGACGGACGTGGAGTCCGTCAGCGCGTCGAGACGCTCACGTGCGGCTGCGAGGGCCTCGCGGCTCGCTCCGTTCATCGCGTGGCCTCGGCCTTCTCCTCGAGGTCCTCGAGGAAGCGGTCGATCACACGGCTCTGGCGGGCGTAATCCTCGAGGGACTCGCCGACGAGCTTGCCGGCCAGTTCGGTGGCGAGCTTGCCGACGTCCTGGCGGAGGGCGGCCGCGGCGGCCTTGCGGTCGGCCTCGATCTGGGCGTGACCGGCGGCGACGATCTCCTCGCGCTGCCGCTGGCCCTCGGCCCGCATCTCGGCGATGAGCGCGGCACCCTGCTCCTGCGCCTCCTGGCGCAGACGCGCGGCCTCGTGCCGGGCCTCGGCGAGCTGGGCCTTGTACTGCTCAAGGACGCTCTGGGCCTCGACCTTCATGGCGTCGGCCTCTTCGATGCCGCCTTCGATCGCCGCGCGACGCTCCTCCAGAACCTTGTTGATGTTCGGAAGCAGCTTCTTCCAGAAGAAGAAGAACACGATGGCGAAGGCGATGGTGCCGACGAGCAGCTCGGGGCCGGCCGGGATGAGCGGGTTCTGCTCGGTCTCCTCGGCCGCCAGCTGTGCCAGGTTGGCGATCACATCAGTGCCTTTCGTCGATACGTGTCGGTACGGATGTCTTACTTGGTACCGAACACGAACGGCATGACGATGCCGATGAGGGCGAGCGCCTCGCAGAAGGCGAAGCCCAGGATCTGGTTGGCGCGGATCAGGCCGGCCGCCTCGGGCTGACGGGCGAGGGCCTGGGTGCCGTTGCCGAAGATGATGCCGACGCCGATGCCGGGGCCGATGGCGGAGAGGCCGTAACCGACGGAACCGATGGAACCGGAGACAGCGGCGAGGGTCTCAGTGGCAGCCATGGTGAATCTTCCTTCTCTTTACGGACCGGTGGGGGTTGGCCACCGGACGACCGGGGGTGGTGGTGAGGCTCAGTGGTGCTCGGCGAGAGCGCCCTGAATGTAGGAGCAGGCCAGCAGTACGAAGACGTACGCCTGGACGGCCTGCACGAAAAGTTCGAAGCAGATCATGGCCACGGTCATCACGAAGGAGACACCGGCGGCCGGGATCATCCAGCTGTTCAGCAGGTACCAGGAGGCGACGGTGAACATCACCAGCATCAGGTGACCGGCGAACATGTTGGCGAAGAGTCGCACCGCGTGCGTGAACGGGCGGACGAGCAGGTTCGAGAAGAACTCGATGAGCATGACGAGCGGCAGCACCGGGCCGAGCGACTTGTCGTAGCCCGTCACGTTCTTGAAGAAGCCGACGAAGCCGTGGCGCTTGAAGGTCAGTCCGACCCACAGGACCCAGACGAGCAGGGCCAGCACGACGGGGAAGGCGAAGACCGAGGCGACCGGGAACTGGGCCAGCGGGATCACCGACCAGATGTTCATCAGCCAGATGAAGAAGAAGAGGGAGACCATGAGCGGCACCCACTTCTCGCCCTCGCGCTTGCCGAGCGTCTCGTAGACGATGCCGCGGCGCACGAAGTCGTAGCCGGCCTCGCCGACCATCTGCAGCTTGCCGGGGATGACCTTGGCCTTGCCGAAGGCGGCCCAGAAGAACGCGACGACGACGACCGTGGTGAGGAGCGCGAGCAGCATCACCTTGTTGAACTCGAAGCCGCCGATCGTGGCCATCGGCTTGAACAGGAACGAGTGCAGGCCCGGAGCCGGGAAGCCGCACCCGTTGTCGGACATGATCCGGCAACTCCAGTCAAAGGCGAGCTGGGTCTGGTCAGCACTCACCGCGGGCTCCTTCGGCGTGACGCATGGGTACGGCAACCTCGTTGTGTCGGCGCGGCGCAGGGCCGCTGATCGGCACCGGACTGGTCTTACGGATGTGGGGGCGGCTGGGAAGCATCGAGCCTCGCGATCGAGCAGGCGTCAGCTCAAGTGCCCGCGCCCGCGATGCCGCAGTTGGCACCGGACGATAGCAGGAGATCTCACAGGCCTTTATCCCGCCCCTACCCCTCACGACGACGGCCCCGTCTTCTCGTGCTTCTCACTCTTCGCGGAGTCGGGATCGACGTAGAAGATCTTGGCCTTCATGTGTGCTCGAGCCTGCGCGGCCATCCACACGACGGTCGTGACGACGAGCGACACCGCGAAGGCCTTCGCGTTGAAGAGAGAGGTGCCCTTGAAGACGGCGACGAAGATGAGGAGGAGCAGGAGCTGGGCCATGTAGAGCATCAGCCCCATGGCCTGGAACAACTGCGGAAGCGTTTTCGCCGTCCACTGCAGCACGTAGAGGCCGATTCCCATGAACAGGATGGCCAGCACCGTGCCGACGGCCGCGCCGAGCGCACCCTTGCCCCCCGCGACCGCGGCGCTCACGGCGACGGCGATCACGCCGGCGGCCGCTGAGGGCACAGCGATCTGCAGTAGGTTCCGGGCGTCATTGGACGGCATGGCGGCAACTCCGCTTTCACAGGGGGGCAGGTGTCGTCATGGACGAGCGTAGTCCCGGGCTGAGTATTCGAGACCTCACACCGGCGGACCGTCGCACTACGGTCCTTCGGTTCTATCCGGGGTTCTCGTGAACCGTATCACAAACTATTTGATGAGGTCTTTACCTGCCGGGTGTGCTGGCTGTCACACATGAGTGTGACGGCGCGCGTCTGTGCAAAAACCCGGCCCTTTTGTCTGGTATTGGGGAGCTTTGCTCCCCCACGAGATGGCAATGCTCTAGTCAGATTCTTACCTTGTGGCCTTGCCGACACGCGAACGGGTGCCGAGGGCTGTGGCCCCATTGACCCCTGTCGTACCGGCGGTGACGGGCGTCCGTTCCTCGGCCGCCGGCGGCTCCTGGGCCGTCGCCCGGGCGGTCTCCGCGGACGGCGCCGGGTCGTCCGCCGCGCGCCGGCGCCTGCGGTAGCGGGGCGGCACGACGTTCTGCGCCCAGGCGGGCACCCGGGGCCTGAAGCGGGGCAGCAGGAGCAGGACCAGGCCGATGGCGCTCAGGAAGACCACACCGAGCACGATCCACATCGACGCCGAGTTCACCGAGTAGGCGAGCGCCCCGAAGCCGATCAGCGCGGACCAGAAGTACATGATCAGCACGGCCCTGCTGTGCGAGTGGCCGATCTCCAGCAGGCGGTGGTGCAGATGGCCGCGGTCCGCGGCGAACGGCGACTGGCCGCGCCAGGTGCGGCGCACGATGGCCAGCACCAGGTCGGCGGCGGGCACGGCGATGATGGTCAGGGGCAGCAGCAGCGGGATGTAGACGGGCACCGTCTGGTGCACCGCCGCCTTCTCCGAACCCGTGAACAGGGCCAGCGCGTCCGGGTCCACCTGGCCGGTGATGGAGATCGCACCGGCGGCCAGCACCAGCCCGATCAGCATCGAACCGGAGTCGCCCATGAAGATCCGCGCCGGGTGCATGTTGTGCGGCAGGAAGCCCAGGCACATGCCCATCAGAATGGCCGAGAACAGCGTCGCCGGGGCGGCGGCCTCGATGCCGTACGAGTACCAGATCCGGTAGGCGTACAGGAAGAACGCCGCCGCCGCGATGCACACCATGCCGGAGGCCAGGCCGTCGAGGCCGTCCACGAAGTTCACCGCGTTGATCGTGATGACGACCAGCGCCACCGTCAGCAGGGTGCCCTGCCACTGGGTCAGCGCCACGTTGCCGACACCCGGGACGGGCAGCCACAGGATCGTCAGACCCTGCATGACCATGACGCCGGCGGCGATCATCTGGCCGCCGAGCTTGATCAGCGCGTCGATCTCGAACTTGTCGTCGAGGACACCGATCAGCCAGATCAGCGCGGCCCCGGACAGCAGCGCCCGCGGCTCGTTGGACTTGGCGAAGACCTCGTTGAGGTTGGTCAGGTGGTCCGCGACCAGCAGGCCCGCGCACAGCCCGAAGAACATCGCGATCCCGCCGAGCCGCGGAGTGGGTTCCCGGTGCACGTCACGCGCCCGGATCTCCGGCATCGCGCCTGCCACGATCGCGAACTTCCGTACCGGCCCTGTCAGCAGGTAGGTCACCGCGGCCGTGATGCAGAGCGTCAGCAGGTATTCACGCACGGGCTTCCCCACAGGTCTCGCTGGCCATCACAGCCCCACACCCTAGCGACGCAGGCATATGGATGAGGACTTCCGGGTAGCGACGATGGTTGCACGGGTGGCTGTGCGCCACCGCGCGCGGCCGGACGCGCTGACTTTCCGCCTGCCCGTTTCATCCGGGATACGGCGGGAACCGGCCGGTCAGCTCACGCACCTCCGCCCGCGTCGCGGCCGCTTCCGCCCCGTCCCGCAGGACGGCGGCCAGGAGCGCGGCGATCCGGACCATCTCCGGCTCTCCCATGCCCTGCGTGGTCACCGCGGCCGTGCCCAGGCGCAGCCCCCGGCCGTCGCCGTGCGGAAGAACACAGCAGTCCAGCACGATCCCGGCGGCCGCGAGCCGGCCGCGCGCGGTGCGTCCGTCGACGTCGAGCGGGGCCGGATCGGCGACGATCATGTGGGTGTCGGTGCCGCCGGTGATCACGTTGAACCCCTCGGCGGCCAGATGGCCGGCGAGGACCCTGGCGTTGGCGACCACCTGGTGGGCGTAGGCGCCGAAGGCCGGGGCCGCCGCCTCGCCGAAGGCGACCGCCTTGGCGGCGATCGCGTGCATCTGCGCGCCGCCCTGGGTGAAGGGGAAGACGGCCCGGTCGACCCGCTCCGCGAGCTCGGCCCCACACAGGAGCATCCCGCCGCGCGGGCCGCGCAGCACCTTGTGCGTGGTGGCGCACACGATGTCGGCGTACGGCACCGGGCTGGGCGCCGCTCCGCCGGCGACCAGGCCGATCGGGTGCGCCGCGTCGGCGATCAGGTACGCGCCCACCTCGTCGGCGACTTCCCGGAAGAAGGCGTAGTCGAGGTGGCGGGGGTAGGCGATGGAGCCGCAGACGACGGCTTTGGGCCGGTGGCCCAGGGCCAGGTGGCGGACCTGGTCGCGGTCGACCAGCCCGGTCTCGGCGTCGACGCCGTAGCCGACGAAGTCGAACCAGCGGCCGGAGAAGTTCGCGGGCGAGCCGTGGGTGAGGTGGCCGCCGTGGGGCAGCCCCAGGGCGAGGACGGTGTCGCCGGGGCGCAGCAGGGCGGCGTAGGCGGCCAGCACGGCCGAGGAGCCCGAGTGGGGCTGCACGTTGGCGTGCTCGGCGCCGAACAGGGCCATGGCCCGCTCGACGGCCAGCCGTTCGGCGACGTCGACGATCTCGCAGCCGCCGTGGTGCCGGGCGCCCGGGTAGCCCTCGGCGTACTTGTTGGCGAGCGGCGAGCCGAGGGCGGCCAGCACGGCCGGCGAGGTGAAGTTCTCGGCGGCGACGAGCTGGAGCGTCGTCGACTGCCGGTCGAGCTCCGCGGACAGGATGTCGGCGAGCTGGGGGTCCTGTTCCCGCAGGACGTCGGTCTCGAGGGTGCGGGTGACCGACATGGCGGGCTCCGGGCGATCGACGGTGACGTGAGTCCAATGTAGGCCCGGTGTGTCCGATGTGCGTGTGTTGCCCCGCCTGTCGCCCGCGCGGGTCCTCCGGGCGCCGGCCGGGCCGGCCGCGGCGGCGCCCGCTCGCGCGGCGGCGCCCGTCCGCCTCACGCGCGGGCGGGAACCCCCGTCAGAGCGGTCACCACCGGATCCAGCGCCTCGTGTATCTCGTCGCCGATGGAGCGGAAGAACGTCAGCGGCGCCCCGTACGGGTCGTACACCTCGTCCGCCTCCGCGGTCGGCGCCAGCAGCCAGCCGCGCAGCGCGGCCGCGGCGCGCACCAGGGCGCGGGCCCGCACCACCACGCCGTCCTCCAGCGGCGGCAGCGTGGCGGGGTCTATGGCGCGCACCAGGCGGGTGAACTCCTTCAGGGTGAAGGTGCGCAGGCCCGCCGAGTGGCCCATGGAGATGACCTGGGCGCGGTGGTCGCGGGTGGCCGTGAGGACGAGGTCGGCCATGATGACGTGCTCGTCCAGCAGCTCGCGGCCGGTGAAGCCGGAGGCGTCCGCGCCGAACTCGGCCAGCACGGTCTCCGCGTTGGCCTCCATGGGCGCGCCCTCGTGCCCCCAGGTGCCGGCGCTCTCCACGATCAGGCCGCCGCCGAGCACCCCCAGCCGCTCCGACACGAAATGGCGGGTCAGCCGCTCGGTGATGGGCGAGCGGCACACGTTGCCGGTGCTGACGTGGAGAATGCGGAAGCAGTCGCGCGGGAGCCCGACGAACGTCGTCGTGATCTCCGCGGCGCTCTCCCTGCCTATGCCACGCCCCGCGTCAGGGGCCGTCAATTCGCCACCTCGAGGTCGGGTACGACCTTCCGCAGCTCCTCCGGGGAGAGCGCGCCCTCCCGCAGCAGCACCGGGACCTCGCCGGAGACGTCCACGATGGACGACGGCACGTTGCCGGGTGTCGGGCCGCCGTCGAGGTACACGGAGACGGAGTCGCCGAGCATCCGCTGTGCGGCGTCGCAGTCCTCCGGCGCCGGGTGGCCGGTGAGGTTGGCCGAGGTCACGGCCATCGGGCCGACCTCGGTGAGCAGCTCGATGGCGACCGGGTGCAGCGGCATGCGCACGGCGACCGTGCCCCGGGTGTCGCCCAGGTCCCACTGCAGGGACGGCTGGTGCCGGGCGACGAGCGTCAGCGCGCCCGGCCAGAAGGCGTCGACCAGTTCCCAGGCCAGCTCGGAGAAGTCCGTGACGAGGCCGTGCAGGGTGTTCGGGGAGCCGATCAGGACGGGGCTGGGCATGTTGCGGCCCCGGCCCTTGGCGGCCAGCAGATCGGCGACCGCCTCGGCGGAGAACGCGTCGGCGCCGATGCCGTAGACCGTGTCGGTCGGCAGCACCACCAGCTCGCCCCGGCGGACGGCGGACGCGGCCTCGCGCAGACCCGTCACACGGTCGGTCGCGTCGTTGGTGTCGTATCGCCGTGCCATGTCTAGCGAGCCTCCTCGTGCGGGTACTGCGGGCTGGAAGTCGTCGGGGTGCTCACGGCAGCGCCTTGCGGGCGGTCGCGAAGCGGGGGCGGTTGTTGAGGTCCGGGTGGTCGGCCGCGTCGGCCCAGCCCCGCTCCTCGGTGAAGATCCACGGCACCTGGCCGCCCTGGGTGTCGGCGTGCTCGATGACGACGACTCCGCCGGGGCGCAGCAGCCGGTGCGCGGTGCGCTCGATGCCGCGGATCAGGTCGAGGCCGTCCTCGCCGGAGAACAACGCCATCTCCGGGTCGTAGTCACGGGCCTCAGGCGCGACGTACTCCCATTCGGTGAGCGGGATGTACGGCGGGTTGGAGATCACCAGGTCGACCTGGCCGTCGAGGTCCGGGAAGGCGGTCAGGGCGTCGCCCTGGCGCAGGTCGACCCTGGACCCCTCGACGTTCTTGCGGGTCCACTGGAGCGCTTCCTCGCTCAGCTCCACGGCGTGCACGCGCGAGCGCGGCACCTCCTGGGCGAGCGCGAGCGCGATGGCGCCGGAGCCGGTGCACAGGTCGACGATGCACGGCTCGACCACGTCCATGGCGCGCACGGCGTCTATGGCCCAGCCGACCACGGACTCGGTCTCCGGCCGGGGCACGAACACTCCGGGCCCGACCTGGAGCTCCAGGTACCGGAAGTAGGCCCGCCCGGTGATGTGCTGCAGCGGCTCGCGCTGCTCACGCCGGGCGATGACCTCCCAGTAGCGGGCGTCGAAGTCGGAGTCCTCGACGGAGTGCAGCTGGCCCCGCTTCACGCCGTGCACGAACGCGGCGAGCTCCTCCGCGTCGGTGCGCGGCGAGGGCACGCCGGCGTCGGCCAGCCGCTGGGTGGCCTGGGCCACCTCGGCGAGCAGCAGACTGCGGGGGCTCGGGGGTCGCCTCCCAGGTGGTGACTGCACGCAAGTCCTCCGTGTAACTCGTACGTGCCTCTTACGCGGCCGCCAGCTTCGCGGCCGAGTCGGCGTCGACGCAGGCCTGGATCACCGGGTCGAGGTCGCCGTCCAGGACCTGGTCCAGGTTGTAGGCCTTGAAGCCGACCCGGTGGTCCGAGATGCGGTTCTCCGGGAAGTTGTAGGTACGGATCTTCTCGGAGCGGTCCACGGTGCGGACCTGGCTGCGGCGGGCGTCGGCGGCCTCCCGCTCGGCTTCCTCCTGCGCCGCGGCGAGCAGCCTGGAGCGCAGGATACGCAGCGCCTGCTCCTTGTTCTGGAGCTGGCTCTTCTCGTTCTGGCAGGAGGCGACGACTCCGGTGGGCAGGTGCGTGATGCGCACCGCGGAGTCGGTGGTGTTGACCGACTGGCCGCCGGGCCCGGAGGACCGGTAGACGTCGATCCGCAGGTCGTTCGGGTTGATCTCGACGTCGACCTCCTCGGCCTCGGGGGTCACGAGGACACCGGCGGCGGAGGTGTGGATGCGGCCCTGGGACTCGGTGGCCGGCACACGCTGCACGCGGTGCACGCCGCCCTCGTACTTCAGCCGGGCCCACACGCCCTGGCCGGGCTCGATCTGCCCGCGGGCCTTCACCGCGACCTGCACGTCCTTGTAGCCGCCCAGCTCGGACTCGGTGGCGTCGATGATCTCGGTCTTCCAGCCGATCCGCTCCGCGTAGCGCAGGTACATGCGCAGCAGGTCACCGGCGAACAGCGCGGACTCGTCGCCGCCGGCGCCGGCCTTGATCTCGAGGATGACGTCCTTGTCGTCGCTGGGGTCGCGCGGGACGAGCAGCAGGCGCAGCTTCTCGGTGAGCTGCTCGCGCTGCTTCTCCAGCTCCTTGACCTCGGCGGCGAAGTCGGGGTCGTCGGCGGCGAATTCGCGTGCGGTCTCGACGTCGTCGCCGTTCTGCTTCCAGGAGCGGTACGTGGCGACGATCGGGGTGAGCTCGGCGTAGCGCTTGTTCAGCTTGCGCGCGTTCGCCTGGTCGGCGTGGACCGACGGGTCGGCGAGCTTCTTCTCCAGGTCGGCGTGCTCGGCGACGAGTTCATCGACGGCCTCGAACATCTTTCGGCTCCTGATACTGCGGTGAGGACGAGGGCGGGCGACCAAAAACGCCGGTCCCGGGCACGCCCCACGAGAGGGCGCGACCGTGGACCGGCGATATGGGGCTCGCTACTTCTTGGAGCCGGCAGCCTTGCCGAAGCGGGCCTCGAAGCGGGCCACACGGCCACCGGTGTCGAGGATCTTCTGCTTGCCCGTGTAGAACGGGTGGCACTCGGAGCAGACCTCGGCCCGGATGGTGCCGGACTCGATGGTGCTACGGGTGGTGAACGACGCGCCACAGGTGCAGCTGACCTGCGTCTCGACGTACTCGGGGTGGATGTCGCGCTTCAAGGTGTCTCCTAGGTTCCGGGAGGGCGCCGGGTCGCAGCCGCGGGATGCGAAAGCGTGAACCGGAGCCGACGTACCAGTCTGCCAGGACTGGCGCCATCCCCCAAAACCGGGGGGCGCGGCCGTGTATTCCCGGGGCTTTCCCCGGCGGTTTCCCGGGGCCCCCGCGGGTCCGGGAACGGGGGTCCGGTGCGGCGGTCCCGTGCGGCGGTCCGGTGCGGCGGTCCCGGTCCGGGTCAGCCGCTGACGACGCCCGCGGCCCCGCCCGCCGCCGTGTCCTTGGTGGCCGAAGCGGGGATGGGCCTGTCGTTCCTCAGGGCCTGCCAGATCCGCTCGGCCTTGGCCTTCTCCAACAGGACCCGGTTGGGGTCGGCCGGGTCGTACCGGACCGGCATCGTGACCATCCGGAGGTGGGAGGAGCCGATGCCCTTCAGGCCGCCCGCGAAGTCCGCGAGGGCGTTGACCGAGCCGAGGTCGGAGTCGGTGGTGACGGCCTTGGTGGCGGTGTCGGCGAGGTCGTACAGCCGCTGGGGGTCGCTGAACACGCCGACGTGTGCGACCTGGTCGAGCAGTGCCTTGACGAAGGCCTGCTGGAGCTGGATGCGGCCCAGGTCGGAGCCGTCGCCGACGCCGTGCCGGGTGCGGACCAGGGCGAGCGCCCGCTGACCGTCGAGGGTGTGGGTGCCGGCCTTGAGATTCAGGTGGCTCTGCGGGTCGGAGATGGACCTGGTCGTGGTGACCGGTACCCCGCCGAGGTCGTCGATGAGCTTCTGGAAGCCGGCGAAGTCGACCTCCAGGTAGTGGTCCATGCGGATGCCGGTGAGGGACTCGACGGTCTTCACGGCGCAGGCGGCGCCGCCGGTGGAGTAGGCGGAGTTGAACATCACGCCGGTCGCGGCGGGGTGGCTGCCGCCCTTTGCGTCGGTGCAGGCGGGGCGGTCGATGAGGGTGTCACGCGGGACGGAGACCACGCCGGCTCTCCTGTGCCCCTTGTACACGTGGACGATCATCGCGGTGTCGGAGCGGGCGCTGCCGTCGTCCGTGCCGCCGCCCAGCTTCCGGTTCGTGCCCGCGCGGGTGTCCGAGCCGAGGACCAGGATGTTCTCGGAACCGTTGTCGACCTTCGTGGGCCGCCCGTCGCCGAGGGCCTGGTTGATGTCGACGCTCTTCAGGTTGCCGTTGAGCTTGAAGTAGACGTATCCGAACCCGGTACCGGCCAGCACGACCACGCCGGCGGCCGCCCACGCGGTGGCGAGCAGGGCCTTGCGGCGCTTGCCGGGGGCGGCGGCCGTGCGGCGCTTGCCCCCGCCTCGCTGCTGTGGGCCGGTGGTGACCGGCTCCGTTATGCCGGGCTCCGGCGTGCTCTCGGCGGACACGTCACTCCTAGGTCTCGTCCGGTCGGTTACCCCCTGCTTTCAGGGTCAGGCGCGGTCTTCACCACTCCATCGTCGCTCTGCCTGGTCAGACGGAGAAACTCGGGCCAGCGTCGCACGGCGCACGGTGCCCGCCGCGTGCGGCGGCGGGCACCGTGCGTGACGGCGTGACCCGGAGCGGACCACGCTCACCTGCGGTTTCAGCCCCAGATGTCGTACGCCTGGAAGCCGGTGCCGACCGAGATCCTTGTGGCGAAGATCTCGCTCGTGCCCTTTCCGGTGCCCTTGTACAGGTACAGGGTGCCGCCGGGGGTGCGGGCCAGGAAGTCGGCCTTGCCGTCGCCGCTCACGTCGCCGACCGCGTCGAAGGCGTTGTAGCCGGTCCAGCCGCTGCGCACCTTGACCCGGGCGGAGAAGGCGCCGGAGCCGGACTTGCCGGTGCCCTTGTACAGGTACAGGTCGCCGGTGCTCGACTTCCGGGCGAGCAGGTCGGCCTTGCCGTCGCCGTTGAAGTCCCCGTGGCCGCGCACCGAGTTGTACTGGCCCCAGCCGGTGCTCACCTTCACCTTGGCGGCGAAGGTCCCGTTGCCCTTGCCCGCGTACAGCCACATCGTGCCGCCCGAGTCGACGGAGACCACGTCGGGCAGGTAGTCGCCGGTGACGTCGCCCGGGGTGACGATCCGGGCGCGGGTCTTCCAGCCGGTGAAGATCTTCGTGTCGGTCCAGCTCCCCGCGGTGCGGGCGCTGTTGAGGACGAAGTGCTCCCAGTAGACGTCTCCGGTGGAGGCCACCCGGTAGACGACGTCCTGGTAGCCGTCCCGGTTCAGGTCGGTCTGCAGGGCGAGGTTGACCCCGCTCCAGTCGCCCCAGGAGACGCGGGAGCCGAACGAGGTGCCCTTGGAGTCCTTCTCGTAGCCGGTCTTCGTGGACGAGGCGCGCACGAAGATGTCGGCCTTGTTGTCGTGGTAGCTCAGGTTGCTGTCGTCGATCTGCGGATACGCCGAGCCGACGTAGGCGCCGAGCCTGGTGAAGACGCTGTAATAGCCCTTGTCCACGCAGTCCTTGATGCCCCAGGAGACCACTCCGGCGATCCGGCCGCCGACCACGAGCGGGCCGCCGGAGTCACCGTTGCAGGTGGCGCTGGTACCGGTGTCGGTGCCGCTCTGGGTGCCCGCGCAGACCATGTGCCCCGCGACGTAGGCGGTGTCGTAGGCGCCGGCGCAGGTGCTGTCGGAGCGCAGGGTCAGCGTGGTCGTCCGCAGCGTCTGGGAGAGGTCCTGGCCGGTGGAGCTGGTACGGCCCCAGCCGTAGACCCTGGCGGCGGTGCCGGTGGCGTAGGAGGCGGTGTCGCCGGAGGCGACCATGCGGATCGGCGTGGCCTTGACCGGGACGGCCAGGGTGAGCATGCCGAGGTCGCTCTCGTACTTCCCCGTCTCCTTGTCCACCGGGTCGTACCCCGGCTGCCACCACTGGCGCAGCACGCCGGTCGCCTGGCCGCCGTGCAGGTCGGTGGTGCCGGCGTCGTCGGTGGTGGGGAGCTGGTCGGTGCCCGTGACGACGGCGCCGTGGGCGGCCCAGTCGTAGTTCCTGTTGTCCTCCCTGAGGCAGTGGGCGGCGGTCAGGATCTTCGTCGGCGAGACGACCGAGCCGCCGCAGAAGAAGCTGATGTCGTCGGCGGTGTCGGTGGTGTTCCTGTCGTCGAAGTACCAGAGCTGGGCCATCCAGGGCGCCGAGGAGACGGTGGTCTCGGAGCCGCCGATGACCTTCGGCGAGACGGCCGAGGGGCTGCTGGTCCCCGCCGGCTGCGCGGTGCCCCGCTCGGCGCCGGCGGCGCCGGCGATGCGGTCGTCCAGCTGGGCCTGGGAGGGCTGGGTGACGGCGGGGGCGGTGCCGGGCTCGGGCTGCGCGGTGGCGGCGCCGGCGGAGGACGTCAGCAGCGCGGCGGCCACGGCGGCGGCGGCAGCGGCCGCGGCAAGGGGGACGGCAAGACGTATCCGGCGTCTGTGCCGCCCGGACTCGGGCGTGGGCAAGGCGGTTCCCCTTAGGGGAGAGGTGTGGTGAAGGGGGCGCCTGATGCGCTCCCCATCCCCTCTCAGCGCCGAAAGGCCGCCCCCCGTCACCAGGTGACGGGGGGCGGCCTGCGTTTCTTACCCAGTACCTACCGACCGACTAGTCGCCGTTGCCGGGCGTCGGCGTCGTCTTCTGGATCTGCATCAGGAACTCGACGTTCGACTTGGTCTGCTTCATCTTGTCCAGCAGCAGCTCGATCGCCTGCTGCTGGTCGAGCGCGTGCAGCACCCGGCGCAGCTTCCAGACGACGGCGAGCTCCTCGTTGCCGAGCAGGATCTCTTCCTTACGGGTACCGGACGCGTCGACGTCCACCGCCGGGAAGATGCGCTTGTCGGCGAGCTTCCGGTCGAGCTTGAGCTCCATGTTGCCGGTGCCCTTGAACTCCTCGAAGATCACCTCGTCCATGCGGGACCCGGTGTCCACCAGGGCGGTGGCGAGGATGGTGAGCGAGCCGCCGTCCTCGATGTTGCGGGCCGCACCGAAGAACCGCTTCGGCGGGTACAGGGCGGTCGAGTCGACACCACCGGACAGGATGCGGCCGGAAGCCGGGGCGGCGAGGTTGTACGCACGGCCCAGACGCGTGATCGAGTCGAGCAGCACGACCACGTCGTGCCCCAGCTCCACCAGGCGCTTGGCGCGCTCGATCGCCAGCTCGGCGACCGTGGTGTGGTCCTCGGCCGGACGGTCGAAGGTCGAGGAGATGACCTCGCCCTTCACCGACCGCTGCATGTCGGTGACCTCTTCCGGACGCTCGTCGACGAGGACGACCATCAGGTGGCACTCGGGGTTGTTGTGCGTGATCGCGTTGGCGATCGCCTGCATGATCATGGTCTTGCCGGTCTTCGGCGGGGCCACGATCAGACCGCGCTGGCCCTTGCCGATCGGCGACACGAGGTCGATGATGCGGGTCGTCAGCACGCCCGGGTCCGTCTCCAGGCGGAGGCGGTCCTGCGGGTACAGCGGGGTCAGCTTGTTGAACTCCGGGCGGCCGCGGCCGTGTTCGGGCGCCATGCCGTTGACGGAGTCGAGGCGGACCAGCGCGTTGAACTTCTCGCGGCGCTCGCCCTCCTTGGGCTGGCGGACCGCGCCGGTGATGTGGTCGCCCTTGCGCAGGCCGTTCTTGCGGACCTGGGCGAGGGAGACGTACACGTCGTTCGGGCCCGGCAGGTAGCCGGAGGTCCGGATGAAGGCGTAGTTGTCGAGGATGTCCAGGATGCCCGCGACGGGGATCAGGACGTCGTCCTCGGCGAGCTGCGGCTCGGCGACCTCGTCGCGGCCACGGCGGCCACGGCGGTCGCGGTAGCGGCCGCGACGGCCACGGCGGCCGCCCTCGAAGTCGTCGTCGTCCTGCGGGCCGCTGTTGCGGTCCTGGCGGCCGCCCTGCTGCTGACCCTGCTGCTGGCGGTCCTGACGGCCGCCGCCCTGCTGGTCGTCGCCCTTGCCACGGCGGTCGCGGTCACGGCCGCGCTCGCGGCGGTCGCGCCGGCCGCGGCCCTCGCCGTCACCGGCGTCGCCGCGGGCCTCGCCCTGCTGCTGCGCGGGCGCCTCGCCCTTGTCGCCCTTCGCCTCACCGGCGACGGTCTCGGCGGCGGGGCTGCCCGCCTCGGCGGTGGCACGACGGCGGCGGCGCTCGGCCGGGGCGTCGTCTCCCCCGCGCTCGGCCTCGCCCGCGCGGGCTGCGCCGCCCGCCGGCTGGCCGGGGATCTCGATCTGCTGCTGGGCCACGGCCTTCTCGGCGGGGGCCTCGGCCGCGTCGTCCGCCTTCTTCTCGGCGGCGTCCTCACCGGTACGGGCCTTGGAGGTGGCCCGCCGCTTGGGCTTGGTCTCGGTGGCGGCCTCCGCCTTGGGAGCGGCGCCCCCGGCCTGGGCCTCCTTGATGACCTCGATCAGCTGGCTCTTGCGCATGCGCGCGGTGCCCCTGATGCCGAGGCCGGATGCGACCTGCTGCAGCTCGGCCAGCACCATGCCCTCGAGGCCGGTACCGCGGCGCCGCCGGGAGCCCGCACCGCTGGCAGGCGCGGAGGCGTCCGTGGCGGGCGCGGCAGCGGTCTCCTCGACACGTGCGCCCATCAGATCGGTGGTGTCGCTCACGAAGGGTCCTTCCCTGGAGCGGACGTCGGCCTGTCTGGCTCGGCGACCGGTTGTGCTGTCCGGCTACGGTCCTGTCTTCGGTGAACCGTGCCGGGGCGGTGGTCCGCCAAAGCGGCGGAAGAGAATTTCTGGTGATGGCGCTTCCGCGAGCCGTGGCACCCAGTGTCACGTGGCGTGGTAGCACCTGTTCCGGAGCTCCCCCGGAGGGGGTGCCCCCACTGGCGTCCCGCTCAATGTCCGCATACGACGTACTGCCCAGGTACGGCGCACGGAACACGGAGTGGTGTGGGAGGCTCCCGGAAGGATGTCTGTCCCGGACGGGGACACGAAGCACCTCGCCATGGTGGGGTCGGGTGCTGACTTGAGATTAACACTACCGGATCCAACAAACATTCCCCCTCTCCAAATCCGGCAACCGTGTCTCAGGTCGCAAGCGGCAGCACGCTCGCTCCCTGGACATCGAGGTCCAGCCGGTTGGCGGCCCAGCCCTCACCCGCGAGGTGGGACACCTTGTCCGCGCTGTCGGCGTCGGCCAGCGCCATGACGGTGGGTCCGGCGCCGGAGATGACGGCCGGGATCCCGTCGGCGCGCAGCCGCTCCACCAGCGCGGCGCTCTCCGGCATCGCCGGGGCGCGGTACTCCTGGTGCAGACGGTCCACGGTGGCGGGCAGCAGCAGCTCGGGGCGCCTGGTGAGGGCCTCGACGAGCAGGGCGGCACGGCCCGCGTTGACGGCGGCGTCGACGTGCGGCACGGTGCGCGGCAGCAGGCCGCGCGCGGTCTCGGTGAGAACCGGCTTCCCGGGCACGAAAACCACCGGAACGATGGAATCGTCGGGCTCCATCCTGATGGCCCGGGCCGCGCCGGCCTCCATCCAGGAGAGGGTGAAACCGCCGAGCAGACAGGCGGCCACGTTGTCGGGGTGGCCCTCGATCTCGGTGGCCAGCTCGAGCAGCGCCGCGTCGTCGAGCCGGGCCTCGCCGCCTATGGTCACCGCGCGGGCGGCGACGATGCCGGCGCAGATGGCGGCGGAGGAGGAGCCGAGGCCGCGGCCGTGCGGGATGCGGTTGGCGCAGACGATCTCCAGACCGCGGGGCTGTCCGCCCAGCAGGTCGAAGGCGGTGCGCAGGGAGCGGACGAGCAGGTGGCTCTCGTCACGGGGCAGGGTCTCGCCGCCCTCGCCCGCGATGTCGATGTGCAGTCCGGAGTCGGCCACCCGGACGACGACGTCGTCGTACAGCCCCAGCGCGAGGCCCAGGGCGTCGAAGCCCGGACCGAGGTTGGCGCTGGTGGCGGGGACGCGCACCCGGACGGCGGCGGCGCGGAACGCTGGACCGGCCATCGCTCGAAGACTCTCCTTGAGCTGCGTGAGTGTCGAAGGACATCCGATGGGTCGAATGCCGCTCGATCGATTCGATGGACATTCGATGACGTACGAAGACCCGTCGGGTCGCGGAGACGGCGCGGCCCGTGCCCACACGCGGGGGCATATGCGGTAGGCGGGTTCAGTACAGCCTATCGAAGGAAGGTTCCGCGGCGACATAGGGCGCACAGGAGGCGCACGATGCGTGTCGTGGACCTCCCGTGCACCCTGCCACGGGCGCTCCCGCGGGGCCGGGTCCTCCCCGGGCCCGCGGGCTCTCAGGCCAGGCCGAGGCGTTCCGCCGCGGTGGCCGCGTCGACGGGGACGGTGACCGGCTGCGGCGCGCCGGCGACGGCCCAGTCCGGGTCCTTCAGCCCGTTGCCGGTGACGGTGCACACGATGCGCTGGCCCGGGTCCACCTTGCCCTGCTCGGCGGCCTTGAGCAGACCGGCCACCGAAGCGGCGGAGGCGGGCTCCACGAAGACGCCCTCCTGCGCGGCCAACAGCCGGTAGGCGCGCAGGATCTCACGGTCCGTCACCTCGTCGATGGCGCCGCCGGACTCGTCGCGGGCGGCGAGCGCGTAGTCCCAGGAGGCGGGGTTGCCGATGCGGATCGCGGTGGCGATGGTCGACGGGTCCTTGACGACCTCGCCGCGCACGATCGGCGCGCTGCCGGAGGCCTGGAAGCCCCACATGCGCGGGGTGCGGCCGGAGACGCCGTCGGCGGCGTACTCCTTGTAGCCCTTCCAGTAGGCGGTGATGTTGCCCGCGTTGCCGACCGGCAGGACGTGGATGTCGGGGGCGTCGCCGAGCATGTCGACGATCTCGAAGGCGGCCGTCTTCTGGCCCTCGATGCGCACCGGGTTGACCGAATTGACCAGTGCCACGGGGTAGTTGTCGCTCAGCGAGCGGGCGAGCGTGAGGCAGTCGTCGAAGTTGCCGTCGACCTGGAGGATCTTGGCGCCGTGCACCAGGGCCTGGCCCATCTTGCCGAGGGCGATCTTGCCCTGCGGCACGAGCACGGCCGAGACCATCCCGGCCCGCACGCCGTAGGCGGCGGCCGAGGCGGAGGTGTTGCCGGTGGAGGCGCAGATGACGGCCTTCGCCCCCTCCTCCTTGGCCTTGGAGATGGCCATGGTCATGCCGCGGTCCTTGAAGGACCCGGTGGGGTTGGCTCCCTCCACCTTCAGGTGGACCTCACAGCCCGTGCGCTCGGAGAGCACCTGCGCGGGCACGAGGGGCGTGCCGCCCTCGCGGAGCGTCACGACCGGCGTGGTGTCGGATACCGGCAGCCTGTCCCGGTACTCCTCGATGATTCCGCGCCACTGGTGGGTCATTGCTGGTTACTCTCCTTCAACCCGCATGATGCTGGCGACACCCCGCACGGTGTCGAGCTTGCGCAGCGCCTCGACGGTCCCGGTGAGGGAGGCGTCGGACGCGCGGTGGGTGACGACGACGAGGGAGGCCTCGCCGTCCTTGCCCTGCTGGCGAACCGTATCGATCGACACCCCGTGCTCCGCGAACACGGTCGCGACCTGGGCCAGTACACCCGGCTTGTCCGCGACGTCGAGGCTGATGTGGTACCGCGTGACGACCTCGCCCATGGGCGAGACCGGCAGGGCCGCGTACGCGGACTCACCGGGCCCCGTTGCGCCGTTGAGCCTGTTGCGGCATACGGCGACCAGGTCGCCGAGCACGGCGGAGGCGGTCGGGGAACCGCCGGCGCCGGGGCCGTAGAACATGAGCTGCCCGGAGGCGTCGGACTCCACGAAGACGGCGTTGTAGGCGCCGCGCACGGAGGCGAGGGGGTGGTCCAGCGGGATCATCGCGGGGTGCACCCGCGCGGTCACCGAGGCGCCGTCGGCGGCCCGCTCGCAGATGGCGAGCAGCTTGATCGTGCAGCCCATCTCCCTGGCCGAGCGGAAGTCGGAGGCGGTGACCTCGCTCATGCCCTCGCGGTAGACGTCGTCGAGCCGCACCCGCGTGTGGAAGGCGATGCCGGCCAGGATGGCGGCCTTGGCGGCGGCGTCGAACCCCTCGACGTCGGCGGTCGGGTCGGCCTCCGCGTACCCGAGCGCGGTGGCCTCGTCCAGCGCCTCCTGGTACCCGGCGCCGGTGGAGTCCATCTTGTCGAGGATGAAGTTGGTCGTGCCGTTGACGATGCCGAGCACCCGGTTGACCTTGTCGCCGGCGAGGGACTCGCGCAGCGGCCGGATCAGCGGGATGGCGCCGGCGACGGCGGCCTCGTAGTACAGGTCCCGGCCGTGCTGCTCGGCGGCGGCGTGCAGCGCGGCCCCGTCCTGGGCGAGCAGCGCCTTGTTGGCGCTGACCACGGACGCGCCGTGCTCGAAGGCGGTGGTGATGAGGGTCCGCGCGGGCTCGATGCCGCCGATGACCTCGACGACGACGTCGATGTCGCCGCGTTTGACGAGGGCGGTGGCGTCCGTGGTGACCAGCGACGGGTCGATGCCCTCGCGCACCTTGCCGGGCCGGCGCACGGCCACCCCGGCCAGCTCCACCGGGGCACCGATCCTGGCGGCGAGGTCGTCGGCGTGCGTCGTCATGATGCGCGCCACCTCTGAGCCGACCACTCCACAGCCCAGCAGCGCCACCTTCAGCGGACGCGTACGCATCATCCGACCTCGTTTCCTCTCACCGTCTACGGTTGCACCAGTCTCACTCACCGGACGGGAGTTTCTACCCTTCGTCCGGATCGTGAGACATCTATTTCATTTTCCCGGGATGCGGAGACCGAAGATCTTCCGGCCCCTTTTCCCGGGGTTCACCCGGGGGCACGCCGCCCACGGCCACCGCCCTCCCCCTCAGCCGACGTCGAGACGCAGGAGGTCGTCCTCCGTCTCGCGCCGCACGATCACCCGCGCCTCGCCGTCCCGCACCGCGACGACGGGCGGACGGAGCGCGTGGTTGTAGTTGCTGGCCATGGACCGGCAGTAGGCGCCGGTGGCGGGCACCGCCAGCAGGTCGCCCGGGGCCAGGTCGGCGGGCAGGAACGCGTCCTTGACCACGATGTCCCCGCTCTCGCAGTGCTTGCCCACGACCCGGCTCAGCACGGGCTCGGCGTCACTGGCGCGCGAGACGAGCGCGACGCTGTACTCCGCGTCGTACAGCGCGGTCCGGATGTTGTCGGACATCCCGCCGTCCACCGAGACGTATGTCCGCAGCCCCTCGAGCGGCTTGACGGTGCCGACCTCGTACAGCGTGAACGCCGTCGGCCCGACGATCGCGCGACCGGGCTCGACCGAGATGCGCGGCGCGCGCAGCCGGGCGGCCTCGCACTCCCGGCCGACGATCTCGGTCAGCGCCTTGGCGATCTCATGCGGCTCGCGCGGGTCGTCGGCGCTGGTGTACGCGATGCCGAGCCCGCCGCCGAGGTCGACCTCGGGCAGCTCGACCCCGTGCTCGTCCCGGATGTCCTTCAGCAGCCCGACCACGCGGTGGGCGGCGACCTCGAAACCGGACATGTCGAAGATCTGCGAACCGATGTGGCTGTGGATGCCGACCAGCTCCAGCCCGTCGAGCTGGAGCGCCCGCCGCACCGCCTCGGCGGCCTGGCCACCGGCCAGCGGGATGCCGAACTTCTGGTCCTCGTGGGCGGTGGCGATGAACTCGTGGGTGTGCGCCTCGACCCCGACGGTGATCCGGATCTGCACCCGCTGCCGCTTGCCCAGCGACTGCGCGATGTGCGCGACCCGCACGATCTCCTGGAAGGAGTCGAGCACGATCCGCCCGACCCCGGCCTCGACGGCCCGCTCGATCTCCGCGACGGTCTTGTTGTTGCCGTGGAAGGCGATGCGGTCGGCGGGCATCCCGGCGGACAGCGCGGTGGCCAGCTCGCCGCCGGAACACACGTCGAGGTTGAGTCCCTCTTCGTTCAGCCAGCGCACGACGGCCCGGGACAGGAACGCCTTCCCGGCGTAGAACACGTCGGCGTCGGCGCCGAACGCGGTGCGCCAGGCGCGCGCCCGGGCCCGGAAGTCGGCCTCGTCGAGGATGTAGGCGGGGGTGCCGAACTCCTCGGCGAGCCGGGTCGCGGAAATCCCGCCGACGGTCAGGACACCGTCCTCGTCCCGGCTGACGGTCTGCGCCCACACCTTGGGGTCGAGGGCGTTGAGGTCGGCGGGCGGGGCGGCGTAGTGGCCCTCGGTGAGGACGTCGGCGTGACGGGGCCCGGCGGGGTGGGCGGAACGGCTCATGACGTGACTCTCAGACTCTCTGTCTCTCTCCGGGCGTCCTGGGTCGCCTCAGAGGTGTTCGGGTGCGTCGATGCCGAGCAGGGACAGGCCGCCGGCCAGCACCGTCCCGGCGGCTTCGGCGAGGGCGAGCCGGGCGCGGTGGGCGGCCGAGGGTTTCTCCTCGCCGCGCGGCAGCACGGTGGGCAGATGGGGCAGCACGGCATCGGCGACGGTGACGAGATGCCGGGCGAGCCGGTCCGGGGCGCGATGGGTGGCGGCCGCGGTGAGGATGCGGGGGTGGTCGGCGAGGGCGGCGACCACCTCGCGGGCGTCGACGGGTCCGGGCTCGGCGCCGAACCCGAGACGCGCGGCGTTGCGGGTCAGGGCCCGGGTACGGGCGTGCGCGTACCGCACCCGGAACAGCGGATTGCCCTCACGCTGCACCAGGTGGTCGGCGGTGATCCGGGGCCGGTCGTGCGGCGCGGGATGCAGCAGCGCCCACTGGGCGGCGTCGGCCCCGAGCGGCGCGGGATCCTCCGGCGCCGGCACGGGCCGCAGGTTCACCGGCTCCCCGTGCCCGACCTCGGCCCGCCCGCCCTGCGTGGCCACGATCCGTACGACGGCGTCGGCCACCACCTCGGCCCGCACCTCGTACGGCACCCGCAACAGCACCACCTGCCCGGCGAGCGCGTCACCGTGCCCGTAGGCGGGGCCCAGCCGGAGGACCTCGGCGACGAGACCGGCAGCCGTTCCCCCGCTGTCGGCGAGCGTGATGTTGAGGAAGCCCGGCCCCGTGACGACGACGTCATCGATGCCGTCGGCCTCCAGGAGCCGCTTCCGCAGCACCTCGGCGACGTCCGCCGGCCGCCGCCCGGCCGCCCGGGCGAGCTGCAGGGCGACATTGGTGGCGTAGTCCCCGCACCCCCCGGGCCCCGGCTCGGTCACGACGACCCGCTCCGGCAGCACGTCCACACACAGCTCCCCGCCCTCCACGGCAGCACGCACCGAGTGCAACACGGTGCGGGAGAGCTCGACGGGGGTCACGGGACAAGCGTAGGGGAGGTGGGGGGTGGGTATGCGAGGCGGTTTTACGGGGCGAGACGGGAGGGGGGTGGCGGGCTGTGGCTCTTACGGGGGGTGATCGAGCGGGTGGGGGGGTGAGCGGTTGTGGGGGTGGGGGGCTGGGCGGGTGGGGGTGGGGGTGCCGGTGGAGGTGGGGGTGCCGGTCGGGGGGCGGGTGGACTGGCGGCCGAGGGCCAAGGGAGGCGATTGGGTGGCCGGCTGAGCGGTGGCTGGGGCTCGACGTGCTGGGGCCGGGGGCCCTGTCCGCGGTGAGGCGACGGACTAGCCCTCTCGAAGAGACGGACCAGCCGCCTTGAAGCGGCGGAGAAGGGCCGCGGAGAGCTACGGCGAGCCGGGGCGAGCTGGAGCGACCTGAGGCAGCTGCGGCGAGCTGCGGAAACTACGCGAACTCAGGAGAGCCGCCGGCACTAGCGCGGCCGAACTACCCGCCGAAGGAAACCGACCCGGCGACGGGACCACCGGTCACCCCATCCCCACCAAGACCCTTGTCACCCCCACCACCCTCACCGGCACCACCATTTCCCCCACTGCCGCTGTCGCCGTCGCTGTCCCCCTCTTCCTCCCCATCGCCCTCCCCGTGCCCGCTGGGACCGGGCTTCCGCTCGATCAACTGCTTGACGAGCCGGACGAGCTCAGCGGGCTCGAAGGGCTTGGCGAGGAATGCGTCGACACCGACGTCGAGCCCGCTTTCCACCTCGACCTGCGTACAGGCACTGATGATGGCGAGCGGAAGTTCCCGCGTACGAGGGTCGGCCCGGAGCCGGGCGGCGGTCCTGAGCCCGTCCAGCCGGGGCATGACGACATCGAGCGTCACGACGTCGGGCCGCACCCGATGCACGACATCCAGACACTCGGCACCATCGGCCGCGGTCACGACCTCAAGCCCCTCAAGCTCGAGGTTGACCCTGATCAGCTGCCGGATGACCTTGTTGTCGTCCACAACAAGCACCCGACCCGAAGCGCCTGGCACAACTCGAGAGTAGGTCGGCACCAGCCACCGCGTCCGGCTTTTCCCCACTTCCACCCCGTCCGGGGGACCCGGGCCGTCGCGTACCCCGGCCCAACCGGTCATTTCCCGTGACCCACCCTGTCATTTCCCCTGGCCCAACCCGCCACTCCTCTCGGCCCAGTACCTCGCCCTACCCGGCCGAGCCACTCACTCCTCCCGAGGCCAAGTCCTGTGCCACCTCTCGCCCCAGACCTTCCACCCTGGCCCCCGCCTCAGGCTCCCTGGCCGCCCGACTCCCACCCACCTGGGTCGCACCCCTCGCACCCCTCCCAACAGCTCACCCTCGACCCACCCCCGGAAACCCGTTTCTGATCACCCCGGAAGACCTGCTAGGGTTCTATCCGTCGCCGCAAGCGAACAGCTCAGCGCCGACACGCCCCCGTAGCTCAGGGGATAGAGCAACGGCCTCCGGAGCCGTGTGCGCAGGTTCGAATCCTGCCGGGGGCACCCAACATGAGGTGCCCAAAGACCCCGTCACCAGCGGAAACGCTGAGGCCGGGGTCTTCGCGTATGTGCAGGCATGTGCGGCCCGGAGCGGGCGTATGCCGGGGTCTGTGGACGAGGCGTGGACGGGATCTTGACGCGTCTGCCCAGGTCAGCCCCGACAAACGGAAGGCCCCCGGACAAGTCCAGGGGCCTGACGATCGGTTCATCGGCGGTGCCCCCTGTAGCCGATCTCGGTCGGCCGACCGTCGCGGTAGAGCACAGTGCAGGGGCCGCACCTTGAGGGCAAAAAACAGTCCCCAGTAGTACTGCGCGTGTCCTGAAACTTCAGTCGTCACTGCTGCTTCGGTATCGCGCCGGCTTGCTGGGGGCCTGAACCATATCCTGTCCAAGTCACTAGCCGGCTAGACGTCCTCGTCGACTTTGCAACTCTTTCGGTGTTATGGGCTACTAACCACGATGCTCACTGGGCGCCATAAGTCAATAGCCTTTCGGTAAGTTTCGGGGAAATCTCTCGCGATCACCTTGGACTGCGACACCCGGCTCGTCCGCAGGTCGACGGGGAGCCGGTCGCGGCCGAGCAATTACCCAGGTCAGCCCATCCAACTGACGAAGGGGTCGTGCGCATGCTCATCGCCGCGTCAGGCCAGGTCGGCCACCACTGCAACCTCAGTGGCGACCGGTGTGTCCTAGCTCGTAACGGCTAGGAGGCGCAGATGAGCGAGCGCAGGTCCGTGCAGAACGACGGCGAGGGAACGTACCGCTTCCTCAGTGGGTGGGGCTCGCTGACAGGCGTCGTGGCCTTCGTGGTGTGGCTCGCATTCGACCCGTTCGAGCTGACCTCGAGCCAGGTTTTCGGCGGTGTGGCGGCGCTGTCCGCGGCGGGCGCTGTCGCGAGCTTGCTATTACGGCGGTGGGGCTGGGCTCGTCGTTGGGCCGGCCGAATTCCTCCGCCGGGCCGCCTCGCGACGGGGTTGATCTCCAGACCTGGTGTGCCATCGGCGCTGCGGGATCCCCGCTGGGCCAGAGCCCGATCGACTGCCATGGGTTTCCTGATGTTCGGCACCATAGCCGGATTCATGGGATGGAAAGCCGCCCAGGAGGACCAAATACTGCAGAACCTCCGGGAGCACGGGCGCAGGACCGAAGCGGTCGTAGTCGCCATTGCCGGCCGGTCGGAGGAAGGCTGGGCGAACTCCTTGACCGTGCGCTTCACTACACCGTCCAGCACGGTGCAAGCGGATATCGATGTCGGCGACGGCTCGGGGAACGACGCGAAGCCCGGAGGCGACGTACCCATCGTCTACAACCCGTCGAACCCCACGGAGGTCCGCCACGCTGACCGCCTGGACGGATCCGATGCCGACGGAATTCGGCAGGGTTCCGTGGTGGTCGGACTGCTCGCGGCAGGTTTTCTGGTGGGGACCGTCCGAGAGGTAGTGCGCGTCAAGGAGCAGACGGAAGCAGGCAAGACCCCGGACACCCCCCGCCCCGGAGCCTGAACACCACGACTCGTACTCGCGAAGCAGGTCCTCCATCCGTCGGTTGGCGACGTACTGCCGTCCGTCGAGGCGCTTCGCGTAGCGGGTCAGCTCTTTCGGGTCGCAGTTGGCAGGACCTGCCTCCAAGCCTGGCGATGGCGAGCAACGCTGTATACCTGTTCCACCCGCTCGGCCGTCAGTACCCCTGAAAGCGGCGCCAGTGCCGCCACCTCACGCTCCCTGTACACGCGCACGCTGAGCTGCGTGGCGACCACGTTCAAATCGGTCACACCAACAAAGACGAGCACCGGTTCCACCGGTACAGGAAAGCCGCAATAGTGCTCAAGCACGCGGGCTACCCGCTTGGCCTCAGCCCGGCTCTTGCGCGCATAGGGCGCTGGCTTTCCGTGATCGACCTTCACAGAGTCGTCGCCGACCCATACGGCCCTTTTGTGGTGGTGTTTCGTATTGATGCTGAACACGCCACCGGGCCCGATCAGCAAGTGGTCCACGTCCACCTTGTCGGCCAAGAGGATGGAATGCAGGACGCGCCAGCCGTGCCGCTCCAAGCGGTTCAGCTCGGCTCCCACGCGCTGCTCCCCCGCTAGGCCCTTCCGCCAGGAGTCCCACTCGGCGGGGCGCCGCAGGAGCTGTGAGACCACTCGCTTGATCAGGCCTGGCCCGGATTTGTCGAGCAGAGACTGGCCGGGACGGTTGGCGGACAGGTCGTCGGCCGCCGTCAGGGGCGGCAGCAGCGGGGGCGCCTCAGCCTCGGGCATCCTGTGCATCTTCTGCGGCAGGACCGGTTCGCGGTTGTTCCGTAAGTGATCTTTCAGCACGGTGATCACGTCGTCGCGATACTCGGCGACCAGGATCGTGATGTCCCCCGTCCTCACATCCGCCCAGCCGACCGCCGTGCCGTCAGGCAGGTTCGCGTACAGGCGATCATGTCCGTACCGCTTCCAGCGCGTGACCTTCAGCTCCACGAGTTCCCCCTCGTCCGCTCTCGGCTCGAAGCGTCGCAGCAGGTGGGGCTCATGACGAGAGAGGCCCCGGACAAGTTGCCTGGGGCCTCGGTGGGGTGCAGCGTGTCTCACTCGTACTCGCGGAGCAGGTCCTCGATACGCCGGTTGGCGACGTCCTGCCGTCCGTCGAGGCACTTCGCGTAGCGGGTCAGCAGGACCTCGACGCTATTGCCGGCGCGCTCGGCCACTTCGGTCGGGTCGACCCCCGCGTTGAGCCACGTCGACAGCGCCGAGTGCCGCAGGTCGTACGGGCGGCTCGCGAGTGGCGAGGCCGCGGCGGACGGTGGGAGCGCGATGAGACGGGCCTCCTGCCACACGCGGTAGTACGTCGAGGACGGAACGACCGAACCCTTCTCGCTAAAGAAGAGCCTTCCATCGTCTGCCGTGCCGAACGTCGCCAGGTGCTCGCGGAATGCGGCGACGAGGTGGGGCGGGATCGGCACCCGCCTGACGTCCTCGACCGGCCGGTTCTTCAGACCGCGGTCGTCATGGGTCTCCCCCGAATCGGTCCACTGCTTGCCGACCGACGGACGGGTCCGGTGGAGCAGCGCCGATCCCCACCCCTGCTCGGGGAGGCTCAAGTCCGTCTCGACGAGGCCGATCGCTTCAGCCGGCCGGAGACCTCCGAAGTACATCGCAGCGAAGAGACCCACCAGGCGCCGACCACGGGCCCGCCGGTAGCCGCCCACGTAGGAGACGGCGGCCAGGAGATTCCGAGCCTGCTCGGGGTTCGCGACAACGCGAGGGTCAACCTGGTTCGAGACCTTCGGCTTCTGCCAGCGAACCGCCGTGATCGGATTCTCGCGCAGCTCCCCCAGGTCGACCGCGTAGTTCGCAGCGTTGACGAGAGTCCGCCGCTTCCGCCGCACGGTCTCGGCAGCTGCCGCGGTGCCGTCGAGCTTCAGCTTCAGCCCGTCGAGCACCGCACGGGCCGTTGCCGGTTCGGCGAGATCCGCAAGCGGCCGACAGGCCTTCGCCACCCAGTGCAGAACGTTTCGGACGTTATCTGGAACCTCCCGGTCTTTGGGCCCTGGCAGCACGAAGGCCCAGTTGCGTAAGGCCTTACGGATCTCATCGTCGGACGGCCGCCCTGGCCGCTCCAGGAGAAGTTCCATGGTCACGCTCGTAAGAGATTCGTTGATGCCGTCCCGCGTATTGGGCGCAGCATGGGGCCATTTCATCGCGAGGTACCTGAGGGCGAAGTCGTACCAGGACAACGGCGACTTCTTCTGTTCCATCGAGGCCGGAAGGCCAGTCTCCGTGTCGAATTCTTCGCCACCCCGCATGGCACTCATCAGCTTCGCTCGGTAGTGATCAGCGAGCGCCTTGGTACGGAACGAGTCCGAGAAGACGTTGCCCGCGACAGACCAGCGCACTCCGTACGAGGGCGTCTTGGTGTCCCGCTTACGTACGCCCCAGACCTTGACGTCGAGAGACTTCACGCCGCCTCCTCCAACTGCCGGAGCCATGAGGCGAAGTCACTACGCCAGACCCGAAGCTCGCCGTTGGGGAGCTTGAACGCGGCCGGTCCCTGTCCCAACTCACGCCAGCGGTAGAACGTCCGGCGGGAAACACCGCCCAGCTCATTCAGGACTTGGCGAACGGTCATCAGCTCGTCGCGGCGGCTGTCCATGTCGGCTCTCCTTCCGTTCCGGGAGCGGGTTCGAGGGATGCAGCAAGCCAGGCTTCGGCGCGGGACAGGCCAGTGCCGGCGAAGACCCAGTGAGCGAGGACGAGCGTGGTCTCGCCGTCCTGCGGGACGGGCGGAGCCGCTTGAGCCCGGCGCCAGTCGGCACGGGCGTCACGGAGCGCGCCCAGGGTGGTCGAGTAACGGCGTGACTTGGTGGAGAAGTGGCCGCGGAAGCCGAGCATGTGTGCCCAGGCCCGGAGGCGGAGGTCAGCCAGCTCAGGGCGTGCGCCCAGGGCCCAGGCAGTGCGGATCATGCGCCGTGCGTGTTCCGTGATCCGGGCTTGGGCTAGCTCGGCGAGGAACTTGAGGGGGCGGTCCAGGGTGCCTGTGGCAGTTTCGGCGCCCTTGGTGGCGTACTTGGCGATATACGCCGCTACAGCTCGCTCGGTCAGCTCCTGGCCGCCGTCGAAGTCAGCGGAGCGGATGGTGCGGACGTCGAGCTGACGACCGAACCCGAAGGCGTGGGCCCGTTCGCCGATCACCGGTCCATCGACTCGGGCCGTGGTGGCAGCAGCCCGGACGGCGTCGGTCAGCAGCTCGGCTGTGGCCCAGGCGGGAGGCGGAGATTCACCACCCTCCGGGCCGTCGATGCGGATCACGGCGTGGAAGTGGACGGCACCCCGCTTCTGGTATTCGGCCACCTTCGCGAAAGAGACCCGGGCGTGGTCTCGGAACGCCCGCTGAGTGAGGCCGGCCCGCTTGGCGACCTCGCGGCGGAGGTAGATCGAGAACCGCCGCCAGAGCGCCCCTGCGTGCGCGTTCCACAGCACGGCCGCTTCGTAGTCGTAGGTCTCCAGGTCGAGGGGCGTCCCCAGGACTGCGTCACCTTCCTCGTGCTGGACGCCGCAACGGCAGTTCCGACCGTCAGAGCGCCGGTTGTGGACCGCGCCGAAGCCGGGAGCGGTGAAGGTGGCGAAGACGCGCGGGTGTGTGGCGACCCGTTCCGGGGTGCCCTTGCCGCCGCGGAGTCCGGCGTTGATCAGGTGGTAGGTGTCGCGGCGGTAGGTCTCGGCGCAGGCCGCGCATCGGGTGGCGCGGCGGTTGTTGCAGCGGACGAGCAGTTGGCCGGCAGGAAGGTTCGACGAGTCCAGGTGGTGCAGGACGCGGCCGATTTCGCCGGTCGTCTGGTCCACCGCATGTTCGGTGCGGTGTCCGTCGAGGCGTACCGGGCGGGTACAGCCGCCCAGTCCGGACAGTTGGCGGGCCAGTTCGGGCATGGTGCCGAGGGAGGCCAGCATGGAGAGTTCCGCCAGCGGCGGAGTCTGCCGGGAGATGATGGGAGTTCCTTTCGGCTGTTCCGACGGTTGGGAGGGACGGCCCCGGGGCGGCGGGATGCTTGGCGGCTTGTTGCCGCCCCGGCGGCCGGTCAGCGCTTGTTGGCGCTGCTGATGAGGGAGCGCAGGACCACGGCGGTGATGGCCACGGACACGGCCGAGACGGCGACTGCCGCCAGGAGTGCGGTGAGCACGATTCCGACGACGACCACGGCGGCGACCGCGCCGACACCGACGCTCACGAACGGGGTGGCCGAGCGGCCGGCCGAGGAGGGCGGAACCTGCGTCGGCTGTGGCGCGACGGCGGTCGTCGGCAGGGTCGGAATGTCGGGCAGCTTGGGGCGGAGCACGGCGTACCTCCTTGTCAGTGGTGGGTGCCGTCGACGACGCCGACCCCGGAACGGGTGCCGGACTCGATGGCGGGTGCGAGGAAGGTGTGCGAGAGCCAGAAGCCGAACAGCGCGATCACGACGGCGACCCAGAGCCGAACGCCGAGAAACTTGATCGCGGCCCAGGTGATGACGCCCAGGACGAAGACGAGCGGCAGTGAGACGGTCACGGGAGCTCCCTCAGCGGACGGCGCAGCGGTGGGTCCGGGCGGCCAGCTCGGCGGCGGCACGGCTGTCGTAGTCCGTGGCGAAGCCGCAGCGAGGAGCCGTGCAGGCTGCGGTGTGCTTCTCGCGGCCTCGGCCGTCGTAGTAGGTGGCAACCTGGACAGGCCCTATGCGAGTGACGTTGCGGAAGCGGCGATTGGCACTCATCAGCGGGTCTCCTTCGGGTCAACGCCGGTGAAGTCGGTGGCGTGCTCGGCCAGCCAGCGCAAGATCTCGTCGCCCTCGTAGCTGTCGGCGGCGAGGATCACGGGTTCGGCGATGAGCACGGCTTCGGTGAGGCGGTTCTGTCGGGTCAGCTCGGCGGCGCGTTGCAGCGCGCGGAGCGTGGACGGGCGCACGGTGGAGAGTCCTCCGGGTCAGGTGAGTTGGGTGGCGATGGCTTCGGCCAGCGGCAGCGGAACGCCGAGCCGGGCTCGAAGGGTTGAGATGTCGATCGGCGATCCGGTCCGGGTGCGGTGTTCGTCGGCGACCTTGCGCGCGAGTGTGATGAGCGCCGGCGGAACCGCAGAAGCGGAGGGCGGAATCGGTTCGGACTCTGCAGCGGGCAATTGAGGGGCAGAGGCGGAAGGTTCTGGTGCCATGGGTTCCGGGGCCGACTCGCGCCCCTCCGCCTGGGTGACGGAGGTTGCACCGTGAGCGAGCAGCGTTCCGCCAAGGAAGGCGACCGCGGGCCATCCGGCTACGAGGATGCGCAGCCAGGCCGGTACGGCGCCCAGGTCGAGCAGCCCGGCCGTGGAGACATTGGCGCCGAGCGAGGCGGTCAGGGCTACGAGGAACCAGCACCAGCCGGCCGCTTTCGCCCCACCGCACCGGAGCCGCCGCCAGGCAGCCACGAGAAGCAGGTCGACGGAGACCGGGTAAGCCCATGCCTTCCATCCGTGCTGTCCGGCGGCCGAGGCCAGATCGTGCAGGTGGGCAAAGGACAGCGCGGCGGCGATTACCGCTTGGACGAGTACGGCGTCGAGACGGATGGGCAGGGCACGCACGGCGCGACTCCTTCCGGTTCCAGGCATGGAGGGGGTAGGGACTTGGCACGGAACGGCCGTGCCAGCCGTGGGAGTGAGTGCGGTTACTCGGTGACCGGGCGAGCTGTGGCCATGGAGCCAGGCGCCACATCCGGCAGCGACGGGACGTAGGGCCGGAAGGGACTGAGCGCCGGGACGTCGGGCGCAAGATGAGCCGTCGCACGACAGGTGGCCGCAGCGTCGGCTAGGGAGAGGTAGGGAGTACGGATGCGGGACCAGCCGCCGGAGGTGTCGCCGACGACAGCCAGGCCGGGCAGCTCGGGGGCGATGGCGCACGACGCTTGGACGGCCTCAGGGGCGATGTCACCGAGCGCCATCTTCGCCGACGCTTCGTCGTTCACGCGGTGACAGACACGACCGGTGAGCTGCGCTCGAAGCATGGTCGCGCCCTTGCCGAGTTCGGCGCCGAAGCGCTGCCCGCAGACCTCGAGGTAGATCCCAGCGGCCCGGCCGAGTTGGGCGAGCCGGATGAGCTGGGTGACCATCTCGTCCCGCCGTTCCTCCTCCTTCCGCGTGGCGACCATGAAGAGCTCGGCAACCTCGTCGATGAAGAGAACAAGCGGAGCGGGGCGTTCGTCCTCCGGAAGTCCCCAGATGTCCGAGGTGATCAGTTCTTCAGCGGTGCCGGGCGCGATGCCCTGTCGCGTCTTGATCAGGTCGTATCGGTCCTCCATTTCCTTGACGAGCACGGGGAGCAGCTCAGCCGCTTGATCCGGGTCGGTTGCCAGGGCGGAGAGCCGTGACGCGAAGGGAGCCAGCTCAACCCCCCGCTTGCAGTCGATGCCGACCAGGACGACCGGTTGGGCAGCCAGCCCGGTCACCAGGTTCCGCAGGTACATGGACTTGCCCGAGAGCGTGGCACCGAGCACAAGCTCATGCGGAACGGTCCGGTAGTCCCGCACGAAGGCGGTCGCGTCTTCCCGTAACGCCACGGGCACCTGAAGCGGGCGACTGTCGGAGCGACGAGGCATCCTGACCTTCTGCAGGACGTCGAAGCCGACGAGCCGCAACTCGACGACACCTGGTTTCACGTCCCGCACATGAACTGCGTGGACGCCCCAGGCATGCCGAAGTCGTTCGGCCGAAGCCGCCACGTCCGCCGGCTCCTGTCCAGGAACCAGCCGGAGCCGCATGCGCAGACCAGTCGACGTAGGCCGGATGATCCCCCGACGAGGAGGCACCGGCCGCACCTCACGGCGGGTGGTCGCCCGGACAGCCAGAGCCCGCCACCGGGACGGCTCCACGGTGAGGCCGCAGGCATCCATTGTCGAGGAGTACGAGGCCAGCAGCCGGGCCACCGAGAGCGGCAGCCCGACCGTGGACCAGTACACCGCCGGGTAGGCGTGCCGGGCGTAGGCGGCGCCGCCTATCACGGCGAGCGGACCGCCCAGCTCCGCCAACGTCACCAGGTCCGTCACAGCGATCAGCCTGCCTGGGCCATCGGGAAGGCACCCGAAGCGATAGCGGTCGCCCGGTAGGCGATCCCGTGTCGCTCCTGGCCGTTGAAGACGCTCTGCCACGGCCGCGCCACCAGGCCCGGGAGCGAGACCGGAGCACCTACCGTCAGGCCCTCGGTCACTCCGCTTTCCGGAACGGTGACCTGGATCAGCGACGACTCGCCTTCGTCGATGTAGACGACGCCGACGGTCATCAGCGCCTCGCCGGTCCGCGCATCCTTGGCGATCTCCCCGGTCTGCCGGTCGCGCACCTTCGGCGCCGGGGCCTCAGTAAGCAAGATCGTGGCGGCGGAGGCGTCAATGCGGATCACACGCACAGGGATTCTCCCTCTGAGAGTCGATCAACCTGTCGGCCTGACAGGTTGACTTAGCAAGTTCGAAGTTAGAGTTGCCAGGTTGACTTGTCAAGTTGCTACCGACAGAGGTTCGCCCGAAGGGCGGCATCAGCTCAGGCGGTAGGTGTCTTCGAGTTCGTGCTGGTCAGCCGGGAGGAGCACGTCGGAGACCTGCAGGGAACGACCGGAGGCGTCGCAGGCGATAACCAGGACGCTCAGAACAGGGACACCGTCCGGCAGCCCCAGTAGTTCGGCCTCACGCTCTTCGGGCAGCCGAGCCGACACCCGCTCGACCACGTGATCAAAACGGATCTTTTTACGTGCCTCGAGGAGCTCACGGGTACTTCCACTCAAGGGCTTGTCGGAACCCAGTTCAGTACCTTCAGCCAAGCCGGCGGGAAAGTACGAGGAGACCAACTCCACCGCCTCGCCGCCCTCTTCGACCAGGAAGCGGCGCACGAGCACGTCGGTTCCCCTCGGGAGGCCAAGCGCAGAAGCGACCCGAGCCGGGACAGCCACGTGTCCGACTTCGATCAGCCGGCCCGCATCCTGCGACTCATCGCGTTCGAGCGCCTCGCGCCCCCGCCGGTCTTTGTGCTCGACGACCTCCGGACGACCGCGGACGATCGTGCCGTACCCCTGCCGGGACTCGAGCCAACCGTCCCGCTTCAGCAGTTCCAGCGCCCGGACGACGGTCGGGCGAGACATCCCGAAGGCCTGCACCAGTTGGTTCTCACTCGGCACACGAGTACCCGGCGCGTAGGTGCCGTCCTCGATACGGCGCTGAAGCGTCTGCGCGAGGCGCACGTACTTCGGTGGCTCCACTTCATACGCCATGAACGCCGCCTGTCGGGATTGGCCAAGTCAACTGGTCAACCAGACTAGCGACACTTGCACACCGACAGTAGGAGGGGTGGGCTATCCCATCACGCCGGCCAGGCATCGGCCACCACGAAGGAGACGACAGTTCCACCGAAGTGGCTGGGCCCCGAGTGCCAGGAGTCGGCGATGGAGTCGACCAGAACCAGCCCCCGCCCGTGTGCGTCGTTCGCCTCAGGGTGCCGCAGCCGCACGTTCGCCGGGAAGCCCGGGTTGTGCACCTCGACGCGGAGCGAGGTCCCCTCACGGAACCACTCGACTCGTACCAGCCAGGGGTCATCCGACGTGCCGTAGCTGATGGCGTTGGTCACCAGCTCAGAGATCATCAGCGCACAGTCGTCGACCGAGCAGCTCGGGTTGTGAGGAGCGATGAACTTCCGGAACCAGCGCCGGGCCCGCGGCACGGACTCCGGAACGGGATGCAAGGTCATCGCTCCGAGTCGCGGTGAGTCCTGGCACGGGTATCGGTCGATCGTGTACGCCATGGGTGCTCACTCCTTGCCGCTGCCGTCGCAGTCGAGGCAGCGCCGCTTCGACGTGGCACGGCTGCGGTCGTTGGCCGTGGAGAGCGCCAGCTCCGTCCGAGAGCCGACGCGCTTCCACCCACGCCCCCGACACCCCCGGCAAGCTAACCGCGCACCCTGCGCCGGCCGACGACTCGTCACGTCGCGCCCCCTTCTCCTCAAGTGGCCTTAGCCACTTTCTGGATAGTGGCATTGGCCACTTGCCGAGTGCAAGCGGTTCGCCGTAACTGGCGAGTCGTCAGGTGAGCGGGTATCCCTGTTCGAACGCCCAGCGGTGCGGCGGGTAGGTGGCTTCGGCGAACTCCAAGGGCCGGTCCTGGAGGTCAAAGACGACGTGATGGACGATGAGGACCGCAGATCCCGGCTCCAGCCGCAGATCGTCCGCCTCCTCGCCTGTCGCAGCCCGAGCGCACATGCGGTCCTCGGCGTAGCTGCCTTGACGCCCTGTCATCCTCTCGACGTACATGAGCGTCCCTTCCTGGATCCGCTCCGGATCCGTGAGCTTGGGCGCTCGCTGTCCGACCTCCGGAGCGAACCAGGAGGTAGACAGCGTGATCGGACCGTCCTGGTTGTTCGTCACGCGACGGCGGTGCACGGCTCGACGATCCTTCACCAGACCCAGTGCCTCGGCCACGTAGTCCGGCGCCTCCAGCCAGCCGGCCGAAGTAATCACCGCGTACTCCCCCGGCGTATAGATCTTCCCAGTCTGCCGCGCCCGCCCGTACAACTCCCTTGCGCGTCGGTTCACTTCGAGACTGCGCACATAGGTCCCCGAGCCTTGACGCTTCTCGACCAGGCCCTGATGACTCAACGCCTCCAGTGACCGCGCCGCCGTCGGGCGGGACACCTTCCAGTCAACAGCGAGCTGCCGTTCCGAGGGCACCTCGTCCCCCGGGCGCAGGTCGCCCCGGAGGATCTGATCACGGATGTAGTGGGCGATCTGAAGGTACTTCGGTTGCGCCTCCTCGATCTGAGGCATCTTCCCCTCCTAGTCCAAGTGGCTATGGCCTTTAGCCACTATAGAGTGAGTGGCCAACCTGTGAACCCGTAGTCTGAACGCATGACGAGGTTGATCGTCGCAGCAGGAGGAGGGGGCGACGCAGTCGCCGCCGCAATGCTTCACGCCGCTCTCTACGGCGGGGAGGACCAGGCGGTGATCCTCACGTACGCATGGGACCGCCTCCTGATCGACCCGCTACCGGGCCCGCGGCGGCCCGACGACTTCACCGGCCTGCAACGTCTCACCCCGGCCGTCTGGGCAGTACCGGCAGAGGCCCGCCCCGTCGCGCCCGCAGGCTCCACGCTCCCCCGACTCGCATCGGAGCTCCCGCACACCTTGGCGCTACTCGACCCGTCCGGGGGCGCCGAAGGCCTCACCCATCAGCTCGAAGACCTGGTGAGCCACATGGAGCCCGAGTCGATCGACCTCCTGGACGTCGGTGGGGACATCCTCGCGCGGGGCGACGAGCCGACGCTCAGGAGCCCACTAGCTGACGCACTCACGCTTGCCGCATGCTGCCAGGTGAACGCACCGGTGCGACTCCTGGTCGCAGGTCCGGGACTGGACGGCGAGCTCAAGCCGGAAGACATGGGGGACGTGCTGGGCGCCGTCGCCCATACCTTCACCGCAAGTGACGCGGGCTCGATCAGCGCCGTCTTGGAGTGGCACCCGTCCGAAGCGACAGCCCTCCTTGCGGCAGCGGCCCGAGGCGTACGAGGCACATGCGAGATCCGAGACGCAGGACTCCCCGTACCGCTCACGGATGAGAGCCCGCGGGTGCACGAGGTCGACCTGGACGACGCCATCAGCCGCAACGAGCTGGCCCGAGCCATCATGGCAACAGCGCACTTGGATGAGGCCGAAGCCCATAGCCGCGAGATCTGTGGCTCCTCGGAAATCGACTACGAGCGCAACAAGGCCCTATGGCTCGGCGACCGGGAGCTGGCCAAGCTGGACCCAGCGGCCATCTGGCCGCAGCTCGAGGAGTTCGAGCGCGAAGCCCGGGCCCACGGCATCAGCCACACAACGTTCCGCCGCATCACTGAGGCACTGGATCTCAGCGGCGCTCAGCGCGACGACTTGCGGCGGCTGCTCATCGATAGTCGGCCGGAGCAGTACGACGCGCCCTTGTGGCGCATCCCAGACGGCACCTGAGTAACAACTTTCTTCACGGGTTCAAGGCGGCTCGCTCCGCTCACCGCGCGCGGCCCGGCCCCCGGCCGGACCTGCGCTCCTGTCTTCGCCCCGCTCCAGCCCGGCCGGCGTCCGTGCCGCGCTCACAGCGATCAGTCGCCTGACATGAAAGAAGGGGTACATCGTGGCTGGGGCGGTCGGCTCCACGGCTTTAGGCAGCCACCATGGGGCGAGCCTCGAAGATTATGGCCCCAACGTCGTGCTTTATCGGGCAGGTCCACAGACTGCCCGACGCGCCGAAAGCTTACGGGGCCATAATCACTCGCCCCATGGCAGCTCCAGCCCAAAGCCGCTACACCGACCGCGATCGCAAGCTCAGCACGCACGAGGTGAAAGAGCAGCTTCCGGGCAAGCCCGGACTCGCTTCGGAGGCGAAGGCGGGCTAGCCGCCTCCTGGGCGGCCCCGCCATGCATCCGCCGCCCGGTCGCCGTGGCCGCGGCAGCCTCGCGAGCCTGAGCCGATGAAGCAGAAACTCGGCGAGTCCTGGCCCCCTGCGACTCTCCCACATAGAGGCACGAGGCGGGATGGTAGCAATCGAGCAGTGAGCCGGCAGCCCATATCGAGCGAGCACCGATCACCGTGAAATGCTTTTACCTGCCGGTCACGGCTCGCCTGATAGCTTGCAGATAACTTGAGAGCTGCTCGGCTGCGGGTATTTCCTGCTCAGCGAGCAGGTCACGTACCAGCGCGGCATCTGCGGCGGACAGTTCCAACAGAGGCCGTCGGATACGAACGCCCCAGGCCCTTTTATCAGGGAACGCCCCAAGGCGGTCGACCAACGGGGCCAGTCCCACGCCCGTGCGGTACGGGGTTAGGGTTCGCACATCAATGTCACAGCCAGACGTAAAAACACGGCCTGCAAGTTTCACTGGCTTGTTCAAGACCCTTACTGGTGAAGTCACGTACGCACGGCCGATGATCCGCCCTTGGTCCTTCTTCGGATCATGCCAACACCCACGTGTTGTGTAGATCAGCAGTTCGTCCCCGGGCTCCAACCGTTGCACTTCGGTCTGCCGACGCGCGGGGAAGGCCATCCGCTGTTGGTCCAGGACCCATGCGACGGCTTCGCGCTCGCCGAGGACAAGCAGGTAGACACGCATGCCGCCGATTCTATGGACAACCGGTGAGAGGGAGGCGGCGCCGCAAACGCGTCCAAGCCCAGCGAGTCGGCTTGCCTGTGGCGGCTCGCAGGCTCGCCCTCGCCTGCCAGCGCATCGATGTACCTGGAGCCCTCCTGCCTGATGAATGACTCATCATCATCCACCCACGCCGGTTGAACGGACGAGCAGGCCCCTCCCTGGCGACGAGCCCTGTTCAACGCCCTATGCGGCGCCGTTGTACACCGCTTCGACAACGACGGCCTCGACCTCCAGCCAAGGGCGCCACCGACCACACCTGACAGCACCAACCGCTGGCGAAGCCGAGACTTAGCCCTGAGCCCTCCGCCGCCTTCGTACGGCATCCCCTGGTTTCCGGGTCAACCAGAAGTTCGTGATCAGGTCATGGATCATGGACTTGAGCAGTAGAGTTGTGGAGCTTTTGGTCAGAATCATTCGGCGTCCAACTGGTGCGCCATGGACTGCAATGGGGTGCGGAGCGAGTTGGCTACGGCTACCACGACGGTGCACGATGTACTCAAAGCGATCCGTAACGGATCCACAGGGAACAGGGATCGTGGCACCCGCTTCGAAGAGCTGATGGTCCAGTACCTAAGCACAGATCCGCAGTGGACCGAGCAGTTCACCCGGGTGTGGATGTGGGCCGATTGGCCAGGCACGGAACAGGACAAACGGGACACCGGCATTGACCTGGTGGCACAGGACCGGGAAACCGGTGGCTTCTGCGCGATTCAGTGCAAGTTCTATGAGCCGCATCATACGGTCCGCAAGGAGGACATTGACTCCTTCTTCACAGCCTCAGGCAAGGGCGCCTTCACGCGTCGGATGATCATCTCCACGACAGACAGGTGGAGCGTCCACGCGGAAGAGGCGCTGGACGACCAGCAGGTACCCGTTACCCGCATAGGACTGGCTGACATCGCGAACAGCGCTGTCGAGTGGCACTTGCCCGCAGAGGGCATCGACCATGAAGTCCAGATGACCTTGCGGGACAAGAAGAGTCCGCGCCCCCACCAGACGGCGGCGATCGACGACGTCTTCGCCGGCTTCGCCGAGCATGACCGCGGAAAACTGATCATGGCCTGCGGCACAGGCAAGACCTTCACCAGCCTGAAGATCGCCGAGCGGCTTCAGCAAGAGCGGTCCGAAGCCGGCCAGGGTGAACACACCACTGTTTTGTTCCTAGTGCCCTCGATTGCCCTACTCTCACAGTCTCTGCGTGAGTGGTCGTTCGAGGCTGAGGTCTCACTGCGTGCCTTCGCGGTCTGCTCCGACGCCCAGGTCGGCAAGCAGAAGGCCCAGGGTGACGACAAGGACATGTCGACCCACGACCTAGCTTTGCCGGCGACTACTAGCCCCGACCGGCTAATGACGCAAATGGCGAGCATGGAGGCTGTTCCGGGCCTGACAGTAGTTTTCTCAACCTATCAGTCGATCGCGACAATCTCCGCCGCTCAGAAGTCGGGCATGCCGCGGTTCGATCTAATCCTTTGCGATGAGGCCCACCGCACTACCGGCGTGACCCTGTCCGGTCACGATGAGTCAGCGTTCGTTCGCGTCCACGACGACAACTTCATCGGCGCTGACCGCCGCCTGTACATGACCGCTACCCCCCGCGTGTACAGCGACGACACGAAGCAGGAAGCCAAGGGCGCCGCCGCGGCCATCGCCTCGATGGACGACGAGAGGAAGTACGGTCCGGAGTTTCACCGCCTCGGCTTCGGCAAAGCCGTGGAGCAAGGCCTACTCACCGACTACAAGGTGCTCATCCTAACCATCGATGAAGGCGTGGTCGCCAAGACCCTCCAGGAAGGTTTCGCTGGTGGTGACTCCGAGCTGCGACTCGATGATGCAGCGAAAATCATCGGCTGCTGGAATGCGCTAGCCAAGCGCACCGGCACCTTCGCCGACGGCTCCGGCTTCGGTAAGGACGAAGCACCGATGAAGCGGGCAGTGGCTTTCTCCCGCTCTATCGCCGACTCCAGGGCCATTACTGATCGGTTCAATGACGTCATCGACGCGTATGACGGAGCCGAAGACGATGTTCTGCATTGCGGAGTTGAGCATGTCGACGGCACATTTAACACTCTGCGGCGTAACCAACTCCTTGACTGGCTAAAGCAGGACCCCGGCCCAAACAACGCCCGCATTCTGTCCAATGCGCGCTGCCTATCCGAAGGCGTGGATGTACCAAGCCTGGATGCGGTATTGTTCCTCAACCCACGGAACTCCGTCGTTGACGTTGTGCAGTCTGTTGGCCGAGTTATGCGCGTGGCTCCGGGTAAGAACTACGGCTACATCATCCTGCCCGTGGCTGTTCCCGCTGGTGTCTCCCCGGAAAAGGCCCTCTCGGATAATCAGCGCTTTAAGACCGTTTGGCAAGTCCTCCAGGCGCTGCGTGCCCACGACGACCGTTTTAACGCAACCGTCAACCAAATCGAACTGAACAAGAAGAAGCCCGACATCATCGGCCACGGCCACATCGGTGCCGAGCCGGAGGCGGTCGGAGATAAGGATGGGTCCAGCACCGCGGATAGCGCCGAGGCCGCTAAGGCTAAGGAGGCTCAGACTGCCCAGCATGTGCAGGACGTTTTGTTCTCGGTGAGTGACTGGCGTGAGGCAATCTATGCCCGGATTGTCGACAAGGTCGGCGAGCGCCACTACTGGGAGGACTGGGCTAAGGACATCGCCCAGATCGCCGACCGTCACGTCACCCGCATCCGGGCTGCTCTCACAATCCCCGAAAAGAGGGTGTCTTTCGAAGAGTTTGTCGGTGAACTGCGCACCACCATAAACCCTGGCGTCACTGAGGCGGACGCTATTGATATGCTCGCGCAACACATCGTCACTAAGCCGGTATTTGATGCCCTATTCAAAGACTATGCGTTCGCCGAGAACAACCCGGTGTCGAAGGCCATGCAGCGCATACTTGACGTTCTGGATAATCAAGGCCTAGACAGCGAAAGCAAGACGCTGGCCGATTTCTATCATTCAGTTCGCGTCCGAGCCGAAGGAATCGACAATCACGAAGGCCGTCAGCGCGTGATTGTCGAGTTGTACGACAAGTTCTTCAAGACTGCCCTCCCTAAGACCGCTGACGCTCTCGGCATCGTATATACCCCGATTGAAGTCGTCGATTTCATCATCCGGGCTACCGAGCAAGCCATGCTTACTCACCTTGGTCGCTCATTGAGTGACGAGGGTGTCCACATCATTGACCCATTCGTGGGTACTGGAACCTTCCCCGTCCGCCTTCTACAGTCCGGCTTGATTAAGCCAAGAGACCTGCTTCGCAAATACAGCAATGAGTTGCACGCTAATGAGATCGTACTGCTCGCGTACTACATCGCGGCTGTAAACATCGAAGCGGCATTCATGGAACTAGCCGGCCAGGAGGCGGAGTACCAACCTTTCGAGGGCATCGTCTTGGCAGACACCTTCCAGCTCGCCGAAGGACGGGCGGCTCAGTTGGAAGGCATGGACGTGCTGGCCAGCAACAGTGAGCGAGCTAAGAGGCAAAAGGCCCAGCCGGTCATGGTGGTCGTCGGAAACCCGCCCTACTCAGTGGGGCAAGACAGCCAGAACGACGACAACCAGAACCTCAAATACGAGACGCTGGACGAGCGTATCAGGGAAACATACGCAGCGCTTTCAACCGCGAGCACTGTCCGTACGCTTTACGACTCCTATATTCGCGCCATAAGGTGGGCCTCTGACCGCCTGCAAGGGGAAGGGGTCGTCGCTTATGTTTCCAACGGTGGTTACATCGACGGGAATACCTACGACGGCCTACGCAGGGCACTGTGTGAGGAATTCTCCGCAATCTACTGCTACAACCTACGAGGCAATGCTCGCACCGCCGGGGAACAACGAAAGAAGGAGGCAGGTAACGTCTTCGAGTCAGGCAGTCGCAACACCGTTGCCATCCTGATTCTAGTTAAATCCGACCAGGACGCCGATGGAAGTACAGACTGTAAGCTGCATTACCGAGACATCGGCGATTACTTGAATCGCGAAAGTAAGCTGCGAATCCTCGGTAGTCAAGGTCTGGACGACGTGCAGTGGGAGCAGCTCCAGCCCAACCTGGACGGTGACTGGATCAACCAGCGCGACGAGCGGTTTGCCGAGTTCCAGGCCCTTATCGACGCCGAAAAAACTGCACGATCGGATGCCATATTTGCTTTGCACTCCCTGGGGCTTGGCACGAACCGAGACGCCTGGGTCTACAACTATTCGAAGCAACGCCTTAAGGAGAACGTCGAGTCCACAATCGACTTCTACAATACGCAGGTCGGAGATTTCACTGATTACTGTACGTCCAAAGGGATCATTGCACCTAAGGTCTCTGATGTCGAGAAATTCATCGACCGCAACCCTCGCAAGATCAGCTGGTCCTCAAGCCTGATTCCAAAGGTGGCCCGGAGCAAAAAAATCACCTTCGACTCCGAGAAAGTGACCACTGGCACCTATCGACCGTTCAGTCGTCAGGCCGTCTACTTCGACCAGGACCTGAATCACAGGCGGGGCAAGCTGCCCAAAATGTTTCCTGCTCCAGGACTGTCTAACTGGGGCTTCTACGTTACAAGCCCGGGATCGGATAAACCATTCTCGGTTCTCGCGGTTGACTCACTTCCTGACCTCGCCTACTGGGGTTCGAGTGGTGGCCAGTTCTTTCCCCGGTATACGTATCAGGAAATGACAGTCGAGGGCGGCTTTGACTTCGACGAGAGCGAGGACACCCTAGAACGCGTCGACAACATTACCGACGCCACTCTTCGTAAATACCGGGACTCCTACGCTGATCCAGCCATCACCAAGGCAGACATCTTCTACTACGTCTACGGCCTACTACACTCCCCCAAATACCGTGATCAGTTCGCTGCTGATTTGAAGAAGTCTCTGCCTCGAATCCCCCAAGTCCGCGACTTCCGCGGGTTCGCCGAAGCCGGCCGCAAACTAGTCGACCTCCACATCAACTATGAGCGAGCAGAGCCGTGGAAGGGGATCGTCGAGCAGGTAGTCGGAGACGCCTTGGCAACTCCGCCGCGTGAGTTGTACCGCGTTGCCAAGATGAGGATTCCTAAGACGAAGGGCGCCGCGGATCGTTCGAGGATCATCTACAACAGCCGCATCACCCTCACCAACGTCCCCGAGGAGGCCTACCGCTACCAGCTTGGTGCCCGCTCCGCGATCGAGTGGATCATCGACCGTTATCAAGTGACGGTCGACACGAAGGGAAAGAGTGAAATCACCAACGATCCCAACGACTGGTCCGATGACCCGCGTTACATCATCGATCTACTCAAGCGGATCGTCACAGTCAGCCTGGAGACGATGAAGATCGTCGATTGTCTTCCTGATCTTGCCTTCTTGGAGTAGCAGGCCAGCCATTCATGGCGGGTGCTTCTGTCCATGAATGGCTGGGCCCCGGACCTGCTGTTTTGACAGGAAGGAATGCAGCCTCCGGAACTGCGTTCGTTTGTCAGTGCTGCCAGGTACGGGCAAAACTTCGGTCAGTGACTGGCATCCGTACACGGCTCCCCAGACATTGGCTACGGCGGGCTGTGACGTAAGTGTCACAGCCCGCCGTACTGTGACTAGGTCCTCCCAAAGGCTGCTACCTAACGAAGAGGACGTGCCAGCCGGCGAGGACGATGGCAGTCGTCCAAACCAGGTAGGCAAGGTGAACGGTCCGGCGCTCGTCAGCAATGGCGAACCGGACCGTTCGACCCACTTGCCTGAATAGCTCTCTCATCATTGCAATCGCTCCGCTTCGACAAATTCCGAGACATGAAGCCCTCAACCTTCCCTTGCTCAGAACACAAAAAAGCCCGACTTCAATTTCCAGAAACAAAACTGGAAAGTGAAATCAGGCTTTACATTTTCGACAATCTTCAATTAGCAATCTACATGCTCTGAATATTCTCTCGCAAATATGCGCGTCTATCATGACCGCAGACCGCACGCACGAGGACCGAGCTCTTTGGCGATTCTATCATGAGGTGATGACCTGTCAACCAGCCCATAGGGCGGCCCCGTTCTGACGGTCTGCCTCATCCTCTCCGCCTCTGCATCCACCTGAGGTTGGCTCAGGGTTACTGGTCCTTGCTGGGACATACCTTGTGGTCAGGATCCCACCAGATCGGATAGAAGATCCGGGGACTGTCACTAGAGAGGACTCCCCAGAGGCGCTCCATGTTGCCGGTGCGGAAGCGGAACAGCTCATCGAAGTCGTCGAGCTGCAATTCAACCAGTCGATTCTGGGCTTCCTTGCACAGGTGGTCGCGGGGGATCGACTTGTGCTTGGGCCCCCGGCGCCGGCCGCCGGTCTGCTGCTGTCGTATCTCTCGCCAGGTGAGACGTTCCATCTCCGACAGAAAGTCCACGATCTTCAGCAGCGTCTGATCAGTGATCTTCCATGACCAAGAGCCATCGTGCTGGCGGTCCAACAGGGAAGTCCGCCACACCGGATGTTGTTCGTCCATTTCGCCGGGCACGGCGACGCCCCGGAGGCGGCTGGGGACGCGCTCTGGGGCGGAGGGCACAGCAGCCATAGGGACCCGCTTGTGAGCAGGTCTCTTGTTGTTCCCTCCCACACGCCCCCCTGATGTGGCCTATCAGACGCTCTCTGTATCGTTTCGGCTGGCCAGAGAAGCATAGAAGGACTGCATCGACTCGGGCGTGATCTCCGCTTCGCTGCGTTCAGTCGGCGGGACGCCGTCGCGAGCGTCGATCCACGGGCGCTCACTGTGCGTGAGGTCGCTAAGCTGCTGGGCAGTGAGCTTGGCGTAAGCGTCGATCACTGCGTCAATCGTGGCCTTCTGGTCAGCGCTGAGCTGAGTGGGATCGCCTGACGGCCAGTTGTGGATCGTGAACTGGCCTCGGTGCTGCGCATACAGAGCCCGCACCACCGGCCCATTCGCCCAAGCCTCGATGCGTTCATCGAAGAGAGGCTGCTCGTCCCAGACGAGGGACCAAGCCTGGGAGTAGTAGCACAGCTTCTGCAGCTTCATCGCGGACAGCGGACCAGTCTTCGTCAGGATGTATGCCGCTACGTCGTGTGCGTTCCCCATGGTGCCCCCTTTCGTCTCGTCCCTTCCACGTTAGACCAAGCGCTTATCTAACGCGTTGGCGGGTGGCGTGGCGGGCGAGACTCTCCCCCAGACAGTCTCAGCGTATCGACCCGCACCGTCGCTGGTAAGTGGACGGGTGAAGCTGTGGACACAATGCGACCACTCGAACATACGACCGGACAGATGGCCGGTGTAACCATCGATCAGCGGTCTGACATGGGGGTTTCGTGAGGGGCTGACCAAGAGTCCAAAGCGATCGAGCGCTCAGAGGAGGCGGCTTCGGGTCTGAGGCGCCCGGGGTCGTCCCGATCTCACCGGCAGTGCGCTCGGTTACTGCCGGCCCCCGTAGCGCACGGGTCAGCCGTGGACTCCCTGTGGACGGATTGTGCGCCGTCGACTGTCCACGAGCCTATGACCTGTGCGTACACCGGAGTCACAAGCGCCCTCCGGAGCCGTGTGCGCAGGCTCCTGCTCAAAGGGGGCCCAGCATGAGCGGCCAGAGATCCCATCACCAGCGGACCGGCTGAGGCCGTGCGGGCGGGTGCTGACCCCAGCGGCCGTGTGTCGGTGTAGCCACACCCTTCCAGCGCTACGGCCTTTGCAGGCCAAGCCCACTCCTGTAGCCAGTCGCCGCGCCGTCTTCTGCCTCGACTCACGCTGGTGTCGGGACGGGGCAGGCGGGCTCGCACTCGCACCACCAGCCGGCCCACCTACCTGAGACGGCGACTACCGGTAGAAGACGGCCACGCCACCGTGGTGCGAGCAGGCTCCTTGATGGTGAGCGGCGTATGAGTACGTGCCGTCGTTGCACAGGGCCGTCGCGCCGCCGCCGGCGGAGCTGGAGCCGCCTGACGAACTGGAGCCGCCGCTGGACGACGATCCGCCGGACGTCGAACTGCCGCCCGTTCCCGACCCTGCGGCAGCGGCGTGCGCGGTGACGGTCACCTTCACCTTGACCTTGACCGTCTTCGTCACTGTCGGCGCGGGCTTCGGCTTCGCGGTCTCAGTCGCGGTGGCTGTCGCGGTGACCGTGGCCGTGGCCGTCGGCCGGACCTTGTCGTTGGCCACCGCCTTCGTTGCGTCCGGGTTCTGGCCGTCGGCGCCGGCGCTGCCTACACCGATGATGAACGCGAGGCCCAAGGCGGGCAGCACGAATCGCTTGCGCGCCCACTTGGGTGCAGGACGAACGACCGGCGGTCCGGGCGGAGGCTGAAACGGCGGCGGTTGAGGCTGGTAATAGCTCACGAGACCCCCCTGGCTAAGTACGTGAGGGGTGAAACTACCTGCGCCGACACATCAAATGTGAGGAGTCAGTGAAGAAAGTGACTTAGTTGTGACGTCGCAGTCCCAGTTGTCTTCGCAGGGGCGCCACTCCCGCCCGCTCAAGCCGTCACCCCGCCACGCCGCCATCCCGTCACGCCGTCACCTTCGGCCTGGTGACCACCGGGTAAGTGGCCGGGAGGAGGGAGGCTCGCAGGTAAGCGCTCATCCATCGCGGATCCAGGCATCTTGCTCGGCCTCCGCCCGGAGCGTTACGACTCCACTGATACTGAGACGCCGGCCTCCAGCCCGCTTTCCGCTGTCCGGACCGCCGCCTCAGGCCGCTGGCCGGGGATATGGTCGACCAACCACGGGCTTGCCCATCGCTGCGGCGATGTGTTCCTGCAGTACCTTCCGACGTTCCTCGAAGAAGGCGTCGAAGTCGTCGGCCCGCATCAGCCCGGGTCCACGAGGTGTCCTGACGCGCTGCTCGACGCCCTTCGGGCTCCCCCCAACACACAGTCCGCTGCCGCGGAGATGCCAGAAGGGGTACGCCGGTGTGGCCTTCGCGTTCGGAAGACCGAACTCAAGGAGCAGCGGGCCCACTTCGTCCCGGAACTGGGACCACGGGGTCATGCGGGGCCGCTCGCCGGCTTCGCGGGAAATCGCCCACAGCAGGCTCAACGGCTGGTGACGGCTGGGTGCCGGGGCCCCGGGGCCACGGGAGACCTTGAGCTTCCGTAGGCGGCCCAGCAGGGCCGCACGGTTCCAGGGGGTCTCCCCGGTCTCCACCACGAAGCCGAGGTCACGCAGTCGGCGCGCCACCGTGGCCGCGCCGCCGCTGAAGTCACCCGGGCTGAGGAAGTCGCCGGTGGCGTGCCCGTGGGCGACACCGGCGATGGCCTTCGAGTCGTAGCGAAGCCCACCCAGGACCAGCTCGTACGATGTGGCCCGCCCGAAGCCGTACGTCTGGAGGAAGTTGTCGCGGCCCATACGGCGGAACTCCTCGGTCGCCGCGATGACGTCCTCGTACTTGATGTCCCCCAGCCCCATGCGGCAAAGGTTAGTCGGACAGTAGGACGATCCTCACGGCAAGCTCAGCAGCGTTTTCCGACCCTCCCTGAACCCCCTCCCGCGCGCTCGAAGGCCCCGCACCGGTAGCTTCCGTTCTAGTGGTCGTCGCAACACCCCAGTTCAGGGGATGCGATGGACTTCGAGATCCGGAAGAGCCGCAAGGAGCAAGGGCCCCGCAAGCT
>NZ_JBHTVE010000008.1:0-432734 GCF_042793175.1 Streptomyces sp. NPDC056580 | reverse complement strand
GACGCTCGGCTGGGAAACCCCAGCCGAGCGTCTGTCTAAACTGCTCGCCGCCACACGTCAGTGATCACGTGTTGCGACGACCACTGGAATCCGCCTAGAAGTGCGGGGCCTTCGGTCTCCACCTTGAGATGAGACTCTCTGCCACAGATCGGTGGAGCGGGCGTGGGCCTCGGTGGGCCGGTGCCCGGGTCTATTCGGGTGTGCCGGGAGGCGGGCTCACCAACCGCCGCAGTCGGAGCCGACGTCGGTCCACTGGCCGCCCGGGCTGCCCTCGCCGTTGAACAGGTTGCCGAGCACGCCGTTGCCGAAGCCCACGTTGCCGGCGATGTCGATGTTCATGTCGTGGGACTTACAGCCGCCGCCATGGCCTCCTCCCATGGGCTGGGCGGTCGCCGGGGCGGTTCCCATGAATGCGACGCCGCCGATGATCGCGGCCGCGGCAACGGCCGTGCGGAGCTTGCGCATGCGTCATCCTCCTTCGAAATCACAAGAGCGCACCGTCGGAAGATCCACTCGGCGCTCATCTCGAAGCTAGATCGACTTCTCGCGCGGCGCTCATCGGGGAAGCCATCCGGGGGGCGGCGTGCCCTTCCGGCTCCGGTGACCGGCCCGGTCACCGGCACAGGTCACCGGCCCTGGAGGGAGTCCTCGTCGTCGTTGGTGGCGTACGGGTGGACGGGGCTCTCGGCGTCGTAGGGGGTGAACCAGTTCTCCACTCCGGGCGGGGCGTCGTCCAGGGGATCGTGGGCCGGGTCCTCGTCGAGGGTCTCGGTGAACGTCTCGAAGGCTGTGGTGACCTCGTCGGTGAGGAGGTCGTAGAGGTCGGCCGTGACCTCGGCCTGGGTGAGCAGGACCCGCAGCAGTAGCTCCTCGGCCACGCAGTGGGGGCCGGTGAACCGGGGCTGGGTGAGGCGGGCGGTCAGGGTGACCGCCGTGACGGTGAGGCGGCGGGCGAAGAGGACGGTGTACTCGTCGGCGTACTGCTGGGGCAGGTCGTCCAGCAGCATGAAGGTGGCGTCGCTCTCGGCCACCGTGGGCCCGTCCTCCTCCAGGCCGGCCAGGTCGGTGAAGAGTTCGTCCACCAGGAGGTCGATCGCGAAGACGAGTGCGCCGGCGGCGACCTCGGCGGCTTCGCGGGGCACGGTGCGCTCGTGCTCGTCGTCGCGGTAGCCGAATGTCTCGAGGGGGAAGGCCCTCAGGGCTGGGGCCAGGGTGCGGAGTCTGGTGCGCATGGCCTCGACCTCGGCCCGGTCGAGGCGGCCGTGCGCCGGCGCGGGTTCGGCGGCCGCGTGGCGGCGGGCGCGTTCCGCCGGGTCGGCGGGCGGGGCGTCGGGGCCGTCGGCCGCGTCGAGGCTCTCCTGCAGGAGCGCGGAGTTCAGTTCCACCGCGCAGCGGGTGATCTGCCAGTCGGCGAGCGGTTCGGTGCGTTCGAGCAGTTCGGCCACGACCTCGCGCGCGGCGTCCTCCGCGAACTCCAGCGCCGGTGCGTCCACGAAGAGTTTGAGCAGGGCACCTCCGGGATGGGCGGCGATGACGTCGTCCATCAGCTCGATCTCCATGCCGTCCGGTCCTTCGACCGCTTCGAGCGAGTCGAAGCCCTTCCGCAGCAGGAAGATGACGCCCTCCCGCTGCAGGGGGTCGAGTTCCGAAGCGCCCTTGGCAGGGGCCATGGTCACGGTCACCACGTAAGTCACGCCCACATCGTGCCCGAGTCGTCCCACCTCAGGGGAGGGAATACCGGTCCATCCCCTGCGCCGGGCCCCGACCTCGGCTCACTCCCGCCTTCCGCCCGCCCCGCCCTCAGGCCGGGCGCTTGCGCGACGCCGTCTTCTTCGCCGGGGTCTTCTTCGCCGTCTGCTTGGACGAAGTGGCCGAAGTAGCCGAAGCGGCCGACTTGGACGAAGTGGCCGACTTGGACGAAGGGGGCGACTTCGTCGACTTGGCCGCGGATCCGGCAGTGGAGCCGGCGGTCGACTTGGCGGTGGACCTGGAGTTCGTCCGGGACTGCGTGGTCTTCTTCGCGCTGCGGGTGGTCTTCGCCGTGGATTTCCTGGAGTCGGCGGTCTCCTTGGCGGGTGCCTTCTTCGACGTCGTGGCAGTCGACTTCTTGCCGCCGGTCTCCTTCGGCGCGGAGCGGCGCCGGGTGAGCGGTCTGACCTCGGCGTCCCCGGTCTCCTCCGGCGCCGGTCGCTCGCCCCGCGACTCGCGGGCGACGCGGACGCTGTTCTCCAGGGCCGCCATCAGGTCGAGCACCTTGCCGCCCTCGGCGGGCTCGGGTGTCTCGGGCAGGGTCTCGCCGGCCGCCTTGGCCGCGATGACCTCCTCCAGCGCCTCGCGGTACTCGTCGTGCAGGTCCTCCAGGTCGACCTCGCCGAGGGTGTCCATCAGGGCGTCGGCGAGGTCGAGTTCCTTGTCCCGGACGGTGACGTCGCCGTCCGGTGCGACGCCTTCCGGGGCGCGGACCTCGTCCGGCCAGAGCAGTCCGTGCATGGCGATGGCGTCTCCCACCACCCGCAGCATCCCCAGGCGCTCCCGGCCGCGCAGGGCGTACTTGGCGACGGCGACCTTGTCGCTGCGCTTGAGGGCCTCGCGCAGCAGGGTGTACGGCTTGGCGGCGGGGGCCCCGCCGGCGGCCAGGTAGTAGGCCGAACTCATCTGGAGCGGGTCGATCCGGTCGGCGGGCACGAAGGCGACGATCTCGATCGTCCGGGCGGTCGGGATCGGGAGGTGGGACAGGTCCTCGTCGGAGATCGGGATGATCGTCCCGTCGGCGTCCTCGTAGGCCTTGCCGATCTCCGCCTGGCTGACCTCGTGGTCGTCCAGCTCGCACACCTTGCGGTAGCGGATGCGGCCGCTGTCCTCGGTGTGGATCTGGCGGAAGGAGATCGAGTGGCTCTCGGTGGCGTTCACCAGTTTGACGGGGATGCTGACGAGTCCGAAGGAGATGGCGCCATTCCAGATGGATCGCACGTGCCGCGGCCTCCGTTCCGATCGGGTGTCACATGCACCGCATGGTGAAATGCGGGTGTTTGCCTGATTCTCTGGGATTGTCATCTTATGACTCCAATCACAGAGGTGGAGGGCCGGAGGGTCGCGCTCAGCAACCTGGAGAAGGTGCTGTATCCGGAGACCGGCTTCACCAAGGGGGAGCTGCTGCACTACTACGCGACCGTCGCCGACGTGATGCTGCCGCACCTGCGGGACCGGGCGGTGTCGCTGCTGCGCTACCCGGACGGGCCGGACGGGCAGGTCTTCTTCACCAAGAACGTTCCGCCGGGTACGCCCGACTGGGTCATGACCGCCGAGGTGCCCCGGTCGGAGGGGCCGGCCCGGATGCTGCTGGTGCAGGACCTGCCGAGCCTGATGTGGGCGGCGAACCTGGTGGCCGAGTTCCATACGCACCAGTGGCTGGTGCAGTCGCCCGACGAGGCCGACCGGCTGGTCTTCGACCTGGATCCCGGGGCGCCGGCGACCATCGTCCAGTGCTGCGAGGTCGCGCTGTGGCTGCGGGAGCGGCTGGCGGCGGACGGGATCGAGGCGTACGCGAAGACGGCCGGGTCGAAGGGGCTGCACCTGCTGGCGGCGGTGCGGGGCAGTTCGCCGGAGCGGACGAGCGAGTACGCGAAGGCGCTGGCGGTGGAGGCGGAGAAGGCCATGCCGCGGCTGGTGGTGCACCGGATGACGAAGAGTCTGCGGCCGGGGAAGGTGTTCGTGGACTGGAGCCAGAACGCGGGGCGGAAGACCACGGCGGCGCCGTATACGGTGCGGGCGCGGGTCGCTCCGCTGGTTTCCGCGCCGGTGACGTGGGGGGAGGTGGAGGGGTGTCGGGGGGCGGAGGAGTTGGAGTTCTCGGCGGGGGATGTTCTGGGGCGGGTGCGGGAGGTGGGGGATCTGATGCGGGGGCTGGTGGAGGGGCGGAGGGTCGGGCAGTTGCCCTAGGGGTGGTGCCGGGGCGGGGGGGGTCGGGCGGTTGCCATAGGGGTGGTGCCGGGGCAGGGGTTCGGGCGGTTGCCGTAGGGGCGGTGCCGGGGCTGGTGTGCGGGGGTGGGTGGCTCGGGGGTTGGTTCGCCCCCTCCGCCCCTTCCCGTCCCTGGGAGGGGACTCCGTCCCCTGTGACCCCTGCTGGGGGCTGCCGCCCCCAGGCCCCCGCTTCGGCCCTGGACGGGCCTCGTCCTCAAACGCCGGACGGGCTGACAGCCGGACCCCGTCTTCATGGCGCCGGACGGGCCGATGACGCCGGCCTCGGCGCAAGGTATCCGGACGGGCTGACGGTGCCGGCCCCCGCCTTCCTAGCGCCGGACGGGCTGGCAGTTCTGGAGTCCCTCTACAACCTCGCCCACGTCCCCCGGTCCCGGGCCATCGCGTGGAGGGCCTCGGCGTCTGCCGGCTTCAGTACGGCGCCCAGGTGGGCGAGGGTGGGGAGGTCCGTGGTGGGGAGGATGCGGATGCCGCGGGGCGGAGCTGGGGTGCGTATGTCGGTGGGGTCCAGGAGGGCGAGGAGGGGGTGGACCTCGGCGGTCAGGGCGTAGGAGGCGCGGTCGGCGTTGGCGCGGAGGCGGCGCAGGACGGGCTCGGGGTCGTGGCGGCCCAGGGTGACCATCGGGTCGGCGACCAGGACCCGCTGCCTGCGGGCGTACAGGGCGTGTACGGCGAAGAGGCCGCCGGGGCCGATGAGCAGGTGGTGGACGCGGTCGCCGCCGGGGAGCGGGAGGGAGTGCAGGACGTGCCAGCCGGCCCCCTCCAGGCGGTCGAGGGCCTCGCCGGTGGCCTGCTCGGCGGCCAGGGCGCGGCGGCGCGGGTCGGGGCGGAGGCGGTGGGCGGGGCCGGGGTCGCGGTCGAGGGCGACCAGCAGGGCCTCGCCGGGGCGGTTGGGGGCGAGGTCGTCGTCTGGATGGAGGGCGAGCCGGGCCAGTTCGGCCGGGGTGGGCACCGGGGGCGGGCCCACGGTCACCGGGGCGGTCAGGAACGGCTTGAGGGCGTCGAGCACGTCCGCCTCGCGGCTGGTGGCGATCAGGTTCACCCGGCCGGTGTCACGGTCGTACCAGGCGACGTTCGCTCCGTCGGGGCCGCAGACGTAGAGGCGCTCGTGGCCCTGTTGCCGGGCCGGCACCACCCGCAGTCCGTTCATGCCGCCTTCGCCGCCCATGCTGCTCGCGCCGCCCATGCCGCCATGCCGCTCACGCCGCTCGTGCCGCCCATGCGCGCATCACCCCCTGACCATGGGAACAGGCGGGCGCGGCCACGGCAAGAAGACGGTCGGACTCGGCGGACGGGTCCCGGTCCGAGGGGGCGGGAAGGCGCAAAAAGGACTTTCCTACGAGTTACGCATTAGGGTGTACCGGCCCCGGCGTCCCCGTCGCCCTCGCCGTCCCCCGAAGCGCCAGAAGACCTCAGAAGTCCGAGAAGCAGGAGCCCCGTGTCAGTCCGTAGGCCAGCCGGTCGTACCGCACGTGCCGCGGCCGTCGCCGCCCTGCTGTCGGTGGCGGCGGCCGGCTGCGGGGACCGGGGCGGGCTGGAGGCCGCCGGGGCGACGCCCACCGCGGTGAGCCCGGCACGGCTCTGGCCGGATCTGCGTCCGGCGTCCAGCCCCGCGTACCCGTACGCGGTGGCGACCCGGGAGATCGTCAAGGGCGTCCCGGTACCCGGCGACGACATCCGCAAGGTCGATCCGGTGGACGTCGTGCGGGCGGAGATCGCCGCGCACCCGGACGACTATGGGTCGAAGGGGGCCCACCACGCGACGGTGGACCGGGTGCGGGAGTGCGAGCCGGGCGGGGTGCCGGCGCGGTGTCCGCTGCTCAAGGCGTACTACCGGGATCTGACCGGGGACGGCCGGAACGACATGACGCTCGGGTTCCGGCTCTACCCGACCAACCAGACCGCGGTGCGGGTCTACACGGTGGAGAAGCACCGGCTGGTGCAGGTGCTGAGCGACAACGACGCGATCATCGGGGTGGAGCTGGCCGGCCGGGCCCTGATCGAGCGCTCTCCGGCCGGGACCGCCGGGTACGAGTACCGGACCACCTGGGTCTGGGATCCGGACCGGCGGGCCATGGTGTTCTCCCGGGACGAGTTCCTGCGCACCGGCAGGGTCCCGCACGGCCACAAGCCGTCCCGGTCGCCGGCTCCGTCCGCGCCGGCGTCCGCCCGCGGCTCCGCGAGCGGTGGCTGATGAGGCTCGCGCTGCCCCGGTGGGCCGGGGCGCTGGCGGTGAAGGCGGCCGTGTTCATCACGGTGATGAGCTGTGCGCTGGCCGCGTTGCTCGGGGTGCTGGTGCATGTGTCGGTCACCAACCAGACCGTCGGCCGGGCCCGTGACCTGGCGCTGTCCCGGCTGGACGACGCGACGGCGGCTTACGAGGCCGGGGACGCGCTGCTGCCGGGCGCCGGGCTGGATCCGGAGGGGCTGCCCGGGCGGCTGCGGACGCTGGCGGTGGCCGGGAAGCGCGGCACGATGGTCTCCTCGCACCAGGGGCGGCCGACGATGTGGGCGGCGGGTCCGGCCGACGGCCACCGGGCGCTCGCCGTGGAGGTCGACTACTCGCAGCAGGCCCGGACGATCGCGGGTCTCGACCAGTCGATCCTGTGGTCGTCGGCGCTGGCGATCGGGGCGACGGTGCTGGTCGGCGCGTTCGCGGTGAGCCGGGTGACGCGGCGGCTGCACGGCACCGCGCGGGTGGCCCGGCGGATCAGCGCGGGTGATCTGGACGCCCGGGTGAACGACCCGCGGGCCCAGGATCCGACGCGGCCGCAGGACGAGGTGGCCGCGGTGGCCGCAGCGCTGGACTCCATGGCGTCCTCGCTGCAGGGCAAGCTGCTGAGCGAGCAGCGGTTCACCGCGGACGTGGCGCACGAGCTGCGCACCCCGCTGACCGGGCTGCACGCGGCCGCCGAGCTGCTGCCGCCGGGGCGGCCGACCGAGCTGGTCCAGGACCGGGTGGCGGCGCTGCGCACGCTCACCGAGGACCTGCTGGAGATCTCCCGCCTGGACAGCCGGCGCGAGCGTCTTGAGCTGGACTTCGAGGAGCTGGGCGCGCTGGCCGGGCGGGTGGTCCGGGCGTCGGGGACGGACACCGAGGTGCGGGTCGTGCGGGACGCGCGGGTGGAGACGGACCGGCGGCGGCTGGAGCGGGTGCTGGGCAACCTGGTGGCGAACGCCCACAAACACGGGCGGGCGCCGGTGGTGCTGACGGTGGACGGTCCGGTGGTGACGGTGCGGGATCACGGGGACGGTTATCCGCAGTACCTGGTGGCGCACGGCCCGCAGCGCTTCCGCACCGAGGGCGGCGCCAAGGGCCACGGGCTGGGCCTGACCATCGCGGCCGGGCAGGCGGAGGTGCTGGGCGCCCGGCTGACGTTCGGCAACGCCGTGGACGGGGGCGCGGTGGCGACGCTGACACTGCCGGAGGCGTGAGCCCGGCACGGAACCCAGGCCACGGGTCCGACGCGGGCGGCGGACCGCTGCCGGAGGCGTGAGCCCGGCGAGAACCCGGCACCACCGTTCCCCCACAGGCCGCGGACCACTGCCGCAGGCGTGAGCCCGGCGAGAACCCGGCACCACCGTTCCCCCACAGGGCCGCGAGACCACTGCCGGAGGCGTGAGCCCGGCGAGCACCTGCGACCACGGGTCCTACGCGGGCCGCGGACCACTGCCGCAGGCATGAGGCCCACGAAAACCCGGAACCACCCTTCCCCCGCAGGCCGCCGACCACTGCCGCGGGCGTGAGGCCGGCAAGAACCCGGAACCACCCTTCCCCCCACGGCTGCGGGCGGCCCGGGATTACCGCCGGCCGCGTCGTCCGTGACCGTGACCGGCCGCGCTCGGGCGGCGGAGCCGGTGGTGTCCCGGACCCGTGCACCCGGGCGTTCCGCCGCTCGGGGAGCCTGCCCGGCCGGACTGTCCTGTTTGGGTAAGTTCCGCACATGACCAAGGCCGGAACCGCAGTGGCCGAGCCCCGGGCGCCCGCGCACGGGGTGCGGCTGCCCCGGCGCCGTGGCGTCGAGCTCGCGCTGATCGTGCTGGCCGTGCTGCTGTCCGTGTACGGCTACTGCGCGGTCGGCCTGGCCAGGAGCGGCAGCGTGCCGCCGGGGGCCGCCGGCTACGGCGCCGGGCTGAGCGTGCTCGCACTGTTCGCGCACCTCGTGGTCCGCAAGCGGGCGCCGTACGCCGATCCGCTCCCGCTGCCCATCGGCGTGCTGCTCAACGGGCTCGGCCTGGTGCTGATCTACCGGTTGGACCTGGAGACGCCGGGCGACCGGGCGGCGCCGGCCCAACTGGTGTGGTCGACGCTCGGGGTGGGGCTGTTCATCCTGGTCGTGCTGATGCTGCGCGACCACCGGGTGCTGCAGCGCTACTCCTACGTCTGTGTGGTCGCCGCGCTCGTCGCGCTGCTGCTGCCGATCCTGTTCCCCGCGGTGAACGGCGCGCGGATCTGGATCAGGATCGGCGGATTCTCCATCCAGCCGGGCGAGTTCGCGAAGGTGCTGCTCGCGGTGTTCTTCGCCGCCTATCTGGCCGCCAACCGCAACGCGCTCGCCTACACGGGCCGGCGGCTGTGGCGGCTGCAGTTCCCGACCGGGCGGGTGCTCGGCCCGATCGTGGCGATCTGGCTGCTCAGCGTCGGCGTGCTGATCCTGGAGCGGGACCTCGGCACCTCGCTGCTCTTCTTCGGCCTGTTCGTCGTGCTGCTGTACGTCGCCACCGGCCGCACCGGCTGGATCGCGGTGGGGCTGCTGCTCGCCGTGCTCGGCGCGGTCGCCGTCGGCCGGCTCGAACCGCACGTGGGCGGCCGGATCGAGGACTGGCTGCACCCGTTCGCCACCATCGAGGCCGGGCGGGGCCCCAACCAGCTCTCGCAGTCCCTGTTCGCCTTCGCGGCGGGCGGGGTGCTCGGCACCGGCCTCGGGCTCGGCCACTCGGTGCTCATCGGCTTCGCCGTCAAGTCGGACTTCATCCTGGCGACGGCCGGGGAGGAGCTGGGCCTCGCCGGTCTCGCCGCGATCTTCCTGCTGTACGCCCTGCTCGTGGAGCGCGGCTACCGAGCCGGTCTCGCCCTGCGCGAGCCGTTCGGGCGGCTCCTCGCGGTCGGGCTGGCCTCGCTCCTGGCGCTGCAGGTGTTCGTGATCGCGGGCGGGGTCACCGGGCTGATCCCGCTGACCGGCATGGCGATGCCGTTCCTCGCCCAGGGCGGCTCCTCGGTCGTGACCAACTGGGCGATCGTGGCGCTGCTGATCCGGGTCAGCGACTCGGCCCGCAGCCAGTACGACGGGCGGGAGGCGGCATGAGCGAGGGCCGGGCGGAAGGCCGTCGGGCCGGGCGCGGCCGGCGGGGACCCGCGGCCGGGCGCGAGGGGCGGGCGGCGGCGTGACCGGGTACGGCGGCGGACGGCCCATGACGAGGTACATCCGGCACTCCTCCGCGTTCTGCGCCCTGCTGCTGACGGCGCTGCTGGCCAACGCCGCCCGGGTGCAGGTGTTCCAGGCCGGCGTCTACGAGGGCAACCCGGCCAACCGCCGTGCCACGATCGCCCGTTACCAGCAGCCGCGCGGCGACATCCTGGTCGGCGGTGAGCCGGTCACCGGTTCCACGGACACCGGGGAGCAGCTCCGCTACGAACGCACCTACCGGGACGGCCCGTTGTACGCCCCGGTCACCGGGCACGCCTCGCAGCTGTACGGCACCACGTTCCTGGAGGACGCCGAGGACGGGGTTCTCTCCGGCGCCGATCTGGCGCCGCTGCCGCTGTGGACCGACGTGACGCGGGGGGCCACCTCGGGCGGCGACGTCCTCACCACCCTGTACCCGAAGGCGCAGCGGGCGGCGTTCGACGGGCTGCACGGCCGCAAGGGCGCGGTGGCCGCGATCGAGCCGGCGACGGGGCGGATCCTGGCACTGGTGTCGACGCCGTCGTACGACCCCGCGGAGCTGTCCGGCAACAGCGAGGCGGCTGCGTCGGCGTGGGCCCGGCTCAACCACGACCCGGAGAAGCCGATGCTCAACCGGGCGGTGCGGCAGACGTATCCGCCGGGGTCGACGTTCAAGGTGGTCACCGCGGCGGCGGCGCTGGACGCGGGCGTGGTCCGGGACCTGGACGCGCTCACCCGCTCCCCCGACCCCTACCGGCTGCCCGGCACCAGGACCCGGCTGACCAACGAGGCCGACGGCTGCCGGGACGCCTCGCTGCGGGAGGCGTTCAAGTGGTCCTGCAACACGGTGTTCGCGAAGCTGGGCGTGGACGTCGGGGTGACGGGCATGTCGGGCACGGCAGGGGCGTTCGGCTTCAACGACAGGCGGTTGCGGGTCCCCTTCGCCGTGTCCCCCAGCACCTTCGACACCCATGTGGACAAGGCGCAGCTCGCGCTGTCCTCGATCGGGCAGTACAACACCCGGGCGACTCCGCTGCAGATGGCGATGGTGGCGGCGGCCGTCGCCAACGGCGGACGGCTGCGGACGCCGTACCTGGTGGAGGGGACGTCCCGCCGGGGCGGCGAGGCGCTCTCCGGCAGTGGGATGCGGCCGGACCGGCAGGTGATGCGCCCGTCGACGGCCGCGCTGATGAGGGAGCTGATGACCGACGTGGTGCGGGAGGGCACCGGCACCAACGCGGCTATTCCGGGCGCCGTGGTCGGCGGCAAGACCGGCACCGCGCAGCACGGCCTCGGCAACGCCGGTGTGCCGTACGCCTGGTTCATCTCGTGGGCGCAGGCGGACGGCGACCTGGAGCCGAAGGTCGCGGTGGCGGTGGTGGTCGAGAACGCCTCGGCGGACCGGGGCGAGATCAGCGGTGGCGGGGACGCGGCGCCGATCGCGAAGGACGTGATGCGGGCGGTTCTCGGCTTGTGAGACGGGGGTACCGGTCGCGGCGACGGTCGGCATAACGTCCGGTCATGACGGATTCGGGGGCCGTGCACCAGCTCGCCCAAGTGAACATCGCCCGGCTCAAGTATCCATTGGACTCACCGCAGTTGAAGGACTTCGTCGACGGTCTGGACCCGGTGAACGCGGTGGCGGACGCCGCGGACGGCTTCGTCTGGCGGCTGCAGGGCGACTCGGGCAACGCGACCGACATCGCCTTCATGGGCGACGCCTGGCTGATCGTCAACATGTCGGTGTGGCGGGACACCGACGCGCTGGGCGCGTTCATGTACCGGGGCCTGCACCGGGAGTTGCTGTCCCGGCGCCGGGAGTGGTTCGAGCGTCCCGAGGACGCGGTGACGGCCCTGTGGTGGGTGCCGGAAGGGCACCGTCCCGATGTCGCCGAGGCGGAGGAGCGGCTGCTGCACCTGAGGGCGCACGGCCCGACGCCGTACGCCTTCACGCTGCGTGCCTCGTTCTCCGCCCCGGAGGGGACGGCGGTCAGCCGGCCGGCCTGATCATCTCGGAGCGGATTCTCAGGGCGTTGCGGGCGGCGGTGTCGAGGTCGATGCCGGCGGTGTCCTCGCGCTGCAGGTCGACCTCGCCCACCACGGCCGCCGTGTTGCCGTCCGCCCAGGTGCAGACCGGATAGGTGATCGTCGCCAGGGCCTGCTTCTGGGTGAGCACCTCGCAGGTGACGGTGGTGTCCGCGCCCGCCGGGGTGACGTCCCGCGGGGGCTCGGTGACCGTCACGCCGTCGGCCTCGCCGGCGCCCTTGAGCATGCCGCTGCGGACGTCCGCCTCGTTCTTGAACCTGCCGTACATGCCCGAGACCAGCAGCATGCCCTTGGTGTCGTCGCCGCCCGGGCTGTAGCGGCCGACCACGGCGCTGATGTCCTTCGCGTCCCAGGCGCCGTCGGCCTCGTCCTCGACCTTCTGCCCCTCGGTGCCGGAGAGGTCCTCGGCGAGTCGGTACTTCTCGTCCAGCAGCTTCTGGGGCAGAGCCAGTTCGTGCTCGGCCTCGGGGAAGCCGCTCTCCGACGCCGCTCCGAGCAGCACGAGTCCCGCGATGCCGGCGGCCACGACTCCGCCCACGATCCCGAGCACCAGACCGACCCGGCTCTTCCTGGGAGGCGGGCCCATCGGCGGCACGCCCCACGCCGGGTAGGGCTGCTGCGGCGGGTAGGGGGCGCCGTACGGGCCGGGGGGCGGCGGGACCTGCGGGGGCTGCTGACCGTAGGGGCCCGGAGGCGGCGCAACCTGCGGGGGCTGCTGACCGTAGGGGCCCGGAGGCGGCGCAACCTGCGGGGGCTGCTGACCGTACGGGTGCTGCGGCTGCTGGGGCGGCGGAGGCATGGACACGCCAGAACGGTACTGCACAGGGGTGTGGGGCTCAGGCCTCGGCCGCCCCCGACTCGATGGCCTCCTCCACCTCGGCCACCCGTTCCCGCTCCTCGGCGGCGAAGCGCTCCGCGTCCAGCCGCTCGGCGATCTCCTCGTCCTGCGCCATGAGCAGGTCCAGGCCGGCGTCACCCATCTCCAGGACGCCCATGTCGGCGTAGGCCTGCCGGAGGCGCGGGCCCCACAGGCCGATGTCCTTCACACAGGGCACGATGCGGCTGAACAGCAGCTTGCGGAAGAGCCTGAGGAACTCGCAGTCCTCGCTGATCCGTTCGGCCTCGGCGCGCGGGATGCCGAAGTTCTCCAGCACCTCGACGCCGCGCAGCCGGTCCCGCATCAGGTAGCAGCCCTCGATGACGAACTCCTCGCGCTCGCGCAGTTCGGCGTCGGTGAGCTGCCTGTAGTGGTCGCGCAGCGCCATGCGGCCGAAGGCCACATGCCGGGCCTCGTCCTGCATGACGTAGGCGAGGATCTGCTGGGGCAGCGGCTTGTCCGTGGTGTCCCGGATCATGCCGAAGGCGGCCAGCGCCAGTCCCTCGATGAGGACCTGCATACCGAGGTAGGGCATGTCCCAGCGGCTGTCGCGCAGGGTGTCGCCGAGCAGGGACCGGAGGTTGTCGTCGATCGGGTAGAGCATCCCGATCTTCTCGTGCAGGAAGCGGCCGTAGACCTCGGCGTGCCGGGCCTCGTCCATGGTCTGGGTGGCCGAGTAGAACTTGGCGTCCAGGTCGGGCGCCGACTCCACGATCCGCGCCGCGCAGACCATCGCGCCCTGCTCGCCGTGCAGGAACTGGCTGAACTGCCAGGAGGCGTAGTGCCTGCGCAGCTCGCCCTTGTCCCGGTCGGTGAGCTTCGCCCAGTGCGGGGTGCCGTAGAGGGACATCGCCTCCTCGGGGGTGCCGAGCGGGTCGTACGGATCGACCTCCAGCTCCCAGTCGATGCGCCGCTGCCCGTCCCACTGCTTGTCCTTGCCCTTCTGGTACAGGGCGAGCAGGCGGTCCCGGCCCTCGTCGTACTCCCAGGTGAACCTGGCCGCGCCGCTCGCGGGCACCTGCCAGGGGGAGTCTCCCGGCTCGTCGGTGTACAGGTCGTGCGTCGGCATACTTCGCAGGCTCACACGCGCGGGCCGGGTCAACAAGTCGTGCGCGAGGGATTGACGCGCTTGCTGACAGGCAGTCTTATAAGAAGCCGAACGTACCCCCGGGTAACGAGGTGAGGGAGCCATGACGACCCTGACGGAAGCGGACGCGCTGGACGGACTGCGCGACGCGCTCGGCGTGCTCAAGGACCGCGAACAGGTGGCCGAACGGCTGCTCGCCTCTTCCGCCAAGCACTCCTTCGACCCGGACAAGGAGCTGGACTGGGACGCGCCCTTCGAGGAGGGCAAGTGGTTCTGGCCGCCCGAGCTGGTCTCGCTGTACGACACGCCTCTGTGGAAGCGGATGGGCGAGGAGCAGCGGATCCTGCTCTCGCAGCACGAGGCCGCCGCGCTGGCCTCGCTCGGCATCTGGTTCGAGCTGATCCTCATGCAGCTCCTCGTCCGGCACGTCTACGACAAGGCGGCGACGAGCGCGCACGTGCGGTACGCCCTCACCGAGATCGAGGACGAGTGCCGGCACTCGAAGATGTTCGCGCGGCTGATCTCGCACGGCGGGACTCCCTGGTACCCGGTGAGCCGGGCCCACCAGAACCTGGGCCGGCTGTTCAAGACGATCTCCACCACGCCCGGTTCCTTCACGGCCACGCTGCTCGGCGAGGAGGTGCTGGACTGGATGCAGCGCCTCACCTTCCCGGACGAGCGGGTGCAGCCGCTGATCCGCGGCGTCACGCGCATCCACGTGGTGGAGGAGGCCCGGCACGTGCGGTACGCGCGTGAGGAGCTGCGGCGCCAGATGCTGACGGCGCCGAAGTGGTCGCAGGAGTTCACCCGGGTTACGTCCGGCGAGTTCGCGCGGGTGTTCTCGGTGGCGTTCATCAACCCCGACGTCTACACCAACGTGGGTCTGGACAAGCGGGAGGCGATGGCGCAGGTGAAGGCCAGCGGGCACCGGCGGGAGGTCATGCAGACCGGAGCCAAGCGGCTCACGGACTTCCTGGACGACATCGGCGTGCTGCGGGGCGTGGGCCGCCGGCTGTGGCAGTCCTCCGGGCTGCTGGCCTAGGCGGGCACGGGCGCGGGGGGCACCCCGCGCCCGCTCGCGCGCGGCGTGCGGTGGGCGGGGTGCGAGCGGCGTGCGGGTACGGGCGGGTGTGCCCGTGCCTGCGCGACTTCTTCACGGTCCGATTACGCTGCTTGGCATGACCCCGCAGGCCGCCACCCCCGCCTACCGTCGGCTCAGTGTCGAGGAGCGGCGCAGCCAGCTGCTCGACGCCGCCCTCTCGCTCTTCGCCCACCGTGCGCCGGAGGACGTCTCGCTGGACGACGTGGCCGAGGCGGCCGGGGTCTCCCGTCCCCTGGTGTACCGGTACTTCCCCGGCGGCAAGCAGCAGCTCTACGAGGCCGCGCTCAGGTCGGCCGGCGAAGAGCTCCAGCAGTGCTTCGACGAGCCCCGGAACGGCCCCCTGCTGCCCCGCCTGTCCCGCGCGCTCGACCGCTACCTGGCCTTCGTCGACCAGCACGGCACCGGCTTCAGCGCGCTGCTGCAGGGCGGCAGCGTGGTGGAGACCTCCCGCACCACGGCCATCGTGGACGGCGTACGGCGGGCCGCGGCCGAGCACATCTACAGCCACCTCGGCGTCCGCTCGCCGGGTCCGCGCCTGCGCATGACGGTCCGGACGTGGATCACGGCGGTGGAGGCCGCCTCGCTGATCTGGCTGGACGAGGACAAGCAGCCGCCGGCCGGGGAGCTGCGCGACTGGCTGGTCGAGCAGTTCGTGGCCGTGCTCACGGTGACCGCGGGCCGGGACCCGCAGACGGCGGACGTGGTCGGCGCGCTCGCCGAGGAAGGCTGAGGACGGTCCGTGAAGAGCGAGGACACTCCGTTCGAGGGCGGGCCCCTGGACGGGCGCGTGCTGCCGGTGCTGCTGGGCGTGACCGGCCACCCCCCGAAGACCTACCGCGTCCCGGTGCAGGACGCGGCCGGCGGCCCGCCCGCCGTGCTGGTCTACCGGCGCGAGCCGAGGGGGCACAGCAAGCGGCTCGGCCTGGTGCGGGGCTGGAAGTACCGCTACGACCCGGAGGGCGCGCCCGAGGAGCGGCTCAGGTGGCCCTGGACCAGGCCGGGCGGAGCGCCCTCCCGCAAGCCGGACGACCCGTCCGGGTGAGAGCGTTGGGCCGTCCGGCCCACAATCGGCACACAAGCCCATGAACACGTCTGAATATCACCGTGCGGACGCGGACGGAGGGTCCGTCCGCTCCGTACCGGAGGTGATGACGTGTCAGCAGTGCTCCTGCGCCTGGCCTGTACGGCCGCGATGGCGGCCCAGGCCGCCCTCGCGCCCGCGCCGGCGGTGGCAGCCGCGCCCGTACCGCAGCCGCAGCAGTCGGTGTCCCAGCTGCTGACGGACCTTCAGCGGCTGTACCGGCAAACCGAGGAGGCCACCGAGTCCTACAACGCGACCGCGGAGCGGCTGAAGCGGCAGCGTGCGGAGGTGACCCGCCTCGACGGCGAACTGGCCCGCGCCCGGCTCGCGCTGCGGGGCGGCCAGGGCGACGCGGGGCGCCTGGCCCGGCAGCAGTACCAGAACAGCAGCGACCTCTCCCCCTACCTCCGTCTGCTGCTCGCCCGCGACCCGCAGCACGCGCTGGACGAGGGCCATGTCATCGGCCGGCTCACCCGCGAGCGCGCCGAGACCGTGGACCGGCTCACCGACGCCGAGCGGAAGCGGGACGCGCTGGCCAGGGCGGCCCGCAAGGCGCTGGACGAGCAGCTCACCCTCACCGGGAAGCAGGGCAGGCAGCGCGCCGACGTCACGGCCAGACTCCGCCAGGTCGAGCGGCTCCTCGCCTCACTGACCCCGGAGCGGCTCGCCGCGGTGGCCGCGCTGGAGCGCACCGGGATCGACCAGGCACAGCTGCGGCTCGCGGCCTCCGGCGCCCTCGGCGACGACAGACCGCCGTCCGGCGAGGGCGACCGGGCCGTGCGCTACGCCCTGTCCCAGGTAGGCAAGCCGTACCAGTGGGGAGCGCAGGGCCCGACGTCGTACGACTGCTCGGGTCTCACCTCGCAGGCCTGGGACCACGCCGGCACCCCGATCCCGCGCACCAGCCAGGAGCAGTGGGCCCGGCTGCCGAAGGTCCCGCTGAACCGGCTGCGCCCGGGTGACCTGGTCGTCTACTTCCCCGGCGCGACACACGTGGCGTTGTACGTCGGGGACGGCCGGGTCGTGCAGGCGCCGAGGCCGGGCCGGCGGATCGAGATCTCCCCGCTGGCGTCCGCTCCGGTCCTCGGCGCCGTACGCCCGGACGGTCCCCCGCGGGATCAGGCGACGGAGGCCAGGTAGGCGTTCGTCTTCTCGGGGTCGTAGAAGAAGTTCTCGAAGTCGGCCGGGTCGTTGAAGGCGTTGGCGAACCGGTCCGCGACGGGCTGGAGCTGGCCGGCCGCGCCGATGAGGTTCAGGACGTGCTCCGGCGGCGGGGCCAGCATGGCGTTCGTCCACTTGGTGACGTGCTGGGCGGTGGCCCAGTACCGGTCGAAGGTGGCGCGCATCCAGTCCTCGTCGAACGGCTTGTCGCCCTGCTCCAGGATCGAGGCGAGGTACGCGGCGGCGCACTTGGACGCGGAGTTGGACCCCTGCCCGGTGATCGGGTCGTTGGCGACGACCACGTCGGCCACGCCGAGGACCAGGCCGCCCGAGGGCAGGCGGCCGACGGGGTTGCGCACGGTCGGGGCGTACCGGCCGGCCAGGGTGCCGCCCGCGTCCGTCAGCTCGGCCTTCGTCGCCCGCGCGTACTCCCACGGCGTGAACTTCTCCATGAGACGCAGGGTCAGGGAGAGGTGTTCGGCCGGGTCCTTGACGCCGTTGAAGACGTCGAGCGGGCCGCCGGGGACGCCCTCCCAGAACAGGATGTCGGCGCGGCCGGAGGTGGTGAAGGTCGGCATGATGAACAGCTCGCCGACCCCGGGGACGAGGTTGCAGCGGACCGCGTCGAAGTCCGGGTGCTCCGGACGCGGGCCGAGCCCGTGCACGTAGGCCACCGCGAGGGCGCGCTGCGGCTCGCTGTAGGGGGAGCGCTCCGGGTCGCGGGCGAACATCGAGACCAGCTCGCCCTTGCCCGCGGCGACCAGGACCAGGTCGTAGGCGCGGGAGAAGTAGTCGAGGTCGCCGACGGCCGCGCCGTGGATGACGAGCTGGCCGCCGCGCTGGGCGAAGGTCTCCATCCAGCCGGCCATCTTCACCCGCTGGTCGACGGACTGCGCGTACCCGTCCAGCTTGCCCACCCAGTCGATCGCGCGCTGGGAGGGGCCCGGGTCGAAGGAACCGGGGGCCGCGACCGAGACGCCGAGGCCCTCGATCCGCGGGGCCTGGGTCTCCCAGAAGTTCAGCTTGAGGTCGCGCTCGTGTCCCAGGGCGGTGTCGAACATGCACTGCGTCGACATGACCCGGCCGGAGCGGATCTCGTCCGCGGTCCGGTTCGACATCAGGGTGACCTCGTAGCCGTGCGACTGCAGGCCGAGCGCGAGCTGGAGTCCGGACTGGCCGGCTCCGACGACGAGTATCTTCCGCATGCGGGTGGTGCTCCTAGGTCGGGACTACTCGGGGGTTTCGTCCAGCGCGTGGCCCACCAGGGCCAGGAGGGTCTCGATGGCCGAGATCCGGCGCCGCGCGTCCATGATCATGACAGGGATGTGCGCGGGTATGGTCAGCGCCTCGCGTACGTCCTCCGGCTCGAACAGCTCACTGTCGTCGAAGTGGTTGACCGCGACGACGTACGGCAGTCCGCAGCTCTCGAAGTAGTCCAGTGCGGGGAAGCAGTCCTTCAGGCGGCGGGTGTCGGCCAGCACGACGGCGCCGATCGCACCGCGCACCAGGTCGTCCCACATGAACCAGAACCGCTGCTGGCCCGGCGTGCCGAACAGGTAGAGCACCAGGTCGTCGTCGAGCGTCAGGCGGCCGAAGTCCATGGCCACGGTGGTGGTCGACTTGCCCGGCGTGGCGGTGAGGTCGTCGGTGCCCTCGCTCGCCTCGGTCATCAGCGCCTCGGTCTGCAGCGGCGTGATCTCCGAGACGGCCGTGACCAGCGTGGTCTTGCCGACGCCGAAGCCGCCCGCCACCACTATCTTCGTGGCTATGGGGGCCTGCGTGCGGTCCTGCTGCCAGGCCTTCAGATCCTCGTCGGGTTCGCTGAACCCGGCGACGAGGGGGGCGACGCCCGTGGCGTCAGAGACGGCGGAGTCCACTCAGCACCCTTTCCAGCAGAGCGCGGTCCGGGCGGCCGGTGCCGTGACCGGTGCCGGTGCCGTACACACGGATCTTTCCCTGGTCCGCGAGGTCGCTCAGCAGCACGCGGACCACACCGAGCGGCATCTTCAGCAGCGCGGCGATCTCGGCCACCGTGCGCATACGGCGGCACAGTTCGACGATGGCCCGCATCTCCGGCATGACCCGGGTGGTGAGGGAGCCGTTCGTCAGTTCCTTGCGCTCCTCGGGTGCCTCCAGCGCGGCCACGAAGGTCTCGACGAGGAGGACGTGGCCGAAGCGGGTGCGGCCGCCGGTGAGCGAGTAGGGGCGGACGCGGGCGGGTTTGCGACCGCCGCCGCGCACCGGGAGCTTGTTCGGCGTGCCGCTCATCGGGCGCTCCCCGTCGACTCGGCTTCCAGGGACTTGCGCAGCTCGCTGCGGAGTTCGGGGGTCAGGACGTGGCCGGCCCGGCCGACGAAGAGCGCCATGTGGTACGCCACCACGCTCATGTCGCACTCCGCGGAGCCGTGCACGCCGAGCAGCGAGCCGTCGCTGATGGACATCACGAACAGGCTGCCCTCGTCCATCGCCACCATCGTGTGCTTGACCCCGCCGAACTGCATCAGCTTGGCGGCGCCTACGGTGAGGCTGCCGATGCCGGAGACGATGGTCGCGAGGTCGGCGGCGGAGCCCTTGGGCCCCTTCACCGGGCGGGACCGGCGGGTCTGCTCGGCGTGGCCGGGGTCGGACGACAGGAGCAGCAGGCCGTCCGAGGAGACCACGGCGACGGACTGGATTCCGGGGACTTCCTCGACCAGGTTGGTCAGCAGCCAGTGCAGGTTGCGTGCCTCCCTGCTCAGTCCGAAGGTACTGGGCGCGGTCAACTGCTTGCCTCCTCGACGGTGCCCCCCGTGGTCTCATCGGTACGTTCTGCGATCTCCGCCTCGACGTCCCGGTAGCCGGCCTGCGCTCCCTGGCGGAAGCCGCCGAGCCTGCGGCGGAGGGCTTCGGCGTCGACGGACGTGCCGCGCCGGCGGGGCTGGTCGGCGGCGGGAGCGGTGATCTTGGGTGTGCGCTTGGGCAGGCCCTTGCTGGTGACCGCCTCGTCCTCGGTGGCGGCGGATTCGGTCCCACCCGCACCACGCGTGGTGTTGTCGTCGGCGGGAGCGGGCGGTCCCGGTGGGGCGTCCTCGCCGTCGGCGGCCGCCGGCTGCGTGGCGACCTCCGGGAGCAGCAGCTCCATCGTCGTCTCGGCGAAGGTCTCCGCGGGCTCCTTCGGCCTGGTCACGGCCTCGTCGGCGGTCCGCTCCTCCGCCTCCGCCCGCGTGTGCACCTCGGTGTCCTCGGCCGGACCGGCCCCGGCCTCCGCCTCGGCCCGGGCCTTCGCTTCCGCCTCGGCCTCCCGGGCCGCCTTCTCGGCGAGGGCGACCAGGGGGTCGGTGTCCTTGGTGCGGGCGTGCAGGACGTTGGAGTTGGCCTCGGCGTCGGCGCCGGGGAGGGAGAAGCTCTGGGTGTCCGAGAGGCCGGCCGGGCGCGGGGCCGCCGCCGCGGGGGCCTCGGCGAGCAGGGTCCGGGGCAGGACGACCACCGCCGCGATGCCGCCCTGCTTCTGCTCGCGGAGCTGCACGCGGATGCCGTGGCGGTGGGCGAGGCGGGCCACGACGTAGAGGCCGAGGCCGAGGCCGTCCTCGCCCTCCTGGTCGTAGGGCGACTCGGGGTCGAACTCGGAGAATCGGGTGTTGAGGCGGTCCAGGCGGTCGGTGGCCATGCCGATGCCCTCGTCCTGGACGGACAGCATGACCTCGCCGGACTCCAGCAGCCAGCCTGAGACCTCGACGGACAGGTCCGGCGGGGAGAAGGAGGCGGCGTTCTCCATGAGTTCGGCGAGCAGGTGGGAGAGGTCGTCGGCGACGAAGCCGACCACATGGGCGTGCGGGGGCAGGGCGGCGATGAGGACGCGCTCGTAGCGCTCGATCTCGCTGACCGCCGCGCGGACCACGTCCACCAGCGGGACCGGGCCGTGGTGCTGCTGGACGTGTTCGGTGCCGGCCAGGACCAGGAGGTTCTCGCTGTGCCGGCGCATGACGGTGGCGAAGTGGTCCAGCTTGAAGAGGGTGGAGAGCCGCTCCGGGTCCTGTTCGCGCTCCTCCAGGCCCTCGATGACGGCCAGTTGCCGCTCGACCAGGCCGAGGGTGCGCAGGGCGAGGCTGACGAACGTGCCGCCGATGCTGGTGCGCAGCCGCTCGATCTGGGCCGCGCTGGCGTCGAGTTCGGCGCGCAGTTCCTCGCGGGCGTCGGCCATCTTCTGCCGCTGTCCGACCAGGTGCTTGCGGTCCGTCTCCAGGGTGGCCACCCGCTCCTGCAGGGCGGCGGCGCGCGCGTGCAGGGCGTTGACCGAGCGGACGACCTGGGCGAACTCGTCGTTGCGGCCGGTGAAGGCGACCGGTTCCTGGCCGGCCGCGTCCTCCGCCTCGGCCAGCCGGGCCGAACCGCGGCGCAGCACCGACAGCGGACGGGTGAGGGTGCGGGCCATGGCGGTGGCGACGCCTACGGCGAGCAGCATCAGGGCGCCGAGGACGGCGATGCGGATCTCCAGCGCGGTGACGTCGTCGTCCCGGAGCCGCTCGAGGTCCTCGGTGCGGTGCTCGTAGAGGGCCGACTCGGCGCCGCGCATCAGGTCCACCCGGGCGGACAGGGCCGCGTCCAGCTTCCTGGCGCTGGTGGCGGGCTCGCTGCCGGTGAGGGTGGGCTGGTCGGTGAGTGCGGCGAGGTACTTGTCGGCGGAGTTGACCTCGGGGCCGGTGACCGTGGAGTCGTACGCGGCGACGGACGCCTTGGGGGCGGTCTCCCGGAAGTCGGCGAGGGCCGCGTCGGCGCGCAGCCGGGCCTGCTGGGCGGCGGCGGTGAGGGCGTCGCGCTGCTTGCGGCCGTCCTCGGTGGGCTCGCTCGACGTGGCGGGCAGCCCGGTGACGGGATCGATCACCGTCCGGGTGGTGGACGGGACGCCGAGGGCGGCCAGCAGCAGGCCGCGGGCGGCGGCGGACTGCTGGACGGCGGAGTCCAGTTCGGCGAGCGCGTGGCCGCCGGCGCCGGCCCGCGGCGGCATCCGCTCGGCCAGTTCACCGGCGAGCCGGTGCAGTCCGGTGATGGTGGCGGAGTACGCCTGGTGGGTCTGCAGCGCGTCGGACTTGCCGGTGAGGGCGGCGTGCCGGACGGCGGCGATCCGGTCGAGGTCGGCGCGCAGGCCGGCCGGGGTGTCCGGGTCGGCGCGCAGGTCCTCGGCCTGGCGGTCGACGCGGGCGCTGCGCTGCTCGGTGGGCGCCTTGGACTTGGGGCGGCCCGCGGCTATGTAGGCGGTGACCTCGTCGCGTTCGTCGGCGAGCGAGTGCGCCAGCGCGAGCGCGTCCTGGGTACGGGCGGACAGGGTCACCAGTTCCTGGGAGTCACTGACGTCCTGGGAGGCGGTGAGCAGGGAGGGTGCTCCCGCTCCGGCGATGGCGGCGGCCACCACGGCCACGGCGACGATCAGCCGGGTGCGCACGTGACGGGGGCGGCCGGTGCCCACGGGGGTCTGCTCGACGTCCCCTTCGCCGGCCGTCCGCCTGCCTGTGCGCCGAGGCCACTTCTTCTGCACCGGTGCTCGCATTCCTGAACTCGTCTGCTCAAGGGCCCGGGTGGCGCCCCGTCGTCTCGGGGCCAAGTGGTGCGTATACCCGGTTCATACGGTTTCCGACCCTCCCAGCGCCGGTGGGCAGTGGTCGCGCATCACCTGACCCGCCACTCGAAGGAGTGAACATCGGAGGGGAGTTGGCGGGCAAGTTCCGGCGGCCTGTGCGCCACGCTGGCGCGGCGGGCCGGTTGGACGCGCGCGGCAGGCTTTGGCAATATTCGCCACCACGCGTTGCCGGAGTGCGTCATTTACCCCCAAAGCAGGCGCCTGACCTGCGGGACCGTGCCAATTCGGCGATGGTTGCCAGCCTTTGGCGGAGGCTGTGAAGGGCTGGTGCAGACTGGCCGGATGCGAACCGATCTCGTTTCGGAACCCGGCGACGCGAATCGCCCCAACGAGGACTTCGCGGGCGTCGCACTGCCCGCCTGCGGTCAGGGCGGCTGCGTGATCTTGCTCGACGGAGTGACGCCGCCGCGCGGCGCGACGGGCTGTACGCACTCCGTTCCCTGGTTCACGTCGCGGCTCGGCGGCGCGCTGGCCGAACTGACCGTTTCCGGCCAGGAACTGACACTGCCGGAGATCCTGTCGCGGGCGATCGCCCGGACCGCCGACGCCCACGCGGACACCTGTGACCTTTCTCACCCGCGCACCCCGCAGGCAACCGTGGCGCTCGCCCGCTGGTCCGCCGACCTCGTGGAGTACCTGGTGCTGTCCGACTCGGCGCTGCTCCTGCAGGCCCCCGACGGCACGGTCACCCCGGTGCTGGACGACCGGCTGGCCCGGCTGCCCCGATCCGCGCTGGCCTCCGCCGCGCTGGTCGACGCCGGCCTCCGCAACCGGGAGGGCGGCTTCTTCACGGCCGCGGCCGACCCCTCGGTCGCGGCCCGCGCGGTCGCCGGCGCCCTTCCGCGCGACCGGGTCCGCGCGCTGGCGGCGCTGTCGGACGGCGCGACCCGGTGGACGGAGTGGTTCCGGGCGGGCGACTGGGCGGAGCTGCTCGCCCTCGTCGCCGGGGAGGGCGCCCGCTCGCTGGTGGACCGGGTGCGCAAGCTGGAGTCGGCGGACCGGGAGGAGCGGGCGTTCCTCGGGCGCGGCAAGACGCACGACGACGCGACGGTGGTGTACGCCGAGCTGTGAGCGCGGCCGTTCAGCGCTCCATGACGCCGTTCAGCTCGTGGAGGAGCCGTGCCAGTTCCGCCACCTCGCGGCGGTCCCAGTGGGCGAGCTGGCTGACGTAGCGGGCGCGGCGGGCCTCGCGGACCGTGCCGACGCGGCCGCGGCCCTCGTCGGTGAGGGTGACCAGCCAGGCGCGGCCGTCGGCCGGGTCGGGCTCGCGGGCGATCAGCCCGAGCTCCTCCAGGGCGCGGAGCTGGCGGGACATGGTGGCCTTGCCGACGCCGATGTAGGCGGCGAGTTCGGTGGCGCGCTGGCCGCCGAGCTCGTCGAGGCGGATGAGCAGGCCGTACGCGGAGGACTCCAGGTCGGGGTGCACCTCGCGTGCCATCTCGCCCTGATTGGCCCGGGCCCGCCTGAGCAGCACGGTCAACTCGCGCTCCAGCGCCAGGAATTCCTGGTCTGCACCACTGGGCGTCACCTGGCCGGTGGCACGGCGCGCGTCGCCGTTTGCGTCCTCGTGCACGTCAGCACCCCTGATCGGTTTCGCGGTCCTGAAAGTTTTTGCCAACCGCCGTCATAGCCGCAGCTCTTCAAGTATTTCGCAGGCTTAGACCAACGGCAGCATCCGGATCCCCTTCCCACGGCGTCATCTACGTGCGTAGCTTCTTGGACAGGCAAGCGATGACATGCCCACGCCAGTGGTTCAGCGGTCACCCCACGTTTCCCCCACCTCACTCCCCGGAGGCACGTCATGCCCGTGCACAGACCCGGTTCCCTCCGTCCGCGCCCGCTCACCGTCCTCGTCACGGCCCTGCTCGCGGTGCTCGGCCTCGCCCTTCCGCTCACCTCCGCCCAGGCGGCGACCACCCCCAGCCGCGGTTCGGCGTCCATGGGCATGGGGGTGGCCGCCCACGACGGGCAGCACGGCACCCCCAGCACCGGTGACGCCACCCAGACCGAGGGCGTCGACGTCTCCGGCTACCAGGGCAACGTCGCCTGGTCCACGCTGTGGAACAGCGGCGTCCGCTGGGCCTACACGAAGGCCACGGAGGGCACGTACTACACGAACCCGTACTTCGCCCAGCAGTACAACGGCTCGTACAACGTCGGCATGATCCGCGGCGCGTACCACTTCGCCACCCCGGACACCACCAGCGGCGCCACCCAGGCCAACTACTTCGTCGACCACGGCGGCGGCTGGTCCCGGGACGGCATGACCCTGCCCGGCGTGCTGGACATCGAGTGGAACCCGTACGGCGCCGCCTGCTACGGCAAGACGGCGTCCGGGATGGTCAGCTGGATCGCCGACTTCCTGAACACCTACAAGGCGCGCACCGGCCGCGACGCCGTCATCTACACGGCGACGAGCTGGTGGACCGACTGCACCGGCAACTACGGCGGCTTCGCCGCGAACAACCCGCTGTGGGTCGCCCGCTACGCCTCGACCGTGGGGACGCTGCCGGCGGGCTGGTCGTACTACACGATGTGGCAGTACACCTCCTCCGGACCTACCGTCGGCGACCACGACAGGTTCAACGGCGCACTGGACCGGGTGCAGGCACTGGCCAACGGCTGATCCCGCCCGTCCGCTCCCCGGGTTCCCCGACGCCGGCCGGCCCGTGGGGCGGCAGGGGTCGAGCACCCACCGGTGAAGGCCCGGGTCCCGCGCGGGACCCGGGCCCTCCCTCATCCGGGGGCGTCCGTCACGCCGCCACCGGAATCTCCTGCTCCGCACCCTTCGCCGCGGGCGCGAGAGCCAGCTCCAGGACCTGCCGGACGTCGTTCACGGCGTGGACGTCGAGCCGGTCGAGCACCTCGGCCGGGACGTCGTCCAGGTCGGGCTCGTTGCGCTTGGGGATGATCACGGTGGTCACCCCGGCGCGGTGGGCGGCGAGGAGCTTCTGCTTCACCCCGCCGATGGGCAGCACCCGGCCGGTCAGCGAGACCTCGCCGGTCATCGCCACGTCCGTGCGGACCAGCCGGCCGGAGAGCAGGGACGCGAGGGCGGTGGTCATGGTGATGCCCGCGCTCGGCCCGTCCTTCGGGACCGCGCCCGCCGGGAAGTGGATGTGCACGCCCCGGTCCTTCAGGTCGGCCACCGGCAGTTCCAGTTCGGCGCCGTGGCTGCGCAGGAAGCTCAGCGCGATCTGCGCCGACTCCTTCATCACGTCGCCGAGCTGGCCGGTGAGGGTCAGCCCGGCCGCGCCGGTCTCCGGGTCGGCGAGGGACGCCTCCACGAAGAGCACGTCGCCGCCGGCGCCGGTCACCGCGAGGCCGGTCGCCACGCCCGGGACGGACGTACGGCGCTCGGCCGGGTCCTGGGCCGACTCGGGCACGTGGTGCGGGCGGCCCAGCAGACCGCGCAGGTCCTCGTCGCGGACGGTGAACGGCAGCTCCCGCCGTCCCAGTTCGTGCTGGGCCGCGATCTTGCGCAGCAGCCGGGCGATGGACCGTTCGAGGGTCCGCACGCCCGCCTCACGGGTGTACTCGCCGGCGAGCCTGCGCAGCGCGCTCTCGTCGAGCGTGACCTCGTCCCGGTCCAGGCCGGCCCGCTCGAGCTGGCGCGGGAGCAGGTGGTCACGGGCGATGACGATCTTCTCGTCCTCGGTGTAGCCGTCCAGACGGACGATCTCCATCCGGTCCGCCAGCGCCTCCGGGATGGCCTCCAGGACGTTGGCGGTGGCGAGGAAGACCACGTCGGACAGATCCAGCTCGACCTCCAGGTAGTGGTCCCGGAAGGTGTGGTTCTGCGCCGGGTCGAGGACCTCCAGCAGGGCCGCCGCCGGGTCGCCCCGGAAGTCGGAGCCGACCTTGTCGATCTCGTCGAGCAGCACCACCGGGTTCATGGACCCGGCCTCCTTGACGGCGCGCACGATCCGGCCGGGCAGGGCGCCGACGTACGTGCGCCGGTGGCCGCGGACCTCGGCCTCGTCCCGTACGCCGCCGAGGGCGACCCGGACGAACTTGCGCCCCATGGCGTGCGCGACCGACTCGCCGAGGCTTGTCTTGCCTACGCCGGGCGGACCCACGAGCGCCAGCACGGCACCGCCGCGCCGCCCGCCGATCACGCCGAGCCCGCGCTCACCGCGCCGCTTGCGCACGGCCAGGTACTCGGTGATGCGCTCCTTGACGTCCTCGAGCCCTGCGTGCTCGGCGTCGAGCACGGCCTTGGCGCCCTGGATGTCGTAGGCGTCCTCGGTGCGCACGTTCCACGGCATCTCCAGGACCGTGTCCAGCCAGGTCCTGATCCACGAGCCCTCGGGCGACTGGTCGCTGGACCGCTCCAGCTTGTCGACCTCCTTCAGGGCGGCCTCGCGGACCTTTTCCGGCAGGTCGGCGGCCTCGACGCGGGCGCGGTAGTCGTCCGACTCCTCGCCCTCGCTCTCGCCGTTCAGCTCGCGCAGCTCCTTGCGGACCGCCTCCAGCTGGCGGCGGAGCAGGAACTCGCGCTGCTGCTTGTCGACGCCCTCCTGGACGTCCTTGGCGATGGTCTCGGCGACGTCCTGCTCGGCGAGGTGGTCGCGCAGCTGCCGGGTGGCGAGCTTCAGCCGGGCCACCGGGTCCGCGGTCTCCAGCAGCTCGACCTTCTGCTCGGTGGTCAGGAAGGGCGAGTACCCGGAGTTGTCGGCGAGCGCGGAGACGCCGTCGATGGCCTGGACCCGGTCCACGACCTGCCAGGCGCCGCGCTTGCGCAGCCACGCGGTGGCCAGGGCCTTGTACTCCTTGACCAGGTCGGCGACCTGGCCGGGCAGCGGGTCGGGCACGGTCTCCTCGATCCGCGCACCCTCCACCCACAGGGCCGCGCCGGGGCCCGTCGTACCGGCGCCGATGCGCACCCGGCCGCGGCCGCGGACGAGCGCGCCGGGGTCTCCGTCGGCCAGCCGGCCGACCTGCTCGACGGTGCCCAGCACACCGGTCTTCGCGTAGGTGCCGTCGACGCGCGGCACCAGCAGGACCCTGGGCTTGCCGGGCTCCGAGCGGGCGGCGGCCTGTGCCGCCTCCACCGCGGCCCGGACCTCGGCGTCGCTCAGGTCCAGCGGGACCACCATGCCGGGCAGCACGACCTCGTCGTCGAGCGGCAGCACCGGCAGTACGAGCGTGAACGCCGTGGACTCATCAGCCATGATCTCCCCTTAGGCAGTCAAATTGAGCTATGCCGACTCAATGTCTGGAGCCCCGCGGTTGTTCCCGGCTCCCCGTTCGCTGTGAGCGATCACGGAAATCGCGGTGCCCGAGCGGCCGGTCCGGAGCAGGATGGGCGCATGACTGCCCTGTACGACTCCCCCGTGGTCCTGGACCGCCGCGAAGGCCCGTACGGCGAGGTGGTGCTGCGCCGGCACGGCGCGCTGCTGCAGATCATCGCCAACGGCTGCTTCCTGATGGACACCTCCGACGGCCGCTCGGAGCGGCTGCTGGTGGACGCCGCGTACGACGCGCTGGACGGGCGCCCGGCGCCGGAGGTGCTGATCGGCGGGCTGGGCGTGGGCTTCTCGCTCGCGCACGCCGCGGCCGGCGGACGGTGGGGACGGATCACGGTCGTCGAGCGCGAGCCCGCCGTCGTGGACTGGCACCGCGCCGGGCCGCTGGCGGAGATCTCCGCGAAGGCGCTCGCCGATCCGTGCACCCGGATCGTCGAGGCGGATCTCGTCGCTTATCTCGAAGAGACCTCGGACACGTTCGACGCGCTGTGCCTCGACATCGACAACGGGCCGGGCTGGACCGTCACCGAGAGCAACGACGGCCTCTACTCGCCGGCCGGACTCGCCGCGTGCGCAAGGGCGTTGAGACCCGGCGGGGTGTTCGCAGTATGGTCGGCCGAACCGTCTCCGGAATTTGAAGGAACCTTGCGGAATGCCGGGTTCCGTCAGGTGCGTACCGAAGAGGTCCCCGTTGCCCGGGGCGTTCCGGACGCCGTGCACCTCGCCGTCCGCCCTGGATAGCGACGGCGCGGCCGGTCCCCGTAATGTGCTGCCCTGGCGCGGATCATTCAAGCGTCAATCGCAGTCATGGGATCACCCCACTGATCCCGGAAAGCAACAGGGGCGGGCGATGGAGCAGACACACACCTCCCAGACCGGCGCGGCCACGACCACGCCCGGCGCGCAGCGCCGGGTCCTGGTGGTCGAGGACGATCCCACGATCGTCGACGCCATCGCGGCCCGGCTGCGCGCGGAGGGATTCCTCGTACAGACCGCGGCCGACGGGCCGGCCGCGGTGGACACGGCCGAGGCCTGGCAGCCCGACCTGCTGATCCTCGACATCATGCTGCCCGGCTTCGACGGCCTGGAGGTCTGCCGCCGCGTGCAGGCCCAGCGCCCGGTGCCGGTGCTGATGCTCACCGCGCGCGACGACGAGACCGACATGCTGGTCGGGCTCGGGGTCGGCGCCGACGACTACATGACCAAGCCGTTCTCGATGCGCGAGCTGGCCGCGCGGGTGCACGTCCTGCTGCGGCGGGTGGAGCGGGCGGCCATCGCCGCCTCCACGCCCCGCTCGGGCATCCTGCGGCTCGGCGAGCTGGAGATCGACCACGCGCAGCGCCGGGTGCGGGTCAGGTCCGAGGACGTCCACCTCACGCCCACCGAGTTCGACCTGCTGGTGTGCCTGGCGAACACCCCGCGCGCGGTGCTCTCCCGGGAGCAGCTGCTGGCCGAGGTGTGGGACTGGGCGGACGCCTCCGGCACCCGGACCGTGGACAGCCACATCAAGGCGCTGCGCCGGAAGATCGGCGCGGAGCGGATCCGCACGGTGCACGGTGTCGGGTACGCCCTGGAGACGCCGACGCCATGAGCGCAGGGCGGGAGGCCGCACGGAGGAGCCCCGGGAGCCCGACGGAGGAACCCTGGGGCGGCGTACGCCCGTTCTCGATCAAGACCAAACTGGGCGCGCTGGTCGTCATCTCGGTGCTGATCACCACCGGTCTGTCCATGATCGCGGTGCACACCAAGACGGAGCTGCGCTTCATCACGGTCTTCTCGATGATCGCCACACTGCTGATAACGCAGTTCGTGGCCCATTCGCTCACCGCGCCCCTGGGCGAGATGAACACGGTCGCCCGTTCCATCGCGCAGGGTGACTACACCCGGCGGGTGAGTGAGGGCCGCCGCGACGAGCTGGGCGATCTCGCCGAGACGATCAACGTCATGGCGGACGAGCTGGAGGCCCAGGACCGCCAGCGCAAGGAGCTGGTGGCGAACGTCTCGCACGAGCTGCGCACCCCGATCGCGGGCCTGCGCGCGGTGCTGGAGAACATCGTCGACGGGGTCACCGAGGCCGACCCGGAGACCATGCGGACGGCCCTGAAGCAGACCGACCGGCTCGGCCGGCTGGTGGAGACCCTGCTGGACCTGTCCCGGCTCGACAACGGCGTCGTACCGCTGAAGCTGCGGCGCTTCGAGGTGTGGCCGTACCTGTCGGGCGTGCTGAAGGAGGCCAACATGGTCGCCTCCGCGCGCGCGGGCATCGCCTCCGGGTCCGGCAGCCACACCCGCACGGACGTGCACCTGCACCTCGACGTCTCCCCGCCGGAGCTGACCGCGCACGCGGACCCCGAGCGCATCCACCAGGTGGTCGCCAACCTGATCGACAACGCGGTCAAGCACAGCCCGCCGCACGGCCGGGTGACCGTGAAGGCGCGGCGCGGGCCGCAGCCGGACTCGCTGGAGCTCGAGGTCCTGGACGAGGGTCCGGGCATCCCGCGCTCCGAGTGGCACCGGGTGTTCGAGCGGTTCAACCGCGGCGCCGTGTCCCGGCCGCACGGGCCGGGCAGCGACGGCGGCACCGGCCTCGGGCTGGCCATCGCCCGGTGGGCCGTCGATCTCCACGGCGGCCGGATCGGTGTGGCCGAATCCGTACGGGGCTGCCGGATCATCGTCACTCTTCCGGGACTGACTTCCGTCCAGAGTTGACGTAGGGTCCGGACCGGAACACCAAGATCCACGAGCGTCCGCGCAGCCGGACACGTGTGATCAGGGGCAGGCCCAGGACACGCACGCCGACCGGCGGCGCCGGGCCCGGCTCGGCGATCCCGCACATCGACTCACGCACCCGGAACCACGCTTGTTTCCCGCCATTTCAAGCCCTGAAACAAGATTTTCGATGTGACTTACGCGACGATGAACGGGCCCGACCTGACCTTCGCGGTCTTGGGGGCGTAGCCTTTATTCCCGCTGTCCATAACCTTGTGAAGCGGAAGAGGGCGGTTGCCGCCGTGTCGCCACAGTCCCCCAGTAACTCGAGCATCTCGACCGACGACCAAGCCGGGAAGAACCCCGCTGCCGCGTTCGGTCCCAACGAGTGGCTCGTCGACGAGATCTATCAGCAGTACCTCCAGGACCCGAATTCGGTAGACCGTGCCTGGTGGGACTTCTTCGCCGACTACAAGCCGGGCGCGCCTGCCGCGTCGGCTCCGGCAGGTACTGCGGGCGCGGGGGCCGCAGGGACCACCACCCCGGCTCCCCCGGCCCAGCCCGCCGCTCCGGCCCAGGCCGCTCCCGCTGCGGCGCCTGCGGCCGCCCCGAAGCCCGCCGCGGCCCCGGCCGCCGCTCCGGCTCCCTCCGCTCCCGCCCCCGCGGCGAAGGCGGCGGCCCCCGCCCCGGCCAAGCCGGCGACGCCCGCACAGGCGCCGGCTCAGCCGAAGCCCAAGGCCGCCCCCGCCGCCGAGGCGCCCGAGGGTCCGGAGTACGTGACGCTGCGTGGTCCGTCCGCCGCCGTCGCGAAGAACATGAACGCCTCGCTGGAGCTGCCGACGGCCACCTCGGTCCGCGCGGTCCCGGTGAAGCTGCTGTTCGACAACCGGATCGTCATCAACAACCACCTGAAGCGCGCCCGGGGCGGGAAGATCTCCTTCACGCACCTGATCGGCTTCGCGATGGTGCAGGCCATCAAGGCCATGCCGTCGATGAACCACTCGTTCGGCGAGAAGGACGGCAAGCCGACCCTCGTCAAGCCGCCGCACGTCAACCTCGGCCTGGCCATCGACCTGGTGAAGCCCAACGGCGACCGCCAGCTCGTCGTGGCCGCCATCAAGAAGGCCGAGACGCTGAACTTCTTCGAGTTCTGGCAGGCCTACGAGGACATCGTCCGCCGCGCCCGCGACGGCAAGCTGACGATGGACGACTTCACCGGCGTGACGGTCTCGCTGACCAACCCCGGCGGCCTCGGCACCGTCCACTCCGTGCCGCGCCTCATGCCCGGCCAGTCGGTGATCATGGGCGTCGGCTCCATGGACTACCCGGCCGAGTTCCAGGGCACCAGCCAGGACACGCTGAACAAGCTCGGCATCTCGAAGGTCATGACGCTCACGTCGACCTACGACCACCGGGTGATCCAGGGTGCCGCCTCCGGCGAGTTCCTCCGCCAGGTCGCGAACCTGCTGCTCGGCGAGAACGGCTTCTACGACGACATCTTCGAGGCGCTGCGCATCCCCTACGAGCCGGTCCGCTGGCTCAAGGACATCGACGCCTCGCACGACGACGACGTCACCAAGGCCGCCCGGGTCTTCGAGCTGATCCACTCCTACCGGGTCCGCGGCCACGTCATGGCCGACACCGACCCGCTGGAGTACCAGCAGCGCAAGCACCCCGACCTGGACATCACCGAGCACGGCCTCACCCTGTGGGACCTGGAGCGCGAGTTCGCCGTCGGCGGCTTCGCCGGCAAGTCGATGATGAAGCTGCGCGACATCCTCGGCGTGCTCCGCGACTCGTACTGCCGCACCACCGGCATCGAGTTCATGCACATCCAGGACCCCAAGCAGCGCAAGTGGATCCAGGACCGTGTCGAGCGCCCGCACTCCAAGCCGGAGCGCGAGGAGCAGCTGCGCATCCTGCGCCGCCTGAACGCGGCGGAGGCCTTCGAGACCTTCCTGCAGACGAAGTACGTCGGCCAGAAGCGCTTCTCGCTGGAGGGCGGCGAGTCCGTCATCCCGCTGCTGGACGCGGTCATCGACTCGGCGGCCGAGTCCCGCCTGGACGAGGTCGTCATCGGCATGGCCCACCGCGGCCGCCTGAACGTCCTCGCCAACATCGTCGGCAAGTCGTACGCGCAGATCTTCCGCGAGTTCGAGGGCAACCTCGACCCGAAGTCGATGCACGGCTCCGGCGACGTGAAGTACCACCTCGGCGCCCAGGGCACCTTCACCGGCCTGGACGGCGAGCAGATCACGGTCTCGCTGGCCGCCAACCCGTCCCACCTGGAGACCGTCGACCCGGTCATCGAGGGCATCGCCCGCGCCAAGCAGGACATCATCAACAAGGGCGGCACGGACTTCACGGTCCTGCCGGTGGCGATCCACGGCGACGCGGCCTTCGCGGGCCAGGGCGTGGTGGCCGAGACCCTGAACATGTCGCAGCTGCGCGGCTACCGCACCGGCGGCACGGTCCACATCGTCATCAACAACCAGGTCGGCTTCACCGCGGCCCCCGAGTCCTCGCGTTCCTCCATGTACGCGACGGACGTGGCCCGCATGATCGAGGCCCCGATCTTCCACGTGAACGGCGACGACCCGGAGGCCGTCGTGCGCGTCGCGCGGCTCGCCTTCGAGTTCCGCCAGGCGTTCAACAAGGACGTGGTGATCGACCTCATCTGCTACCGCCGCCGCGGTCACAACGAGTCGGACAACCCGGCCTTCACCCAGCCGCTGATGTACGACCTGATCGACAAGAAGCGCTCGGTGCGCAAGCTCTACACCGAGTCCCTGATCGGTCGCGGCGACATCACCCTGGAAGAGGCCGAGCAGGCCCTGCAGGACTACCAGGGCCAGCTGGAGAAGGTCTTCACGGAGGTCCGCGAGGCCACGTCCCAGCCGGCCTCCGGCCCGGTGCCGGACCCGCAGGCCGACTTCCCGGTCGCCGTGAACACCGCGATCTCCACGGAGGTCGTGAAGCGGATCGCCGAGTCCCAGGTCAACATCCCCGACTCCTTCCACGTCCACCCGCGTCTGCTGCCGCAGCTGCAGCGCCGGGCGGCGATGGTCGAGGACGGCACGATCGACTGGGGCATGGGCGAGACCCTCGCCGTCGGCTCCCTCCTGCTGGAGGGCACCCCGGTCCGCCTGTCCGGCCAGGACTCCCAGCGGGGCACCTTCGGCCAGCGTCACGCGGTCCTCATCGACCGCGAGACGGGCGAGGAGTTCACGCCGCTGATGTACCTCGCCGAGGACCAGGCCCGGTACAACGTCTACAACTCCCTGCTCTCCGAGTACGCGGTCATGGGCTTCGAGTACGGCTACTCGCTGGCCCGCCCCGACGCGCTCGTCATGTGGGAGGCGCAGTTCGGCGACTTCGTCAACGGCGCGCAGACGGTGGTCGACGAGTACATCTCGGCGGCGGAGCAGAAGTGGGGCCAGACGTCCGGGGTCACCCTCCTCCTCCCCCACGGCTACGAGGGCCAGGGCCCGGACCACTCCTCGGCCCGTGTCGAGCGCTTCCTGCAGCTCTGCGCCCAGAACAACATGACGGTCGCCATGCCGACCCTCCCGTCGAACTACTTCCACCTCCTGCGGTGGCAGGTGCACAACCCGCACCACAAGCCGCTGGTGGTCTTCACCCCGAAGTCGATGCTGCGCCTCAAGGCCGCCGCGTCGAAGACGGAGGAGTTCACCTCGGGTCAGTTCCGCCCCGTCATCGGCGACGCCGGCGTGGACCCGTCCGCGGTCCGCAAGGTCGTCTTCGTGGCCGGCAAGCTGTACTACGACCTCGAGGCCGAGCGGGTGAAGCGCGGCGTCACGGACACGGCGATCATCCGCATCGAGCGGCTGTACCCGCTGCCGGGCGCCGAGATCCAGGCGGAGGTCAACAAGTACCCGAACGCCGAGAAGTACCTGTGGGCGCAGGAGGAGCCGGCGAACCAGGGTGCCTGGCCGTTCATCGCGCTCAACCTGATCGACCACCTGGACCTGGCGGTCGGCGCGGACATCCCGGCCGGCGAGCGGCTGCGGCGCATCTCGCGTCCGCACGGCTCGTCCCCGGCGGTGGGCTCCGCGAAGCGGCACCAGGTCGAGCAGGAGCAGCTGGTGCGTGAGGTGTTCGAGGCGTAGGCCTCCGGCGGTTCAGCCGGGTGTCGGGCCCGGCTCCGAGTTCTTGTGGACTCGGGGCCGGGCCCTTCGCCTATGGGGTGGGGCGGTCGGGATGGCTCGCGGGCGCGGGTGGGTGAGGGCTGGTCGCGCGGTTCTCCGCGTCCCTTCGGGGTGCTCCCGGCTGGGGGCGCTGGTCAGCCCAGGTAGGGCTCGAAGTCCCAGTAGGGGCGGGTGCGTTGGCGGGCGGAGATGGTGTGGGGGTGCTGGGCGCCCAGGGTTCGGGTCAGGCCCAGCAGGCCGTCGTCCTCCAGCTTGCCGGCCTCCTCGTGCTCCCGGGCGGCCCGCAGGTCGGCGGCCAGCGCCACCTGGCAGGAGAGCGTGAGCGGGTGCTCGTGCCCCAGCGTGTGCCGGGCCCGGCGCAGGGTCTCCCGGCTCAGCTCCACCGCGTCGGTGATCCGGTCGCCCAGGTTGCGGGCGCTGGCCGCGTTGAGGGCGCAGCCCAGGACCCAGGGGTGGTCGGGGCCGAGGGTGGCGGTGAGGCCCGCGAAGGACGCCTCGAACATGGACAGGGCCTCGGCGCGTTCACCGGCGGCCTGCATGACGAGCCCGGTGTTGGACAGCATGCCGGTGGCGACCGGGTGGGCCGGGCCGAGCAGCGCCCGGTAGCCGGCCTCGGCCCGGTCGATCAGCTCCCGGGCCTGGGCGAGGTCGCCGTGCTCCCGCAGGTAGTTGCCGTAGTTGGTGGTGAAGGCCAGGGTCCGGTAGTGCTCACGGCCGTGCACCTGGGCGAGTTGCTCGAGGAGGTTCGCCATCTCGGGCCCGAGGTCCTGGGTGTGGCCGCCTTCCCGGCGGCGGCACATGACGAGCTGGCCGCGGGCCGAGAGGGTCTGCGGATGCCGTGCGCCGAGCACCTGCAGGCTCAGCCGGACCACGGTCTCCTGACGGGCCAGCGCGTCCCGGTACCGGCCCAGCAGCCGCAGGTCGTGGGCGACGGCGCCGCCCGAGTTGAGGGTGCTGATGTGCCGGGCGCGCAGCACGTTGTCCCGTCTGGCGAGGGTGTCCAGGTCGAGTTCGTACGCCTCCTGGTAGCGGCCGAGCAGGCGCAGTCCGACACCGTGGTTGTGCCGGGCGATCAGGGCGGGGCCCTCGTCCGGGCCGAGCAGTCTGCCGTAGCCGTCGAGGACTTCGCTCTGCAGCTCGTACGCCTCGTCGTAGCGGCCCAGGTGGCGCAGGCTGGCGGCCATGGCGCCCTTGGTGGACAGCTCGGCCAGCTCGGAGCACGGTTCGGCGGCGCCGAGGCGCTGGTGGACGGCGCGGTCCAGCTCGTAGGCGTCGCGGAACCGGCCGCTGGCCCGCAGGATGTTGCTCTCCTGCGTGGTGAGGTCGAGCATGGGCTGGGCCAGCGGGTCCATGATCCGGGACCAGTTGTCGCGGATGCGCCGGGCCAGGTCGAGGCCGCCCTTGTACTCGCCGCTGCGGTAGCAGTAGCGCAGACAGTTCAGCACGGTCTCCTGGACGCGCGGCTGGGCGCTGCTGAGGGCGCCCGAGGGTTCCAGGTGGGGCAGCAGCTCGGCGTACCGGGGCCAGTTGCGGCTGTCCAGCGGGTTGCCGGGGTCGGCCTGGGCCAGCAGGGTGCGGACCGCCTGGCGGTGCACGATCCGGCTGTCCTCGCTGGTCAGCTTGGTGACGATGTCGTGGACCAGCCGGTGCATGTGGACCGACTCCTGGTGCGGGCCCATCTCGACGCCGACCGGGCCGCGGGTCTCCCGGGTCAGCACCGAGTAGTTGACCAGGGTGTCCAGGGCCCGGGTCCAGGCGGTCAGGTCGTTGGACATCCAGCGCAGCTGCTCGGGCAGGTCGGCGTGCGGGTAGGCGCGGATGAGGCCGAGCGGGATGCGTCCGGGGGCGAACGACGTGCACAGGCCGAGGATGTCGATGGTCTGCGGCTGGGCGCCGCGCAGCCGGTTGAGCAGTATCGACCAGGACGTCATCGACGACCGCGGGAAGCCCTCGCCGGTGGCGGGCTCGTCCACCGTGGACAGCCGGCGTTCGCGCACCATGCGCAGGTACTCGGGCACCTCCATGCGTGACTCGCCGAGCCAGGAGGCGGCCTGCACCAGCGGCAGCGCCACGTCGCCGAACTCGGCGGCGACCTCGTCGGCCTCGGCGGCGCTGATGTGCGGCGCGCGGCGCAGCAGGTAGGCGGTGGACTCGGCGCGCAGGAAGGCCGGGATCTCGAGGATGTCGGTGTGCTCGCTCCAGCCGCGGTTGCGGGATGTGACGAGGACGTGGCCCGCGCCCTGTGGGAGCAGGGTGTCGATGCCGTCGGTGTCGTCCCAGCCGTCGAAGATCAGCAGCCAGCGGCCGTAGGGTTCACCGCGGCGCAGGGCCTCGCGGACGGCGCGGATGCGCTCGCCGGGCTCGCTGCCGACCCGCAGGTCGAGTTCCACGGCGAGTTCGCCGAGCCGGTCGCGCTGGATGTTGCGGTCGTCGGAGTTGACCCACCACACCACGTCGTAGTCGGTGCTGAACCGGTGCGCGTACTCAGCGGCGAGCTGGGTCTTGCCGATGCCGGACATGCCGAGCAGCGTGCAGACGGCGGCGCCCCGGCCGGCGTCGGCCAGTTGCTGGTGGAGGCCGGTGAGCAGGTCGTCCCGGCCGGTGAAGCGCGGGTTGCGGCGCGGGACCTCGCCCCAGATCTCGCAGCGGTTCTCCGGGTAGCGGGCCCGGTGGGCGGTCGGCCGCGGGACCCTGCGGCGCTCCAGGCCCAGCCGGCGCAGCAGCCGCTCCTCGGCGGCCTCCTCGCTCAGCCCCCACAGGCTGGCGGGTTCGAGGACCGCGGTGGCCGGCAGCAGTGACCGGTTGGTGAGGTTGACGGCGGCGAACCGGTCGGCGTTGGCCGCGACGAAACCGCGCAGCGCGTCGTTCCACTCCCCCGCCGGGCGCGGGCCGAGTTCGAAGAACCAGTCGTCGAGGACGAGCAGCACCGGTCCGGAGGCCAGCAGCAGGTCGGCGAGGGAGTCCTCCAGCGGGATCTCGCGCGGCGGGTCCCAGCGTTGCAGTGTGGCCTGGTGCCCGTGGCTCTCCAGGCACTGGGCGATCCAGGCCGCCCAGGCGCGGTGGTAGCCGGGGAAGACCACCAGGATGCGTTCGGGTGCCGGGGCCCCGTCCCCGCCCGACCGCCGCAGATCCGCCATCGCACGCTCCCTGTTCCCGCCACCGCACTCTCACGGCACACGCTAACGCACTGAAATTGCGACCTTGCGGAGCGTCACAGCGCATTTTGGGCCGTCACGCCGAGACCGGCGTGGTGGCGCTCCATACCCTGGACGAACTCCCTTCCCGCTGAGGTCAGTTCATCGGATTCCAGGAGGAGGGACAAGGCCTGCCCCACCTCCGCGCGGAGCACCTCGAACCGCTCGGCGGCCCGGCGCCGCCAGGCCGGGGCGGCCCCGGCGCCGGTGCGCACCCTCCACCACAGGTCGGTGAGGGCCAGATGCGCGTAGGCGCCCTGCAGCACGGCCGGGGCCGGACGGAGGTCGGGGCGCCAGCCGACCCGGTGCACCGGGCGACCGCCAGGCGCGCACAGCGGGACCAGTTCGTCCAGGGCCGCCAGCTTGGTGTGGTGGGTCTCGTGCACCAGTGACTCGGCGAGTTCCCGCGCCGTGTCCGGAAGCTGGACCAGCGCGGCACCGGGCGCCGACCTGAGCGTGGCGCTCATCGGGGTGGCGCCCGGCCCGGCCGCGGCCAGCGGGACCACGGCGTGCAGCAGGGCACCGGTCTCGGCGGCGCGCGGCCCGTCGACCGCCGTCAGCAGTTCGCGGGCGCGGCGCCAGGGAGCGGCCCAGGCCTCCCAGGGGGAGTCGGTGCGGTCGGCGGCCCGCAGCTGTCCCGGGACGGTGCCGGGCGGGGGCGCCCGGTACGGATCGAGGTCGTCGAGGCGGACGGTGCCGCCGGGCAGCGTGCGCAGCGCGCTCCAGCCGGTCCCGTCCCCGGCCCCCTGGAGCACGCCGGGCCCGCGCCGCCCCGTGGGGTGCGGCAGGACCGTCCCGGTGTGCCCGTCGCCGTCGGCGATCCGCGTTCCGTCCGGTCCCCCCTCCAGCCGGGCCCGGCCCGAGGGGCAGCGCAGCACGCCGAGGCCGGGCAGCACCAGCAGGCCGGTGGGCACGGTCAGGGTTCCGGCCACCGCGTGGCCCGCTCGGACGGCCGCGGCCGCGGCGACACCGCCCAGGTGGGCCAGCTGCCGTTCGAACGCGGCGCCCCGGGGCGCCGCGAGCGCGGCGGCCAGCCAGGCGCCGGTCGTCGGGTAGTCGAGCACCTCGCGAACGGCGGCCGGGTCGGTCCGCTCCGCGGCCGCCAGCAGCGTCCAGGCCCGCTCGAACTCCCCGTGCGCGGCGGGACCCAGGAGCCGGCGCTGCCGGTCGGTGCGTACCAGGAGGGACTTCAGGAGCAGCATGCGACGCGCGTGGACCGCGGCACGCAGTGTCCGCGTACCCCGGGGGGTGGGGCGGGTTCCGGCGAGCGCCCCGAAGACCTCGGCGGGTATCGGCGCCGAGGTCATTCCCGCTCGTCCGGGAGCCGGCCGGGCTCGCCGAGTCCGGCTGAAAACGTACGTACGCGGGACGGCTGCACCTCGCCCTCGCTGTCACTGAACCAGACCTGCTGGCACTCGGTGGCATCCCGCAGTACGCGGTCGACGGCTGCGGTCAGGGCCGGATCATCGAGGAACCGCAAGGTACGCAGGTCGACGCCGATGAGGTCGGGCAGGCGCGCGGCATGCCCGGCGTCCCGGCCGGGGGCGGCCACCCCGCTCCACTGCTCCGCCACACTCGGCTCCTCCCTGCCCGCGAACGGCCCGCTCCGTCGTCATGGCTGCCCAGTTCTTCCCGACAGCCCGGAATCGGAAACCCTGGCCAGATCAACTCCGGTCAAGTTCTGACCAGTTCGCCCACTCTCCGGTCCAAGGCCACCAGGGCGGAGCGATCCGGTCCCAGTCCTCGTCCGGCAGCTCCCGTGGCGCACGCGCCAGTCCCTCCCCCGCCACCAGCTCCGCCCCGACCCGCCGGGTCAGCTCGACGTCCGCCCAGTCGACCTGGCGCAGCGCCCCGGCCAGCCGCTGCCACTGCTCCCCGGCCGCCCGGCAGGCCTCGCGCGCCGCGCCTGGCCGGCCCATCAGGGCCAGCACCACCGCACTGCCGTGCCGCGCCCGGGCCGAGGTCGCCGAACCCGGGTCCTCCCCGTGCGCGGCCCGCGCCTCCCGTTCCGCGTTCTCGTACGCCTGCAGGGCGTCCGCCAGCACCGGCGCCCCGGCCCGGCGCCAGCCCTCCAGCCGCACCCGCGCCAACTGCAGCCAGGCCTCGGCCCGTACGGCCGCGTCGGCCGCCGCGCGCACCGCCTGGCCGAGCAGGTGCCGGCTCTCGTACAGGTCCGGCAGGAAGCCGAGGTGGCGGAAGCGCTGGGCGAGCGCGCCGCCGACCAGGCCCTGCAGCCGTCCGCGGTGCGCGGACCGGGCGGGCAGCGCCTGCAGCGCCTCGCGCAGTACGTACTCGGCCCGGTCCACGATCCGCGCGCCGTCCCGCGCCGAGGCCCGCCGCAGCAGCGACTCGCCCCAGGATGTCAGGATCCGGCCGCGCAGGGCGCCGTCGGCGGGGGCGAGCAGCGCGGCCCGCTCGTAGGCCTCGTCGGCCTCCGGGGCCTCGCCCGCAGCGTCGTGGAAGGCGGCCAGCGCGGCCAGGCTGGGCAGCAGCAGACCGGGGTCGTCCCCGGCGGCGCCCCTGGCCCGCAGCAGCGCCTGCCGGGTCTCGCCGTCCTCGGCGCCGGCCTCCCGCAGCGCCCGTGCCAGGTCGAGCAGGGCGGGCCCGCGCACGGCGTCGGGGGCGCGCTCCAGGTCCAGCGTCGCGCAGGCCTCGCGGAGTTCGCCGACGGCGGCGACGGGGTGCCGCAGGTCGAGCAGGATCCGGCCGCGCAGCAGCAGCCGGGAGCGGTGGGCGGTGACGGCCCAGGGCGCCTGGTCCGCGCCCGCCGGCACCCGGCGCCGTGCCGCGCTCGCGTCGCGATCCGCCTCGCCCGCGCCGGACCCGGCGGACTCGGCGGACTCGGCGGACCCGGCGGACCCGGCGGACTCGGCGGACCCGGCGGACCCGGCGGACCCGGCGGACCCGGCGGCCGGTCCCGTACCACCGGCCGTTCCGTCGGCCGTCCCGCCGCCGTTGTCCGGGCCGAACCCGGCGGACCCGGCGGCCGGTCCCGTACCACCGGCCGTTCCGTCGCCCGTCCCGTCGGCCGTCCCGCCGCCGTTGTCCGGGCCGGATCCGGCGCCCTCCCGGGCGCCGTCCGGCCGCGCGGAGGCGCCCTGGTCGTCCTGGTGTCCGGCCCGGGACCAGTGCTGTGCCCGTTCGGCCAGCGACGGCCAGGGAGCGCTCTCGGGGTCCAGGACGTCCAGGGCGGCGGTGAGCTGGCCGCCCTCCGCCGTCAGGTGCCACAGCTCACGGCGGCAGGAGGCGAGTTCCAGGGCGGCCTGGGCGCGCTCGCGGCCGCCGGGGCCGGCCGCTGCGTGGGCCGCGGCGAGTTCGGCCGCGGCCTCCCGCAGCAGTTCGGTCCGGCGTCCCGTCGTGCGCGCGGCCGCCGTGCCCGCCTCGGCGCGCAGGATACGGCCGAGGACGAGGTGGGGCCGGACGGCGGCACCGGTGTCCGCAAGCGACGCCGGCGCCGGGGCGGTCGCGGCGAGTGCCTGTTCCCGGGCCCGGCGCAGCACCTCCGGGTCGGCCAGGTGGCGCCACTGGTCCAGCAGGCGCTCGGCCTCGGTCAGCGGGTCGGGCGTGACGAGGTCCGGCAGGTAGAAGCGCAGGACGCGGGCCGGGATGCGGGCGAACAGTTCGGCCTCCACGCTGCCGCCGTCCTCCGGCGGGACACCTTCCGGCGGGAGCCGGCCGGCGTCGGCGGACGCGTCGTGGTCGGCGAGCCGGGCCGCGGCGAGGGCGGCGAAGTTGCGGGTGCCCCGGCCGAAGTGCCGCTCCACGTAGGCCGAGCAGTGCTTGAGGACCAGTCCGGCGGTGTCCTGGTCGAGGGAGGACAGCAGCAGGTTCTGGACCCGGCCCGAGTAGGCGAAGCAGGGCTGCTCCCCGGTGCCCGGGAGCTGCCTGAGCAGCCCGCCGAGCAGCACCTCGGCCAGCTCCATGGGCCCGGTGTCCGGCAGCATCGCCCGCTGGACCAGTTGCATCACGGGCAGGGTGAGCGGGGCCGCGGCCAGGTAGACCGCCAGCCGCACGGCACCGGGCGAGGCTCCGGCGCGGAAGGCCCGCAGCAACTCGTCGTCGCTGCGCGGCTCGCGGACGTACGCCTCGCCGTCGGCCCGCGGTACGCCGTCGTGCGGAACGTCGTCGTGGGGCGGGTCCTCGCCGTGCCGGGCCGGACCGGCGGGCGCCGTCGGCGCCGGGGCGGTGAGCGCCGCCCACGCCCGCTCGCTGACGGGACCGCTGCCGCCGAGCAGCCGGGCGAAGACCTCGAACGCCTCCGGAGTTGGCTGCAGCACCGGCACCGGCCGGGCGCCCGGCGCCGGTTCCTCCCAGGGCTCGTCGTCGGGCACGAAGGCCAGCCGCCCGGCCACCTCGGCGGGGCGCACCAGCAGGCCGGGCTCGGCGGGCAGCGCGGTGCGGCCCCAGAGCCGGGGCGGCAACGGCTGGACGACGGCCAGCGGGGCCGTGCGCGGCCACTGGTGCAGCAGCCGCTGCGCGCCGCCGTTCTGCCACAGCGGGCCCACGCAGTCGCTGATCACGAAGGTGATCCGGCGGCCGGTGGGGTCGTGCAGTTCGTCGGCCGGGCGCAGCCGGGTGTGCCGTCCCGGGCCGGCGGTGGTGCCGACGAGCGGGGCGCCGGAGTCGTCGGCGTACAGGTGGTGGACGCGGACGGAGGCGAACGCGCCGGACTGCTGGCAGGCCTGCCGCAGTTCTTCGACGAGCTGTCCCCAGACGGCCATGTTCGGCCCGGTGTCCATCAGCAACTGGACATCGCAGCGCCGTCGGCGGCCGGGCCGGGTGACCGGGAGCAGGATGCCGCTGGCGGCGGCCCGCTCGGCGGTGGCCTCCTCGTCGATCCGCTCGTCCCGGGGCGGGGCGGCGGCGACCCGGTAGCGGCCGAGGGCGCGCAGCGCCTTCTCCAGGCCGAGCAGCCCGGGCAGGGCGCCGGCGGCGGGCGCCCGGACGGGGAAGGCGGCGGGGGCGCCGGCGTCGCCGTGCGGGCGCGCCGGAAGGCCCGGGGTGAGCAGCGGCACCGGGGCGGCGGGGGCGTCCGCCCAGGGCCGGGGCGTTTCGGCGTCCGGCGTCCTGGCGCCGGCGTCGGTGTCGGCCTGGACGTCGGCCTCGACGTCGGTGTGTGCGGGGTCCGGTCCCGTGGCGGGCGGGTCCGCCGGGCCGGTGCCGGGCGGCTGTCCGGGCGCGTCGCCGGGCGGCGCGGCGCCGAGCCGACGGGCCAGCCAGACCGCGTCGGCCACGTCCTCCGCGGTGAGGTCGAGCCCGCCCTGGCGCAGCTTGCCGATCAGCTCGTCCAGGCGCATCCCGGGCATCCGTCCCTCACCTCGTACGGTCGAGCGGCTGCATGAGCATCTCGGCGATCCGCTCCCGGGTGAGGCTCTGCGCACGCGGGTCGTGCCGGGTGAGGAAGAGGGCGTTGAGGAGCTGGTCGGCGGCGAGCACCTCGCCGGGTTCGCGCTCCAGGAACCTGCGGATGAGGTCCGCGCCGCCGGCGACACCGTCCGCGCCGAGGTGCGCCTCGACCATCGCGGTGAGCTGCTCCTCGCCGGGCGGGTCGAGCTCGAGCTGGACGCAGCGCCGCAGCAGCGGGGCGGGGAAGTCGCGTTCGCCGTTGGAGGTCAGGACGATCACCGGGAAGGCGGTGCAGGCGATGCGCCCGCCGTGCACGGCCACTCGCTGGCCGTCGTGGGTGAGCACCTCGACGACGGGTTCACGGTCGGCCAGCCGCTCCAGCTCGGGAATGGAGAACTCGCCTTCCTCCAGGGTGTTGAGCAGGTCGTTGGGCAGGTCGAGGTCGCTCTTGTCGAGTTCGTCGATGAGCAGTACGCGGGGCTGCTCGGCGGGCAGCAGCGCGGTGCCGAGCGGGCCGAGCCGGACGTAGGAACCGATGCCGGGCGCGGCCGTCTCGCCCTCGGCGCCGCGGGCCCGTTCGAGCTGGACGTCCTGGAGCCGGCCTATGGCGTCGTACCGGTAGAGCCCGTCCTGGAGGGTGGTGCGGCTGACGATGGGCCAGCGCAGCACCTTGCCGAGCCCGAGCTCATGGGCGATGGCGTACGCCAGGGTCGACTTGCCGGTGCCCGGGTTGCCGGTGACCAGCAGCGGCCGGCGCAGGTACAGGGCCGCGTTGACCGCGTCCACCTCGGCCGGCCGGGGCGCGTAGCTCTCCACCAGACGGCGGCGGACGCCGAGCCTGCGGGCGCTGCTGGGGTCCTCGGAGCCGGCCTCCGCATCCCCGCGGGAGGCCGTGAAGTCGCGCCAGGGCGGCGGGGGCGGCAACCGCCGCATGCCGTCGTGCGGCTGACCCACTCCGCTGTAGATCCGCCAGTCGTTCACCTTGGGCTCCTCCCAGATCCGGTGATCGTGCAGCGGGCCCGGCCATTCGACGTACGAGGCTACCTTCAGGCGGCGGTGTATGCCGAGATTCGGACGGCCCGGCGTTCACTTCCGGCCTCCGAACAGCCGTGCGCCGACCGGGGTTTGACGGTGCGTTCGGGGGCGCTGAACGGATCGGTCGCGGGTTCGGCCGGCGGCTCGACGCGAGACCGGCGGCCTGATCGGCTCGGGGGCGCCGCGGGATCGGCTGCCGGGTCGGCTCCGAGGCGCTGCGGGATCGGCTGCCGGGTCGGCCGCAGATCGACGCCGGACGACCGCCGGACCGGCTGCCGCGTCGGCCGCAGATCGACGCCGGACGGCTGCCGCGTCGGCTGCGGATCGGGACTCCGCTCGGCCCTGGATCGGGACTCCGCTCGGCCGTGGGCCGGCCGACGAGTCGGCGAGTCGGCGAGTCGGCGAGTCGTTCCGCGGGGCAGCCGCCATGGCAGCACGGGTCAGCCGTCGGGAGCGGCGAGCGGCGGCGGCCGCATCGCCCCGGCGGAGCGCGGAGGCCGGTCGGGCGGGTCGAACAGCACCGCCAGCTTTCCGTGCAGTCCCCGGGCCCGGGCCGACTCCGGGTCGTGGAGCCGGATACGCAGTTCGCGCACCGGTTCGTGCAGGCCGTCGGCGTGCCGGGCGGTCCCCACCACGTGAGCGGCCTGTTCGTAGAAGTCCTTGCACTCGTCGTGGTCGTGCCCGTCCCGGCGCCACAGCACCACCGGGTGGCCGGCCATCAGCGCCTCCCTCATCGCCGCCTGCCCCTCCCCGCTCGCCACCGGCCCGCAGTAGACCGGGACACTGGCGTGGTCCAGCACCGACAGAGTGCTGTAGTACAGGTACGGGCTCGCGGAGCGGGCCGCGCCCACGTGGCCGTCGGCCGGGGACCGGCCGTGCAGCGGCTCGTGCGTGAGCGGGCCGCCGGCCACGCCCCGCCAGCGCTTGCGCCACTCCGGGGCGGGCGGCCGCTCGTTGCGCCGCAGGTCCCGGATGACGACGGTCCGGCGCATGCCGAGCGGCATCGACCGTTCGTCCACGAAGTCGTCGTCGTCATCGCCGTCACCGCCGTCAGCGCGCCCGCCGTCCCGGAGGCCGAAGCCGTCGCGGTGGCCGCGGTCCCCGGCCCGGAAGGCGCCGGGGTGCTCGGGCAGGAGCTGCCATTCGTCCACCGGCAGGTCGAACAGCTTGCGGGGCAGGAAGACCTCGATCCCCGCCAGGTGCTCACCGTGGTCCCCGAGGTTCAGCGCACGGTCCAGCGGGGCGCGCAGCGCCGCCGCGAGCTCGTCGACGCGCGCTCCCCGGTCGTCGGCGGCGACCGGGGTGACGTCCAGTCCGTCGTGGATCAGCTCCACGCTCCAGGGGTGCAGCCCGCCGTACATGGACGCGCCGATCCTGACCAGGACGTCGGTACGGCCGGCGGTCACCGTCCCGGCGGCCGCGGACGGTGACTCGCGGACGTCGAACCGGGGATCGGGGAGGGCGGAGGGTTCGGACGCGGCCCGGAGCCCGTACGCGACCGGAGGTGCGGACCCGGCCGGGGCCGTGAGCGCGGTCGGGGGCGCGGCCGCGGTGCCGGATGCGGCCGAGGTCGCCGGCGTGGCCTCGGGCGTGGCCGAGGTCGCCGGTGTGGTCGCCGCGGTGCGCCTGGCGTCCGGCGCTTCGCCAGATGCCTCGTGAGGCGCTTCCAACGCTCCGTCCGGCGGCCCGTACCCCGCGCGCACGGCCCTCGCGCCCGCCGGGCGCCCGTCCGGTCCGCCGACCGGCCCCCGGCCGTCGACCCCTTCCAGCAGTCCCCGGATCGCCCCGCCCACGGCCCAGTGCCGATGTCGTCCGGCCTGCGCGCCGAGCCATTCGGTGAACGCGCCGAGCCGGGCCGGGTCGGTCTCACCGGGGCGCTCCCGCACGGTCTTGCGCACCACCACCGCCGCGTACAGCAGGACGGCGTCGAGATCGACGAGCGTGCCGCCGCCCTCCGAGTCCAGGGTGCGCAGTCCGTACAGCAGGGCCGCGCCCTCGCGCCAGGTACGCACGTTGCGCGGCACCAGCGAGCGCAGCCGTTCGCCGCGCACCCGCTCCTTGACCTCCTCCACCAGGTGGACGATCTCGCCCGCTCCGGCGGGCGGCGGCAGCTCGGCGAGGTGGGCGTAGAGCCGGGCGCGGAGTTCGGCGGTGATGCCGGAGACGGGTGGTGCGAGCGCGGGCAGCCCGGCCTGGAGCGTGGTCCAGTTCGCGTACGGCGACGGGTCGTCGAGGAGGCTCAGATGGTGCCGGTCGTGGGCGCGCAGCACCTCGCGCAGGACACCGGAGGCGTCGCGCCGGTCGAGCAGCTCGTGCAACGCGGTGACCGGGACGGCGACGCCCTCCTCGCGGCGGCGGCCCTTGATGACCCCGACGACCGAGCCCTGCCGCAGGTCGAGAACGGGCCCGCCGGACAGTCCGCCGATCGGCAGACTGCCGCCGAGCAGCAGCGCGCGGGCGTCGGAACCCGCTAGTTCGCCGGTGCCGTGCCGGACGCCCAGCTCACCCGTCTGCAGGGACCAGCCGTACAGCCCCAGCGGGGCGCGGGCCCCGGGCTCCCGGTCGCCCAGCCACAGGCACCGCACGTCGTCCGCGCCCTCGACCCGGACCAGCGCGAGGTCGGGGAACGGCCAGGGGTCGCGGACCGAGTCCGGTTCCTCGGGCCGTGGCGCGAGGAGTACGGCCGTCCCGGCGCCCGAGCGTTCCTCCCAGGCGTCGGCGGCGGTGGGTTCGGTGGTGCGTTCCTGCCAGGTCACGCGTAAGGCGTTCTCCCCTCGGCACACCGCGGCTCCCCCCTTCCCCACGACATGGGCGCAGGTCAACAACCAGCCCGGGGCCACGAAGAACCCCGATCCCCAGTACGGGTCACGGTCCGTTGCATACCCGTCACCCGCTGCGCCGATGCGCGCCAGGGAGGGGCGCACCATCTCGTCGAAGGCGCTCATGCGGGGCCGGAGGCCGGCGAGCGCTGCGGTACGACGCCGCCGCCGGGCGCCGCGGGGTCCGTGCCGGCCGCGGCCGCCGCCGGTTCGGTCCAGGTCAGGGACACCGTCAGGGACGACGTGCCGCCGCCCTGCGCGATGGCGCTCACGATCCGGCCGGACTGCGCCGTCAGTTCGATCCCGAAGCTGACCGAGACCTCGACCGCCGCGGGTGTGTCCAGACCGGCGCGCAAGGAGCGCACGACCCCGCCGACCGTGTCGGCCAGGCCGCCCGCCATGTCGACGACGCGGTCACCGAGCCCCGTGTCCCAGTAACCGCTCTCGTCGAGCGCCCCCTCGTCCCCCGCACCGAGCCTGGCCCAGACGACCGTTCCGTCGTCGAGCCGTACGCGTTGCACTCCTCCACCCATGACGCCCCCGTTCACCGAATGGGAGAAGAAGGCTAACTCCGGTGACAGGAGAGGGGGAGGGGCTACGGACGATACGCGTCTTTACGGATTACTCGTCGTCCTCGTCGTCGAGCCGGGCGAGCCAGGTGGCGAGCCGCTCGACGGGCACCTCGAAGTCCGGGTTGAGATCCACGAACGTGCGCAGCTGCTCGGCGAGCCACTCGAAGGTGACCTCTTCCTCGCCGCGCCGCTTCTCCAGCTCCTCGATCCCGCGGTCGGTGAAGTACATGAACTACCTCTCCTGCGTTTCCACCCAGCCCCTGTGGGTCCTCCTACAGCCTAAGCAATCCCCACCAGCCCCTGGACACCCCGAGTCCCGCGCCCCGGACACCCCGAGTCCCGCGCTCCCGTCGGCACGAACAGGCGCCTTGACTTTCCCCATCCACGATATATCGTGTTTCTCGGAAGACGCGATATGGCGTGTCCGTGTCCGGCCAAGGAGGCCCCATGTCCGAGTGGTCCATCGCCGAGCCCCAGAAGCTGACCTTCGACACCCCCGTACGCGACCTGCACGTCCGCATCGTCAACGGAACGGTGAACGTCGTCGGCACGGACGAGGGTTCCGCCCGCCTGGAAGTCACCGACATCGAGGGCCCACCCCTGATCGTCACCAACCAGGGCGGCACCCTCACGGTCGCCTACGACGACCTCCCGTGGAAGGGCTTCCTCAAGTGGCTGGACCGCAAGGGCTGGCGCCGCAGCGCGGTCGTCTCCCTCGCCGTCCCCGCCGGCACCCGCGTGGAGGTGGGCGTGGTCGGCGCCGGCGCGGTCGTCTCCGGCATAAGCGGTCCCTCTGTGATCAAGGGCGTCACCGGCGACACCACTCTCGTCGGCCTCTCCGGCCCGGTCCGCGCCGACACCGTGTCCGGCAACCTGGAGGCCCAGGCCGTCACGGGCGACCTGCGGTTCAACTCCGTCTCGGGCGATCTGACCGTGGTCGAGGGCTCGGGCCCCTCCGTCCGCGCCGACTCGGTCAGCGGCTCCATGATCATCGACCTGGACCCGGACGGCCCCACCGACATCGGCCTGACCAGCGTCTCCGGCGAGATCGCGATCCGCCTGCCGCACCCGGCGGACGCCGAGGTCGAGGCCAACACCGCGAGCGGCACCATCTCCAACGCCTTCGACGGACTGCGCGTGCACGGTCAGTGGGGCGCGCACAAGATCACCGGCCGCCTCGGCGCGGGCAACGGCAAGCTCAGGGCGACGACGGTGTCCGGCTCCATCGCCCTGCTGCGCCGCCCGCCGGGCGAGGACGAGCCCCACACCCCCCGCGAGACCGGCGCCGGCTCCCCGGCCGACGGCACGACCGACAAGAAGGTGCTCTGACATGCCCCCCGTCTTCGCCCACGGCCGCCTGCGCCTGTACCTGCTCAAGCTGCTCGACGAGGCCCCGCGCCACGGCTACGAGGTGATCCGGCTCCTGGAGGAGCGCTTCCAGGGCCTGTACGCCCCTTCGGCGGGCACGGTCTACCCGCGGCTGGCCAAGCTGGAGGCCGAGGGCCTGGTCACGCACACCACGGAGGGCGGCCGCAAGGTCTACGCCATCACGGACGCCGGCCGCGCCGAACTGGCCGACCGCAGCGGCGAGCTGGCCGACCTGGAGCTGGAGATCCGCGAGTCGGTGGCGGAGCTGGCCGCCGAGATAAAGGCCGACGTGCGCGGTGCGGCCGGCGACCTGCGGCGCGAGATGCGCGCCGCCGCCTCCGAGGCCCGCCGGGGCTCCGGGAAGGGCGGCGGCGAGTCGGGGCCCTCCGGGGAGGGCGGTGACCTCGGTGACAAGGAGGCCTGGCGGGCCGCCAAGGAGGAGATGCGCCGGGTCAAGCAGGAGTGGAAGGAACAGGCCCGCCGCGCCAAGGACGAGAGCCGCCGGGCGCGCGAGGAGGCCCAGCGGGCCCGCCACCAGGCCCAGGAGGCCCAGGCACGGGCGCGCGCCCAGGCGCAGGAGGAGATGCAGCGCATCGCCCGCCGGGTCCAGGACCGCGTGCAGGACCACTTCGCCCGCGGCGACTGGCCGACCGGCGTACGCGACGGCCTGACCGAACTCGCCAAGGAGTTCGGTGAGTTCGGGAAGGAGTACGGCAAGGAGTTCGGCCGGGACCGCGGCTTCGGCCGCACCGCGGAGCAAGCGGGCACCGGGCCGCGCAAGTCGGCTCCGGCGGCACCGGAGTACTCCATGACCCCGGAGGACTTCCCGGCCGAGTACGAGCCGTCCTGGTCGCACGAGCCCCCCACCGGCGACCCGGCCCGCGACCTGGACCGTCTGCTGGACCGCTTCCGGGACGACATCCGCGACGCGGCCCGCGACCACGGCGTCACCGCCGACCAACTCGACGACGCCCGCCGGCACCTGTCGGCTGCGGCGGCGAACATCGGCGCGATACTGCGCCGCCCGAGGGTCTGACCCGCCGGTGACCGGGGCCCGGCCGCTTCTCCGGGCCACGCCACCGGCGGGCGGGATCACTCGTTCGTCAGGACGATCTTCCCGAACTGCTCGCCCGACGCCAGCCGTTCGAAGCCCTCCCGGGCCCGGTCCAGCGGCAGGACCTCGTCGATGACGGGGCGTACGCCGGTGGCGGCGCAGAAGGACAGCAGGTCCTCCAGCTCGTCCTTGGTGCCCATGGTGGAGCCGACGACCTTCAGTTCGAGGAAGAAGATCCGGGTGAGTTCGGCGTGCGAGGGGCGGTCACCGCTGGTGGCGCCGGAGATGACGAGCGTGCCCCCGGGGCGCAGGGACTTCACCGAGTGGGACCAGGTCGCGGCGCCCACGGTCTCGATGACGGCGTCCACGCGCTGCGGCAGCCGGGCTCCCGACTCCACCGCCTCGACAGCGCCGAGCTCCAGCGCCCGCTTGCGCTTGGCCTCGTCCCGGCTGGTCGCGAAGACCCGCAGCCCGGCCGCCTTGCCCAGCACGATCGCCGCCGTCGCGACGCCGCCGCCCGCGCCCTGCACGAGGACCGAGTCGCCGGGCCGCACCCCGGCGTTGGTGAACAGCATCCGGTAGGCCGTCAGCCAGGCGGTCGGCAGACACGCGGCCTCCGCGAAGGACAGCTCCTTCGGCTTGGGCAGGATGTTCCAGGTCGGCACCGCCACCTGCTCGGCGAACGTGCCCTGGTAGCGCTCGGTCAGGATGGAGCGGGGCTCCCTGGGGCCCACCCCGTGGCCGCTCTGCCCGATGACGGAGTGCAGGACGACCTCGTTGCCGTCCTCGTCGATCCCGGCGGCGTCGCAGCCGAGGATCATCGGCAGCTTGTCCTCGGCGAGGCCCACACCGCGCAGGGACCAGAGGTCATGGTGGTTGAGCGAGGCGGCGCGGACGTTCACGGTGCTCCAGCCGGGCCGGGCACCGGGGGCCGGACGCTCCCCCAACTCGAGTCCGGTGAGCGGCTGGTCGCGGTCGATTCGGGCGGCGTAGGCAGCGAACATGGGCTCGACGATAGGTGCGTCTCGCAGCCCGCGGAACCGTGGGGGGCTGTGACACATGCCCTCTTGCGCAAGGGCACCCGACCGGCGCAGCCCGGTGCGCGCCGCCCCCGGCACCGTCCCTCGCACCGCTCCCGGAAGCGGCCGTCCGGCGGCGGCTGCGAGCAGACGGCGGCCGAACGGCCGGGGACGGAGGAGCCCGGACGGACGACGGGCCGGGCGAGGACGCCGCCGGCCGGCCGGGCAAAGGCAATGGCCCCGCCCGGGACGGGCGGGGCCATTGCCGTGCCGTGTCAGCGGCGCGCGACGCCCTCGGCGCGGGCGGCGGCCGCCACCGCGGCCGTCACCGCGGGAGCGACCCGCTCGTCGAACGGCGACGGGATGACGTAGTCGGCGGCGAGATCATCGCCGACGACGGCGGCCAGCGCCTCCGCGGCGGCGATCTTCATGCCCTCGGTGATCCGCGTGGCCCGCACCTGCAGCGCGCCCGCGAAGATGCCGGGGAAGGCCAGCACGTTGTTGATCTGGTTCGGGAAGTCCGAGCGCCCGGTCGCGACGACCGCCGCGTACTTGTGCGCCACCTCCGGGTGCACCTCCGGGTTCGGGTTGGCCATCGCGAACACGAAGGCTCCCTCGGCCATGGAGGCGACCGCCGCCTCCGCGACCGTACCGCCGGAGACGCCGATGAACACGTCCGCACCCGCCAGGGCGTCCTCCAGCGACCCGGTGATACCGGCCTTGTTGGTGAAGGAGGCCAGCTCGCGCTTGACCGGCGTCAGGTCCTCCCGGCCGGCCGACACGACGCCCTTGCGGTCCGCCACGGCCACGTCCCCGATGCCGGCCTCGACCAGCATCTTGGCGATGGCGACACCGGCCGCGCCGGCGCCCGAGATGACGGCCCGGAGCTGCCCGATCTCGCGGCCGCTCAGCCGGGCCGCGTTGCGCAGCGCCGCGAGGGTCACCACGGCGGTGCCGTGCTGGTCGTCGTGGAAGACCGGGATGTCGAGGCGCTCCTGCAGCCGGCGCTCGATCTCGAAGCACCGGGGCGCCGAGATGTCCTCCAGGTTCACTCCGCCGAAGGAGGGAGCGAGCCGGACCACGGTCTCGACGATGTCGTCGACGTCCGTGCAGTCGAGCGCGATGGGCACCGCGTCGACCCCGCCGAACTGCTTGAACAGGATCGCCTTGCCCTCCATGACGGGGAGGGAGGCCTGGGGACCGATGTCCCCGAGTCCGAGCACGGCCGTGCCGTCGGTCACGACGGCGACCACCGAGGACTTCCACGTGTAGTCGTTGACCAGTTCCGGCTGCTCCGCGATCGCGGTGCACACGCGCGCGACGCCGGGCGTGTACGCGAGGGAAAGGTCGTCCTTGTCGCGGACCGGAACGGTGGCCTGCACGGCCATCTTGCCGCCGCGATGAAGCGCGAACGCCGGATCGAAGGAATCGAAGGGCTCGGCCCCGTCCTGATCCGTTGTGTTGTCGCTGCGAGGATTGACGATCTCCGCTGCCACTTTGTCTTACCCCTTAGGTATGCATGGTTTGAGGGTCGACCACTCCTGGTGAGGGGTGGGCGGGCACCGCGCAGGCCCGGTTACTGATGCGTACGAACGACTGCGCGACGGGCGCGCCGCACACGCGCCCTGAGCCCCGGATGAGGGGTGTAAAGAACCTTCTTACCGGACGGACGGCGCTGACGACGAGTCCATTAGGTGCAAGGTCACATCTGGGAACCAGAAAGCCACACGGTGATGACACGCGGCTGACAGGACCGCCACACCCCTGGCAAGGGGCTTGCGAGATGGGAAAAGCCACGGCCTTTGCCGACCACATGGTGAGACGCTACGAACTTTTTACGGCCGCGGGCCTGGATCCCCGCAGATGGTCCGGGGCTTGGGGCGGGGCAGGGGTCGTCCTGACGCAGTCGGGGGATCACCCGTTATCCGATTTTGACATTGCGACTCCCCTGAATGGGCGAACCCCAATGGCAAGATGCCGTAAACCCACGAGGTCGCGACACCCGAAGTCGTGTGTTCCCGACGACCGATCGGCACCTCTCTCCACCCGCCGGAGGAACCACCATGACCGCAAGCTCCACCCGTCGTACGACCGCCGCGCACTCCCGGCTAGCTGCGGTCGGTGCGATCGCGGTCGCAGGCGCCCTGCTGCTCACCGGCTGCGGTGACCAGACCAAGGACAGCGGCAACGACTCCGGCAGCTCGTCCGCCGGCAGCGCCCCGCTGGCCGCCAAGCTGCCCAAGGACATCCGCAGCAGCGGCGTCGTCCGGGTCGGGTCGGACATCGCCTACGCCCCGGTCGAGTACAAGGACAACTCCGGCAACGTCGTCGGTCTCGACCCCGACCTGGCGGCGGCCCTGGGCAAGCAGCTCGGGGTGAAGTTCCAGTTCGAGAACGGCACTTTCGACGGCCTGCTCACCGGTCTGCGCTCGGACCGCTACGACATCGCGATGTCGGCGATGACGGACAACAAGAACCGCCAGGAGGGCGTCGACCCCGACACCGGCAAGAAGGTCGGCGAGGGCGTCGACTTCGTGGACTACCTGACCGCGGGCGTCTCCATCTACACCCGCAAGGGCGACACCAAGGGCATCACGACCTGGGACGACCTCTGCGGCAAGAAGCTCGCCGTCCAGCGCGGCACCACGTCGGAGGACCTGGCCAAGGGGCAGGCCAAGAAGTGTCCGAGCGGCAAGAAGCTCGCCATCGAGGCCTTCGACGACAACCAGCAGGCCCAGACCCGGCTGCGCTCCGGCGGCGCGGACGCCGTGTCCGCCGACTTCCCGGTCGCCGCGTACGCGGTGAAGACCTCCGGCGGCGGCAAGGACTTCCAGGTCGTCGGCGAGCAGGTCGAGGCGGCGCCGTACGGCATCGCGGTGGCCAAGAAGGACACCCAGCTCCGGGACGCCCTCCAGGCCGCGATGGACGCCGTCATCAAGAGCGGTGAGTACGGCAAGATCCTCGAGAAGTGGGGTGCGCAGGACGGCGCCGTCAAGCAGTCCGTGATCAACGGCGGCAAGTGACCGCGGACCCGCAGCGGCCACCGAGAGGCAACACCCGTGACTGACATCGACAAGCCGGCGGCCGGGGAGCAGCGCGCTCCCTCGGTCGGCCCGGACGCCATCAGGGCGATCCCGGTCCGGCACTACGGGCGGTACGTCACCGCCGTCATCGCCATCGCGATCCTCGTCGCGATCGTCTACGCGTTCAGCCAGGGCCAGATCAACTGGCACGCGGTACCGGACTACTTCTTCGACGACCGGATCATGACCGGCGTCGGCAAGACCCTCCTGCTGACGGTCCTGTCGATGGTGATCGGCATCGTGGGCGGCATCGTCCTCGCCGTGATGCGGCTGTCGAAGAACCCGGTGACCTCGTCGATCGCCTGGTTCTACATCTGGTTCTTCCGCGGCACCCCGGTCCTGGTCCAGCTCTTCCTCTGGTTCAACCTCGGCCTGGTCTTCGAGTACATCAACCTGATGCCGTTCTACAAGGACTACTGGTCGAACTTCATGACGCCGCTGCTGACGGCGCTGCTCGGCCTGGGTCTTAACGAGGCGGCGTACATGGCGGAGATCTGCCGCGCCGGCCTGCTCGCGGTGGACGAGGGCCAGACCGAGGCGGCGCACGCCCTCGGCATGAGCCACAGCAAGACCCTGCGGCGGATCGTCATCCCGCAGGCGATGCGCGTGATCGTGCCGCCGACGGGCAACGAAGTGATCAACATGCTCAAGACGACCTCGCTCGTGGCGGCCGTCCAGTATCCCGAGCTGTTCCGCTTCGCCCAGGACATCGGCCAGAACTCCGGTGCCCCGGTGGAGATGTACTTCCTCGCCGCCGCCTGGTACCTGATCATGACCTCCGTGCTGAGCGTGGGCCAGTACTACATCGAGCGCTACTACGCCCGCGGTTCCAGCCGTCAGCTGCCGCCGACACCGTGGCAGAAGGTCAGGGCGAACATGCTCTCCCTGGGCCGGCCGAAGGGAGGCATGGCATGACCGACAAGCTGAGCAAGAGCGACGCCGTCCCCGCGGGCACGGCCCCGATGGTCAAGGCGGAGGGCGTTCACAAGTCCTTCGGCCACGTCGAGGTGCTCAAGGGCATCGACCTGGAGGTCAAGCAGGGCGAGGTGTTCTGCCTCATCGGCCCCTCCGGCTCGGGCAAGTCGACCTTCCTGAGGTGCATCAACCATCTCGAGAAGGTCAACGCGGGCCGTCTCTACGTGGACGGCGAGCTGGTCGGCTACCGGCAGAAGGGCGGGAAGCTGTACGAGCTCAAGGACAGCGAGGTCGCGCTCAAGCGCCGGGACATCGGCATGGTCTTCCAGCGCTTCAACCTGTTCCCGCACATGACGGCCGCCGAGAACGTCGTCGAGGCGCCGGTCCAGGTCAAGGGCGTCGCCAAGGCCCAGGCCAGGGAGCGCGCGATGCAACTCCTGGAGCGGGTGGGGCTCGCCGACAAGGCCGGGAACTACCCCTCGCAGCTCTCCGGCGGCCAGCAGCAGCGGGTGGCGATCGCCCGGGCCCTGGCCATGGACCCGAAGCTGATGCTGTTCGACGAGCCGACCTCGGCCCTCGACCCGGAGCTGGTCGGTGACGTCCTGGACGTCATGCGCGACCTCGCCGAGTCCGGCATGACGATGGTCGTCGTCACCCACGAGATGGGCTTCGCCCGCGAGGTGGGCGACAGCCTGGTGTTCATGGACGGAGGCGTGGTGGTCGAATCCGGCCGTCCCCGCGACGTCCTGACCGATCCGCAGCACGAACGGACCCAGTCGTTCCTGTCCAAGGTGCTCTGAGCGCGCGCGGAACCTCATGGGAGGAGGGGCGGTACGGACATTCCGTACCGCCCCTCCCGCGTCGTGCGGCGCCGGCTCACTTCAGCGCGAGCAGCAGGGTGTCCGAGGGCGAGCACCACACCGGCCGGGCCTCCCCGAAGCCCTTCTCGCGCAGCACGCGCGCGTGCCAGGCCGGAGAGGGCATGTCGCCGTCGGCGTGCTCGCCGTAGATCTCGAAGCGGCGGGCCGTCGGTCCGGCCAGGACCGGGTCCGCGGCGGCCACCCGCCACCACTCGGCCCAGTCCAGCGCGCCGTCCAGCTTGGCCTGATCCATGCGGGCGTGCCGCTGGGCGCGTTCGGCCGCGTTGATCCGCGGGGTGCTCTCGTCGATCATGTGGTCCGCGTTCATGAAGACACCGCCGGCGCGCACCAGTTCCGCGAGCCGTCCATAGAGTGCCGCGAGGGGTTCGCTGTGCAGCCAGTGCAGGGCGGTGGCGGTCAGCACCGCGTCGTACGAGTCGTACGGCAGCAGCGCGGGCCAGTCGGGGTCCTTGAGGTCGGCGGTGACGAAGCGGACGCGGTCGTCGCCCGCAAAGGTGCCCCGGGCGATGGCGAGCAGGGCCGGGTCGAGGTCCACCCCGGTGCTGGTGGCCCCGGGGAAACGCGCCAGCAGCCGAGCGGTGATGCTGCCGGTGCCGCAGGCGAGGTCGAGCACGCGCGGCGCCGTGCCCACGAGCGCCTCGACCATGTCGAGCATGATCCGGAACCGCTCCTCGCGGTCCGGCATGTACCACTCCTGCTGCCGGTCCCAGCTCTCCTGCCAGGCGGCCCAGTCGGTTCCGGTGCCAGTGCTGGTGGTCATGGAAACCCCGTCTCTCCTCGCACGCGTAATACCCTGGATACACGACCGGCTGTTACCCGACCGCAGACCCGACCATAGAGCGCCTCTGTAAGGACTACAAGTGGAACTGGCCTATTACTCGGATTACGCCGTACGCCTCGTCAACAGCGAGGAGCCGGTCCGCGGCAAGGACTCCCTGACCTCCGTGGAGGCCGTGCGCGACCTCTTCGGCGTCAACGCCTCGGCGGCCCGCCGCGCCACCGATGCCGACGTCACCCGCTTCCGCTCGGTGCGGTCCCGACTGCGCTCGGTGTTCGAAGCGGCCGACCAGGGCGACGAGACCCTCGCCGTCGACCTCCTCAACTCACTGCTGCTGGAGTTCCCGGTCAGCCCGCAGATCTCCGGCCACGACCACCGCGACGAGGACGGCCGCCCGCTGTGGCACATGCACCTGGCCGACCACCCCTCCAACGCGACCGCCGGCTACGCGGCCATCGCGGCGATGGGCCTCGCCTTCCACCTGACCGAGTACGGCGTCGACCGGCTGGGCCTGTGCGAGGCGGCCCCGTGCCGCAACGCCTACCTCGACACGTCCACCAACCGCTCCCGGCGCTACTGCTCCGACCGCTGCGCGACACGCGCGAACGTGGCCGCCTACCGGGCCCGCAAGCGCCTGGAGGCCGACCGGTCGGTGAACAGCGGCCTCGCCGCGGAGAACACCCAGCGCGCGAGCGCCAGCGGCGAACGCTGACCGGGCCGCAGCGGCCGGTACCGCAGCCACGCCCTGCCCAGGACCAGTTCGTCGGGCACCACCCCGTAATCGGTGCTGTCGCCACCGGCGTACGGATTGTCCGCGAGCACCCACCAGCCGCCCTCGCGCCGCTCCACGGCACGCTTGACGACGAGCAGGTCCTGCTGGAAGGGATGCCTCAGCACGACGACGTCCCCCGGCCTGACCACGGCCCCGTACCGCAGCACCAGCCGGTCCCCGTGGTGCAGCGTGGGCACCATGGACGGACCCGTCACCTCGGCCAGCCCGAAGGGCGCCCCGGCTCTCCCCCGCTCGCTCTCCTGCGACAGCTCCGGCATCCCGGCACCTCCCCGGTCCGTTCCTCCACCAGTCCCAGTGTGACCCTGGACTTTTGTCCTAAGCCCTAGGGGGCACTCACGAAAACAGGTCCCTCAGGGAGTAATGTCGCACCTGAGAAGACGATCACGAGGAAGGAATGCTCCATGCTTTCCCGCCTGTTTGCCCCCAAGGTCAAGGTCAGCGCCCACTGCGACCTGCCCTGCGGTGTGTACGACCCGGCCCAGGCCCGCATCGAGGCGGAGTCGGTGAAGGCCGTCCAGGAAAAGATGGCCGGCAACGACGACCCGCACTTCCAGACGCGTGCCACCGTCATCAAGGAGCAGCGCGCCGAGCTGGCGAAGCACCACGTCTCCGTGCTGTGGAGCGACTACTTCAAGCCCCCGCACTTCGAGAAGTACCCGGAGCTGCACCAGCTGGTCAACGACACCCTGAAGGCCCTCTCGGCCGCCAAGGCGTCCACCGACCCGGCGACGGGCCAGAAGGCGCTGGACTACATCGCGCAGATCGACAAGATCTTCTGGGAGACCAAGAAGGCCTGATCTCACGATCACGCCCTGTGACCCGTTTTTCCAGGTCGCCAGGTCCGCCTCACCGCACCCGGATCGTCAGCCCGCCCGCGAGGGCGCCTCGACGGTCCGGGTGCGGTCTTTCGCGCTCAGACACCGGCGCCGCCGGGCCGGCGCACCATGGAGACGTCGACCGGGTCCTCCGCCTCCACGACGAAGCCGTGGCGCTCGTAGAGCCGGCGGGCGGCGCTGCCCTGCAGGACCTTCAGGGCGACGGCCCTGCCCTCCGCGTCGGCGCGCTCCAGCACGCTCCGCAGCACGGCGGAACCCAGCCCGCGGCCCTGGTGGTGCGGGGCGAGGTAGAAGTGCTCCAGCCACCGCCTGTCCCCGGCGGGCCGGACCGTGACGCATCCGGCGAAGTCGCCGCCGCTCAGGACGACCGACGTGTACCGCGTGGAGAAGGAGTCCCGCAGCCGCTGCCGGACGCGGTGTTCGTCGTAGCGTCCGACGCGTTCGAGGTCCGCGCGCATGACCGCGGCCCGCAGCTCGGCGATCGTCTCGACGTCCGCGGTCGTCGCGGACCGCAGCGACCAGTCCGCGGCGCGCGCCGGCCCCTGCGTGTCCGCCACGTCCGCAGTGTCCGCCGTCCCCGTTCCTCGGCCGCTCGCCGTCGTCCCGGTGTTCATGGCTGGAGTATCGCAGCCGGGCCGTGCCAAGCTGTCTGCGTGAGTCTGGAGGACCTGGTACGGCTGCGGCGGGTGCGCGACCGCATGGACCGTGAGTACGCCGAGCCGCTCGACATGGCCGAACTGGCCCGCGGCGCGCACATGTCACCGGGCCACTTCCAGCGCAGCTTCCGCAAGGCGTACGGGGAGACGCCGTACAGCTATCTGATGACCCGCCGGGTCGAGCGGGCCAAGGCGCTGCTGCGGCGAGGCGATCTGACGGTGACAGAGGTGTGCTTCGCCGTGGGCTGCACCTCCCTCGGCTCCTTCAGCTCCCGGTTCACCGAGCTGGTCGGCCAGACGCCGAGCGCCTACCGGTCCGGCTCCCACGAGGAGAGCGCGGTGATCCCGTCCTGCGTGGCCCGCTCGTTCACCAGGCCGCGGCGCCGTCCGTACTGAACCACACCGGAGTTCCGCGCACGACGCCCCGGCTGCGCCTAGCGTGAGGTCATGGACCTGAGACTCAAGCAGTGCTTCATCGCCGTGGACGACCACGACAAGGCGCTCCACTTCTACTGCGACCTGCTCGGCATGGAGGTCCGCAACGACGTGGCCTTCGAGGGGATGCGGTGGGTCACCGTGGGCTCGCCCTTGCAGCCGGACGTGGAGATCGTGCTGGAGCCGCCGGGCGCCAGCCCGGACATCTCCCGGGCCGACAAGCAGGCGATCGCCGAACTGCTCGCCAAGGGGCTGCTGCGCGGCGTCATCTTCACCACCACCGACTGCGACGCGCTCTACGAGCGGGTCCGGGAGGCCGGCGGGGAGGTGCTGCAGGAGCCGACGGACCAGCCGTACGGGGTGCGGGACTGCGCGTTCCGCGATCCGGCCGGGAACATGCTGCGGTTCCTCCAGCGCCCCGCGGACCCGGACGCGAACTGAGCCCCCCGCCCGGGCGCGACCCGGGCCGGCGGCGGTCAGGGAGCCGCGGTCAGCGCCAGGGCTCCACGTCCACCACGGCGCCGACCGGGACGGGCCCGTACACGTGCGGGAACTCCTCGCCGTCCGGCGGCATGGCCTCGTATTTCACCGGCACGCCGAGCAGCGCCGGGTCCACGACCAGCACGACCAGCTCGTCCGGGCCCTCGTACCCGCCGTACAGGAGGGCCGCGATGCGCGGGAGCTGCTCACGGGTGGAGAAGTGGACGAACCCCTCCTCCTGGAGGGTGCGGCCGCGGGTGGACACCTCGTAGGCGCCGCGGGCGCGGGCCTCTTCCCACAGCGAGCGCTCGGTGATGTGGACGATGTGCGGAAGCTTCGGCATGCGGCCACGCTACGGCCCCGGCCGGGCCGCGCGCACCGGTGCCGAGCGGTCTGCCCCGGCGGCCGTCCGGCCCGCCGGGCCACGGGACCCGCGGATCAGGGCTGCCGCCCGGTGGTGCCGCCGCGCCGCGAGGGCGCGCTCGCGGTGTCCGGGGTGGCCGTGGACTCGGGCTCGGTATGGCGCACGTGGGTCGCGCAGTCGGCGTTGCGGCACGGGCCCGGGCCCCATTTCGGCACCCAGGCGCCCAGCGTCTTGTACCGGCCGACGACCGTTTCGACGGACTGTCCGCAGACGGGACAGACGTGGCTCTCGCTGTCCATGTCCTCAGGGTAGGGCGGACGGGGGCTCAGCGCTCCCTGCGGTACGTCCGCACGACCGCCCCGTTGCCGAAGGTGCGCACCGAGTCGAGGGCGAACTGAGTGATCCGCAGGCCGGTGCCGAACATCGGCATGCCGGTGCCGTAGACGAGCGGGTAGCTCTTGATCACGAGTTCGTCGATCTCGTCGAGCAGGGTTCCGGCGAGCCGCGAGCCTCCGCACAGGTAGATGTCCAGGCCCCCCTGCTCCGCCTTCAGTTCACGGACACGGCCGGTCACGTCGTCGTCGATGACCTCGACGTTCGGGTCGGGCGAGGCGCCGAGGGTGCGCGAGGCGACGAACTCGCGCAGGTGGGCGTAGGGACTGGTGATGCCCTCCTTCAGCGCCGGCTCGTAACTGCCGCGCCCTTGGACGACCGTGTCGAACCGCCGGTTCTCCAGATGGTCGAAGCCGAACTGCGCCCGGGCGTGGGTGGGCAGGGTCTCCGGGAACTCCGTCCTGAGGAAGCCGAGGTATTCCTCGTCCATGAAGCGGAGCAGCGCGGAGGCATCGCCCTGTTCGTCGCCGATGAAGCCGTCGAGCGAGCAGGCGATGAAGTACGTGAGCTTTCGCAAGCGGATCTCTTTTCGTAGGCTGCGCGGCGGTGAGATGACCACTACGCTTGTCGTGCCTCATTTGTAGTACTCCATGTGTAGTGGTTGCAAGGTCTTTCCGGGACGGAATCCGCTCCGGAGGTAAGTGGGAAAAGAGGTTCCGCATGGCGGGCAATCCGGAACGGCGCGCGGCGCTGGTGGACGCGGGCATCGCCGTCCTGGCGCGGGAGGGCGCGCGCGGGCTGACGTTCCGCGCGGTGGACGGCGAGGCGGGCGTGCCCACCGGTACCGCCTCGAACTACTTCACCGGCCGCGACGACCTGCTCCGCCAGATCGACGCCCGGCTGCACGTGCGGCTCGCGCCGGACCCCGAGCCGCTGGCGGAGTTGCTGCGCGGGCCCCGCGACCGGGCCCTGGTCACCGCTCTGATGCGGGACCTCATGGGCCGCGCGCTCCGTGACCGCACCGGCTACCTGGCCCTGTTCGAGATGCGGCTGGAGGCCACCCGGCGCCCCGAGCTGCGGGCCTCCTTCACCGCGTCGCTGCGCGGGGACCTGGAGCAGGGCATGGAGTTCCACCGCTCGGCCGGCCTGCCCGGCGGTGACGAGACCGTCGCCGTGCTCTACCTGGCCATGCTCGGTCTGATCCTGGAGCACCTGACCCTCCCCGGCGTCCTGGACGGGGCCCTGGAGGGCGTGAGCGTGCCGGAGGGCCTGGTCGAGCGGATCGTGACGACGGTCGTACCGGAGGCGTAGCCCCCGGGCGGAGCGGCTCACTCGCGCGGAAGCGGAAGGCCGCCGCTCACGGCGAAGCGGCGGGTCCCGCGCACGGTGGGGGTGCGCGGGGCCCGCCCGGGCCGGAACCCCGGTGACCGTGCGGGGTCAGGAGCCGCACGGTCCCGGTGGTTCCGGGGTCCTCGGCCGGCCGTCGGACGACGGACGGCTCAGCTGCTGCGCCGGGTCACGAACTCGGCCAGGGCCAGCAGCCCGCCCGCCGCCTCCGGCGCGGGGACGGCACGGGCCAGTTCCTGCACCGCCCGGGCCATCCGGTCGGCCGCCTCGGCCTGCGCCCAGTCCCGGCCGCCGGCCCGCTCGACCGCCAGAGCCGTACGGGCGATCTCCCCGCCGTCCCCGTCCTCCCCGTCGGTGTACGGCTTCCCGTACAGCGCGGCGAGTTCGGCCCCCGCCGGGGTGCCGGAGGTCAGGGCCGCCACCACCGGCAGGGACTTCTTGCGCACGGCGAGGTCCGCACCGGCCGGCTTGCCGGTGCGCAGCGGGTCCCCCCATATGCCGATCACGTCGTCGATCAGCTGGAAGGCGAGCCCGGCCTGGCGCCCGAAGCCGTCGAGCGCCGCCACCTCCTCCTCCCCCGCGCCCGCGTACAGCGCGCCGAGCGCGCAGGCGCAGCCCAGCAGCGCCCCGGTCTTCGCCTCGGCCATGACGAGCACCTCGTCCAGGGTCACCTCCTCGGGAGCGCGCCGCTCCAGGGCGGTGTCGGTGTGCTGCCCGGCGCACAGCTCGACGACGCAGTCGGCCAGCCGGGCGGCGGCCTGCCCGGAGACCGGGTGCGGGTCCGCGGCGAGCAGCCGCAGGGCCAGCGCCTGCAGGGCGTCCCCGGCGAGGATCGCGTCCGCGTCGCCGAACACCGTCCAGGCCGTGGGCCGGTGTCTCCGGGTGGCGTCCCGGTCCATCACGTCGTCGTGCAACAGCGTGAAGTTGTGGGTCAGTTCGACTGCCACGGCCGCCCGGACGGCCGCCGCTCCCGCTCCCGGGCCGCCGAGCGCCGCGGCCGCGGCGAGGACGAGGGCCGGCCTGATCGCCTTGCCCGCGTTGCCCGCCGCCGGCGTGCCGTCCGCGTGCTCCCAGCCGAAGTGGTAGCGGGCGATCCTGCGCATCGAGCCGGGGAGCGACTCGACGGCCGCGCGCAGTTCCGGGTCCACGACGGCCCGGGTCCGCTCCAGCAGAGCCGTCGCCTCCTGCCCGTCGGGCAGGCCGGCCACGGCGCCGCCGATGGACTCGCGCGGTTCACGCGGTCCGGGTGCGCGCTGTCTGGTCTCCGTCATGAAATCGGCCATGGCTCCCCCTCGTGACACCCACGGACGACGGTTGCTCCGCCCCGGGATGACGCATACCCCGGGGATGTACCCGCCGCGGAGGGCGGGGACACGGCGGCGCGGTTCGCGGACGTCACCTCCACCGGCCGATCTCGACGTTCTCCAGCACGCCGAGCGCGTCCGGCACCAGGACGGCGGCCGAGTAGTACGCCGTCACCAGGTACTTGATGATCGCCTGCTCGTTGATGCCCATGAAACGGACGGACAGGCTGGGCTCGATCTCGTCCGGGATGCCGGACTGCCTGAGCCCGATGACGCCCTGGTCGGCCTCACCGGTACGCATGGCGATGATCGAGGTCGTGCGCTCAGGGGTGACGGGGATCTTGCTGCACGGGTAGATCGGCACGCCTCGCCAGGTGGGGATGCGGTTGCCGCCGATGTCGACGGTCTCAGGGACCAGGCCGCGCTTGTTCAGCTCACGCCCGAACGCGGCGATCGCACGCGGGTGGGCGAGGAACAGCTTGGTGCCCCGCCGGCGGCTGAGCAGTTCGTCCATGTCGTCCGGGCCGGGCACACCGTCGTGCGGCTGGATCCGCTGGTCGTACTCACAGTTGTGCAGCAGCCCGAAGTCCCGGTTGTTGACCAGCTCGTGCTCCTGACGCTCCTTCAGCGCCTCGACCGTCAGCCGCAGCTGCTGCTCGGTCTGGTTCATCGGCTGGTTGTACAGGTCGGCCACGCGCGAGTGGATGCGCAGCACCGTCTGGGCGATGCTCAGTTCGTACTCGCGCGGCCGGGCCTCGTAATCGACGAAGGTGTGCGGGATGTCCGGCTCGCCGCTGTGGCCGGCCGCCAGCTCCACCTCCTTCTCACCGAACCTGTTGGTCCGCTGCGCGGGGATGGAGCGCAGCCGCCTGAGGTGTTCGCGCAGCGAGTCGGAGCGCTCGGCCACCTGCTCGAAGTCCTCACGGCCGAGGACCAGCACCGTGCACCCGGTGTCCGCCCGGGCGGTGTACTCCCAGATGGCGGCCGGGTCCAGCAGCGCCGCCTCGCCGAAGTAGGCGCCGTCGGCGAGGACGCCGAGGACGGCGTCGTCCCCGTACGGGCCCGTGCCGATCTTCTCCACCCTGCCGTGGGCCAGCAGATAGACCTTCTCGGTCCGGGCGCCGAAGGAGGCGATGACCTCTCCGGGTGCGAAGTTGCGCTGGCGGCAGCGCCGGGCCAGCTCGGCGAGGACCTCGTCGTCCTCGTACGACCGCAGCGCCGGCAGCTCGCCGAGCTCGGCCGGGACGACCTCCACCTGGTCCCCGGTCTTCACGAAGGTGATGCGGCCGTCGCCGACGGCGTACGTCAGCCGCCGGTTCACCCGGTAGGTGCCGCCCTGGACGTCCACCCAGGGCAGTGTGCGCAGCAGCCAGCGGGAGCTGATCTCCTGCATCTGCGGAACGGACTTGGTGGTGGTGGCCAGGTTCCGCGCTGCCGCCGTGCCGAGAGACTGCTGCGGCTTGCCCTGCTCCGTGCGGACCTCTTCGCCTACCGACATATGGGGGTGCCCTCTCGTGTATGCCCGGCGCCGAATCGCACACCGGTCTCACGAGCAAGCTTCCATGACGCAACGTGGCCGTGCCATTACCCGAAAGAGCGGGAATGGATCATCGCACTACTGGGCAGAAAGTGGGATCTTGTCCACCACCGGCCGGGATACGCCGACTGTCCGGATCGGCTCGCACAGCGTGCGAACCATGTAGTCCGGGACATCCGGTTTCGGTAGAAGCACCGGTACGAGTGGGCCGCGTCCGGCGGCCGACGGGGCACAGCACGAAGGAGGCGGTCATGGCGCCACCCATGTCCGCGAGCGGGTTCCTGGCCGCGCTGCGAGCCGAGGGCGCGACCGTCGTCGAGGTCGGCGACTGGCAGCACCACAACCGCAACCACAAGGGGCCGTGGGGCCCCGTCCACGGCGTGATGATCCACCACACCGTGACCCGGGGCAGTGCCCGCACCGTCGAGATCTGCCGCGACGGGCACGCGGGGCTCCCCGGCCCGCTGTGCCACGGCGTGATCACCAAGGACGGCACCGTCCACCTGGTCGGCCACGGCCGCGCCAACCACGCGGGGCTCGGCGACGACGAGGTGCTGCGGGCCGTGATCGCGGAGAAGCGGCTGCCGCCGGACAACGAGGCGAACACCGACGGCAACCGGTACTTCTACGGCTTCGAGTGCGAGAACCTGGGCGACGGCGACGACCCCTGGCCCGAGCCGCAACTGGACGCGATCGCGCGGGCCGCCGCGGCGGTGTGCCGCCACCACGGCTGGACGGAACGGTCGGTCATCGGCCACCTGGAGTGGCAGCCGGGCAAGGTGGACCCACGCGGCTTCACGATGGCGTGGCTGCGGGAGCGGGTGAAGGAGCGCCTGAAGGCGTAGCCGCCCGCCGCCCCCTCCGGGCGACAATGAGGACGTGACCAGCACCGACCCGCTCGCCCCGCGCCTGCCCTCGCCGCTGCAGGAGGTACGGGACGACCGGTTCGACCGGCGCGGCCTGCGCCTGCTCCTCAAGCGGGACGACCTGATCCACCCGGAGCTGATCGGCAACAAGTGGCGCAAACTGGCGCCCAACATCGAGGCGGCACGAGGCCGGGCGCTCGTCACCTTCGGCGGCGCCTACTCCAACCACCTGCGTGCCACCGCGGCGGCGGGCCGGCTGCTGGGGCTGCCGACCACCGGCGTGGTCCGGGGCCAGGAGCTGGCCGGGCGTCCGCTCAACCCGTCGCTGGCCCGGTGCGCCGCCGACGGCATGCGGCTGCACTTCATCGACAGATCGACATACCGGCACAAGCACGAGCCGGAGACCCGGGCCGCCGTCCTGCGCGCCGCCGGCGCCGAGGACGCGTACGTCGTCCCCGAGGGCGGCAGCAACGCCGCGGCCGTGCGCGGCTGCCGGGCCCTTGGCGCGGAGCTGGGCGGGCACTGCGACGTCGTCGCGGTGGCCTGCGGCACCGGCGGCACGCTCGCCGGACTCGCCGCCGGGCTGCCGCCGGGCAGCCGGGCGCTGGGCGTCCCGGTGCTCAAGGGCGGCTTCCTGGCGGCCGGCATACAGGCCCTGCAGGAGAGCGCCTTCGGTGCCCGCACCGGCGACTGGTCCCTGGACGACCGCTTCCATTTCGGCGGCTACGCCCGCACCACGCCCGCGCTCGACGCCTTCGCACAGGACTTCGAGCAGCGGCACTCCCTGCCCGTGGAGCGTCTGTATGTCGCCAAGATGCTGTACGGACTGGCCACCCTGGCCGGGGAGGGCGCATTCGCGCGCGGGACGACGGTCGCGGCGGTCGTCACCGGGCGCCCCTTCCCGTAGTCCGGCACGGCACAGCCCGGCACGGCCGGAGTTCCTACGCGGCCTCCCTGTAGACGGCCGCCTCCTCCAGGTCGAGCCTGCGCAGCAGCGCGCGGAGCATCTCGTCGTCGATGTAGCGGTGGTCGCGGAGCCTGACGAACACCTCGCGCTCGGCGCTGATCATCTCGCGGGACAGCCTGCTGTAGGTGTCGTCGACGGACTCGCCGGTGACCGGGTTGACCTGGCCGAGCCGCTCCCAGACGGCGTTCCGGCGGCGCTCCAGCACCGAGCGCAGGCGGTCGGCGAGCGGCGGCGGAAGGGCGTTGCGCTCGTCGGAGAGGAGTTCCCCCAGGCGGCTCTCCGCGGCCAGGGAGGCCTGCGCCTGCGCGTTGGCCTCGGCGAGCGTCTCGGCCTGCCGGTCGCGGCTGGGGAACTTCAGCATGCGGATCAGCGGCGGCAGGGTCACGCCCTGGAGGACCAGGGTGCCGATGACGGTGGTGAAGGTGAGGAAGAGGATCAGGTTGCGCTGCGGGAAGGGGTGCCCGCCGTGCACGGTCAGCGGGATGGAGAAGGCGATGGCGAGGGAGACCACCCCGCGCATCCCGGCCCACGAGGTGACCATCGCACCCCGCCAGGTGGGGTTCTCCTCGCGCGTCCTGATCCGCTCCGACAGCAGGCGGGGCACGAAGGCCGCCGGGTAGACCCAGACGAACCGGGCCAGCACGACGACCACGAAGACCACGACCGCGTACCAGGCGGCCGTGAGGCCCTCGTACTCGCCGAGGCCCTTCAGGACCACCGGCAGCTGCAGCCCGATCAGGGCGAAGACCGCGGACTCCAGGATGAAGGCGACCATCTTCCACACCGCTTCCTCCTGGAGGCGGGTGGCGAAGTCGACCTCCCACGCGCGGTGCCCGAGGTAGAGGGCGACGACCACGACCGCGAGCACACCGGAGGCGTGCACCTGCTCGGCGACGCTGTAGGCGACGAACGGGATCAGCAGGGACAGCGTGTTCTGCAGCAGCGGTTCCCGCAGGTGCGTGCGCAGCCAGTGCAGGGGCGCCATGAGCAGCAGGCCCACGCCGACACCGCCGACGGACGCGATCAGGAACTCCTCGATGCCGCCCGCCCAGGTGGCGCCCTCGCCGACGGCGGCGGCCAGCGCCACCTTGTAGGCGGTGATCGCGGTGGCGTCGTTCAGCAGGGACTCCCCCTGCAGGATCGTGGTGATCCGGGACGGCAGCCCGACCCGGCGGGCGACCGCCGTGGCGGCGACCGCGTCGGGCGGCGCCACCACCGCGCCGAGCACCAGGGCGGCGGGCAGCGGCATCCCGGGGATGACCAGGTAGGCGGCCCAGCCCACGAGGACGGTCGCGAACAGCACGTACCCCACCGACAGCAGCGCCACCGGCCTCACCTGGGCCCGCAGGTCGAGGTAGGAGCTGTCGCTCGCCGAGGTGTACAGCAGCGGGGGCAGCACGAGCGGCAGGACCACCTCGGGGTCGAGCCGGTAGTCCGGCACGCCGGGGATGTAGGAGACCGCCAGGCCGACCGCGACCAGCAGCAGCGGCGCCGGCAGCCGGGTCCGGCGGGCCGCCCCGGCGACCGCGGCGCTCCCCGCCACCAGCAGGAGCAGCGGCATCACGTCCATGGTCCTCGCCCACCCTCGTTTTCCGCGCGGCCACCCGCGCGCCCGTCGTAACCTGGCAATCATGAAACAGTGCACGCACTCCGACGCGCTGCCGCACCCCCAGCCCGAGCCGCTCAGCGAGACGTGTCCGGAGTGTCTCGCGCAGGGCACGCACCCGGTGCAGCTGCGGCTCTGCCTGACCTGTGGCCACGTCGGCTGCTGCGACTCCTCCCCCGGACGGCACGCCACGGCGCACCACACGGAGTCCGGCCACCCGGTCATGCGGACCTTCGAGCCCGGCGAGGACTGGCGCTGGTGCTTCGTCGACCACGTGCTCGTGTGACACTTCAGGGAGCGGCTGCCGCCGACGGTTCGGGCGTGTGACGCCGGGGTACGTCAACCCGGCGCGCGCTCTTCCCATTTGGGCCCGCGAACCCTCTAGACACGGAGCGTATTCGCAGCTTTACTGTGAGTGACGCCAGGGGGTTGGGGTCCCGGGGACAGAAACGTTCGGAGCGCGATAGCGTCACCGCGGAACCACGTATGCGTTACCCCGGGGGGCGACCCTCGGCCCCGTAAAGCTTGTACCACCATGGAGGTGAGGGTGTCCCAGATCGCAGGCGAGCCCGCGACCCAGGACTTCGTGGAAGTCCGGCTGCCGGCTGCGGGTGCCTACCTGTCGGTGCTGCGGACGGCCACGGCCGGTCTGGCGGCCCGCTTGGACTTCACCCTGGACGAGATCGAGGACCTGCGGATCGCCGTGGACGAGGCCTGCGCGATCCTGCTGCAGCAGGCCGTGCCCGGCTCCGTGCTCAGCTGTGTCTTCCGGCTCGTCGACGACTCGCTGGAGGTCACGGTGTCGGCGCCGACCACCGACGGCCACGCCCCCTCACGGGACACCTTCGCCTGGACGGTGCTGTCGGCACTGGCGGGGAAGGTCTCGTCCGCCGTCGACGAGGACAAGACCGTGTCGATCAGCCTCTACAAACAGCGCGGCGCGGGTCCCGGGCCGGCGTGAGGAACGGGGACGGGCCGGTGCGGGACGAAGAGCGCGGCACACGGGAGCTGCCTGCGGAGGGCCGAGGCCCCGCGGACGGCGCCCGACGCATGGCGGACGGCATCGACGGCATCCCCGAGCAGGCCAGGCCGCACCCGGAGGACGACTCCGCTGAGGCCGCCGGCGACGGTGCCGTGCAGAGCGCGCCCACGGAGGCACGCGGTGGGTCCGCTTCCGCCGCCCACCCGGAGGCGGGGGCTCGGGGAAGGGCTACGGGCGGGACGATGAGCGAGCACGAGCGATACGCGGAGGACGACGCGGTGGGCGCCGAGGCCGTGCCGGCCACTCATCACGATCCCCAGGACCGCAGCGGCGCGCGTGCGATGTTCCTCGAACTGCGCCGGCTGAACGCGGGCAGCGCGGAGTACGCGGAACTGCGCAACCAGCTCGTCCGTATGCACCTGCCGCTCGTCGAGCATCTCGCCCGCCGCTTCCGCAACCGGGGCGAGCCGCTGGACGACCTCACCCAGGTCGCCACGATCGGTCTGATCAAGTCCGTCGACCGCTTCGACCCCGAGCGCGGCGTGGAGTTCTCCACGTACGCGACCCCGACCGTGGTCGGCGAGATCAAGCGGCACTTCCGTGACAAGGGCTGGGCGGTGCGGGTGCCGCGCCGGCTGCAGGAGCTGCGCCTCGCGCTGACGACGGCAACGGCCGAGCTGTCCCAGCTGCACGGCCGCTCGCCCACCGTCCACGAGCTGGCCGAGAAGCTGGCCATCTCCGAGGAGGAGGTCCTGGAGGGCCTGGAGTCCGCCAACGCTTACTCCACCCTCTCGCTGGACGTGCCCGACACCGACGACGAGTCCCCCGCGGTGGCCGACACCCTCGGCGCCGAGGACGAGGCGCTGGAGGGCGTGGAGTACCGGGAGTCCCTCAAGCCTCTGCTGGAGGACCTGCCGCCCCGCGAGAAGCGGATCCTGCTGCTGCGCTTCTTCGGGAACATGACGCAGTCGCAGATCGCGCAGGAGGTCGGCATCTCCCAGATGCACGTCTCCCGGCTGCTGGCCCGCACCCTGGCCCAGCTGCGGGAGAAGCTGCTGGTCGAGGAGTGACCGGGGCCGCCTGATTCGGCGGCCGCGGTCGGCCGGACCGGAGCGCGCCTACTCGGCCCGGCCCGGCCCCTTGATCCCGAGGGCCCGGGTCGTCGCGGGGCTCACCAGGAGCACCAGCGCGGCGATCGCGACGACGGCCAGGGCGATACCGCCCGGGATGGCCATGCTGTCGGCCTGGAGCAGGTTGTAGGCCACCGGCAGGGCCATGAGCTGAGTGATCACCGCGGGCCCGCGGCTCCAGCCGCGCCGCAGCAGCAGGCCGCGCGCGGCGAGCGACGGCAGCAGCGCCAGCACCAGCAGGGTGATCCCGCCGGTCACGGCCTGCCGGCGGTCGTCCGGGGCGCCGGTGAGCCCGAGCACGAGGATCCACACGCCTCCGACCACCAGGGCGGCGCCCTCCAGCGCGGCCAGCGCCGCCGCGTACGTCAGCCGGCGCGGGCGCGGCTCGGTGCCCGCGGGGGCTTCGGCGGTGTCCGGGGTGGGATTCTGCTCACTGCTCACCCCTGAAGGGTATCCGCCGGCCGTCCGCGGCGGCCCCGGCAGGCCCGGGGTGCGGCCCGCCGCACGGCGCGTCCACGTGGGCAGGCTCACGTCCCCTCTCTTACCGGATCCCTACCTCGGTCTGGGCCGGGTACCACCCAGTAGGTACGCTGCCATCCATGCGTGCACTTCTCGTGGTCAATCCGGCGGCAACCACCACAAGCGCACGCAGGCGTGACGTCCTGATCCACGCGCTGGCGAGCGAGATGAAGCTCGAGGCGGTCACCACCGAGTACCGCGGTCACGCACGCGACCTGGGCCGGCAGGCCGCGCAGAGCTCGGACATCGACCTGGTCGTGGCCCTCGGCGGCGACGGCACCGTCAACGAGGTCGTCAACGGCCTGCTGCACGCCGGCCCCGACCCGGACCGGCTGCCCGGGCTCGCCGTGGTCCCGGGCGGTTCCACCAATGTGTTCGCCCGTGCGCTCGGCCTGCCCAACGACTCGGTCGAGGCGACCGGCGCCCTGCTGGACGCCCTGCGCGAGAACACCGAGCGGGTCGTCGGCCTGGGCCTGGCCTCGGGCACGCCGGGCACCGAGGACGAGGCGGTGCCGGAGCGCTGGTTCACGTTCAACGCGGGGCTGGGCTTCGACGCGGGCGTGGTCGGCCGGGTGGAGCAGCAGCGCGAGCGCGGGAAGAAGTCGACGCACGCGCTGTACGTGCGCCAGGTGGTCCGCCAGTTCCTCGGCGAGCAGCACCGCCGGCACGGCCCGATCACTCTGGAGCGGGCCGGGGCGGACCCGGTCACCGATCTCGTCGTCGCCATAGCCTCGAACACATCCCCCTGGACGTATCTCGGCAATCGCCCGATGTACGCGTCACCTAAGGCCTCGTTCGACACAGGCCTCGACGTACTCGGTCTCAGCCGTCTGTCCACGGCCGCGGTTGCCCGGTATGGCACCCAGTTGCTCACTTCGTCCCCCGAGCGGGGACCCCATGGGAAGCATGCCGTCTCACTCCATGATCTGGACCGGTTCACCTTGCATTCGAAGGTGCCCCTGCCCCTTCAGATGGACGGTGACCACCTGGGGCTGCGTACGAGCGTGACGTTCACAGGCGTACGCCGCGCACTGCGTGTGATTGTGTGAGCGGAAGAGGCGAAAGTCCTTTCACTCGAACGTTTAGGCCAGGGTCCACCCCATGGAAGTACGGCTGTGACCCAGTCGACACCGAGGAATCAAAAAAAACTTTCTGGAAGGGGTTGTATCCGCCGCTGAGGTTTGCGAGTCTCTACGTGGCGATCGGGACGGCCCGCAAGACCGGCCTCCACTGATCACCAGAACCCCTCTTCATACCAAGGACCACGCCGGGGAAGACTCGGCGATCGGCCCTTCACTTGTTGAGGGATTCGTGAAAGCGTTCACATTCACAAGCAACTTGCACGTAATACCAAGGAGAGGTAGCAGCCATGGACTGGCGTCACAACGCCGTTTGCCGCGAGGAAGACCCCGAGCTCTTCTTCCCCATCGGCAACACCGGTCCTGCGCTGCTGCAGATCGAGGAAGCCAAGGCCGTCTGCCGTCGCTGCCCGGTTATCGAGCAGTGCCTGCAGTGGGCGCTCGAGTCCGGTCAGGACTCCGGCGTCTGGGGTGGTCTCAGCGAGGACGAGCGCCGCGCCATGAAGCGCCGCGCCGCCCGCAACCGGGCCCGTCAGGCCTCCGCCTGACGTCCCACCCCTGCTGACAGCCTGAGCTTGGCGGCGCGTACACCGCGTACGCATCTCCCGCCCCCGAGCCGCAGCGCGCAGTACCCCCGATGCGCATAGCTTCGAGCTTCAGCCCCGGATCACGATGTGGTCCGGGGCTCAATGCTGTCCGGGGCCGTGCGGGCTCACTTCTGCGCGCGCACCGGGATGTCCAGGATCACCCGGGTCCCCCGCTCCGGCGCCGGGACCATGTCGAAGGTGCCGCCCAACTCGCCCTCCACCAGCGTCCGCACGATCTGCAGGCCGAGGTTGCCCGAGCGGTGCGGGTCGAACCCCTCGGGCAGGCCGACGCCGTCGTCCTGGACGGTGACCAGCAGGCGGGCCTCCTTGGTGGTGCCGCCGCGGACCGCGGAGACCTCGACCGTGCCGGTGTCGCCCTCACGGAAGCCGTGTTCCAGGGCGTTCTGCAGCACCTCGGTGAGCACCATCGACAGCGGGGTGGCGACCTCGGCGTCGAGTATGCCGAAGCGCCCGCTGCGCCGGCCGGTCACCTTGCCCGGTGAGATCTCGGCGACCATCGCGAGCACGCGGTCGGCGATCTCGTCGAACTCCACGCGCTCGTCGAGGTTCTGGGAGAGCGTCTCGTGCACGATGGCGATCGAGCCGACCCGGCGGACGGCCTCCTCCAGAGCCTCCCGGCCGCGCTCGGAGCCGATACGCCGGGCCTGCAGCCTGAGCAGGGCCGCGACGGTCTGCAGGTTGTTCTTCACCCGGTGGTGGATCTCCCGGATGGTCGCGTCCTTGGTTATCAACTCCCGCTCTCGGCGGCGCAGTTCGGTCACGTCCCGGCACAGCACCAGCGAACCGATGCGGGCGCCCTTGGGCTTGAGCGGAATGGTCCGGAACTGGATGACCCCGTCGTTCGCCTCGATCTCGAACTCCCGCGGCGCCCAGCCGCTCGCCACCTTGGCGAGCGCCTCGTCCACCGGGCCCCGGGTGGGCGCGAGTTCGGCGGTGGTCCGCCCCAGGTGGTGACCGACCAGGTCGGCGGCGAGGCCGAGCCGGTGGTAGGCGGACAGGGCGTTCGGCGAGGCGTACTGGACCGTGCCGTCCGCGTCCAGCCGGATCAGTCCGTCGCCGACCCGCGGCGAGGCGTCCATGTCGACCTGCTGGTCGGGGAAGGGGAACGAGCCGGCCGCGATCATCTGCGCCAGGTCCGAGGCGCTCTGCAGATAGGTCAGCTCGAGCCGGCTCGGGGTGCGGACGGTGAGCAGGTTCGTGTTGCGGGCGATGACCCCGAGGACCCGGCCGGCGCGCCGCACGGGGATGGACTCGACCCGGACGGGGACCTCCTCGCGCCACTCCGGGTCGCCCTCGCGCACGATCCGGCCCTCGTCGAGCGCCGCGTCCAGCATGGGCCGCCGGCCGCGGGGGACGAGATGGCCGACCATGTCGTCCTGGTACGAGGTAGGGCCGGTGTTGGGGCGCATCTGGGCGACCGAGACGTACCGGGTGCCGTCACTGGTCGGGACCCACAGGACCAGGTCGGCGAAGGAGAGGTCGGAGAGCAGCTGCCACTCCGAGACCAGCAGGTGGAGCCACTCGAGGTCGGAGTCGTCGAGGGCCGTGTGCTGGCGTACGAGTTCGTTCATGGAGGGCACCCTGCGAGCGTACCCGGGGCCGCGCGGGTGTCCGAAAAACACCCGCGGGCCGCGGCGCCTGGAAGGGACCCTCAACCCTTCCGGCACCGCAGCCCGGAGCATCATCGGCCGCGGGGTGTGCGGTCCCGGCCGGCCGAAGGCCGAGGATCCGGGGCAGTCAGGGCAGAGAGCTCCGGGTCCTCGGTCCGCCTTCCTGTGCGGGGAAGACGGAAGCTGTTCATTTTTCCCTACGGGATCCCCTTACGCATTGTGGACTAGACCACGAGGGGCTGTCCATGTGCGCGGGGAGATGAGTCAAGACGGCACGCGATGCCACGCAGCCTAGCCCGCCGGGGTCAGCCACGGGGCCAGATGGCCATGGCAATTTCGGCCAGCGCCTGAAGTTCCGCCCGGGCCGCGCCGTCCCGGGCCTGCTGGGACATGCCGTGGAGCACCGCCGTCGCATGCCGGGCGAGCGCCCCGGCGTCGGTGCCCGCGGGCAGCAGGCCGGCCGCCACGTCGGCCCGGACCCGGGACTCCAGGGCGGCCAGGGCCGCGTCGCGCCGGTCCCGCAGCAGCCGCTCGACCTCGGGGGTCGTGCAGTTGGTGGCCGCGTGCGCGACCAGGCAGCCGTAGGGGTGATCCGGGTCGGTGTACCGGACGGCGGCCTCGCGCAGCGTGCGCTCCACGGCGGCCCGGGCGGTGGGCTCCTCGGCCAGGGCGCGGTCGCCGAAGGCGCCGTGGGTGCCGGCGTAGACCCGGACCACCTCCTCGAACAGGGTCCGCTTGTCGCCGAAGGCCGCGTAGAGGCTCGGGGCGCCGATGCCCATGATCCGGGTGAGGTCGGAGACCGAGGTGGCCTCGTAGCCGTGCCGCCAGAACGCCGTCAGCGCCTTCTCCAGAGCGGTCGTCCGGTCGAAGGAGCGCGGGCGCCCTCGGGATCTCGACGGGCTGGCCTGCGCGTTCGTCTCCTGACCGGTCACCATGACGGTCATTCTATAGCGACCCCTAGAAAAATGACCTCGCCGCGCAGTACGGTCTTTCTGTAGCGCTCGTTAGAGAAGCTCGGGAATCGGGCGTCCACACCCCTGCCCCGGTCCCCGCATTCTGTTAGATTGGTCTAAACCACATGGATTTCCCAGACATCAAGCCCTCTTGAGAACGGCAGGCCCAGCGTGGAAGTTGTCATCGTCCCGGACGCCGCGGCGGGCGGCGAGCTGATCGCCGAGGCCATGGCGGAGCTGCTGCGACGCAAGCCCGACGCGCTGCTCGGTGTGGCCACCGGCTCCACCCCGCTGCCCATCTACCAGGCGCTGACCTCCAAATGGCGCTCCGGCGCGGTGGACACCTCCCGGGCGCGCGTAGCCCAGCTCGACGAGTACGTGGGGCTGCCCGCCGACCATCCCGAGTCCTACCGCTCGGTGCTGCGCCGGGAAGTGCTTGAGCCGCTCGGCATCGGGATGGAGTCCTTCATGGGGCCGGACGGCACCGCCGAGGACGTCCAGGCGGCCTGCGAGGCCTACGACCGCGCGCTCGCCGGGGCCGGCGGGGTGGACCTGCAGCTCCTCGGGATCGGCACGGACGGGCACATCGGGTTCAACGAGCCCTGCTCCTCGCTCGCCTCCCGCACCCGCATCAAGACGCTGACCGAGCAGACCCGCGTCGACAACGCGCGCTTCTTCGACGGTGACATCGAGCAGGTCCCGCACCACGTGATCACCCAGGGCATCGGCACCATCCTGGAGGCCCGCCACCTGGTGCTGCTCGCCACCGGCGAGGGCAAGGCGGACGCGGTCGCCGCCACCGTCGAGGGCCCGGTCGCGGCCGTCTGCCCGGCCTCGGCGCTCCAGCTCCACCCGCACGCCACGGTGGTCGTCGACGAGGCCGCCGCCGCCAAGCTCAAGCTGGCCGACTACTTCCGCCACACCTACGCCAACAAGCCCGACTGGCAGGGCATATAAGAGACGTCCCGCCCGCCCGGCCCGGCACGCCGGGCGGGACGCCGGGGACGCTGGACTAGACCAGCAGAGGGCACCCCGGTATACAGAGGGGATCACGGAGCGTGCGGGTGGAGCCTGACACACGAAGCCGTGCCACGATGTGAGCCGTGGCCGACGGTCGGTCGGCCGCTTTCGGCATCCGGAGCCGGGAAGGCAGAACATGAGCACCGACGTCAGCAGTGCGGAGAACGAGGCCGGCACGACCGTCCGTACCGCGCGCGTGCCCAAGTACTACCGCTTGAAGAAGCACCTGCTCGACATGACGGAGACGCAGGCGCCGGGCACGCCGGTCCCGCCGGAGCGGACGCTGGCGGCCGAGTTCGACACCTCCCGCACCACCGTCCGGCAGGCCCTGCAGGAACTCGTCGTCGAGGGCCGGCTCGAGCGCATCCAGGGCAAGGGCACGTTCGTCGCCAAGCCGAAGGTGTCGCAGGCGCTGCAACTGACCTCCTACACCGAGGACATGCGCGCCCAGGGCCTGGAGCCCACCTCGCAGCTGCTGGACATCGGGTACATCACCGCCGACGAGCGGCTCGCCGAGCTGCTGGACATAACGGCAGGCGGCCGGGTGCTGCGCATCGAGCGGCTGCGCATGGCCAACGGCGAGCCCATGGCCATCGAGACCACCCATCTGTCGGCCAAGCGTTTCCCCGCGCTCAGGCGGTCGCTGGTGAAGTACACGTCCCTGTACACCGCGCTCGCCGAGGTCTACGGCGTCCACCTCGCCGAGGCCGAGGAGACCATCGAGACCTCCCTGGCCACCCCGCGCGAGGCGGGTCTGCTCGGCACCGACGTGGGTCTGCCGATGCTGATGCTCTCCCGTCACTCCCTGGACGGCGAAGGTCAGCCGGTGGAGTGGGTGAGATCCGTCTACCGCGGCGACCGGTACAAGTTCGTCGCCCGTCTCAAGCGCCCCCAGGACTGACCGGCGGCGGGAACCTTCACGCTCCGCACGCGAAATCGATATGCCGATATGCGGACGAGGTCTTCCGCTGCCACGACGGCGTCACCTAGATTGCCTGCGCATTACACAGGTGATCAGTGAGGGGACGGAGCCGTGGCATGTCCGAAGCGCAAGAAGTGAGACCACCGGTCGTGACACCGGTCCGCATCATCATCGGCCTGTGTCTCGTCGCGCCGTTCGTGGCGATGCTGTGGGTCGGCTCGTACGCCAAGACGGACCCCGCGTTCATCGGGATCCCGTTCTTCTACTGGTACCAGATGCTGTGGGTGCTGATCTCCACCGCGCTCACGATGCTGGCCTACAAGCTGTGGCAGCGTGACCAGCGCGCCCGCCGGGTCCAGGACGGGGGTGCGGCGAAGTGAAGGACGGCGTCAACGGCGTCGCGCTCGGCGTCTTCATCTTCTTCTTCCTGGCCGTCACGGTCATGGGCTTCCTGGCCGCACGCTGGCGCAGGCCCGACAACGAGCACTCCCTGGACGAATGGGGCCTGGGCGGACGCTCGTTCGGCACCTGGATCACCTGGTTCCTGCTCGGCGGCGACCTGTACACCGCATACACCTTCGTCGCCGTGCCGGCGGCGATCTACGCGGCGGGCGCGGCCGGTTTCTTCGCGGTCCCGTACACGATCCTGGTCTACCCTCTGATCTTCACCTTCCTGCCCCGCCTGTGGTCGGTCTCGCACCGCCACGGCTACGTCACCACCTCGGACTTCGTGCGCGGCAGGTTCGGCTCCAAGGGCCTGTCGCTGGCCGTGGCGGTCACCGGGATCCTCGCGACGATGCCGTACATCGCGCTCCAGCTCGTGGGCATCCAGGCGGTGCTGGACGTGATGGGCGTCGGCGGCGGCGAGAACACCAACTGGTTCGTGAAGGACCTGCCGCTGCTCATCGCCTTCGGCGTGCTGGCCGCGTACACCTACTCGTCGGGCCTGCGCGCCCCCGCCCTCATCGCGTTCGTCAAGGACGCGCTGATCTACATCGTCATCGCGGTGGCGATCATCTACATCCCGATCAAGCTGGGCGGCTTCGACGACGTCTTCGCCAAGGCGGGCGACGCCTTCAGCCAGGTCAACCCGGCCACCGGCAAACCGCGCGGCGCGCTGGCCCCGCCGGAGGCGGGCCAGTGGACGTACGCCACCCTGGCGCTGGGCTCCGCGCTCGCCCTGTTCATGTACCCGCACTCGATCACCGCGACCCTGTCCTCGAAGAGCCGTGAGGTGATCCGCCGCAACACCACGATCCTGCCGCTGTACTCGCTGATGCTCGGCCTGCTGGCCCTGCTCGGCTTCATGGCGATCGCGGCCGGGGTGAAGGTCGCCAACGGCCAGCTCGCGATCCCGCAGCTGTTCGAGGACATGTTCCCGGACTGGTTCGCCGGCGTGGCCTTCGCGGCGATCGGCATCGGCGCCCTGGTGCCCGCGGCCATCATGTCCATCGCGGCGGCGAACCTCTTCACCCGCAACATCTACAAGGACTTCATCAAGCCGGACGCGACGGCCAAGGAGGAGACCCGGGTCTCCAAGATCGTGTCGCTGCTGGTGAAGGTGGGCGCGCTGGTCTTCGTGCTGACGATGGACAAAACGGTCGCCATCAACTTCCAGCTCCTGGGCGGCATCTGGATCCTGCAGACCTTCCCGGCCCTGGTCGGCGGCCTGTTCACCCGCTGGTTCCACCGCTGGGCGCTGCTCGCCGGCTGGGCGGTCGGCATGGTGTACGGCACGCTCGCCGCCTACGGGGTGGCCTCGCCCACCCAGGCGCACTTCGGCGGCTCCGCGAAGGAGATCCCGGGCATCGGGGAGATCGGCTACATCGGTCTCACCGCGTTCGTGCTCAACGTCGTGGTCACCGTGGTGCTCACCTTCGTCCTGAAGGCCGTGAAGGCCCCCGAGGGCCTCGACGAGACCAGGCCGGAGGACTACACGGCCGACGCGGGCGATCCCGGGGTCGAGGTGGAACTCCCGCCCGCCACCGCGGGCAGCGCCCACTAGCGCGACCGGTCACCGACCACCCCGCAGCGGGCCGCCGACAGCACCGACGTCGGCGGCCCGCTGTCATGCGATCTGACGCTGCGGAGCCACCGCAACACGCAACAGCCACAACATGTGGGGGTGCCACGGCAGCCTGGCACTAGATGTATGCTCATGCTCGCTGTCGCCGCAGGGGAATCCGGTGCGAATCCGGAACTGTCCCGCAACGGTGTACTCGCGTGCCTCCGCACGCCTGTTTCAGTCCGAGGACCTGCCGGCAGCGTGCGCCCGGCCGTCCGGTCCGGGTGCTCATCGACGTCCGGGCCTCGTGGAATGGGCCGGTGGACGCGGCGCCGTGCGCGCCCGCGCTGCCCCCTGCCCTCCGCAAGGCCCCGTGCCGAGCGAGGGAGAGCCCCACGTGACCATCGCGCCAGCCGACCCGGCTTCAGCCACCCCGGCGAGCGGAGCCCCGGTGGAGACCGACGGTCCCGGTGCCGCGCTGCTGCGGACCCTGACCGAGCTGACCGCCGACCTCCCCGACGCCGACCCCGGCCGGGTCGCCGCCGCCGCGCTGCGCGGCCGGTCGGCCCGGGCCGACGAGGCGGAGTTGCGCGAGCTGGCCACGGAGTCGGCCGCCGGCCTGATCTCCGAGGACCCCGCCTACTCCCGGCTGGCGGCCAGGCTGCTGACCGTCTCCATCCGCGTCGAGGCCGCCTCGCAGGGCGTCACCTCCTTCACCGGGTCCGTGGCCGTGGGTCACCGGGAGGGTCTCGTCGCCGACCGCACCGCGGAGTTCGTGCGCCTGCACGCCGAGCGGCTCGACGCGCTGGTCGACCCGGCGGCCGACGACCGCTTCGGCTACTTCGGCCTGCGCACCCTGCACAGCCGCTACCTGCTCCGCCACCCCATCACCCGCAAGGTGATCGAGACGCCCCAGCACTTCATGCTGCGCGTCGCCGCCGGGCTGGCCGAGGACGACAGCGCCCGCTCCGTGGACGAGGTCGCGTCGCTGTACGGCCTGATGAGCCGGCTCGACTACCTGCCCTCCTCCCCCACCCTGTTCAACTCCGGCACCCGGCACCCGCAGATGTCGTCCTGCTACCTCCTCGACTCCCCGCTGGACGAGCTGGACTCCATCTACGACCGCTACCACCAGGTCGCGCGCCTCTCCAAGCACGCCGGAGGCATCGGCCTGTCGTACTCCCGCATCCGCAGCCGCGGTTCGCTGATCCGCGGCACCAACGGGCACTCCAACGGCATCGTGCCGTTCCTGAAGACGCTGGACGCCTCGGTGGCCGCGGTGAACCAGGGCGGCCGGCGCAAGGGCGCCGCGGCGGTGTACCTGGAGACGTGGCACTCCGACATCGAGGAGTTCCTGGAGCTGCGCGACAACACCGGTGAGGACGCCCGCCGTACGCACAACCTGAACCTGGCGCACTGGATCCCGGACGAGTTCATGCGCCGGGTCGACGCCGACGGGCAGTGGTCGCTGTTCTCCCCGGTGGACGTGCCGGAGCTGGTGGACCTGTGGGGCGAGGAGTTCGACGCCGCCTACCGCGCGGCGGAGGCCGCGGGGCTCGCGAAGAAGACGATGCCGGCCCGGGACCTGTACGGCCGTATGATGCGCACCCTCGCGCAGACCGGCAACGGCTGGATGACCTTCAAGGACGCCGCCAACCGCACCGCCAACCAGACGGCGACCGCCGGGCACGTCGTGCACTCCTCCAACCTGTGCACGGAGATCCTGGAGGTCACCGACGACGGCGAGACCGCGGTCTGCAACCTGGGCTCGGTCAGCCTCGGCGCCTTCGTGGACACCGCGACGGGCGACCTCGACTGGGAGCGGCTCGACGAGACCGTCCGCACGGCCGTGACCTTCCTCGACCGCGTGGTGGACATCAACTTCTACCCCACCGAGCAGGCGGGCCGGTCGAACGCCAACTGGCGTCCGGTGGGCCTGGGCGCGATGGGCCTGCAGGACGTCTTCTTCAAGCTGCGGCTGCCCTTCGACTCCCCCGAGGCGAAGGCCCTGTCCTCCCGGATCGCCGAGCGGATCATGCTCGCCGCGTACGAGGCCTCCGCCGACCTCGCCGAGCGCAACGGACCGCTGCCGGCCTGGCGCAAGACGCGCACCGCCCAGGGCGTGCTGCACCCCGACCACTACGGCGTGGAGTTCACCTGGCCGGAGCGCTGGGCGGCGCTGCGGGAGCGGATCGCCCGGGTCGGCATGCGCAACTCGCTGCTCCTGGCCATCGCGCCCACCGCGACCATCGCGTCCATCGCCGGTGTGTACGAGTGCATCGAGCCGCAGGTGTCCAACCTGTTCAAGCGCGAGACGCTGTCCGGGGAGTTCCTCCAGGTCAACTCGTACCTGGTGAAGGACCTGAAGGAGCTGGGCGTGTGGGACGCCCGTACCCGCGAGGCGCTGCGCGAGTCCAACGGCTCGGTGCAGGACTTCGCCTGGATCCCGGCGGACGTACGCGCCCTCTACCGCACGGCGTGGGAGATCCCGCAGCGCGGTCTGATCGACATGGCCGCGGCCCGGACCCCGTTCCTCGACCAGGCCCAGTCGCTGAACCTGTTCCTGGAGACGCCGACCATCGGCAAGCTCTCCTCGATGTACGCCTACGCCTGGAAGTCGGGTCTGAAGACGACGTACTACCTGCGTTCCCGCCCGGCGACCCGGATCGCCCGCGCCGCCCAGGGACAGGCGCGGCCCCAGGCCACCGTCCCCGTCCAGCAGACCGCCGCCCCCGACGCGGTCGCCTGCTCCCTCGAGAACCCCGAGTCCTGCGAGGCCTGCCAGTAACTCCCGCCCGCCACCCGACCACCACTCCTGGAGGACGGCGCTCCGCGCCGACTGCGATGACTCGTCACACCAACCTGCTGGACCCCGGCTTCGAGCTGACTCTCCGTCCGATGCGCTACCCGGACTTCTACGAGCGCTACCGGGACGCCATCAAGAACACCTGGACCGTCGAGGAGGTCGACCTCCACTCGGACGTCGCCGACCTCGCGAAGCTGTCCCCGGCCGAACAGCACCTGATCGGCCGTCTGGTCGCCTTCTTCGCGACGGGCGACTCGATCGTCGCGAACAACCTGGTGCTGACCCTCTACAAGCACATCAACTCCCCCGAGGCCCGGCTCTACCTGAGCCGCCAGCTCTTCGAGGAGGCCGTGCACGTCCAGTTCTACCTGACGCTGCTGGACACCTACCTGCCCGATCCGGACGACCGGGCGGCGGCGTTCGCCGCGGTGGAGAACATCCCCTCCATCCGCGAGAAGGCCGGGTTCTGCTTCAAGTGGATCAACGAGGTGGAGAAGCTGGACCGGCTGGAGTCCAAGGCCGACCGCCGCCGCTTCCTGCTGAACCTCATCTGCTTCGCCGCGTGCATCGAGGGCCTGTTCTTCTACGGCGCCTTCGCCTACGTCTACTGGTTCCGCAGCCGAGGCCTGCTGCACGGCCTGGCCACCGGCACCAACTGGGTGTTCCGCGACGAGACGATGCACATGTCCTTCGCCTTCGACGTGGTCGACACCGTCCGCAAGGAGGAGCCGGACCTCTTCGACGACGAGCTGCGCGAGCAGGTAACGGACATGCTGCGGGAGGCCGTCGAGGCCGAGCTGCAGTTCGCGCGCGACCTGTGCGGCGACGGCCTCCCGGGGATGAACACCGAGTCGATGCGGCAGTACCTGGAGTGCGTCGCCGACCAGCGCCTGACGCGCCTGGGCTTCGCTCCGGTGTACGGCTCGGAGAACCCGTTCTCCTTCATGGAGCTGCAGGGCGTTCAGGAGCTGACGAACTTCTTCGAGCGCCGTCCGTCGGCGTACCAGGTGGCCGTGGAGGGCACGGTCGACCTGGACGAGGACTTCTGAGCCTCCTTCTTGCGGCTCGTCGCGTCCCGGGCCTCCTGAACCTCCCTGAGCTGGCGGTCGACGCGCCTGTCGTGGGCGATGCCGAGCACGGACGGGAGGATCAGGAGGACCAGGATGCCGAGCGTGGCGAGCATTCCGATCAGGCCTTCGATCTGGTTTCCGGTCATGACACCAATGTCGCGCCTGATGCTCCTTACCGACAGTGGCAGGACTGCCGTACACCCTCGATTTACTGCCAGGTTCGGGGCACACTGGCAGCATGCTGAGGAACGTGGCGGCGGTGCTGCTGGACGGTGTGCATCCCTTCGAGCTGGGAGTGGTGTGCGAGGTCTTCGGCATCGACCGCAGTGACGAGGGCCTGCCGGTGTACGACTTCGCCGTGGTCTCGGCGGAGGGACCGGCGCTGAGCACCCACGTCGGCGGGCTCACCGTGTCGACGCCGTACGGTCTGGAGCGGCTGGAGGAGGCCGACCTGATCGCGGTGCCGGCCGGCAGCGACTACGTCACCCGGGAGTACCCGCCCGCCCTGCTCGACGCCCTGGTGCGGGCCGTGGAGCGGGGCACCCGGGTGCTCAGCGTGTGCTCGGGCGTCTTCGTGCTCGGCGCCGCCGGACTGCTCGACGGCCGGCGGTGCAGTGTGCACTGGCGGCAGGCGGAGGAACTGGCGCTGCGCAATCCCCGGGCGCTCATCGAGCCGGACGTCCTGTACGTCGACGAGGACCCGGTGATCACCTCCGCCGGCACCGCGGCCGGCATCGACGCGTGTCTGCACCTGGTGCGCAAGGAGCAGGGCCCGGAGGTCGCGAAGAAGATCGCCCGGCGGATGGTGGTGCCGCCGCACCGGGACGGCGGACAGGCGCAGTACATCGAGCGGCCGCTGCCCGCGGCTCCCTGCGACACGGTCGGCGAGGTGCTGGTGTGGATGGAGGGGCACCTGGACCGGGAAGTGACCGTGGAACAGCTCGCCGCCCGCGCCCACATGGCCCCGCGCACCTTCGCCCGCCGCTTCCAGCAGGAGACGGGCACGACCCCCTACCGCTGGCTGCTGCGCCAGCGGGTGCTGCTGGCGCAGGAACTGCTGGAGGGCACGGACGAGACCATGGACGCCATCGCCTCCCGCACCGGCTTCGGTACGGCGGCGGCGCTGCGCCACCAGTTCGTCCGTGCCCTCGGCACGACCCCGAACGCCTACCGGCGCGCGTTCCGCGGCCCCGAGGCCGCCTGAGCGCGCCGGCAGCGGCGGCCTACCAGGGCACCGGCTTCAGCAGCAGCTTCTGCGGCCGCAGCGTGATGCCCACCCGGGTGGTGTCGTCCGACCCGCCGGCCTGCTCGAAGCGGTACTTCGCCGAGACCGCCGCGGTGATCAGGGTGAGCTGGGCCATGGAGAAGTGGTCGCTGGGGCACTTGCGGTTGCCGACGCTGAACGGGCTCATCGCGTACTTCGGCACCTCCTTGGCCCGCTCCGGCAGCCAGCGGTCGGGGTCGAAGTCGAGGTGGCGGCCGTAGGAGCCGGGGTCGCGCTGGACGGCGTATGGGCTGTAGACGATGTCCGCGCCCGCCGGAATGCGATAACCGCCCAGCGTGGTGTCGGTGATCGCGCGCCGCGTCAGAATCCATACGGCGGGCCGCAGCCGCATGGCCTCGACGACGACATTGTTGGTGTGCGTGAGCCGGCGGACGTGCTCGAATGCGACGGGCCGGCCCCCGGTCACGGATTCGACCTCGGCGCGCACCTTCTCGGCGTGTTCCGGGTGTTCCGCGAGCACCTGGAGCAGCCACATGATCGTGGAGGCGACCGTTTCGCTGCCCGGGGTGACTATCGCCACCACCTGGTCGTGAATCTCCTGTTCCCCGATGGGCTCTCCATTGTCGTCCTTCGCCTCCAGCAATGCCGTCAGCAAATCGTCCGGCTTTTGACCAGATGCCCTCCGCTCGGCGACGATCTCGTCGACCAGGAGATGCAGATCGGCCAGTGCCCGGTTGAATTCACGGTTGGCCGGGAACGGCAGCCGGTACAGCGGTCCGAGCGGGACGACCATCCGGCGGTACATACCGCGGAAGACGGTGGCGAGGTCTGCGCTCAGCCGCTCGGCACGCTCGTCCATGTACTCGCCGCGCAGCAGGCAGCGGGCGGCGATGCGCACCGCGACCCGGAAGGACTCCGAGGTGCAGTCGACGACTGTGCCGGGCCGCCAGCGCTCGGTCAGCGCGTGCGCCTCCTCCTCCATGACGGGGCCGTACGCGGGGACGGCGTCGAGCCGGAACGCGGGCTGGATGGTGCGCCGCTGGCGCCGGTGCCGGGGACCGTTCGCGGTGGCCACGCCCTCCTTGCCGAGCAGGCCCTCCAGGGACTCCCACAGCGGTCCGTCGATCCGGTAGTCCGTGCTGAGCGCGAGCGCGCCGGTGAGCGCCGGGGTGGTGACCGCGTACACCGTCTTGGGGCCGAGCTTGAGGCGCACCACGTCGCCGTGCGCGCGCAGCCCGGACATGAAGGCGAGCGGGTCGCGGACCAGCTTCAGGCCGTGCCCGAGGACCGGGACGGCGCCGCCGGCGAGCGGGGGTTCACGCAGCTCTGCCGTTTCGGAGGGCCGGGGCTTCACGGATTCGACGGTCATTTCTCACCTGCCGCTTCGTTGGTGACGTACGGGGGCGTGGACCGGTCCTCCCAGCTGTCGACCATGTACCGGCCCGACTCGTGGTGGAACCAGTAGACGGAGCTGAACCAGTTGCGCATGTTTCCGACGCAGGCGCGGACGGCGGTGCCGAGTTCCTTTCCCGACACCGAGCCGTCGTCGGCGAGTTCGTCGGCGAACCGCAGTGCCTCGCTTTCGGCGACCAGGAATTCGCCGATGCACCGCTCGACCCGCAGTCTGATTTCCTCGATCGCTTCCTCGAGGGTCAGGCCCTGATGTGTGACGAGACTGATGCCGAGATTGTGCACCTCGTCGCCCGCGATTTCCTTGGGCAGTGAGCAGAGGTCGTTGTACCAGGCGGCGAATTCCTGGCTCAGCAGTGCCGGACGGCGGTAGACCGGATTTTTCCGCACGGCATCCGGGAGTTCGCGTCCGGCGCTCGGCTCCAGGAGATCCGTCCATATCCAGTGGGCGAAGGTGAGCCGCCGCAGGGCGAGGTACTCCTCGACCTGCGGGACGTACCCCCGGGTGCGGTTGTGGAACTCGCGGTCGTAGGCGTCGATCACCGCGTGGAAGTGCCGGGTGAAGCGCTGGTTCCAGGTCTGCGGCAGGAACGAGAACAGCCGCAGCACGCTGTCCGCCAACCCCGCCACTACCGGGTCGGGATGGCCCAGGTGCCGCTGGGGCGCGTCGAGGGCCGCGTGCAGCAGGCGCCGCAGGCGCCGCCAGTCGGCGGCCCGGCCGTGGACGATGTCCCGGTCGTGGCGGTCGTCCCAGACGAAGAACCAGGCGCTGTAGTCGGCGATGGCCTGCAGCACCTCGTCGGAGGCGTCGGTGTAGTACCCCGCCATGAGGTCGGTGTAGCACAGTCCGTCGGCGTGTTCCCGGACCTTGTCCGCCGGCATGAGCCGCTTTTCGAGCAGCCACTGCCGGGTCTTCTCCTGAAGCTTCGGCCAATACGGGTGGAGTTGTCGTGGAAAGGAGTCCTCGATCACCGGAAGTGCGAGAGCCGGCGGCACCGCCAACGAGGTCGTCGATCTGGTGCCGGGTGAGAAAGCGTGCACGAACTGTCCCCTCTCAGCCGCCAGGAGCGCACACCCTCCATGTCGTGCCGGGCGTGCGCCGTTGCGTAACCCCCCGCTTACCATTCAGCACTACAACTGACCGTCGGGGGAACGGATTTGCTTCAATCACCACCCCGGGTTGCCGGGATTCACGTGACGAACAAATGAACGACGCCCGGCCGGGACGGATCCCGGACGGGCGTCGTGACGGACGTCGTCGCTGCTCTGCGCGGTGGCCGGGGTTCCGGCCGGGCGGCTCAGCCGTTGCCGACCACGGGGTAGCGTGGCTCGTTCTCGGCCATCTGCCGCAGCGCGTCCTTGCGGTCGCGCTTGGAGAGGCGGTCGATGTAGAGGTAGCCGTACAGGTGGTCGGTCTCGTGCTGCAAACACCGTGCGAAGTAGCCGGTGCCGCGCACCCTGACCGGGTTGCCCTTCTCGTCCTGGCCGGTCACCTCGGCGTAGTCGGGACGCGCGAGCGAGGCGTACGCCGTGGGTACGGACAGGCAGCCCTCGTTGCTGTCGTCGAGCCTGCGCCGGTCGGCGGGCAGGTCGACCAGCTTCGGGTTGCACACCACGCCGACGTGCCGGACGCCCTCGTCGTCCTGGCAGTCGTACACGAAGACCTTCAGGTCGACGCCGATCTGGTTGGCGGCCAGGCCCACGCCCTCGGCGGTGCGCTGGCTGGCGAACATGTCGGCGACCAGCTGGTCCAGCTCGGCGCCGAAATCGGTGACGTCCCTGCACTCCTTGTGCAGCACCGGGTTGCCGACGACCGTGATCGGCCGCGAGGTGCCGCGCTCGCGCCAGGTCCTCTCGCGCTCCTCGCAGTCCTCCGTGTCGACGACGTAGCCCTCGTCGTCGACGGGGAGCACGCCCGCGTGCTGCTGATCGGTGTCCTGCTGCGCCATGACCGACGTATGCCTTCCTGCAAGCCTTGGAACTCTCGGATACAGCCTAAACGTGGCCGGTCACCGGTGGTCAGCAAACCTCTTCGAGATCACGCCAGTCCCTGGAGTCCGGACTGTCCGCCACCCACCCGTCGAGCAGCCCCCGGACGAGCGACGCCGGCGCGGCGACCCCGCACTCGCGCTCCGGCACCCAGAGCTGGCCGTCGGTACGGTGCCCGAGCGGCCCCGGGTGACCGGGCTCGCTGTGATCGTGCGGATCCAGGTGCTCGCCGTCGCCCTCGTCGGACGGCATCCGCGACTCCGAGCACATCCGGCACAGCAGCCGCACCGAGGAGGACCAGTCCTCCGCGGCGAAGCCGGCGTCCGCAGCCAGTTGTTCCAGGGCGTCCCGGTCGGCCTCCGTGGCCGCCTCCAGCAGCACCACCCAGGTGGGCACGGGCGAGGGCGCCCACAGCTCGATCTCGTCGAACACCGGGAAGGAGTGCCCGGCGGACGTGGTGCGCTCGCCGTGCGGGACGCCGTCGTGCAGCACGACCTCGCCCCAGCGCCGCCCGGACGAGGGCAGCGGGATGGACAGCACCTCGATCCGCGCCGGATCCAGCCTGCGCCCCCACACGACCTCGGCCTCGCCCTCCGGGGAGAGCCGCACGGCCGCGCTGCCCAGGTCCATGCCGAGCGGCTCGCCCGCGGCGGTGGCGCCCCCGGGCACCCGCAGCCCGTAGGCCTGCCAGGCGCGCCGGGCCAGCGGCCAGTCCTGCAGGGCGGTCGCGGCGATGCCGACGTTCCACCAGTCGGGGGCGCCGGCCTCCCGGTCCAGCAGCGCGACCGCCCGCAGACCCGCCGCGCGGGCCTGCTCCCAGTCGTGCCGGAACTTGTGCAGCAGGGCGAGGTTGAACCAGGACTCCGCCAGCCAGGGTTCCAGGTCGGCGGCGCGTGTCAGCAGCTCGCCCGCGTCCTCGTAGCGGCCGTCGCCGATGAGCGTGAACGCCCGGTCGGTGGCCTGCCGCCAGGAGGCGGAGGGCCGGTGCCGTCCCTTTCCGAAGATCCTCACGATTCCCGCCTGCCAGTTCCAGTTCCGCACAGTGGGCTGGCTTGTGCCCCCGAACACCCTCTCCATCGCATCCAACCACGTACGGCCTCAAAGGCGCTCATTACCCATGGGTCACCCCATGCCGTGCGGGGTCGGACAGTGCCTGGGAGAGTACCCGGGCAAGCGATTCGACAACCTCCGGAGCGTAATCCCCCGCGCCGGCCAGGCGCAGCTCCTCAAGAGCCAGGAGCGGCCCCTCGGGTCCGGCGTCGCGGGACTTCTCCTCGAAGGCGTTCACGGTCCGGACGATCCGCGCGGCGAGCGGCTGCTCGGCGTAGGGGTCGGCCTGCCGCTCCACGACCGTGGCGACCGCCGCGTCCACCCCGGTCTGGCGCACCACGGCGCCGCCGAGCAGCGCGATGCGCCGCTGCTCATCGCGGGGCAGGGTGGCGGTGGCTCCGGCCGGGACCGGGTCGACGAGGCTGAGCTGGCCGATGTCGTGCATCAGCGCCGCGTACTCGAGCACGGTCAGCTCGGGCCGGGACAGGCCGAGGTCGCGGCCGACGGCCCGGCTGAGCGCGGCGACCCGGCGGGCGTGCCCGGCGGGGGTGCAGCCGGCCACCTCGGTGGCCCGGGCGAGCGAGGCGATGGTCTGCCGGTAGGTGGCCCGCACGGCGGCGTAGCGGCGGACCGAGAGCTGGGTGAGCAGCAGCGGCAGGCAGAACACGGGCAGCGCCCACAGCCCTGCGACGGCGACCGCGAGCGCCATGACCACGCCGGTCGCGCACACCGCGGAGCCGATGCCGAGCAGCCCGCGCAGTTCGTCGCGGAGCAGCGGGCCGAAGCGCCAGCCGGTGCGGGAGCGGGCGAGGGCGGCGGCGAGGACGGCGTCGCAGAGTGCGGTGAGGACGAGCAGCGCGACCAGCAGCAGGGCGTAGGCGGGCCCGTCCCAGCCGCGGAACGCTCCCCGGTCGAAGAGGGGTTGGAAGCAGACCGCGGCGAAGCCGGTGGTGAGGACACGGCGGGCGAGGTGGTCGCGGGTGGGGGTGCGGCCGCACCAGATGTGCGGGACCCCGCCGAGCAGCGAGGCGGCGAGGACGACGGTGACGACCTGCGCGGCGCTGTGCCCGGTGGGATGCCCGGCGTCGGGGCCCAGCAGGGCGTACGACAGCGACCCGGCAGCGCCCAGCGGCGCGGCCTGGCGCGACCGGGTGCCGGACCACCGGGTCAGCTCGCCGACGGCTATGAGCACGCCGAAGGCGAGCGCGACGCCCGGGTCGTCGATGCCGGTCCACAGGGTGCGGGCGAGACAGACGGCGGCGGTGAGGGCGGCGCAGGCGTGGATGAGCCGGAGGGCGGTCACCGGTGCGCACCGCTGCGGCGGCCGGCGGACGGCTGCTGCGCCGGGACCGTGTGCGGGGCGTCGTCGGCGGTGACGGCCGGGTGCCAGCCGTGCCGGCGCAGCGCCCGGACGAGCGCCGTGACCATGCGCGGGTCGAAGTGGGTGCCCGCACAGCGCTCCAGCTCCGTGACCGCAGCCGTCACCGGACGGGCCCTGCTGTAGGACCGGGTGGAGGTCATCGCGTCGAAGGCGTCGGCGACGGCCACGACACGGGCGCACTCGGGGATCTGAGCGCCCGCCAGCCCGTACGGGTAGCCGCTGCCGTCGAGCCGTTCGTGGTGGTGCAGGATCGCCGCGCGGGCCTCGCCCAGGAAGGAGATCCCGCGGACCATCTCGTGGCCGTACTCCGGGTGCAGTTCGATGATCCGCCGCTCCTCGGGGGTCAGCGGGCCGTCCTTGCGCAGCAAGCGGGTGGGGACGCCGAGCTTGCCGACGTCGTGCAGGATGCCGGCGAACCGCAGCACCTCGACGCGTTCGTCGTCCAGGCCGAGTTCGCGGGCGATCAGCACCGAGGCCTGGCCGACCCGCTCGCTGTGGCCGCGGGTGTAGCCGTCCTTGATGTCGACGGCCTGCACCAGGGCGCGGATGGTGGCCTGGTGGGCGGCCCGCTCCCGGTGGTACTGGGCGAAGACCCAGCAGGAGACGCACATCGGCAGCAGTACGAGCAGCGCGGCGCCGGGGCCGTACCGGCTGCGCCAGAGCACGGCCATCATCAGGCCGGCGAGCCCGTGCACCGCGACCGGCGCCAGCGAACGGGACAGCAGCCCGCTCCAGGCCCGGCGCAGCGGTGTGCTCCCCCACAGCCGGAAAGGCGTGGGCGGCGCCCCCGCTCCCGCCGCCAGGAGGCCGCCGTCGAGCGCGGTGAGCACCAGGCAGAAGGCGAGCACGGCCGCCCCTGCGGGCACGAGGGCGTGCGGGAAGGCGGGGGCCACGACCGCATCCCGGCCGCCGAGCGCCCCGTGCACCTGGGCCGCGGCCCACACGGCGAGCGCCGGCTGCGCGGCCCGCCAGACGCGCCGCGGCAGTACCGGCCGGTGCTCGACGTGGACGAGCAGGGCGGCCGGCAGCGGGACCAGCGCGGCGAAAGAGGGCGGCAGCAGGAAGGCGCCGGCGAGCAGCACCGGGTAGAACGTTCCGCCGAACCGGCGCCGCACGACGTGCTCGCAGGCCGCGTAAAGCGCGGCCAGCGGGATCAGCGTCCACCAGGGCGCACGGGCGGTGTGCAGGGGCAGGACGCACAGCACGGCGAGCAGGGCGACACAGGCCACATAGCCTCGCGCTCTCGCCGGAACCGCCGCCTCCATCGCGCCCTCCCCCCCACCGTGCCGGTGCAGGCTCGGAGCCTAGGGCGGGTTTCGGGGGGTCCGGGGGCCCATGACCCGATGATTAGCACGTTCGGGTGATATGGGCCTTGCCGGACGAAGGGCGTGGGTCAGGACTCCTGCGGTGTCACCGGGCCGGCCTGCGCCTTGGTGACGTCGTGCTCGGGGACGGTCTGCCCGGAACGGATCAGATCGATCCGCCCCATGACCTTGGCGCGCAGGTCGGCGGGCACGTCGTCATGGCCGCAGCACCGCTTGACCAGCTTCTTCACGGCCTGCTCGAGGCCGTACTTCTCCAGGCACGGCGAGCATTCCTCGAAGTGGTGCTGGAACTTGTCGCGATCGACGTCCGGCATCTCGCTGTCGAGGAACTCGTACAGGTGGTCGAGGACCTCACTGCAGTCAGTCTCGTGCGGCTCTCCGCAGCTCATGAGCCCGAGCCTTTCGCTTCGTTCGACTCTCCGGCGCCCGCCGGGACCAGTCCGCGCTCGCGGGCGTAGTCCTCCAGCATGCCGCGCAGTTGACGGCGGCCCCGGTGCAGCCGGGACATCACCGTACCGATGGGTGTCCCCATGATGTCCGCGATCTCCTTGTACGCAAAGCCCTCTACGTCCGCGAGGTAGACGGCGATGCGGAACTCCTCGGGGATCGCCTGCAGCGCCGCCTTCACGTCCGAGTCGGGCAGGTGGTCGAGCGCCTGCGACTCGGCGGAGCGCAGACCCGTCGACATGTGCGACTCGGCGCGGGCGAGCTGCCAGTCCTCGATCTCCTCGGCCGCGCTGCGCTGGGGCTCGCGCTGCTTCTTGCGGTACGAGTTGATGAAGGTGTTGGTCAGGATCCGGTACAGCCACGCCTTGAGGTTGGTGCCCTCACGGAACTGGTGGAAGGACCCGTACGCCTTGGCGTAGGTCTCCTGCACCAGGTCCTCGGCGTCGGCCGGGTTGCGCGTCATGCGCAGGGCGGCCGAGTACATCTGGTCGAGGAACTCGAGCGCGTCCCGCTCGAAGCGCGCGCTGCGCTCCGCGGTCGACTCGGAGCCGGTCTCCGTGTCCGCGTTCGTGCCCCGGCCCTCGGGCTGCTCCGCCTGGCCGTTGTCGGTCCCTGCGTCGGTACCGGTGACCGGACCCACCTCCTCAAGTTCCCGGACGGGACCGAAAGCGGCCCCACCTGTTTCGGAGGATAGAACACGACCCGTGCCCGCCGCCGCTCGAATAGGAGCGGTCCTGGCCGCGTGCAGCACTGTCCAGTCCAGGTCAGCGCGGCTGCTGCGGCTCGGGCAGTACGTCGAACCCATGCGGCGGACTTCCTCTCCTTCGACGTCGGCGCTGATCCTTCAGCACTTCTGTCCGCCTCAACAGCGCCCGGCCGCCGGGCATTCCCGGGTCACCCGAGTGACCCGACCCACTCCGCGACCCCGTCGGTGACGATCTCCAGCGCCCGCTCCTGGGTGATCTCCGCGCGCTTGGGGACGGCGAACCCGTGGTCCGCGGAGGGCACCTCGATCATCCGGTGGGGTCCTCCGGGGAACTCCGCCGGCCTGCCGAAGGGATCGTTGCCGCCCTGCACGACGAGCGTGGGCGCCCCGGCGCCGAGCAGTTCGGCGGCCCGGGACTTCTCCGGTCTGCCCGGCGGGTGCAGCGGGAAGCTCAGCGCGAGCACGGCGTGCGCGCCCAGTTCGGCGGCGGTGCGGCAGGCGACCCGGGCGCCCGCGCTGCGGCCGCCGGAGACGACGGGCAGTCCCGGCGCCGCCAGCGCGGGCCACACGCCGCGCCAGCCGGTGTCCAGGGTCTTCGGCGCGGGCGCGAGCTTCTTGCCGGCCACCCGCCAGGGCTGCTCGACGAGGGCCACGGTCACCCCGTGCCCGGGGAGCGCCCGGGCGAGCGCCTGGAGGTCGCGGGCCTCGACGCCGCCGCCGGCGCCGTGGCTCACCGCGAGGACGAGCCGGGGCGCGCCCGCCCGGTGCCAGGTGATCCGGGCGTCCCCGGCGTCGGTCGGGACGGCCTGTGTGGTCATGGTGGTCACGTCAGAAGAGTGTGCCGACTTCCGGGGCCGCCAGCTCCTTCAGCAGCTCCGCGCCGCCGTTGCGGACGTTGCTGACGGCCGTGGAGACCGGGTAGGCGCGCATCAGGCCGGGCGGGGGCGGGGCGAGCAGCGCGCGCAGACCGTCGGGGTCGGTGCGGGAGGGGTCGAGCCAGGCGTCCCAGCGGTCCGGGGTGAGCATGAGCGGCATGCGGGGGTGGATGTCCGCCAGGGAGTGCGGCCCGTCGGCGGGGGCGACGGCCAGCGGGGTCCGCTCCGCCTCCGTGGTGATCACGGAGCAGGTGACCCACCAGGCGCCCGGGTGGTCGTCGGGCAGGGTGCGGTCCCGCCAGAACTCGTACAGGCCGGCCATCGCGAACACCGAGCCGTCGGCGGGCAGCACGAAGTAGGGCTGCTTGCGCGGCCGCTTCTTCTTACCCTCGACCTCGAGCTCGCGCTCCTGGGCGCCGGTGACCCACTCGTAGTAGCCGTCGGCGGGCAGGATGCAGCGCCGGGCGGCGAAGGCACGGCGGTAGGCGGGCTTCTCGTGCACGGTCTCCGCGCGCGCGTTGATCATCCGCGCGCCGCCCTCGGGCGTCTTCGACCAGGAGGGCACCAGGCCCCACTTCAGCCTGCGGAGCTGGCGAACCGGACGCGGGTCCGCGGCGTCTTTCAACGGACGGTCCAGTACGGCGTGGACCTCCTTGGTGGGAGCCACGTTGTAGTCCGGCTCCAGGCTCTCCTCCGGCTCCCACTTCTCGATCCCGAAGACTCCTGCGAGATCCTCGGGCCCACGACTGGATGCAAACCGTCCGCACATACGTGCCACACTGCCAGACTCCGCACGACGACAGGGAGCCACTCGGACATATGGACAGCCTCGCCGCCCTCGCGCTGCCCGGCCTCTGGGACCGGCTCACCGGCACCCAGCCCGACCCCGGCCTGTGGGTGGTGCTGGCCACCGGGGTCGCCGCGCTCGCCGTCGTGGTGCCGCACACGCTGTGGCGCATAGCCCGCAACGCCATCACCATCGCGCACGAGGGCGGCCACGGCCTGGTGGCGCTGCTCACCGGCCGGCAGCTCACCGGTATCCGTCTGCACTCGGACACCAGCGGCCTCACCGTCAGCCGGGGCAAGCCGTACGGCCTCGGCATGATCCTCACCGCGGCGGCGGGGTACACGGCGCCCTCGCTGCTCGGCCTGGGCGGCGCCGCGCTGCTGGCGGCCGGCCGCATCACCCTGCTGCTGTGGGCGGCGACCGCGCTGCTGGTCGTCATGCTGGTGATGATCCGCAACGCCTACGGGGTACTGACCGTGGTGCTGGCCGGCGCCGCCTTCCTGCTGGTGTCGTGGCTCGCGGAGCCGCGGGTGCAGGCGGGGTTCGCGTACGCGGTGGTGTGGTTCCTGCTGCTCGGCGGGGTACGGCCGCCGTTCGAGCTGCAGGCCAAGCGGATGCGGGGCGGCGCGGGCGACTCCGACGCCGACCAGCTCTCCCGCCTGACGCACGTCCCGGCCGGCCTGTGGCTGTTCCTCTTCCACGCGGTGTCCCTGTGCTCCCTGATCGGCGGGGGCCGCTGGCTGCTGGAGGGTTGATACCGGGCCCTCCTTATACAGTGGCCCCATGGCCCCGAACACCGCCCACCCCGCCCTCTGGCCCGCCCCGCACGCGAGCGGAGTCGTCGACGCGACGGTCCACGTGCCCGGGTCCAAGTCGGTGACCAACCGAGCCCTCGTGCTGGCCGCCCTCGCCTCCGAGCCCGGCTGGCTGCGCCGCCCGCTGCGTTCCCGCGACACCCTGCTGATGGCCGGCGCCCTGCGGGCCATGGGCGTGCAGATCGAGGAGACCGTGTCGTCCAGCTCCGCCGTCTCGGGCGGTGCGAACGGCTCCGGTGAGGCCTGGCGGGTGCTGCCCACCGGGCTGCACGGCCCGGCCACGGTCGACGTCGGCAACGCCGGCACGGTGATGCGCTTCCTGCCGCCGGTGGCCGCGCTGGCCGACGGCCCGATCCGGTTCGACGGGGACCCGCGGTCGTACGAGCGTCCCCTCCACGGCGTGATCGACGCGCTGCGGGTGCTCGGCGCCCGCATCGACGACGACGGCCGGGGCGCGCTGCCGCTGACCGTGCACGGTGCCGGTGCGCTGGACGGCGGCCCGGTGTCGATCGACGCCTCCTCGTCCTCCCAGTTCGTCTCCGCGCTGCTGCTGTCCGGCCCGCGCTTCAACCAGGGCGTCGAGGTCCGGCACACCGGCGCCTCCCTGCCGTCGCTGCCGCACATCCGGATGACCGTGGACATGCTGCGCGCGGTCGGCGCCCAGGTGGACACCCCGGAGTCGGGCGGCGAGCCGAACGTGTGGCGGGTGACGCCGGGCGCGCTGCTCGGCCGCGACCTGACGATCGAGCCCGACCTGTCCAACGCCCAGCCGTTCCTGGCGGCGGCCCTGGTCACCGGCGGCAAGGTGCTGATCCCGGACTGGCCGGAGCGGACCACGCAGCCGGGTGACCGGCTGCGCGAGATCTTCACCGAGATGGGCGGCTCCTGCGAACTGACCGAGTTCGGGCTGGTGTTCACCGGCTCGGGCGCCGTGCACGGCATCGACGTCGACCTGGGCGACGTCGGCGAGCTGACCCCGGGCATCGCCGCGGTCGCCGCGCTCGCCGACTCCCCGTCCACCCTGCGGGGCGTGGCCCACTTGCGGCTGCACGAGACGGACCGGCTGGCCGCGCTGACCAAGGAGATCAACGAGCTGGGCGGCGACGTCACCGAGACGGCCGACGGCCTGCACATCCGCCCGCGCCCGCTGCACGGCGGGGTGTTCCACACCTACGAGGACCACCGCATGGCCACCGCCGGAGCGATCATCGGCCTGCTGGTCGAGGGCGTGCGGATCGAGAACGTGGCGACGACGGCGAAGACCCTGCCGGACTTCCCCGAGTTGTGGGCCGGGATGCTGGGGAACTGACGGGCGGACTGGGATCATGCGCCGTTACGGCAAGCACACCGACGAGGACGACATCCGTACCCGTCCCAACCGCAAGGGCAACCGGCCGCGTACCAACATCCGGCCCAAGCACGAGGACGCGGCCGAGGGGATGGTCCTCACCGTCGACCGGGGCCGGCTGACCTGTCTGGTCGAGGACCGCACCGTGATGGCGATGAAGGCCCGGGAGCTGGGCCGCAAGGCGGCCGTGGTGGGCGACCGGGTGGCCCTGGTCGGCGATCTGTCCGGCCGCAAGGACACGCTCGCGCGGATCGTGCGCATCGAGCAGCGCACCTCGGTTCTGCGCCGCACCGCGGACGACGACGACCCCTACGAGCGGGTGGTCGTCGCCAACGCCGACCAGTTGGCGATCGTCACCGCCCTCGCCGACCCCGAGCCGCGCCCGCGCCTGATCGACCGCTGCCTGGTCGCGGCCTACGACGGCGGCCTGGAGCCGCTGCTGGTGATGACGAAGTCCGACCTGGCCCCGCCGGACAAGCTGCTGGAGCTGTACGGCGCGCTGGACATCCCCTACGTGGTCACCAGCCGTGAGGAACTGGAGAACGACGACGCCGCCGACCGGGTGCGCGAGCACCTGGACGGCCGGATCACCGCGTTCGTCGGCCACTCGGGCGTGGGCAAGACGACCCTGGTCAACGCGCTCGTCCCGGCGGACCTGCGGCGCACCACCGGCCGTGTCAACGCGGTGACGGGCCGCGGACGCCACACCACCACCTCGGCGCTCGCGCTGCCGCTGTCCGGGGCGGCCGACTGGGTCATCGACACCCCGGGGGTGCGCTCCTTCGGTCTGGCGCACGTCGATCCCTCCCGGGTGATCCACGCCTTCCCGGACCTGGAGCCGGGCACCGAGGGCTGCCCGCGCGCGTGCAGCCACGACGAGCCGGACTGCGCTCTGGACGCGTACGTCGAGGAGGGCCACGCCGACCCGGCGCGGCTGTACTCGCTGCGCCGGCTGCTGGCCACGCGGGAACGCAAGGAGGGCGACTGATCGTCGCGGGGTTTGCCGGGGGCCGCGTTCGGTAAGTGCATAATCGCACCGAGCCGGAGATCCGGACCTACGGGAGGACCGCACATGGCGTGGCTGCTGGTCATAGTGGCCGGGATTCTGGAGACCGGTTTCGCCGTGTGCCTCAAGCTCTCGCACGGGTTCACCCGGCTGTGGCCGACGATCGCCTTCGCGTCCTTCGCCCTGGGCAGCTTCGGTCTGCTGACGCTGTCGCTGAAGAAGCTCGACGTCGGCCCCGCCTACGCCGTGTGGACCGGGATCGGCGCGACGGGCACCGCGATCTACGGCATGGTCTTCCTCGGCGATCTGGTGTCGACCCTGAAGATCGTCTCGATCACGCTGGTCATCCTGGGAGTGATCGGCCTCCAGCTCTCGGGCTCGGCGCACTAGGCGCCGAGGTGCCCGACGGCTCGTGAAGGGCCCGTCGGTTCGTGAAGGGCCCGTCGGCTCTGACGGGCCTGTCGGTTCGTGAAGGGCCCCTCGGTTCACGGGGCGGGCCGCTGCCGGGGCTCTGGACGCCCGGCCGGCGTCCACCGCTCACACCAGGTGCCGGACCAGGACGCCGCGCACCAGTTCCGCCACGCCGTCGTCCGCCGGTGGCGCCGCGACGCACGACAGGGCGAGACGGACGGCCAGTTCGCAGGAGCGGGTGAGGTCGGCGGTGTCCGCGGTGGCCGCCGCGGACCCGGCCAGCAGGGTCACCGCCCGGTCCCGTACCAGCCGCACGAAGTCGCCGGGCGAGGGCAGCGGGCCGTCCGCGCGGCGCTGCGCCGGCACGAGGGAGGAGGACGGCACCGCGGCGAGCGCCGGCGCCGGCAGTCGCTCGCTCCAGCATCCGGTGAGCATGGCCCGCACCAGCGCGCTGTCCCGGGCCGCCGACGCCATCCACTCGGCGGTGGCGGTGAGCCGGTCACGCGGGTCGGTGTGCGCGGCGAGGGCCCGTTCCACCCCGGCGAGGTAGCCGTCCGCCTCCCGCCGCACCAGCGCCCTGGCCAGCCCGTCCTTGCTCCCGAACTCGTTGTACAGCGTCTGCCGGGACACCCCGGCCGCCGCGGCCACGTCGACCATCCGCACCGCGGACCACGGCCGGCGCGCGAGCGCGGTGGCGGCGGCGTCCAGTAGGGATTCCCGGGCAGCAGGCATCGTCGCCTCCCTGGGGCGGACAACTCTGCGCCCAGATTTGACGCGCCCGCATGCACTGTCAAGGGTGCGCGGGCCAGGTTCCGCCCCGCCCGGCCCGGCCCTTTGTGGCCTGGTGGCGTCCATGGCGGATACGGTTCATGACATGCCGGACTACCTCGACGACCTCCGCCTCGCCCACGTACTCGCGGACGCGGCCGACGCCGCCACCATGGACCGTTTCAAGGCGCTCGACCTGAAGGTGGAGACGAAGCCGGACATGACCCCGGTGAGCGAGGCGGACAAGGCGGCGGAAGAACTGATCCGCGGCCACCTCAAGCGGGCCCGACCACGGGACGCGGTCCTCGGCGAGGAGTACGGCGTCGAGGGCACGGGTCCCCGCCGCTGGGTGGTGGACCCGATCGACGGCACCAAGAACTACGTGCGCGGCGTCCCGGTCTGGGCCACCCTCATCTCGCTGATGGAGGCGGGCGAGGGCGGCTTCCAGCCGGTCGTCGGCCTCGTCTCCGCGCCCGCCCTCGGCCGCCGCTGGTGGGCCGCCAAGGACCACGGCGCCTTCACCGGCCGCAGTCTGACCTCCGCGTCCCGCATCCACGTCTCCCGGGTGGGCGAACCGGCGGACGCGTCCTTCGCGTACTCGTCGCTCTCCGGCTGGGAGGAGCAGGGGCGCCTGGACGGCTTCCTGGACCTGGCCCGCGCCGTGTGGCGCACGCGCGCGTACGGCGACTTCTGGCCGTACATGATGGTCGCGGAGGGCTCCGTCGACATGTGCGCCGAACCGGAGCTGTCGCTGTGGGACATGGCGGCGAACGCGATCATCGTCACCGAGGCCGGCGGCACGTTCACCGGTCTCGACGGCCGTCCGGGCCCGCACAGCGGCAACGCGGCCGCCTCCAACGGCCTGCTGCACGACACGCTGCTGGACCACCTCGGCCGGCGCCCCTGAGTACCCGACGGGATCCGGGCGCGCCGTCAACTGGCCGCGCACGCCCTCTTGTTGACCCGCCCTTTACCGGGCACTCTGAGGTCGACCCCCACTTGTGAACTTGTGAACCTCTGCACGATGTCAGGGGTTCCTAGGAGGTGGCCTCATCCCATGCTCGTCCAAGACGCCATGAGCACGGTGGTCCTCACCGTCGGCCCCGCCCACACCCTGCGTCAGGCAGCCGCCCTGATGTCCGCCCGCCGCGTCGGCGCCGCCGTGGTCCACGACCCGGACGCCGGCGGCGTCGGCGTCCTCACCGAACGCGACATCCTCAACTCCGTCGGCCTCGGCCAGGACCCGGACACTGAACCCACCCACGCCCACACCACCACCGACGTCGTCTTCGCCGCTCCGACCTGGACCCTCCAGGAGGCGGCCCGCGCCATGACCCGCGGCGGCTTCCGGCACCTGGTGGTGCTGGACCGCGGGGAGCCGGTCGGCATCGTCTCGGTCCGCGACATCATCCGCTGCTGGGTCCCGGCAAGGGAGCCCGCAGCGGCGCTGTGAACGCACGGGAGCGGGCCGGACCCCCTCGGGATCCGGCCCGCTCACCCGCGATGGCCGGCGCCGGCGGACCGGCTCCGCCGCCGCTCAGCCGCGCAGCGCCTGCACCGCGGCCTCCAGCCGCTTGCCGAAGTCGGCGTCGGCGTTGCGGAAGTTGCCGATCGCGCGCTCGGCGATGTCCTCGCGCGAGACCTGGGAGATCGCCCCGGCCAGATTGGCGACCAGGCGCTCCTTCTCCTCCTCCGACATCAGCCGGTAGAGGTTGCCCGCCTGCACGAAGTCGTCGTCCTCGGCGTGCCGCGGCGTCGGGTGGGCGCCGGTGCCGGCGGTGAAGCCGTCGAACGGCTGCCACAGCGCCCGGCCGGTCTGCCGCGGACCGGCGAAGCTGTTCGGCTCGTAGTTCTTCGCACCGCCGTGCCGGCCGTCGTAGAGGTGGCCGTCCCGGGAGTTGGTGCGCGCCTCGGCGGCGTGCGGGCGGTTCACCGGCAGGTGGTCGGCGTTGATGCCGACGCGGTAGCGGTGCGCGTCGCCGTAGGCGAACAGGCGGCCCTGGAGCATCTTGTCGGGCGAGGGGCCGATGCCGGGCACGAAGTGCGCCGGCGAGAAGATCGACTGCTCGACCTCGGCGAAGACGTTGCGCGGGTTGCGGTTCAGCTCCAGCCTGCCGATCTCCATGACCGGGTAGTCCGCGTGCGGCCACACCTTGGTCAGGTCGAACGGGTTGAAGCGGTACGTCGCCGCGTCCGCCGCAGGCATGATCTGCACGCCCACCGTCCAGCTCGGGAAATCGCCGCGCTCGATGGCCTCGCGCAGGTCGCGCTGGTGGGAGTCGGGGTCCTTGCCCGCGAGGACCTCGGCCTGCGCGGCGGTGAGGTTCTTGATCCCCTGGTCGGTCTTGAAGTGGTACTTGACCCAGAAGACCTCGCCGGCCTCGTTGCTCCACTGGTAGGTGTGCGAGCCGAAGCCGTCCATGTGCCGGTACGAGGCCGGGATGCCCCGGTCGCCGAACAGCCAGGTGACCTGGTGGGTGCTCTCCGGGCTCAGGCCCCAGAAGTCCCAGACGTTGTCCGCCTCCGTGGATCCCGTGTACGGGTCGCGCTTCTGGGTGTGGATGAAGTCCGGGAACTTGATCGCGTCCCGGATGAAGAACACCGGGGTGTTGTTGCCGACGAGGTCGTAGTTGCCCTCCTCGGTGTAGAACTTCAGCGCGAAGCCGCGCGGGTCGCGGACCGCGTCCGCCGCGCCCAGGTTGCCGGCCACGGTCGAGAAGCGCAGGAAGACCTCGGTCTCCTTGCCGGCCTCGGAGAGGAAGGCGGCGCGCGTGTAGGGGGTGACGTCCGCGGTCACCGTGAAGGTGCCGTACGCCCCGGCGCCCCGGGCGTGCACCACGCGCTCCGGGATGCGCTCGCGGTTGAAGTGGGCCAGCTTCTCCAGCAGGAGCTGGTCCTGCACGAGCACCGGGCCGCCGACGCCTGCGGTCTCGCTGTTCTGGTTGTCGGCCACCGGTGCACCGGCCTCCGTGGTGAGCGGTCCCTGCGTCACGTACGCCTCCTGCGTCATTACCGACCAGTCCTGTCCATTGATCAAAGCCAGCACTGATCCTACATTGGACTTTGTCCAAGTCAAATGTCGATCCAAAGTCACACCTGTTCGGGATCTGGTCCTCTTGCTGTTACGCTGCTTCCATGAGCGACCTACTGGAACGGCTGCGCGGACGCGGATGGCGGATGACCGCACAGCGGCGCGTGGTGGCCGAGGTTCTCGACGGCGAGCACGTCCACCTGACGGCCGACGAGGTCCATGCACGGGCCGTCACGAAGCTGCCGGAGATCTCCCGCGCGACCGTCTACAACACGCTGGGCGAGCTGGTGACGCTGGGCGAGGTGATCGAGGTCACCACGGACAAGCGCGCCAAGCGGTACGACCCGAACGCGCACCGGCCGCACCATCACCTGGTGTGCGCCCACTGCGGCGCCATCCGGGACGTGCACCCCACGGGCAACCCGCTCGCCGACCTCCCCGACACCGAGCGCTTCGGCTTCACGGTGTCGGACGTCGAGGTGACCTACCGAGGGCTGTGCCCGAACTGCTCGGGCGCGTGACCCGGGACATGTGACACGGGAAGTGCGAGGAGAGGGGCCGCGGCCCCTCTCCTTTTCCGCGTGCCCGCACCGGGAAGCGGGAACGGCCGAGGGCCGGAATCCATCTCTGGATTCCGGCCCTCGGCCTTCAGTAGCGGGGACAGGATTTGAACCTGCGACCTCTGGGTTATGAGCCCAGCGAGCTACCGAGCTGCTCCACCCCGCGTCGGTGAACACGACACTACGGGAGGGAAGGCCGCGGAGGCAAATCCATTACCGGGGAGTGGCCCGGCTCACGCCGAGAGCTCCTCCCGCAGGGCGTCCCTGAGCCGGCCCGCCCGCTCGGCCACCTCCGCCGGCCCCAGCTCCACCGCGCGGTCGGCCCACCGCTGCCCCTCGGCCAGCTCGCCGCGACGCGCATAGACCAGGGCCAGCCGGAGCGCCGCCCGCCCGTGCCCGGCGTCGGCGGCCCGCGTCCACCACACGGCGGCCTCGGGCTCGCTGCCCTCCCTGGCCAGCAGCAGCCCCAGGTTGAAGGCCCCGTTGCGCGATCCGGCCTCGGCCGCCGCCCGGTACCACCGCGCCGCCTCCACCACGTCGCCCCGGGCCGCGGCGAGCATGCCCACCCGCACCTGCGCCCGGCGGTGCCCCTGGGAGGCCGCCCGCTCGTACCACTCCTCGCACTCGGTCTTCTCGTGCACGATCTCGCCCAGCTCGTGCGCCGGCTCCGGCGGCCGCCGCGCGTCCAGCAGGGTGGCCAGCCGGTACGCCGCCTCCGGGTTGCCGCCGCCGGCCGCGCAGCGCAGGTGACGCTCGGCCCCCTGCTCGTCGCCCTCGCGCAGCCGGGCGATGCCGACCTGCAGGGCGGCCTCGGTGTGCCCGGCCGCCGCCGCGCGCTCATACCAGCGCAGCGCGGCCCCGGCGTCGTCCTCGGTGCCCCGCCCGGCGTACAGGATGCCGAGGTTGAACGCGGCGTCCACGCTGCCCGCCTCGGCGGCCTTGGAGAACCAGGGCTCGGCGCCGGCCGGGTCGTCGCCCTGGAGCAGCAGGATGGCCAGCGCGTTCGCCGCCTCCCGGTGCCCGGCGTAGGCGGCCCGCCGGTACCACTGCTCGGCCTGCGCGGTCCGGCCCTGCTCGGCGCAGAGCAGCCCGAGGTTGTAGGCCCCGTTGTCGTCCCCGGCGTCCAGCGCGGCCCGGTACCAGCGCTCGGCGGTCTGCGTCTCGCCGCGCTCGGCGTGCAGCGCGCCCAGCGCGTTGGCCGCGTTTCCGTCGCCGTCCTGGGCGGCCCTGAGCCACCACACGGCGGCGCTCTCGGTGTCCCCGGCGTCGCGCAGCAGGAACCCGAGCGCGCACGCGGCCCGGGCCTCGCCGTCCTTGGCGGAGGTCAGGTACCAGCGCCCGGCCTCCTTGAGGTCCCCGCGCTTCTCCAGGATCGCCCCGAGGTGCAGCGCGGCCCGCCGGTGACCGCGCGCCGCGGCCTGCCGGTACCACTGCTCGCTCTCCTCGACAGCGTTGTCGGCCCCGGCCTCGTCCTCGGCGGCCCTGCGGTCGAGCGCGCGCGCCAGCCGGTAGGCGGCCTCGCGGTGCCCGCGCTCGGCGGCGGCCCGCATCCAGTCCCCGGCCTCGGTGTCCCCGCGGTGCTCCAACAGGTCGGCGAGCGCGTAGGCGCCCAGCGCGTGGCCCTGCTCGGCGGACTGGCGCAGCCAGTACTCGGCGGCGGGCTCGTCCCCGCGTTCGCGGTGGTGGCGGCCCAGCGCGTGCGCGGCGGCGGCCGAACCGGCGACGGCGGCGATCCGCCACCAGCCGGCGGCCTCCTCGGCGTAGCCCCGCTGGTGCAGCAGGACTCCCAGGTTGTTGGCGGCGGCGCGGTCACCGGCCGCGGTCGCGGCACGCAGGTGGGGCTCCGCCGCGTCGAGGTCCCCGCGGCGCAGCAGCATCGCGCCGAGGACGCTCATCGCCTCGGTGTCGCCGGTCCCCGCGGCGAGCCGGAGGCGCACCTCCTCGGCGGCGTCCCCCATGTCACCCATCTCGTCCCGGGCCGGTCCCTCACCCGGAGACTGCACAAATCGCCCTGTCGTGAACAGAGTTGCCTTGTCCCCCATAACGTCCATCGTCGCACCACCTGCAACCTGGGTACACCCGGTATACCGCAGCCCGTGAGGTCACTTCAGCGTTTTGTCGACATGCCCACAGAGAGACAAGTCAAACACAGACGGCCCAACTCCCCACGGCGGCGCGGCCGTCATTGCGGTCTGTACATGAGTTCGCACACCACGAAGGCCCGGATCCCTGTAGAGGAATCCGGGCCTTCGACTTCAGTAGCGGGGACAGGATTTGAACCTGCGACCTCTGGGTTATGAGCCCAGCGAGCTACCGAGCTGCTCCACCCCGCGCCGTTGCTCGGCAACCGTATCACGGCGCGGGGTGGCCTTGATCAACTCTTGCCGCCGCCGGGCCTGCCGCCGTCGGCCTTGCCGCCGCCGGCCGCCTTCTCCGCCTTGGCCTGCGCCTCCTCGGCACGCTTCAGCGCGGCCTCGAGGTCGTCCTGCGCCTTGGCGTAAGCGGACCAGTCCGGCTTCGGCTTCTGCAGGGCCTGCTGGCCGGCGTCGAACGCCTTCTGGGCGTCGTCGAGCGCCTGCCTGACCGTCGGGTTGCCGGTGTCGGGCGGGTTGTTCCCGGTCTTCGGCGGCGGGGTGGAACCCGCCACCCCGAACACCTTGTTGAGCGCCTCGTCCAGCGTGTCCTCGAAGGCGGTCCTGCCCTCGTAGGTGACCAGCACCTTGCGCAGCAGCGGGTACTTCAGCTCACCGCCGCGCACGTAGACGGGCTCCGCGTACAGCAGGCCCCCGTCCAGCGGCACGGTCAGCAGATTGCCGTACTCGACCTTGGAGTGGCCTCTGCTCAGCAGGCTGATGGTCTCGGCGATGTCCTGTTCGGAGTTGAACTGGCTCTGGACCTGTTTGGGCCCGTCGACGGTCGTGCTGGTCGGCAGTTTCAGCAGTCTGATCTTGCCGTAGTCGGCGGTCCGCGGGTCGGAGTCGACGGCCATGAAGGCGCTGAGGTTGTCCCGCCCGTTCGGCGTGAACGTCGTCGTCAGCGAGAACGCCTGGGCGCTCTGGTCCGGCATCTTCATGCTCAGGTAGTACGGCGGCACGGCGCTGTGCGAGTCGTTGGTCGGGTCGTCGGGGACCTGCCACACCTCGCTGCCGCTGAGGAAGGTCTGCGCGTCGGTCACGTGGTAGCGGGTGAGCAGCTCGCGCTGGACCTTGAACAGGTCCTGCGGGTAGCGCAGATGCTCCATCAGGTCGGCGGAGATGTCCGCGCGCGGCTGGACCGTGCCGGGGAAGGCCTTCATCCAGGTCTTCAGCACGGGGTCCGCGGTGTCCCACTGGTAGAGCTTGACCTCGCCGGTGTACGCGTCGACGGTCGCCTTCACCGAGTTGCGGATGTAGTTGACCTGGTTCTGCTGGGCCACCACCGCGCGGGAGTTGTTCGTCGCGGTCAGCGAGTCGGCCGTCGTGTCGCCGAGGGTCGTACGGGAGGCGTACGGATAGCCGTTCGTGGTCGTGTAGGCGTCGACGATCCACTGGATGCGGTGGTTCACGACCGCCGGGTAGGCGTCGCCGTCGATGGTCAGCCAGGGGGCGACGGCCTCGACGCGCTCCTTGGGGGTGCGGTTGTACAGGATCCGCGAGCCCTTGCCGATCGCGCCGGAGTAGAGGATCTGCGGCTCGTTGAACGCCACCGCGTACGCGGCCCGGTTCACCGCGTTGTCGAGGTTGATCCCGCTCTTGCCCTGGTAGCTGGTGGTCTTCTCGCCCTCGTCGTCGGAGTAGTCGACCTCCTTCTGGGGGCCGCCGACGATCGAGTACGTGGTGGTCTTCTCGCCGTAGTAGATCTGCTGCTTGTAGGCGCCGAGGGAGCCCTCGGACGGCAGGTTCTTCTCGGTGAAGACCGGGCGGCCCTCGGCGTCGGCCTCGGTGCCCTTGGCGGCGACCGCGCCGTAGCCGTGCGTGTAGCGGAAGTGGTCGTTGATCCAGTTGTTCTTCGGGATGCCGCCCAGGTTCAGCTCGCGCAGGCCGATGACGGTGTCCTGCTCCTTGCCGTCCTTGGCGTACCGGTCGACGTCCAGGTTGGTCGGGAACCCGTAGTAGTTGCGGATCTGCTGGAGCTGCTGGAACGTCGGCGACACGATGTTCGGGTCCATGATGCGGATGCTGGCCGTGTCGGACACCTGGTCGCGCAGCTTGGTCTTGTCCTCGGTGGTGGACTTGCCGGCGTACTCGGTGACCTTCGTGTCGTCGATGCCGTACGCCTCGCGCGTCGCCTTGAGGTTCTTCTGCACGTACGGGGCTTCCTTGGCCTGCTCGTTGGGCTGCACCTGGAACTTCTGCACGATGGCCGGGTACAGGCCGCCGATCAGGATCGCGGACAGGACCATCAGACCGAAGCCGATGACGGGCAGTTGCCAGGTGCGCCGCCACAGGGTGGCGAAGAACAGCAGCGCGCAGATGACCGCGATGCAGAACAGGATCGTCTTGGCCGGCAGGTAGGCGTTGGCGTCGGTGTAGCGCAGGCCGGTCCAGTCGCCGGTGGCCTTGAAGTCGCTGGACTTGACGGCCAGTCCGTACCGGTCGAGCCAGTAGGCGACCGCCTTCAGCGCCACGAAGATGCCGAGGAGCACCGAGAGGTGGCCGGTCGCGGCGGCGGTGGCGCGCGCGCCCGGGCTGGTGACGCGCAGCCCGCCGTACAGGTAGTGGGTGAGCGCGGCGGCGATCAGGCACAGGATCGCGGTTGCGAAGCCGAAGCCGAGCAGGAACCGGTACCAGGGCAGGTCGAAGGCGTAGAAGGAGACGTCGAGGTGGAACTGCGGGTCCTTCTGGTGGAAGGGCACGCCGTTGACCCACATCAGCCAGGTGCGCCACTGGCCGGCCGCGGAGGCGCCGGCGATCAGGCCGACGAGACAGGCGACGGCGAGCAGCAGCCAGGTCTTGTACGGCGCGATGCCCATCCGGTAGCGGTCCAGGCTCTGCTGCTCCATGGACATGGCGCTCAGCGGTGGCCGCAGCCGGTGCGCCAGCCAGATGTTGACCCCGACGGCGACGGCCATCAGCAGGCCGAAGACGAAGAACAGCCCGATCTTGGTCCACAGCGTGGTGGTGAACACGGACGAGTAGTGCACCGACCGGTACCACAGCCAGTCCGTCCAGAAGCCCGCGAACATGGTGAACACCATGCCGAGGACGGCGAGGACGCCCAGTGTCATGAGCAGGGCCCGGGCCCGCCGGGACGGACGTCCCGCTCTGATCCGTGGCCCCGTCGGGCCTCCGCCGCGGTCCGGCATCTGGAAAGCCAAGGTGCGCACCTCGAAGTTCGCTGTCGATACGTCAGGCCGCCGCGTTCACGGGCCGGCCGAGGCCCCCCGTGATCGCGGGCCACACCTATGCAACTTACTCACGGTTCACTCGGTTCCCGATTCCCCCCGGGAACGAGGCAGGATTGTGACCATGTCCAACACTCCCATGGCAGCGAGCCCGCTCACCCGGGCCGTACTCGAGATCGACGAGTACGCCTCCGGCCTCGGCTGGGACCAGCCCGCCCGCCTCTTCGCCCTCGTAGACACCGCCCGGCTGCGGGTACAGGAACCCTCGCTCGCCGCACAGCTCGGCCTGGACGCCGAGTCCGAATCGGCCGGCCTCACCCCGATCGAACAGGACGAGGTGCCGACGGACAGGCCGCTCGACGAGTTCCTCGGCACCATCGCCTGGCCGGACGCGGTGGTGGGCTGCGCGCTCACCGTGGAGCGCCTGATGCTGCCGCCGTCCGCCGAGGCGCAGGTGCCGCAGGGCCTGAGCGAGGCCGGGCTGGCGAAGTGGGTGGCCGAGCACCCCGAGCGCCAGGAGGTCCGCATGACGGTCGCGGTACTGCGCGACGGCAGCCGCGAGTCCGCGTTGCGCCTGCGCGAGAAGGACTCCCCGACGGAGGTCCTGACGGGCCCGGAGCTGGTGCCGGGCCTGGCCGAGGCCCTGACGGCGACCTTCGAGGACTGACCTCCCGCGGTACGGCGACGGGGGCGCCCCGGATGACCGGGCGCGCCCCCGGCCGCTTTCCGGGACCGGCGGCCGGCTACTTTGCGGTGCACTTCGGCAGGGCGGCGGTGTCGCCGGCGCGGATGTCCTTCAGGGCGTCGAGCGCGTCGCCGATGGTCTTCACCTTGACGAGCGTGAGCCCGCCCGGGGTGTCCTTGGCGGCCGCCGCGCAGTTGTCGGCGGGGGTGAGGAAGTACCGGGCGCCCTTGCTGCGCGCGCCGACGGTCTTCATCTCGATGCCGCCGATCGGCCCGACCGTCCCGTTGTCGTCGATGGTGCCGGTGCCGGCGACGAACTTGCCGCCGGTGAGGCTGCCCGGGGTGAGCTTGTCGTAGATGCCGAGCGCGAACATCAGGCCGGCGCTCGGTCCGCCCACGTCGGCGAGCTTGATGTCGATGCTGAACGGGAAGGTGTGGTCGGTGCCGGCGGAGATCCCGACGATGGCGCGCCGCGCCCCGCTGTCGTGGGAGGCCGCGGTCGTGATGCCGACGTCCCGGGTCCGCGTCGCCGTGCCGTGCCGCTTCTCGGCCGCGGCCTGCTCCTTGGCGGGGACCACGGTGAAGACGACCTTCTGGCCGGGCTTGTGCCGGGTGACGAGCTTGGCGACGTCGGTCGGCTGCCTGACGGCCGTGCCGTCCACGGCCTTGATCACGTCCCCGGCGTGCAGCCGGCCCTCGGCCGGGGAGCCCTTGACGACGGTGGAGACGATCACCCAGGACTTCACCGGGACGCCCAGCTCCTTCAGGGCGGCGACCTTGGCGCTCTCCTGGGACTGGCTGAACTCCTCGGCGTTCTCCTGGCTGGACTGCTCCTCGGTCTTGCCGTCCGGGTACAGGGTGTCGTGCGGCACGATCTTGCTGTCGTGCGCCAGCCAGCCGTAGACGGCCTCCACCAGGTTCATCCGGAAGTCGGCGCTGGTGACCCGGACGGTGGTCATGTTGAGGTGGCCGTCGGTCGCGTAGGTCTTGTGGCCGGAGATCTGCAGCACCGGCTCGCCTTCGTGCTCCCCGAGCGTGTTCACGGTGGGCCCGGGGGACATCTCCGCGTACGGCACGGGGATGAGCACTCCCGCGCACAGGAGCGCGATCAGCATCAGGGTGGAGGCGAGCATCGTCGCGGTGCGGCGTGGCATGCCACGACAGTACGGGACGCCTCCGTCAGCGCACCGTGAGGGCACCTCGGCTCAGGCGCCGCGGGCGCCCGAGGACTGCTTCTCCATGGCCTCGCGGAACCGGGCGTACCCGTCCAGCTCGGGACCGTCGCCGCGGGTCCTGCGGGTCCGGTTGGCCCAACTGCCCCACAGTCCGGCCGCGACCGCGGCCAAAAGCGGAATCAGCAACCAGGCGAGTGCCGCCATGCCGACCTCCCAACCCCATGAGCGTCCGCGACTGAGTGATCAGCAGATTAACCATCCGCCCTGACAACGCTCACGCGCGGGGGGTGGTTACGCAAGCGGGCGGGCCGGTCCGCGCCCGGTGACGCCGGTCAGCAGGCACCGACCCATTCCTCGGTCCCGTCGGAGAACCGCTGGTGCTTCCAGATGGGCACCTCGTGCTTCAGGTCGTCGATGAGCCGGCGGCAGGCCTCGAACGCCTCACCCCGATGGGGGCACGACACGCCGACGACGACGGCGAGGTCCCCGACCCGGAGGTCCCCCACCCGGTGGACGGCGGCCAGCGCCCGCACCGGGAACTCGGCGGCGACCTTCTCGGCGATCCGCCGCATCTCGGCCTCGGCGCTGGGGTGGCAGGAGTACCCGAGCGCGTCCACGTCGGCGCCCCCGTCGTGGTTGCGCACCGTCCCCACGAACAGCGCGGTGCCGCCGGCCGCGTCGTCCCCGACGGCCGCGAACACCTCGTCGAGGGAGAGCGGGGTGTCCCGCACGCCGATCAGCTTGATGGGGTCCTGCGCCGGCTGCTCACCGGGATGATCGTTCGTGGGTGCCATGCCCTCCATCGTGCCCCACGCATCCCCGTCCCGGAATACGACTTTCACCAGGCACGCGCGCGCGGAGTCTTGGAGCCTCCTACAGGGCGCGCCGGGCGCGGTCCTCCACGGAAGACGCCGCGGGAGCCGTTCCCCTCACCGCCGGCGGGCCTTGCGGGCCCGCCGCACCACGGCGGCCGCGCCCAGCAGCGCAACCGTGGCGCCCGCCGCGCCCGCGGCCGTGGCGTCCTTGCGCCCCAGCCTGCGGCCGGCGACCGTGTGCCGCCCGGAGACCTCCCCCAGCAGCTCCGCCAGCACCTCCTCGTTGGTCCAGCGGGGCCGCCACCCGGCGTCGTGCAGCCGGCTCCCGCTGACCACCCAGGGGTACATCGTGTACGCCAGGTCGCCCGCCGGGGACGGGGTGAGCCCGATCCGGTGGAGCCGGGCGGCCGCGCCCAGGGCGACCGCCGACGGCAGCTCCATCCGCCGGATGCCGCTCAGCTCCTCGACCTCCTCCTGCTCCAGCCACCCGTCGCAGCCGACGGCCAGTTCCCCGTCGACCTTCTCCAGGACGGCGTACTCCAGAGCGCCGCACAGGTCCTCGACGTGGCAGAACTGCCAGGCCGGCCGCGACCCGGCGACCACCAGCAGCCGGGGCGACTCGAAGTACCGGGTCAGCGCGGTGTCGGTGCCTCCCACCAGCACGGCGGGCCGCACCACCGTGACGTTCAGCCCCGGGTGCGCCCGCGGGGCGCGCCGCGCCAGCCGCTCGATCTCCAGCAGGTCCCCGACGCCGGTGGCCTCGGCCGTCGCGCGCAGCTCGGCGTCCTCCGACAGGGGCAGCTCGTTGTCCGGCAGCGCCCCGTAGACCATCGCGGAGGTGCACAGCACCACCCGGTGCACTCCGGCCGCCGCCGCGGCGGTCAGCACGGTCTGCGTGCCCCGGACGTTGTAGGCCGTGCGGGCCGCGGGATCGGTCTCCAGGTCGAGGTCGAGCGCGAGGTGCACCACCACGTCCGCGCCCCGCAGCTTGTCCGCGATCGCCGGATCGCGGACGTCGAGGATGTGCCACTGGGCGGCGGCGCACTCCCCGCGCCGTTCGTCGATGGCGATGACCTGCTTGATCTCCTCGGAGGCGGCGAGCCGCTCGGTGAGCATGGCGCCGACCCCGGCGGCCGCGCCGGTGACCGCCACGACGGGCCCGCGCACGGCGGTCGCGCCGTCGGCGCGCGACGCGGGGGTGGAGGGGCGTCGGTCGGGCGACGGGCGGTCTGAACGGTTTCGCGCTGCGCGAACCTGTGGATCTGGGGAACTCACCGGGCGTCTCCAGCGGTTGTCTTCGGTACGGGCGCGATTGAGGCGCACGTACCAGGTGCATCCATCCTGCCGCAGGCTTTCCGTGGGCGAAGCACCGAGGCCTGATCGGGTCGGGGTGTCTACGCTGGGTGGTGACGTCGGGCAGCCGCGCCGCCGGAGAGAACCGGTGGCCTTACCAGCCGAGGAACCCCGTGAGTGACACCCCATTCGGATTCGGCCTTCCGCCGGAGGAGCCGGAAGACGGCGACGAGGGCAAGAAGAAGGACCAGCAGAGCGGTGGTGAGCAGGGACCGGGCAACCCGTTCGGTTTCAGGCTGCCCGGAGCCGGAGGCTTTGGCGGCCCCGGTGCCGACAACCCGCTCGCAGCGATGTTCGGATCCCTGAACCCCACCGACCTGGGCGCCGCGTTCCAGCAGCTCGGCCAGATGCTCTCCTACGAGGGCGGCCCGGTGAACTGGGACATGGCCAAGCAGATCGCCCGCCAGACGGTCTCCCAGGGCACCTCGGACGGCGTCAAGGACGCCAGCGTCGGCGACGCCGAGCGCTCCTCGGTCCAGGAGGCCGTCCGCCTGGCCGACCTGTGGCTGGACGACGCCACGTCCCTGCCGTCGGGCGCGGCCTCGGCGGTGGCCTGGTCCCGCGCCGAGTGGGTCGAGGCCACCCTGCCCGCGTGGCAGGAGCTGGTCGACCCGGTCGCCGAGCGGGTCGGCGCGGCCATGGGCGACGTGCTGCCGGAGGAGATGCAGGCCATGGCGGGCCCGCTGATCGGCATGATGCGCTCGATGGGCGGCGCCATGTTCGGCACGCAGATCGGGCAGGCCGTCGGCGTGCTCGCGGGCGAGGTCGTCGGTTCCACCGACATCGGTCTGCCGCTGGGCCCGGCCGGCAAGGCCGCGCTGCTCCCGGCCAACGTGGCGGCGTTCGGCAAGGACCTCGGCGTGCCGCAGGAGGAGGTCCGGCTCTACCTGGCCCTGCGCGAGGCGGCGCACCAGCGCCTGTTCGCGCACGTGCCGTGGCTGCGCTCGCACCTGTTCGGCGCCGTCGACGGCTACGCGCGCGGCATCAAGGTCGACACGGCCAAGCTTGAGGACGTGGTCGGGCAGTTCGACCCGCAGAACCCCGAGCAGCTGCAGGACGCCCTTCAGCAGGGCATGTTCCAGCCGGAGGACACGCCCGAGCAGAAGGCGGCGCTGGCCCGTCTGGAGACCGCTCTGGCGCTCGTCGAGGGCTGGGTGGACGCGGTGGTGCACGCGGCCGCGAAGCCGCGTCTGTCGTCCGCCGACGCGCTGCGCGAGACCCTGCGCCGCCGTCGCGCCTCCGGCGGCCCGGCGGAGCAGACGTTCGCCACGCTGATCGGCCTCGAGCTGCGCCCGCGCCGGCTGCGGGACGCCTCCCGGCTGTGGGCCTCGCTCACGGACGCGCGCGGAGTGGACGGCCGGGACGCCCTGTGGGCCCACCCGGACATGCTGCCGACGGCCACCGACCTGGACGACCCCGACGGCTTCGTGCACCGCGAGCAGCTCGACTTCTCCGAGCTGGACAAGATGCTCGGCGAGGCCGCGGGCGGCGCCGCGGACAAGCCCGACCTGCGCAAGAAGGACGAGGACGACAAGGGCGACGAGACCGAGTGAGCCTGCACGACGAGGCCGTCCTGGAGCTGAAGGCGTACGAGGGCCAGGAGGGGCTGCGCCAGGCCTATCTCGACCACCTGGCGGCGCACCCGGACGGCATGTGGAAGGCGTGCGGGGCCGGTCACCTCACGGCGAGCGCGCTGGTGATCGACCCCGAGCGCGGCCGGGTGCTGCTCACCCTGCACCGGAAGCTGCGGATGTGGCTGCAGATGGGCGGCCACTGCGAGCCCGGCGACGCCACCCTGCGGGACGCCGCGCTGCGGGAGGCGGCGGAGGAGTCGGGGATCGCTGGACTGTCCCTGGTGCCCGGCGGCCCGGTCCGGCTGGACCGGCATCCGATCCCGCCGCCCTGCCACTGTCACTTCGACGTGCAGTACGCGGCGCTCGCTCCGCCGGGAGCCGTCCAGGAGATCAGCGACGAGTCGCTGGACCTGCGCTGGTTCCGGTACGACGAGGTGGCCGGCGTGGCCGACGAGTCGGTCGTGAGGCTGCTGGAAGCGGCGCGCGCCCGGCTGTGAGCGCCGGACGCAGGTGAGGGGCGCCCGCGCGCGCGGACGCCCCTCACCTGCGCTCACCGCGGGTCAGCTCCAGACGTTGCCCTGGTTCTGCCCGCGCGCGCCCTGCTGCCCCATGCCGAACTGCGCGGCGAGGCCCTGCCCGATCTGCGCGTGCTGCGGCGGCAGCAGCTCGCTGGGCTGCACCAGCGCGAAGCCGGCGCCCATGAAGCTCAGCTCCCAGCCCTCGCCGGTGCTGCCGCGCCGCCGCCAGACGCCCGAGGAGTGCGTCTGGGCCTGCATCTGCACCCGCAGCCCGGTGGACCAGGCGACGATCGCGTCGGCGTCGCAGTTGACGTACTTGTCCGGCGTGACCCGCATCAGCAGCGGCGCGCCCGAGGTCATCAGGGCCACCTTGCCGTGCCCGGTGATGTTCAGCTGGTACTTACCGGAACCGGAGATGCCGTAGAGGCTGTCGACGGCGATGACCTCGTGGTGCAGCGTGGAGTCCATGGCGAGGACGTAGGAGCTGTCCACCGTCAGCCCGTCCTGGTCGACGTCCATGACGTGCACGTACTGGGCGAGGTTGGCGAGGTAGACCGTGCCCTGCCCGTGGCAGCGCATCAGGTCCAGGCCCTCGCCGGTGTACCTGCGCGCGCGTGCCTGGCCGCTGCCGCGGTACTCGGCGTCGAACTCGACGAGGCCCTGGTAGGCGACCATGGTGCCCTTGCGGGCGAGGAGGTCGTCGTGGCCCTCCAGGGTGACGCGGAGCATCTGCTTGTTCTGCAGGCTCCAGCGCTCCTGGGTCTGCTGCTCGTTGTGGGCGAAAAGCGGGCTCTGCATGGTGTTCTGACTCCCCCTCAGCCCCGGACCCGGAGGCGGTCGGTGCTGTCCTCGCTGGGCTGGACGACGACGATGCCCTGGCCGGAGAAGGCCATCTGGTAAGCCTCGCCGCTGCCCCGGCCGATCAGCGACTGGGCCTTGAAGCTGCGCTTGCCCTTCACCTTGAGGTTCGGGGACCAGGCGACGAGCGCGTCCGGGTCGACGTACGTCTCGTCCTCGCCGCCGCCGCAGTCGACGACGATCGGCTTGCCCCGGGAGGTCAGCGCCACCCAGCCCTGACCGGAGATCCGGGTGTTCCACAGGCCCTGCCCGGCGAACTTGGCGAGCCCCTTGACCCGCTCGACGCCCCAGGTGAGGTGGGCGTCGAAGGCGAGCAGGTTGGTGGCGTTGACCGAGATGCCGTCGCCGTTGAGGTTGATCACGACGACGTCGGCGCCGTAGTCGGCGAGGTAGAGCAGTCCGTCGCCGGAGCACTTCATCAGCGGGGCGCCCTCGCCGGTGATCCAGTCGCGGGCGACCTGGCGGACGGCGGGAGGGTTGGGCTCGTACTGGATGAAGCCCTCGTACGCGACCATCGACCCCACGCGCGCGAGGAGGTCGCTGCCGGTCTGCATGGCGACCTTCAGCATGTGGTTGCCGTGGTTCTCCATGCGGGCGGTGACGGGTGCGGGGGCGTAGCCCGCGAGCGGCTGGTTCATGACGGGCTCCCTCAGACCTCGTACGGCTGGACGACGATGAAGTTGCCGGGAGCGCCCCGGAACTGCAGGTTGACGCTCTCCCCGGTGTCGCCCGGGTAGGCGTTGCGGCGCATCCGGACCTGGCTGGAGACGATCACCTGGGCGGCCGCCGACCAGGCGACCACCGCCTGGCAGTCGGCGAACGTCGTCGGCGTCACCGGCAGCACGACGGGTGTGCCGTGCGTCTTGACGACGATCGTGCCGGTGCCCTGGAACTGCATCGTGAACAGCGCGCCGCCGGGGATGCCGTGCCCCTCGATCCGCCGGACCTCGTACTGGAGGCTCTCGTCGAAGGCGAGGACGTTCTCCGCGGAGACGCAGATCGCGTCGCCCTGGAGCTCGACGGGGTGCAGGTGGGTGGACTCGTCGGCGAGGAAGACCTGGCCCTGGCCGGTGCAGCGCATCAGCTGCATCTCCTGGCCGGTGGCGTTGCCGACGATCCGTCCGGTGAACCCGGCGCCCTTGTAGTTGAAGTCGACCTTGCCCTGGTAGAGCACCATGCTGCCCTGCCGGGCCAGCACGGGCTGGCCGCCGACGCCGAGGTCGACGCGGATGAGCTTGGAGTTCTGCAGCGTCCAGCGCTGCCCGGTGGGCGTCTCCTTGAACGCCTGGAGCGCGGCCGTCACTCCGGCGCCGCCCTGGGGGGCGCCCTGGGGGACGCCGTACCCGGCGGCCTGCTGGCCGGGGACCTGGCCGTACGGCGGCTGCTGGCCGAAGCCGGGGGGCACGGGCGCCCCGGGCTGGCCGCCGTGGGAGGGCTGCTGGCCGTAGCCCGGGGGCAGCGGCGCGCTGGGCTGACCGCCGTAGGGCGGCTGCGGCGGCTGGCCGTACGGCGCGGGGGCCGGGGCCGGGGGCGGGACGACGCCGCCGGTGGGCGGGGCCAGGGGCGCGATGACCGTCGGCGCGCCGTGCACGTTCGGGGCGGGCGCCGGGGGCGGGGGCGGGGGCGGGGGCGGGGTGCCGCCGGGCGGGGCGAAGCCCTGCGGGGCCGGAGCGGGGGCGGGGGCCGGGGCGGCGGGTGCGCCGAAGGTGGGCGGGGCGGCGGCCTGGGCGGGCGGGGCGAAGCCGGGGGCGGCCGTGGACTGCGGCTGCGGCGGGGCGGCAGGCGCCTCCTCCTCCAGCACCTCGCCGCCGAAGTTCTTCAGCAGCGCCTCCAGGCCGCCGTCGAAGCCCTGTCCGACCGCGGCGAACCGCCAGACGTCCTTGAAGTAGAGGTCACCGAGCATCACGGCCCGCTCGGTGGAGAACTCCGAACCGTCGAAGGAGTACCGCGCGACCTCCTCACCGCCGGCCACGATGCGCAGGTATCCGGGGCCGATCTGGGACATCTGCCCGGCGCCGTCGACGGTCGCCGTGAAGGACAGTTTGCGGATGCCGTCGGGGACGCGGTCCAGCGTGACGCGGAACGACTCCGTGTCGCCGGCCTGGGCGCCCAGCAGCTGGATGGACTCCTCCGGGGACTTCGGCTGGTTGAAGAAGACGAAGTACCGGTCGTCCGAGAGGCGCTCGTCGGCGTCCAGACCGAAGCAGCTGATGTCGAAGGTCAGTCCGGGGCCGGCGATCTGCACGCCTACGTACAGATCGGTGCCCGCGGTGAGGTCACTGATCCTGGCCTTGTGGCCGCGTTGGAATTCCCTGGCCATGCGTTACGACCGTCCCCCATCCCGAATGCGAGTGCGTCGCGTCAGGCTAACCGCAGATCTCCGCAAAGGACGCGGCCGGTGCGAGTCGGTACAGAGCCGGTACACAACCGGCCGCACGCCCCGCCGGCGGCCCGGTCACTCGTCGCGCGCGCCGGGCGCGTGGGGCAGCCGGCCGGCCGCCACCACCCCTTCGAGGTAGCCGCGGGCCCGCTCGGTGCGCGGGTAGTTCTCCAGCAGGCGCCAGAAGTCGGCCCCGTGACCGGGCACCAGCAGGTGCGCCAGCTCGTGGCAGAGGACGTAGTCGACGACGTACTCCGGCATCCCCTGCAGCCGGTGGGAGAGGCGGATGCTGCCCTCGGCCGGGGTGCACGAGCCCCAGCGGGTGTTCTGGTTGGTGACCCAGCGGACGGACGCGGGGCGCGCCCGGCCGTCGAAGTACTGGGCCGACAGCCGCTCGGCGCGCCCGGTCAGCTCGGCGTCGCCCAGCACCCGTCTGCTCTCCTGGGCGGCGAGCTTGTCGAGCATGAGGGTCACCCAGCGCCGCTCCTCCGCCTCCGACATCCTGGCGGGGATCAGCACGACGGTGCGGTCGCCCTCGCGGTAGGCGGAGACCGTCCGGCGGCGCCGGGTGCTCCTGCGCACCTCGATCGGGCTCGCCCCCGAGCCGCTCGGCGGCTGGTTCGTCATGCCGCGCTGCGGTTGTCCGGCGCGGTGCAGGGGGTCGGCGGGCACGCCCCGACGTTACCCGCTGGGCCGGGCCGAAGTCCCGGCACCGGGACGCCCGGCCGCGGATACCCCTCCGTGTGTCTGATTTGTACGACCGATATGCCCGACTGGTGCCGCCGATTCGTACGACGAACACCCCCAGCCTGTGGACAACCGCGGGCACGCCTCCGGCACGGCCCTGCATGCTTGGCGAGGTCGGCGGAGCACGACCGGCTCCACCGGCCTCGGGACGTTTGCCCACCCGGGGGGCAATTCAGGAGAATGCGACGGACACGGGGGCTGTCATGCATCCGATGGTGAAACCCGCGCTGCGGCGCGGCTGGCGCGACCTCAACACGGTGCAGTTCGGGATGACCCCGGCGCACGCGATGACACTGGGACCGATGGACACGGCGACCGGCAGCTTCCTGGACCTGCTCAACGGCACCCGCGGCCTGCCTCTGCTGCGGGACGAGGGCCGGCGCATGGACCTGCCGGACGGCCAGGTCGACACGCTGCTCGCGCGGCTGGGCCGCGCGGGCCTGCTCGACGACACACGCGGCGGCGGACCGGCCGCCGACGCCCTGCGAGAGAGGACGGACGTCATGGAGCGGCTGCGCCCCGACCTCGCCTCGCTGTCCCTGACCACGCCCGAACCGGGCGGCGCGCTCGGCCGGCTCGCCGCCCGCGGCTCGCTGCGCGTGCAGGTGCGGGGCGCGGGGCGGGTCGGCGCCCTGCTGGCTTCCGTGCTGTCCGGGGCCGGGGTCGGAGAGGTCGACGTGCGCGACGTGGGGCGGGTCGAGCCGTGGGACGTGGCGCCGGGCGGGCTGCCCGCCGACTCGCTGCGTGAACGCCGGCAGGAGGCGGCCCGGGCGGCCGTCCGCCGGGCGGCCCCGGGCCGGCCGGCGCGCCGCACCCGCGCCGGCCGGGCCACGTCCCCCGACGGCGTGGGCGCCGACGATCCCGGCCTCTCCCTGGTGATCATCGCCCCGCGCGACGACGTCGCCGTGCACGCGCCGGACCCGTTCGCCGCCGAGCCGCTCATGGCCTCCGGCACGCCCCATCTGTACGCCGGGGTCGTGGAGGGGACGGGCGTGGTCGGGCCCCTCGTCCTGCCCGGCGCCACGGGCTGCGCGGGCTGCCTGCACCAGGAGCGCACGGACCACGACCCGGCCTGGCCCCGGCTGGTCGCCCAGTGGCGTTCCGGCGACGCCCGCCGGGTGGGAGCCTGTGATCTGGCTCTCGCCACGGCCGTCGCCGGACTGGCCGCGGCCCATGCCACGGCCTTCCTCGACGGGGAGTGGCCGTCCAGCGCGGGCGCCCGCTGGGAGGCGTCCCTGCCCGGTCTGACCTGGCATTCCCGGCCGGTGGCCGCGCATCCGGCATGCGGCTGCGGGGCGACGGAGAGGGCTGAGGGGGAGCACTCCTCCACGGATGAGGAGCCACGCGGGACAATGGCGGTACCACGGCTGTCGCCGGAGCAACGACGCGAGGCAGTCGCGTTGGGGCCGACTGGGACTTGGAGGGCGCATGTCTGATCTTCCGCGCAAGGCGGTCACCCGAACCGCCAAGCTCGCCGCGCTCCCGCTCGGCTTCGCCGGCCGGGCGACCTGGGGGCTGGGCAAGCGAATCGTGGGCGAGTCCGCGGAGATCGTCGGCAGGGAGCTCCAGCAGCGCACGGCGGAGCAGTTGTTCAAGGTCCTCGGCGAGCTGAAGGGCGGGGCCATGAAGTTCGGGCAGGCGATGTCCGTCTTCGAGTCCGCCCTGCCCGAGGAGATCGCGGGCCCCTACCGTGCGGCGCTGACCAAGCTCCAGGACGCGGCGCCGCCGATGCCCACCCGCACGGTGCACGCGGTGCTCGAGGAGCGGCTGGGCGCCGAGTGGCGGGAGCTGTTCCTGGAGTTCGAGGACAAGCCGGCGGCCGCTGCCTCCATCGGGCAGGTCCACCGAGCGGTGTGGCACGACGGCCGTGAGGTGGCGGTCAAGGTGCAGTACCCGGGCGCGGGCGAGGCCCTGCTGTCCGACCTGAGCCAGCTCAGCCGCTTCGCCCGGCTGCTCGGGCCGCTGATCCCCGGCATGGACATCAAGCCGCTCATCGCGGAGATGCGGGACCGGGTCTCCGAGGAACTGGACTACGCGCTGGAGGCGCAGGCCCAGCAGGCGCACGCGGAGGAGTTCGCGGACGACCCCGACGTGGTGGTCCCGGCGGTGGTCCACCAGTGCGACCAGATCCTGGTCACCGAGTGGATCGACGGGATCCCGCTGTCGGAGGTCATCAACGACGGCACCGAGGAGCAGCGCGACCGGGCCGGCCAGCTCCTGGCCCGCTTCCTCTTCTCCGGCCCGGCCCGCACCGGACTGCTGCACGCCGACCCGCACCCGGGCAACTTCCGCCTGATGCCGGGCGACCCGGACGGCGACGGCGAGTGGCGCCTGGGCGTCCTGGACTTCGGCACGGTCGACCGGCTCCCGGGCGGTCTGCCGGAGCCGATAGGCGTCTCGCTGCGGATGACCCTGGACGGCGAGGCCGAGACGGTCTACGAGCTGCTGTGCTCGGAGGGGTTCGTCAAGGACTCCATAGAGCTGGATCCCGAAGCGGTCCTCGACTACCTGCTGCCGATCATCGAACCGGCCCGGGTCGAGGCGTTCACCTTCACCCGCTCGTGGATGCGCAGCCAGGCGGCCCGCATCGCCGACGTCCGCTCCCCCGCCTACCAGCTCGGCAAGCGGCTCAACCTGCCGCCGGCGTACCTGCTGATCCACCGGGTGACGCTGAGCACCATCGGTGTGCTCTGCCAGCTCGGGGCCACGGTGCGGCTGCGTGACGAGCTGGAGGAGTGGCTTCCCGGCTTCGTCACGGTGGACGAGCTGGACGAGGAGGAGCCGGCGGAGGCGTGACCGCCGCGAACGCGCCGCGGGGGCCGGCCCGTCAGGACGGACCGGCCCCCGCGGTGAAGGCTTCGCCTCCCGTCGCCGGGAGGCCACCACTTCAGATGTGCTGGATCACTGCATGACGGCCATGGCCAGCGCACGGCGAGCGCGCATCGAGGCGCGCTCCGCCCGGCGCTGCATCCGCCGGGCGGTCGCCAGGCGCGCGGCCCGGCGCTCCCGCTCGGCGTCTTGCAGCATGTCGTGCATATGCGCACGAGCCAGGGCTTCTGGGATGAGTTGCATCTCTCGGGTCCTGTTCTGACGCGAGTCGATCGCGCCGGTGGTGGTGAAGTCTGGGGTCGCGGAGCCTGCGGGCTCGCTGGTGGACGGCTTCATCGGGGCCTGCTTCTTGGGGTCGTGCGTGAGGGGACGGTCGATGGTTCCTGCGGCGTTCATGCTGTGACCGGGTTCTTGCGCGGGCGGCCACGCGGCCGCTTGCGGGCGACGACGACACCCTGGACGAACAGCTCGCCACCCCAGACGCCCCAGGGCTCACGCCGCTCCTTCGCCCCGGCCAGGCAGGCCTCCATCAGCGGGCAGGTGCGGCAGAGGGACTTGGCGTACTCGACGTCGGCCGGCGACTCGGCGAAGAAGACCTCGGGGTCGTAGGAACGGCAGGGGACGGGTACGCCGAGGTTCTCGATGGCGTCGTCGAGCGCGGTGAGCGCGGTGAGCGGGATCAAGGTGGAGTCCTCCGTGAGGCCGGGCGGGGGGATCGTTTGTGAAGGCGGTACGGACGGGGCGTGCGCTTCGAGTTGCACGATCAGGTCTTCCTCGTCTGGTCGTTCCGGCCGGTTGACCGGGCGTCGGCTTGGTACCGGGTTCTTTTCCTGTCCCGAGGCCCCTTCGCTCCGTCGTCCCCGTTCGGGGCAAACAGAAGGGCCGCGGATCCCGGGTGGGGTTCCGCGGCCCTGAAGGCGCCGGCCTGATCGGCGATCAGGCTGGATCACTCCAGGGTTCTGGCCCACGGAAGGCCCACATCAGGTGGTTCTGCGTCGTCTGCTTCCGGAATCCGGCACCGGCCGCCGCAAAGGCATAGGCATGCGCCTGTGCCGCTACCGCTTCCAGTGCCTTCGTCGGTCGCTCATTGCGCTCACGGACGGGAAGGACCGCGAGAGCAGGGGAGGACGCCGGACGGACGGCACGGATGCCGGACAGACCGGTGCCCTGGTTCGAGGCGCCGAGCATGCACGTGGAGACGGCCGAGCGATCGGTCATTTTGGCCGCACTGATGATGGTCTCGATGCTGATCACTGGACTCGCCTCCTCTCGGCGTCTTGGGGGGACCGGGGTGAACCGATCCGCTCGGATACGCAAGTACAACACGGAGTCAGGGCCTCGGAGAAGGCCGCCGCTTCCGTGCCTAGAACCTATGGGGATTCGCGGGGCATGCGCAAACTATTTTTTCGACGAGTTGGCGTCAGTCCCGCACGCCCTCCGTCCCGATCTCCTGGCCCGCGCAGATGGCCAGAACATCGGCTCCGTAGCGCTGCAGCTTGCGGGCGCGGACGCCGGGGATCCGGGAGAGTTCGGCGGGGTCCTCGGGCCGCGCCTCGGCGATGGCCATCAGGGTGCGGTCGGTGAAGACGCAGAAGTCCGGCTGCCCGCTGCGCTGCGCCTGGACTGCGCGCCATTCGCGCAGCCGCTCGTAGACGCCCTCGTCCATGTCGGAGGGGCAGTCCTCGCAGCGCATCAGCTTCATCTCGCCGGCGTCGGTGAGGGTGCGGCCGCAGACCCGGCAGCGGGCCACGGTGCGCTGGGTGCGCCGGGGGACGGCCGGGGCGCGCACGGCCGTGCCGCGCTCGATGCCTCCGGCGGCGCCCGCGCCGGTGCGGCCGGCGGTGGCGGCGCTTCCGGGGCGCAGGCCGTCGAGGAAGCGGCTGGGCCTGCGGTTGGGCCGTCCGCCCGGTGCCCGGGACAGGGACCAGGAGAGGTGGAGGCGCTCCCGGGCGCGGGTCACGCCGACGTAGAGGAGGCGGCGCTCCTCCTCGATCTGCTCGTCGGTCCTGGCGTAGGTGATCGGCACCATGCCCTCGGCGACGCCGACGAGGAAGACCACGTCCCACTCCAGGCCCTTGGCCGCGTGCAGGGAGGCCAGGGTGACGCCCTGGACGGTGGGGGCGTGCTGGGCGCCGGCCCGCTCGTCGAGTTCGGCGACGAAGTCCCCGAGGGTGGCGCCGGGGCGGGCGGCGGAGAAGTCGTGGGCGAGGTTGACCAGGGCGGCCAGCGACTCCCAGCGTTCGCGGACGGCGCCGGAGCCGGCCGGGGGCATGGTGGTCCAGCCCTCTCCGGAGAGGACGGCGCGCACCTGTGAGGGCAGGTCGACGGCGTCGTCCAGCAGGGAGTCGTTGCCGCCGAAGCGGGCCGCGCCGCGCAGGGCGACCCCCGCCTTGCGCACCTCGGGCCGGTCGAAGAAGCGTTCCGCGCCGCGCAGCTGGTAGGGGACGCCGGCGTCGGCCAGGGCCTGCTCGTAGGTCTCGGACTGGGAGTTCGTACGGAACAGGACGGCGATCTCGGAGGCTGGGACGCCGGCGTCGATGAGCTCGCGGATGCGGCGGGCGGCGCCCTCGGCCTCGGCGGGTTCGTCGGTGTACTCGGCGTAGACGGGTTCGGGGCCGGGGGCGCGCTGGGAGACGAGTTCCAGCCGGTGATCGGCGGCGCGGCCGCGGGCCTGGCTGAGCAGGCCGTTGGCGAGGTGCACGACCTGCGGGGTGGAGCGGTAGTCGCGGATCAGCTTGACGACGGTGGCGCGGGGATGCCGGGAGCGGAAGTCGATGAGGTGGTCGGGCGTTGCTCCGGTGAACGAGTAGATCGTCTGGCTGGCGTCGCCGACGACGCAGAGGTTCTCGCGGTCGCCGAGCCACAGCTCCAGAAGGCGCTGCTGCAGGGGGCTGACGTCCTGGTACTCGTCGACGACGAAGTGCTGGTACTGGGCGCGGACCTGTTCGGCGATGTCCTGCCGGTCCTGGAGGACGGCGACGGTCAGCAGCAGGACGTCCTCGAAGTCGATGACGGCGCGGTCCCGCTTGAGGTTCTCGTAGGCGGCGTAGACGTGGGCGATCTCCGCCGGGTCGCGCGGGGCTTCCCGGCCGGCCTTCGCAGCCGCGTACGCGTAGTCGGCCGGGACGGTCTGGGTGACCTTGGACCACTCGATCTCGCCGGTGACGTCCCGCAGCTCGCCCCGGTCGAGGCGGAGGTTGCACGCGGCGGCCGCGTCGGCGACGAGCTGGATCTTGCGGTCCACCAGCCTGGGCATGGAACCGCCGACGGCTTTCGGCCAGAAGTACTGCAGCTGCCGCAGCGCGGCGGAGTGGAAGGTGCGGGCCTGGACGCCCTGGGCCCCGAGCTGGCGCAGGCGCCCGCGCATCTCTCCGGCGGCGCGGTTGGTGAAGGTGACGGCGAGCACGCTGGACGGCTGGAGGATGCCCGCCCGGACGCCGTAGGCGATGCGGTGGGTGATCGCCCGGGTCTTGCCGGTGCCCGCTCCGGCCAGGACGCACACCGGTCCGTGCAGGGCGGTGGCCACCTCGCGCTGCTCGGGGTCGAGCCCGTCGAGCACCGCGTCGGCCGTGCCCGGTACCTGCGGGAAAAGGGTGGAGTGCGTTGCTGGTGTCACATGGCCATGCTGCCAGGTCGCCCGGGACCACTGTGCCGGTTGTCCACAGGCGGGGGCCCGCGGTCGTACTTATGCGGCGGGCGTCACGGACGGAGGCGGTCCGGCGGGGGCGGCGCCGTCCGGGCCGGTGCGAAGGGGGGCGGGGAATGCCCGCCCCGCCCGCCGCGTTCACTCCCTGGACGACCTTCCCCGAGCTGCCTGAGGAGCGCGAGACATGCAGGGCACTGTGACGATGTACAGCACGACTTGGTGTGGCTACTGCCGTCGACTGAAGAGCCAGCTGGACCGCGAGGGCATCGCGTACACCGAGATCAACATCGAGCAGGACCCGGAGTCCGCGGCCTTCGTGGAGAAGGCGAACGGCGGAAACCAGACGGTCCCGACCGTCCGCGTGGTCCCCACCGCCGGTGGCAACGAGGTCGTGATGACGAACCCGAGCCTGGCCCAGGTGAAGCAGGCCCTCACCGCCTGACCCTTCCCCGCCGCACGACCCCCGACGGCCTCTACGGCCGGTCGGGGGTTCTGTGTGCCCGCGCGGGTTCTGTGTGCCCGCGCGCCTCGCGCACCGGATTGTCGGACCCTGCGGCTACCGTGCGCGGCATGGACATGAATGACCCGCAGGACGTGGCAGCGGCGTTCTGGGCACAGTTGCTCGGCGTCACGATCAGCGAGGACCCGCCCCCGCCCGACTCTCCGCTCGGCCGCGTCCGGCGGTTCGCCGCTGAGCACGGATACGACGCGCTCAGGGACGAGCACTTCGAAGCCGCGAGGCAGGGGCGCCCCCTGCTTCCCTGAGACGGCGCGACCCCGCCCGCCCCGACGGGCCGGCGGGGTCGCGGACGGTGGACCGTCCCGCGTCCTAGACGACGCTGCGCGTCGGCAGCGGCTTGCCGTACCACATCTCGATCAGGCGGGCGGCGATGGAGATGCCGTAGGGCGGCAGCACCTCGCCGGTCTCGAAGGCCGTGCACAGGTCCTCGCGGGAGAACCAGCGGGCCTCGTGGATCTCGTCGCCGTCGACGGTGATGTCGGTGGAGGTGGCGCGGGCCATGAAGCCGAGCATGAGGCTGGACGGGAAGGGCCAGGGCTGGCTGGCCACGTACTCGACCGGGCCGACGACGACGCCCGCCTCCTCGAAGACCTCGCGGCGCACGGCCTGCTCGATGGACTCACCGGGCTCGACGAAACCGGCGAGCGTGGAGAAGCGGCCCTCGGGCCAGTGGACCTGCCGGCCGAGCAGGATCCGGTCGTCCTCGTCGGTGACGGTCATGATCACCGCCGGGTCGGTGCGCGGGTAGTGCTCGGCGCCGCAGGCCTGGCAGCGGCGGATGTGGCCGGCGGCGGCGATGACCGTGCGCTCGCCGCAGCGGGAGCAGAAGCGGTGGGTGCGCTGCCAGTTCTCCAGGCCGACGGCGTGCACCATGAGGCCCGCGTCCCGCGGCGACAGCAGCAGTCCGGCCTCGCGCAGGCCCGCCGGGCGCGCGGACTGGTCGATGCGGCCGGGCAGGGAGTCCTTCTGGAGCGCGAAGTAGCTGACGCCCTCCTCGTCGTTGCCGAGGAAGTAGCGGTGGGCTTCGGTGAGCGGCGCCTCGAAGGACGGGGTCATGACGAGCTCGGTACGGCCGTCGGGAGTCTCGTCGATGAGGACCTGGCCGCCGGAGACCACGAAGCAGCGGGTCGTGGGGTGGCTCCACGCCGCCGCGAGCCAGGCCTCGTCGAGCCGGTGGTGGGCGGCGCGGTCGATGCCGCTCGGGGCGGTCAGTGAGATGGGGCGGTCGGCGGTCTGGTCGGTCCAGGTGGTCACGGGTGCTTCCAACTCCCCCAGTGCAAAGTGCAACGGTTCGTTTCGGCGGGTGGTTCGGCGGACTCAGGGCGGGAGCGCACCGGGCGGGCGGGGCGTGCGGGCGGTTCCTCCAGTGTGCCCCGTGCGCGGTCCCGTCCCGTACGGCGGTTGCCGGTCAGGTGGCGTGCCGCCAGTTCTCGGCGAGGTCGCCCCACAGGTAGGCGCTGGTCTCGACGCCCTTGAGGAGGAGATCCAGCTCGACCTTCTCGTTGGGGGCGTGCCAGCCGTCGGAGGGGACGGAGATGCCGAGGAAGAGGACGGGTGCGCCGAGAACCTCCTGGAGGTCGGCGGCGGGTCCGGAGCCGCCCTCGCGGGTGTAGCGGACGGGCCCCTCGAAGGCCCGGCTCATGGCGCGGACCACGGACTGCAGCGCGGGGTGGTCGAGCGGTGTCAGGCACGGGCGGGTGGCGGCGCCGAACTCGATCTCCTGCCGGATGCCGGCGGGCACCCGCTCGGCGGCCCAGGCGCGGACGGCCTTCTCGATGTGGTCGGGGTCCTGGCCCGCGACCAGGCGGAAGGAGAGCTTCAGCGTGGCGGAGGACGGGATGATCGTCTTGCTGCCGGGGCCCTGGTAGCCGCCGCCGATGCCGTTGACCTCCGCGGTCGGGCGGGCCCAGACGCGCTCCAGGGTGGTGTGCCCGGCCTCGCCGTGGGTCGCGCGCGACCTGGCGGTGCGCAGCCACCGCTCCTCGTCGAAGGGGAGCTGGGCGAACAGTTCGCGCTCGCGGTCGGTCAGCTCGACGACGCCGTCGTAGAAGCCGGGGACGGCCACGCGCGCGTGCTCGTCGTGCAGGGCGGCGACCAGGCGGGCCGCGGCGGTGGCCGGGTTGGGCACGGCACCGCCGAAGGAGCCGGAGTGGATGTCCTGGTCGGGGCCGTACAGACGGATCTCGCACTCGGCGAGGCCGCGCATGCCGGTGCAGACGGTCGGGGTGTCCTCGGACCACATGCCGGTGTCGGAGACGATGACGGCGTCCGCGGCGAGCCGGCCGGCGCGCTCTTCCACCAGGGCGCGGAAGTGCGGTGAGCCGGACTCCTCCTCGCCCTCGATCAGGAGCTTCAGGTTGACCGCGGGTGCGGTGCGGCCGGTGGCGGCGAGGTGGGCACGGACCCCGAGTGTGTGGAAGAACACCTGGCCCTTGTCGTCGGCGGCCCCGCGCGCGTGAAGGCGGTTGCCGCGGACGACGGGCTCGAAGGGCTCGCTGTCCCAGCCGTCCTCGAGGGCGGCGGGCTGCACGTCGTGGTGGCCGTAGACGAGCACGGTGGGTGCCTGGGGGTCGCCGGAGGGCCATTCGGCGAAGACGGCCGGGGCGCCCGGGGTCGGCCAGACCTCGGCGGTCGGGAAGCCGGTCTCGGCCAGCTTCGCGGCGAGCCAGTCGGCGCTGCGCCGTACATCGGGTGCGTGGTCGGGCTGGGCCGACACGGAGGGGATGCGCAGCCATGCGGTGAGGTCGTCGAGGAAGGCTGCGCGGTGCTCTTCGATGTACGTGCGGACGGCGCTGTCCGGGGTCTGGCTCATGCTCACGAGCCTATCGGCCCGCAGGGGCATCCTCGGCGGGCTGTTCGTCACACTCGGGAGCCCCCGGCAGCCTCTCGCGGGTGGTCCGGGTGATCGTCGGTGAGCAGCCGCTCCAGGGCGGCACGGTCCGGCAGGGCCTCGGGGCGTACGACCTCACCGGTGCGCACGTACAGGAAGGCGGCCGTGACCGACTCGGGCGGTACGCCCTGCTGTTCGGCCCAGGCCAGCCGGTACACGGCGAGCTGGAGCGGGTCGGCGGTGTGGGCGCGGTTGGTCTTCCAGTCGACGATCTCGTAGGTCACGCGGTCGTCGTCGCCGCTTCGGTAGACGGCGTCGATGCGGCCGCGCACGACCCGGCCGGCGAGGGTGAGCTGGAAGGGCGCCTCGATCCGGTAGGGGGTGCGGTGGGCGTACTCGGTGTTCTCGAAGGCCTCCTTGAGGGCCTCGAGGTCGTGCTCGTCGGCGATCTCCGCCTCGACGCCGGGCAGCTCGTCCGGCTCGAGCATGGGCAGGGTGAGTTCCTCGAAGCGGGCTTCGACCCAGGCGTGGAAGCGGGTGCCCCGGCGTGCGGCGGGTCGCGGGGGGCGCGGCATGGGACGGGCGAGTTCCTGCGCGAGTCCGTCGGGGTCCTGGGCGAGGAGCATCAGCTGGGACGCGGTGAGGGTGGCCGGCAGGGGGACGTCGGTGGTGCCGCGGCGGGCGCGCAGCAGCTCTCCGGTGAGCGCGTCGAGGTCGCGGTCCCAGGAGGCGATGGCGCGGGCCTCCTCGGGTGTGACGCGGGTCTCGTCCGGGGTGCGGGGCGCCGGGTGCGCCGGGGCGTGCCCGCGGCGGCGGGCCCGCTCGTCGGGGGCGGGCGCCTGGTGGGGCACGGCCGGCCGCTCGGCGGTCCAGGCGCCCCAGCCGCCGGGCTCCCGCGGGGCGGGGGCGTGCTCGCCGTACGCGGACCGCGCCTCGTAGGGCACACCGTCATAGGAGTGCTCGTCGTACGGGTCCTCACCGTCGGGGTCTTCGCCGTAGGGATGCTCGCCGTAAGGGTCCTCGCCGTACGGGTCGTCGTCGTACGGGAAGTCCTCCTCGTGCGGGAAGTCCTCCTCGGCCGGGAAGTCCTCGTCGTCCGGCGGGGTCGGCCAGTCCGGGTCGCCGGGGGCGCCGGGGTCGTGGTCGGCGTGGAGCCGGACGGCCAGGGCGTCCAGGTGGGCGCGGACCGTCCCGGCGGCCGCGCGGCGCCGCGCCAGGGCGGTGTCGTCCAGCGGCAGCGGCCACGCGTGGTCGGCGCCGGCCGTGTGCAGGGCCGGGTTCTCCTCGTCCTCGGCGGGTTCGTCGGCCCAGGCCTCGATCTCGCCGTGGCCCGCGGCGCAGTGGTCGTGGAGGGCCTGGAGGAAGTCGGAGGGCCCGCGCGGCTTCTTCTGGCTGGGGCCCCACCAGTGTCCGGAGCCGAGGAGCAGGGAGCGGGGGCGGGTGAAGGTGACGTAGCCGAGGCGAAGTTCCTCGGTGCGCTGGTGCTCCTTCATGGCCTCGTGGAAGGCCTTCATGCCCCGGGAGTCCCAGGAGCCGATGTCGGGCAGGGTGTCGGCGTCGCCGCGCAGGGCGTGCGGCAGCACCTTCGCCTGCGCGGTCCACTTCTCGCGGCCCTGGGCGCTGGGGAAGGTGCCGGTGACCAGTCCGGGGACGGCCACGACGTCCCACTCCAGGCCCTTGGACTTGTGCGCGGTGAGGACCTTCACGGTGTTCTCGCCGCCGGGCAGGGCGTTGTCGAGGCCCTTCTCGTACTGGGCGGCGGTGCGCAGGAAGCCGAGGAAGGCCAGCAGGGTGGCCTCGCCGTCGCCGGCCGCGAAGGAGGCGGCGACGTCGAGGAAGTTGGACAGGGTCTCGCGGCGGCGCGCGGCGAGCGCGTGCGGGGACGCGGAGAGCTCCACCTCGAGGCCGGTGACGGCGAGGACGCGGTGCAGGACGTCAAGGAGCGGGTCGGCCAGGGAGCGGCGCAGATCACGAAGCTCCCTGGCGAGGTAGGCGAAGCGCACGCGCGCTTCCGGGGAGAACGGCAGTGCGTCGTCGTCCCGCTCGTCCTCGCGCAGGGGTGACTCAAGGAACGTGTCCAGGGCGTCCGCGAGCGATATCACCTCCGAGGGGTCGGTCCCCTCGACGGCCTGGGCGAGCCTGCGGTCGGGGTCGTCGGTGCCGTCCGCCCGCGCGTGGGCGACCAGCAGTCGGGCGCGGCGGCCGAGGAGGGCGAGGTCGCGGGGGCCGATGCGCCAGCGCGGGCCGGTGAGCAGGCGGACGAGGGAGGCGTTGGCGCCGGGGTCCTGGAGGACTTCGCAGACGGCGACGAGGTCGGCGATCTCGGGCAGGTGCAGCAGCCCGGAGAGGCCGACGACCTCGACGGGGATGTCACGGGCGACGAGCGCGCCCTGGATCTCGGCGAAGTCGGTCGCCGTGCGGCACAGCACGGCGATCTCGCCGGGCGCCCTGCCGGTGCGGACGAGGTGGGCGATGGAGTCGGCGATCCATTCGGTCTCCTCGGCGTGGGTGCGCAGCAGGGCGCAGCGGACCGTGCCGTCGTGCTCGGCGCCGGGGGCCGGGCGGAGGGCCTCCACGCCCGCGTGCATGGCGCGCAGCGGCTCGGCGAGGCGGTTGGCGAGGTCGAGGAGGCGGCCCCCGCTGCGGCGGTTCTCGCTGAGCGCCTGGCGGGTGGCGGGCCGGCCGTCGTCGCGGGCGAAGTGCTCGGGGAAGTCGTCGAGGTTGGCGACGGAGGCGCCGCGCCAGCCGTAGATGGCCTGGCAGGGGTCGCCGACGGCGGTCACGGGATGGCCGGTGCCGCCGCCGAACAGGCCCGACAGCAGGACGCGCTGGGCGACGGAGGTGTCCTGGTACTCGTCGAGGAGCACGACGCGGAACTCCTCGCGCAGCAGGCGGCCCACCTCGGGGATGCCGGCGAGGCGGGCGGACAGCGCGATCTGGTCGCCGAAGTCGAGCAGGTCGCGTTCGCGCTTGGCGGCCCGGTAGCGCAGGACGAGGCCGGCGAGTTCGCGGCGGGCGGCCGCGGTCTCGGGGACCTTGCGCAGGTCGGCGTTGGTGAGTCTGGCGCCGGCCAGGGTGTGCAGCAGGCCGGCGTCCCAGGCGCGCAGCTCCTCGGGGTCGACGAGGTGTTCGGCGAGCTCGGAGTCGAGGGTGAGCAGGTCGCTGACGAGGTCGGCGAAGGAGCGGGTGAGCGCGGGGTAGGGGCCGGGCGCCTCGCGCAGCACGCGCGCGGCGAGCTGGTAGCGGGTGGCGTCGGCGAGCAGCCGTGAGGTGGGTTCCAGCCCGAGGCGCAGGCCGTGGTCGGTCAGCAGCCGGCCGGCGAAGGCGTGGTAGGTCGAGATGACCGGCTCGCCCGGCGGGTTGCCGTTGTCCGCCCCGGCGGGGCCGGCCGGCGAGGGGTGCCCGCCGGGCGGCGGGAGGGCGTCGGGGTCGGTGACACCGGCCTTGATCAGCGCCGTGCGGACTCGTTCGGCGAGTTCTCCCGCGGCCTTGTTGGTGAAGGTCAGGCCGAGCACCTGTTCCGAGGCGACCTGGCCGGTGCCGACCAGCCAGACCACGCGGGCCGCCATCACCGTGGTCTTGCCCGAGCCGGCTCCGGCCACGATCACCTGCGGGGCGGGCGGCGCGGTGATGCAGGCCGTCTGCTCCGGGGTGAACGGGATGCCGAGGAGCTCCTTGAGCTGCTCGGGGTCGGTGATACGGGCGGGCATGTCGTCAGAGGCTAGCGGCGAGCACTGACAACCGGCGCACGCGGACCGCGCTGACGGGAAGAACCGCAGCTCAGCGCGTAGGGTGCCGTACGTCACGGTGCCTGGGGGCAGGTCATTCGACCACGTGCCGCCCCTCCGGCCGGGCGCTGCACGAGGCGCGGAACGCGCAGTGGGCGCAGTGCTGGCCGGCGGTCGGCGTGAAGCGTTCGTCGAGGACCTTCCCGGCGGCGGTGGCCAGCAGCTCGCCGACCCACTCCCCCGCAGGCGGCTCCTGGGTCTGCACCTTGGGCAGGTTCTCCCCGCCGTCGCGTACGGCGGCACCCTGCCGCAGGTGGACCAGTTCGGCGCCGCCGGCCTCGGGGCGCGCGCCGTCGAAGGCGGCGTCGGCGGCGCCCTCGCGCACGGCGAGCTGGTAGACGGCGAGCTGGGGGTGGCGGGCCACCTCGGCAGAGCTGGGCGCCTGCTTGCCGGTCTTGAAGTCCACGACGTAGGCGCGGCCCTCGCCGTCCGCCTCGACCCGGTCCATCTGGCCGCGGATGCGCACCCGGTAGTCGCCCGCGGCGAGGGTGACGTCGAAGTCCTGCTCGCTGGCCACCGGGGTGCGGCCGGTGCGGTCCAGGACGTGCCAGTTCAGGAAGCGTTCGAGAGCCGCGCGCGCGTTGTCCTTCTCCTGGGCCGACTTCCAGGGCGCGTCGAAGGCGAGCGCGTTCCACACCGAGTCCAGGCGTTCCATCAGGACGTCGAGGTCGGCCGGGCTGCGGCCGGAGGCGACCTCGTCGGCGAGGACGTGGACGACGTTGCCGAAGCCCTGGGCGGCGGTGGCGGGCGCGTCGGCCTTCACCTCGCGGCCCAGGAACCACTGCAGGGCGCAGGTGTTGGCGAGCTGGTCGAGAGCGCTGCCGGAGAGCACGACGGGCTGGTCGCGGTCGCGCAGCGGCACCTTGCTCTCGGTCGGCTCGTACATGCCCCACCAGCGGTCGGGGTGGGCGGACGGCACCAGGGGCCGGCCGTCCTCGTCGGTGAGGGCGGCGAGCCTGGCCAGGCGCCGCGCCGCCGCTTCGCGCAGCGCGTCGGACGCCTGCGGGTCGACGGTGGTGGCGCGCAGTTCGGCGACGAGCGCGGCCACGGACAGCGGCCGGCGCGGACGGCCGGTGACGTCCCGAGGTTCGACGCCCAGCTCGGTCAGGAAGCGGGAGGGCTGGTCGCCGTCGTCGGCCGGCGCCTTCACGGCGGTGACGACGAGGCGTTCACGCGCGCGCGTGGCGGCCACGTAGAACAGGCGGCGTTCCTCGGCGAGGAGCGCGCCCGGGGTGAGCGGTTCGGCGAGTCCGTCACGGCCGATGCGGTCGGCCTCCAGCAGGGAGCCGCGGCGGCGCAGATCGGGCCACAGTCCCTCCTGGACGCCCGCCACGACGACGAGCCGCCACTCCAGGCCCTTGGCGCGGTGCGCGGTCATCAGGCGGACGGCGTCGGGGCGCACGGCCCGGCGGGTGAGGGTGTCGGCGGCGATGTCCTGGGCCTCGATCTCCTCCAGGAAGTTCAGGGCGCCGCGGCCGCCGACCCGCTCCTCCGCGCGCGCGGCGGTGGCGAACAGCGCGCAGATCGCGTCGAGGTCGCGGTCCGCGTTGCGGCCGGCCGCGCCGCCGCGCCGGGCGGCGCGTTCCAGCCGGCCGGGCCAGGGTGTGCCCTGCCACAGGTCCCACAGCGCCTCCTCGGCCGTGCCGCCGGCGGCGAGGCGCTCGCGGGCGGTGCGCAGCAGCGCGCCGAGGCGCTGGGCCCCGCGCGCGTAGACCGGGTCGTGGGCGACGAGACGCTCGGGTTCGGCGAGCGCCCGCGCGAGCAGCTCGTCGGAGGGCGCCGGCAGCGGGTTCCCGGCGGTCCGTTCCTCCTCGCGCAGGGCGCGTCCGAGACGGCGCAGGTCGGCGGTGTCCATGCCGGCGAGCGGGGAGGCGAGCAGGGTGAGCGCGGTCTCGGCGTCGAGCCAGGAGACGTCGCGCTCCTCGCCTGCCGTTTCCTCCTCCGCGGGCCGTGACTCGGCCGTGGCCACGGCCCTGAGGGCGGTGAGCAGGGGCGCCACCGCGGGCTCGTGGCGCAGCGGCAGGTCGTCGCCGTCGATGTCCAGGGGGACGCCCGCCGCGGTGAGGGCCCGGCGGAGCGTCGGGATGCTCCGGGAGCCGGCGCGCACGAGGACGGCCATGTCGCTCCAGGGGACGCCGTCCTCCAGGTGGGCGCGGCGCAGGATGTCGGCGATGTTGTCCGTCTCGGTGCCGGGCGTCGGGTAGGTGTGGACCTCGACCCGGCCGCCGTCGCGTACGGCCTCGGGCTCCCGGTGGGCGCGCACCTTCTCGGCCGGCAGGCGGGTCAGCGGCATGCGCCGGGTGATCAGGCGGGTGGCGGCCAGCAGGGCGGCGCCGGAGCGGCGGGCGGTGCGCAGCACCTCGACGGGCGCGGGCCGGCCGTCCGCGCGCGGGAAGGCCGCCGGGAAGTCCAGGATGCCGTTCACGTCGGCGCCCCGGAAGGTGTAGATCGACTGGTCCGGGTCGCCGAAGGCGACCAGGGTGCGGCCGCCGCCGGCCAGGGCGTGCAGGAGCCTGACCTGGGCCGGGTCGGTGTCCTGGTACTCGTCCACGTACACGGCGTCGTACCGGGCGGCGAGCCGGGCCGCGGCCTCGGGGCGCTGGGCGAGCAGCACCGCCCGGTGGACGAGTTCGGCGTAGTCGATGACGCCCTGGAGGTCGAGGACGTCGAGGTACTCGGCGAGGAACGCGGCGGCGGCACGCCAGTCGGGGCGTCCGATGCGGCGGGCGAAGGCGTCCAGGGCGCCGGGGCCGAGGCCCAGCTCACGGCTGCGGGCGAGCACGGCCCGGACCTCGTCGGCGAAGCCGCGGGTGGTCAGGCAGGCGCGCAGTTCGTCCGGCCAGCGCACGTGGTCCAGGCCGAGCCGCTCCAGGTCCGGCTGACCGGCGAGCAGCCCGCGGACGGTGACGTCCTGCTCGGGTCCGGAGAGCAGGCGCAGCGGCTCCGCGAACAGGCCGCTGTCCTGGTGGGCGCGGAGCAGGGCGTAGCAGTACGAGTGGAAGGTGGTCGCCCGGGGGGCGCGGGCCGCGCCGATGCGCAGGGCCATGCGGTCGCGCAGGTCGACGGCGGCCCTGCGGCTGAACGTCAGCACCAGGATGCGTTCGGGGTCGGCGCCGCGGGCGATGCGCGCGGCCACGGACTCCACCAGGGTGGTGGTCTTGCCGGTGCCGGGCCCGGCGAGGACGAGCAGCGGCCCGGCGCCGTGGTCAACCACGGCGCGCTGCGCGGCGTCCAGTCGAGGGGGATCAGGCGCGGCGGGCGGGGTGCGGACCAGCCGGTAGGCGCCACTGTTCCCCTGTCGCACCGGTGGGTGCGGCAGACGGCTGGTGGTGGAGGAGGAGCTCACGTGGTTCGCCGGTCCTGGTGGTCGTGCTGGTGGGCGGGCGGTCACGCGTGCGAGGCGGTGGCCGCGGGGTGAGGGGGACACGCGCAGGCGACGCTACGCCGCCGCATCGGACGGAAGTAGGGCTTCCGGTTGTTCCCTCGTGGCTCCAGGGCCCCTCGTGGCCCCGGTGTCACGCGTGTCCCTCATTCCACGAACGTACGTCATGCCACGGACGTCCCTCATGTCCCTCGTACGGGCCACCGATTCCCGTCGGGGGCCCCCGATGGCGGAAGCTGTCAGGTGTGACCGTCCGTGCCCGCGCCGCCGTCCCATCGCGCCCGTCTCATGTCGAGCCGCGGCACATGGCCCTCGGCACTCCTGCCCGCCGCCTTGAGCGGGGTGCCCTCGGCCCGGTAGTGGGCGAGAGCGCGGAGCTCGTGGCCGGGCAGCAGCACGCCGTCGGCACGGACCACGCGCCACCACGGGACGGCGCTGCCGTAGAGGGACATCACCCGGCCGACCTGGCGCGGTCCCCCCTCCTCGAGCCACTCGGCGACATCGCCGTACGTCATGACCCGCCCGGGCGGGATCAGCTCGGCGACCTCGAGGACCCGCTCGGCATAGTCCGGCAGCGCGTCCTCGCACCCGTCACGGGTGTCCTCGGCAGGGCTCCGCTCGCTCATTCGCCCCATCCTGCCGCACCCCACCGACAATGCGGCGCGGAAGGCCGGGGCGGGCCCCTCGCCCTCGGGCGGCGCTTCCGGCAGACTGTCCGACCCCGCATCCGCACCCTGATGCCCGCGAGTGCCGGTGGGGCATGCCACCATCGTGCGGGCGGTGACCGGTGATACGAGACCAAGAAGAGACGATGAAGCAGCAGGGTGTGCACCCCGAAGGCGCGGCGGGCACCCCTGACGCGTCCGCGCGTCCCGAAGCCGCCCCCTCCGGCCGGGAAGCCACCGGCGCGGCGGGCCGGGAGGGCGGCGCCGCTGTGCCCGGGGAGGGCGCGCGCGAGGACGCCACGCGCGCGCGCGGCGACGAGGCGGGAACCGTCGAGGGGACGCCCTCCGGCGGACCGCGGCCGGACAGGGGCCCCGGCGACAGCGCCCACCCGGAGGAGGTGGAGGGCGACGAACCGCTGCTTCCCGCGCGCGTGCACCGTCCCTCCGACCTCATGCGGCTGCTCGTGGGCGTGCTCGCGGTCGTCGTGCTGCTCGCGGTCGCCGCCTTCGCGCACGGCACCACCTCGGGCCTCGAACAGGACATCAACAAGGGCACCGGACAGGCCCCCGACCTGCTGATCAAGATCGCCGGCCTCGCCTCCAGCATCGCCATCCTGCTGGTGCCGGTCGCCTTCGCGATCGAGCGGCTGATCAAACGGGACGGGCTGCGGATCGCCGACGGCGTGCTCGCGGCCGTGCTCGCGCACGGAGTGACCCTCGCCACCGACCTGTGGGTGGCCCGGGCCGCGCCCGACTCCATCCAGGAGGCGCTCACCCAGCCCTCGCCCGGCGACATCCACGCCCTGACCGACCCGGTGCACGGCTACCTCGCGCCCGTCATCGCCTATATGACGGCCGTCGGCATGTCGCGCAGACCCCGGTGGCGCGCGGTGCTGTGGATCGTGCTGCTGCTCGACGCGTTCTCGATGCTCGTCACCGGCTACACGACCCCCTTCTCGATCATCCTGACCGTGCTGATCGGCTGGACCGTCGCCTACGGCACGCTGTACGCGGTCGGCTCGCCGAACGTGCGCCCCACCGGGCGGACCCTGATGGCCGGTCTCCGGCACGTGGGCTTCCACCCGGTCGCCGCGGCCCGCGAGGAGACCGTGGAGTCGGAGAACGGCGACCGCGGCCGGCGCTACTTCGTCACCCTGGAGGACGGCCGGCCGCTGGACGTCACGGTCGTCGACCGGGAGCAGCAGGCCCAGGGCTTCTTCTACCGGGCCTGGCGCAACCTGACCCTGCGCGGCTTCGCCACCCGCTCCAGCCTGCAGTCCCTGCGCCAGGCCCTGGAGCAGGAGGCACTGCTGGCGTACGCGGCGATCGCGGCGGGCGCCAACGCGCCGAAGCTGATCGCCACCTCCGAGCTGGGCCCGGACGCGGTCATGCTCGTCTACGAGCACACCGGCGGGCGCACGCTGGACTCGCTGGCGGACGAGGAGATCACCGACGAGCTGCTGCGCCGCACCTGGCGCCAGGTGCAGGCGCTGCAGTCCCGGCGGATCGCACACCGCAGGCTGGCCGGTGACGCGATCCTGGTGGATCGTTCCGGCAGGGTGATCCTCACCGAGCTGCGCGGCGGCGAGATCGCCGCCGGTGACCTGCTGCTGCGCATGGACGTCGCCCAGCTCGTCACCACGCTCGGCCTGCGGGTGGGCGCCGAGCGGGCGGTGGCCTCGGCCGTCGGCGTGCTCGGTCCGGACGCGGTCGCCGACTGCCTGCCCATGCTGCAGCCCATCGCCCTGACGCGCTCCACCCGCGCGACGCTGCGCCGGCTGGGCCGGGAGCGGGCCCAGCGCGAGCGCGAGGCGGTGCTCGAGGCCTCCCGGCAGGCCAAGCAGGCCCGGCTCGAGGAGGCCTCGGCGACGGCCGGCCCCACGCCCGGGAAGCCCGACAAGAAGACGGTCCGCGCCGAACAGCGGGCCGAGAAGCGGGCCATCGACGAGGCCCTGGACGAGGCCCGCGAGGAGGACCTGCTCACCCAGATCCGGCACGAGGTGCTGCGGATCAGGCCGCAGGCGCCCGTGGAACCGGCCCGCCTGGAGCGGGTGCGGCCGCGCACGCTGATCAGCTTCATCGCCGGCGCGATCGGCGCGTACTACCTGCTGACGCAGCTCACCCACATCGAGTTCGGTCCGCTCATCGCCAACGCCCAGTGGGGCTGGGTGCTGGCGGCGGCGGCCTTCTCCGCGCTCAGCTACGTGGCCGCCGCGATGGCGCTGCTGGGCTTCGTACCGGAGCGGGTGCCGTTGCCGAGGACCGTGGGCGCCCAGGTCGCGGGGTCGTTCGTGAAGATCGTGGCACCGGCGGCGGTCGGCGGGGTGGCGCTCAACACGCGCTTCCTGCAGCGCGCCGGAGTGCGCCCCGGGCTCGCGGTCGCCAGCGTCGGCGCCTCGCAGCTGTTCGGGCTCGGCTGCCACATCCTGATGCTGCTGTCCTTCGGCTACCTGACGGGCACCGAGAAGACGCCGTCGCTCTCGCCGTCCCGGACGGTGATCGCCGGCCTGCTGACGGTGGCGGTGCTGGTGCTGGTGGTGACGTCGGTGCCGTTCCTGCGGAAGTTCGTCGTCACGCGCGTGAGGTCGCTGTTCGCCGGTGTCGTGCCGCGCATGCTCGACGTGCTCCAGCGGCCGCAGAAGCTCGTCACCGGCATCGGCGGCATGCTGCTGCTGACCGCCTGCTTCGTGATGTGCCTGGACGCCTCCATCCGTGCCTTCGGCGACGGGTCGACCTCGCTGAGCATCGCCAGCGTCGCCGTGGTCTTCCTCGCCGGCAACGCGCTCGGCTCCGCCGCGCCCACCCCGGGTGGCGTCGGCGCGGTCGAGGCGAGCCTCACGCTCGGCCTGATCGCCGTCGGCCTCCCCAAGGAGGTCGCCGCACCGGCCGTCCTGCTGTACCGGCTGCTCACGCTGTGGCTGCCGGTGCTGCCCGGCTGGCTCGCCTTCAACCAGCTCACCCGCAAGGGCGCCCTGTAGGCGGGCCCCCGCGGGCCGGGGCCCGCGCTTAGCTCGGACGGCCCGCGTCCCGCGCGCCCCGGCCGCCACGCGCGCACGATGGAGGCATGGCGAACCCCTCCAGGCTGCGTGCCGCCGCCCTGACCACGAGCGCCGCGCTGCTGGCCGCCCTGCTGACCGGGTGCGGCGACGGTGCCGGGAACGGGGACCTGACGACGCAGAGACTGGACTGGAAGGACTGCCCGGCCCCGTCCGCGGCGCAGGGCGGCGGCGGTACGCCGTCCCCGCTTCCGGACGGCACCCAGTGGCAGTGCGCCACCATGCGGGCGCCCCTGGACTGGAGCAGGCCCAAGGGCGACACCATCGGCATCGCCCTGATCAGGGCCAGGGCGAGCGGTGACCCGAGCAGGCGGATCGGCTCGCTGATCTTCAACTTCGGCGGCCCCGGCGGCAGCGGCGTCACCACGCTCCCCGCGTTCGGCCAGGACTACGCCACCCTGAACACCCGCTACGACCTGGTGAGCTTCGACCCGCGCGGCGTCGGCCGGAGCATGCCGGTGGAGTGCCAGAGCGACGCCCAGCTCGACCAGTACTTCCAGCAGGACGCCACTCCCGACGACAGCGCCGAGCAGGCCCAGCTCGTCGACCGCACCAAGGAGTTCAACGGCGACTGCGCGAAGCACTCCGAGAAGATCCTGCCGCACGTGCGCACCACCGACGCGGCCCGCGACATGGACCTGATGCGCCAGGTCCTCGGCGACGGCAAGCTGCACTACTTCGGCATCTCCTACGGCACCGAACTCGGCGGCGTCTACGCCCACCTGTTCCCCCGGCGCGTCGGCCGGATGACCCTCGACGCGGTCGTCGACCCCACCGAGGACCCGGAGCAGAGCGCGCTCGGCCAGGCCCAGGGGTTCCAGCTCGCGCTCGACAACTTCGCCCGGGACTGCACGTCGAAGATCGAGGACTGTCCGGTCGGCGACACCCCGCAGGACGTCAAGAACCGCATCGCCACGTTGCTCAGGGACCTGGACAGGAAGCCGATCCCCGGCGCCTTCCCGCGGCAGCTCACCGAGACCGCGGCGACCAACGGCATCGCCCAGGCGCTGTACTCGAAGGACTTCTGGGAGTACCTCACCGAAGGGCTGCAGCAGGCGTACGAGGGCGACGGCAAGATCCTGATGCTGCTGTCCGACTCGATGAACGGGCGCAGCGAGAACGGCGAGTACAGCAACATCACCCCGGCGAACATCGCCATCAACTGCTCCGACGAGAAGCCTCGCTACACCGCGGACGAGATCAGGCGGAAGCTGCCGCAGTTCCGGGCCGTCTCCCCGCTGTTCGGCGACTTCCTGGCCTGGTCCATGCTGAGCTGCGCCGGCTGGGCCGTGCCGGGGTCGGCCGTCCACCCCGACGTGAGCGCGCCGGGAGCGGCGCCCATCCTCGTCGTCGGCAACACCGGCGACCCGGCCACCCCGTACGAGGGCGCGAAGAAGATGGTGGACGCGCTCGGCAAGGGCGTCGGCGTCGAGCTGACGTACAAGGGCCAGGGGCACGGGGCGTACGACAGCAAGAACAAGTGCGTGCAGAGCGCGGTGAACGGATACCTGCTGGACGGGAAGGTGCCGAAGGCGGGCACGGTCTGTTCCTGAACACCCGCCCACCCGAAAACAGCCCGCCCCCGGACAACGCGCAGGTCACAGGCTTATCCACAGCCCGTCACGGGCTTGTTCCCCGCCGCCTACCATGACGGGAACGCCTGCCGCGGCACGACGCGGAGGGCCTGCGAGGGGGGTGCGCATGCTTCGAGTTCTGCGGTGGACGGCCGGGGTGGCCGCGGCGCTGCTGGTGGCCGGGTGCGGTGGGAGCGGCCCGGGCGGGAGCGACGACGAGGGCAGGGGGACGGGCCCGGCCGGACGGGACGGCGCGGCCGGCGCCCCTGCGGCGTCCCCGGCCGGTCCGCCCGCCTCGCTGACCTCGCAGCGGCTCGCCTGGCACCGGTGCGGTGCCACCGGGGGCTCGGCGGCTCCGGGCGACGAATGGCGGTGCGGCACGCTCAGGGTGCCGCTGGACTGGTCGAAGCCCGGCGGTCCGACGATCGGCATCTCACTGATCCGCGCACGCGCCACCGGGAACGACCTGATCGGCTCTCTGCTGTTCAATTTCGGCGGCCCCGGCGGCTCGGGGGTGGAGACGATGCCGTACTACGGCGCCACCGTCTCCAGACTGCGCGAGCGCTACGACCTGGTGAGCTTCGATCCGCGCGGGGTCGGCGCGAGTGAGGGCGTGCGCTGCCGGAGCGACCGGGAGATCGAGGCCGCCGAGGGCGTGGACGCCACGCCGGACAGTCCGGCCGAGGAACGGGCGTACTTCCAGGACGCCGCCGGCTTCGCGAAGGGCTGCCGGAAGGCCGCGGGCCGGCTGCTGGCGCACGTCTCGACCACCGACACCGCACGGGACATGGACCTGCTGCGCCAGGTGCTCGGCGACAGGACGATGCACTACTTCGGCATCTCCTACGGCACCGAACTCGGCGGCGTCTACGCCCACCTGTTCCCCCGGCGCGTCGGCCGGATGATCCTCGACGCGGTGGTCGACCCGACCGCGGACACGGTGGGCCACGCGAAGAACCAGGCGCGGGGCTTCCAGCGGGCGCTGGAGGACTACCTGAGGTCCACCGGCCAGGACCCGCGGGAGGGCACGCGCCGGATAGCGGCGCTGCTGGAGAGGATCGACGCCAGGCCCCTGCCGACCGCGTCCGGGCGGAAGCTGACCCAGACGCTCGCCCTCACCGGCATCATCCTGCCGCTGTACAGCGAGGCCGGCTGGCCCCGGCTGACCGCCGCCCTGAAGTCGGCGGAGCAGGGCGACGGCTCGAAGCTGCTGGCACTCGCGGACCAGTACAACGAGCGCGATTCCTCCGGGCGTTACGGCACCAGGGTCCACTCCCAGCGGGCCATATCGTGCCTGGACGCCGCACAGCGGCCCACGCTCGCCCGGACGAGGAGCCTGCTGCCCGAGTTCGAGCGGATCTCGCCGGTCTTCGGTGACTACCTCGGCTGGGACACGGCCGGCTGGTGCCACGACTGGCCGGTGGCCGGGCAGTACGACACCCCGCGGGTGAGCGCCCCGGGCGCGGCGCCGATCCTGCTCGTCGGCAACACCGGGGACCCGGCGACCCCCTACGAAGGCGCCCGCAGGATGGCGGACGAGCTGGGCAGGGGCGTCGGCGTGGAACTCACCTGGAAGGGCGAGGGACACGGCGCCTACGGCAACGGGAGCGACTGCGTCGACTCGACGGTGAACGCCTACCTGCTCAGCGGCACGGTGCCGAAGGACGGCAAGGTCTGCTCCTGACGGCGGCGGAGCGCGGACGAGGCGTTCCGGCACGGGACGCCGCCGCGCCGGAAGGGACTAGTCCGATCGGGAGGGGTGGTTCCTGTTACTCACTTTCGGGTGATGCCGACCCGGTGCGCAGGACGCCGGGTGGGCGTCACGAGCCGGACGGACCAGTGCTGGAGCGGCCGCATTGCTGACGAAGGTTCAATTCCAGGCGTTGGAGTCATACATGGATGTTGCAGCAGAGAGTCACAGAAATATGTTGAACGCGTAATGCCACGCACATCTCCCCCACAAACCGGGCGCACGGCTTGCACAGTGTGAGTGCGCGGCCGGCCGGCCGCCACCCGCACAACGCACCACCACTGGCCTGCGGCGTTCTCACGTCCGCAGATCCGCATCGGAGGTGCCATGGACTCCTGTAGGGGGATCCTCGTGACCGTTTCCGCATCCGTGCGCCGCATGACCGCCGTCGCCGCCGTGGCGGCCGCCACCGTCGGGGCCGTGGCCCTGCCGGCCTCGGCCGCCGACCACCACCCGGGCCGCCATCACCGCGACAGCGTCTACATCAGCAGCGTGCGGTACGACGCCCCGGGACGCGACGACCGCTCCAACCGCGCCCTCAACAGGGAGTGGGTCGACATCACCAACGACTCGCGCCGCCCGATCAACCTCAGCGGCTGGACCCTGTCCGACAGGGACGGCCACACCTACACCTTCCGCCACTACCGGCTGGCCGGCCGCGCCACCGTCCGCGTCCACACCGGTTACGGCCACGACACCCGCACCGACCTGTTCCAGGACCGCAACCGGTCCGTCTGGGACCGCAACGACACGGCGACCCTGCGCAACGGCTACGGCCGCTTCGTCGACGACGCCTCCTGGGGCCGGGGCGACCGCGACGACCGCGACCACCGCGACCACCACGGCGACCGCGACCACCGCGACCGCGACCACCGCGACCGCCGGTGACGGTCTGCCCACGCCGGTGAGCGCGGACCCGCGGTCCCGCTGAGCTGGTGGGCGTGGCACTCGCCCGGGGGCGTGCCACGCCCACCGCACACCACCAGAAACGCCCGAAGCCCACGGCATCTGAGCTGGTCAGAGCCGTGGGCTTCGGGGTGGCCGCGGGTCGGCGGACGAAAGGTCAGTAGACCGGCTTGTCCGGTTCGATCTGGTTGACCCAGCCGATCACGCCGCCGCCGACGTGCACCGCGTCGGAGAAGCCCGCGGACTTCAGGACCGCGAGGACTTCCGCACTGCGGACACCCGTCTTGCAGTGCAGGACGATCTTCTTGTCCTGCGGCAGGCCCTCCAGGGCGGTGCCCATGAGGAACTCGTTCTTCGGGATCAGGCGGGCGCCCGGGATGGAGACGATCTCGTACTCGTTCGGCTCGCGGACGTCGATGATCTCGATGTTCTCGCCGTCGTCGATCCACTCCTTGAGCTGCTTGGGAGTGATCGTGGAGTCGGCCGCCGCCGCCTGGGCCTCCTCGGACACGACGCCGCAGAAGGCCTCGTAGTCGATGAGCTCGGTGACGGTCGGGTTCTCGCCGCAGACCGCGCAGTCCGGGTCCTTGCGGACCTTGACCTGGCGGTACGTCATCTCCAGGGCGTCGTAGATCATCAGACGGCCGACCAGCGGCTCGCCGATGCCGGCGAGGAGCTTGATGGCCTCGTTGACCTGGATGGAGCCGATGGACGCGCACAGCACGCCCAGCACGCCGCCCTCGGCGCAGGAGGGGACCATGCCGGGGGGCGGGGGCTCCGGGTAGAGGCAGCGGTAGCAGGGGCCGTGCTCGGACCAGAAGACGGACGCCTGGCCGTCGAAGCGGTAGATCGAACCCCACACGTACGGCTTGTTCAGCAGCACGCAGGCGTCGTTGACCAGGTAGCGGGTCGCGAAGTTGTCCGTGCCGTCGACGATCAGGTCGTACTGGCTGAAGATGTCCATCACGTTTTCGGCCTCGAGCCGCTCCTCGTGAAGGACCACGTTCACGTACGGGTTGATGCCCTTGACCGTGTCACGCGCGGACTCCGCCTTGGAGCGGCCGATGTCGGACTGGCTGTGGATGATCTGGCGCTGCAGGTTGGACTCGTCGACCTCGTCGAACTCCACGATGCCGAGCGTGCCCACGCCCGCGGCGGCCATGTACATCAGCGCCGGCGAGCCCAGGCCGCCGGCGCCCACGCAGAGCACCTTGGCGTTCTTCAGCCGCTTCTGCCCGTCCATCCCCACATCGGGGATGATCAGGTGGCGGGAGTACCGGCGGACCTCGTCTACGGTGAGCTCAGAGGCTGGCTCGACCAGGGGTGGCAGCGACACGGGGACTCCGTTGGTCGGTCGATCACTACGGTTGTTCTCCCTGTAACACTGCCACGGGCTTCTTCATTCCGAGACACCTGTTCCGATCCGCGAGACGATTTCGTCCCAGTAGCCGGGCATCGTCTCCCAGGGGTCGGCCCGGCCGCCGCGGGCGGTGCGATCGGTGAGGTAGATCGTGCCCGCGCCCTGCCAGCGGGCGATGCGCAGCGCCTCCTCCAGATGACCGCGCGGCACGCCGTGCACGAAGTGGCAGAAGCGGTCCGGCGGGTAGTCGGCGGTCCACTCGGCGGCCTGCGAGAAGCGGTAGTCGGGCCAGGCGCCCGAGAACGTCACCAACTGGTCGGCGTTCTCCGCGTAACCCGGGTGCGGGTGGCTGCCGTGGCCCAGGACGATGTGGGCGGTGTCACTGATCGCCCGCAGAGTGGTGACCGCCCGGCGGACCTCGGGCAGCGCGCCGCGCCCGGTGGGACACCGGTCGAACAGGAAGCCGTCGACGCGGTACCACTCGAGGTGGCGGTGCGCGTCGGAGAGCAGGTCGCCGAAGGGACGGACGCCGTGGGCGAGGTCCAGGTGACCGAGGACCCGCACGCCCGCGTCGCGCAGTCGGCCCACGGCCTCCAGGCAGTGCGGGTCGGGACGGCTGCCGGGCCCGGCGGCGACGTTGAGCACCACCCAGTCGAGGGGTGCGCCGGGGCGGGCGAGCTCTGCCCACTGGGCCGGGGCGACCAGCGGATGCGCGAAGCCGGGGATGCCGAGCCCGGTACGGACACCGGTGCCGGTGGTGCTCGCCGTGGTACTGGTCAGATGCGGCATGCCGCCTCCATCCAGATGTCGGCGAGGGATTCCTCGAGGCTGATCCGGGGGCGCCAGCCGAGCCGGTCGCGGGCGGTGCGCACATCGGCCTGCTGCCAGCTCCCGCAGCCGTCCGGGTACGGGTAGGCGACCGGGGCGGCGTGCTCGGAGTCGGCGCGGGGGTGGCCGATGGCGCTGCGCAGCGGCCCGGGCGGCGCGTCGAGTTCGTGCAGGGCGCCGCCGTATCCGGCGACCCGGGCGAGGACGGCCGCGGCGTCGCGGAGACGGACGGCGCGGCCGGAGCCGATGTTGATGACGCCCTGCGCGGCGGAGAGCGAGGCGGCGTGCACGGCGCGGGCGACGTCGCGGACGTCGACGAAGTCGCGCTGGACGCCGAGGCCGCCGAGCTTGAGTTCGCCGTCGCCGGACTGCATGGCGCGGCGCATCGCCTCGGCGAGCCGGCCGAGCGGGGAGCCCGCCGGGGTGCCCGGTCCGGCGGGTGAGAAGACACGGAGCACGACCGCGTCGAGGCCGGAGCCGAGGACCAGTTCGGTGGCGGCGAGTTTGCTGACGCCGTAGGGGCCACCGGGGCGGGGCACGGCGTCCTCGGCGGTGGAGGAGCCGGGCTGGCTGGGGCCGTACTCGGAACCGCAGCCGACCTGCACGAGGCGGGCGCCGCAGCCGCTGCGGCGCAGGGCCTCGCAGACGGTGGCGACGGCGACGGTGTTGTGCCGGACGAGGTCGCGGGCGCCGCCCCGGGTAGCGCCGGCGCAGTTGACGACCACTCCGGGATGGACCGCGTCCAGGAAGCGGGTGAGCGCTCCGGGGCTGCCCGAGGCGAGGTCGAAGCGGACGTCGGCGTCGTCCCCGCGGCCGAGCGCGGTGAGCTGGACTGCGGGGTCGGCGAGCAGGCGGTCGGCGACGAAGCGGCCGATGTATCCGTTGGCTCCGATCAGCAGGACCCTCATCGGGCGGCTCCCGGGGCGTGCGCTCCGGCGGCTCCCAAGGCTCCGGACGCGCCGGGCGCTCCGGGCACTCCGGGCGCTCCGTGTCGGGAGGTGGTCATCTGGTCTTCTCCTTCGAAGGGGTGATGCGGTGGCCTGCGGTGGGGGGCCGGACGCCGTGGCGGTGGCCGGGTGCCGCCACGCCCTCGGGGCGGGTGACGGCGGACTCGGCCGGGGCCGGTGGCGGAAGCTTCATTCGGGCGCTCCCGCCGTGGCGTGGGCCGAGGCCCGGGTGAGGGTGCGCAGCGCGTGGACCAGCAGGATCAGCGCGGCCGCGCCGCAGGCGAGCGTCGGCACGGCGGCCGGGCCCCAGGTGTCCACCAGGGCCTGGACGGGCACGCCCAGGAAGGCGCAGCCTGGCAGCCTGGCGGCCAGCGGCAGGGCGAGCGCCGCCGCCTCGGCGACCGCGGCGGCCCCGAGCACGAGCGCGGGGGCGTGCCGGCGACGGTGCACGACGAGGAGGCGGGCGAGCAGCAGGAGGGCGCCCAGGGCGACCCCCTGCGGGTAGGCCGCGCTCTCCCTCAGGGCCGTGCCGCACAGGGCGAGCAGGCCGGTGAGGGCGCCCAGGAACAGGACCAGGACACCGGCCAGCAGCGGCCGGGCGGCACTGGTGAAGTCCTCGAGGCCGCGGCTGCCGGCGAGCCTGCGGCGGGCCCCGGCGGCGAGGAGGTGGGCGCACCAGGCGGCCGGGGCGCAGGCCAGGGTGAGCGCCAGGGCGGGCGCCGCGGTCATCGGCCAGGGGCCGTCGGCGGCGCCGGTGGGCAGGGCGTCGGGCCCGCCCGCCACGACGGCCTCCAGAAGTCCGTCGCCGAGCAGTGCGTACCCGAGCAGCCAGAGCGTCCACGCACGGGTGCCGGCCGCCGTGCGCCAGGGGACGGCGCCGGGTCCTGCGGCGAGGGGGCCGTGGCGCAGGGCGGCGCGTGCCGCCGCGGCCAGGGCGAGGAGGCCCGCGGCGGCCGTCAGCGGGCGGAAGTGGCCGTGGGTGAGGCGCAGTCCGGCCAGGGCGGCCGCGGTGAGCGCTCCGGGCAGGAGGGTGAGCAGGACCCAGCCGGCCCGGACGCGGGGGCCCCGCCCCGGCACGGGGCGGGGGTGCGGCGCGCCGTCGCGGGGCACGCGCGCGTACAGCTCCTCGGCGAGCGAGAAGACGTCGCGGTGCCGGAACCGGGCGGCCGTCCGGTCGGTGACGCCGTGCGCCTCCAGCCCGGCGGCGATCTCCAGCGGGTCCACGGCCCGTTCGCACAGCTCCCGGTGACGGTGCAGCAGGGTCTTGACGGGGTCGGCGGTTCCGCGCCGGACCGGGACCGTGCGGCTTCCGCCGGACCCGGCGCCGGCGTCCGCGGGGGCCGGGTGCGCCGGTCCCCCGGCGCCTGAACCGGCGACTCCCGCGTCCGCGTGCCCCGCCGCGGCCGCTCCGGCGTGCGCCACGGCGCCCGTGAGCCATCCCCGCGACCGCCCGTCCCAGGCCGTACCGCCGGCCGGCATCCCGGCGCGGTCGAGCCCGCCGGGCCGGTCCGAGGCGTACGGCGCGCGCGCACCGCTCACCGCCTGGCCGTCCGGCTCCTCGGCGCCGTCCGGCTCCTCCGCCCCGCTCAGGCCGCCAGCACCCCTCGGTTCCGTGCCGCTGACGGCATCGGCGCGGCGGAGCGCATCCGTTCGGCACAGCGCATCCGTACCGGCGAGCACATCGGCACCGGGGAGCACGTGAGTACCGCGAGGCACATCGCCGGCGCGGCGCACGTCGGTAGCGCCACGCACATCGGCACCGCCGAGCGCATCAGCGCCGCTGAGCACGTCCGTTCCCCTCCGCGTCCCCGTACCGCGCAGCGCCCCCGTGCCCTCGGGCTCGTGTTCGGCCTCCGCGTCGTCGTGGGCGCTCTCCGCCCCGCCGGTGCCGGGCGGGACGCCGCATTCGCCGTCCCTCACAGGGCCCCCTCCGACGCCGCGCCCGAAGTCGCGCGGACCGGGTCGCCGGGTGGCCGGGCGGGCGCCTCTCGGGTGCGTTCCCGGGCCGTGGGGCCGGTCCAGTGGACGGGGACATGGGTTTCGGCCGGTGCGGCGAACGGCAGCGGGTCGCCGGTGTCGCCGAGGACCACCCGGCGCACCGGGTGGTGCGAGACGATCTCCAGGTAGATCCCGTTGAACGCCGCGATGTTCTGCTCGACGGTGAACAGTTCGAGCGCGCGGGCGCGTGCGGCGGCCCCGAGGCGTTCACGGCGCTCGGGGTCGCGCAGCAGCGCCACGCACGCCTCGGCGAACGCCCGGGGGTTGCGCGGCGGTACGACGAGGCCGGTGCCGCCGATGACCTCCACCACCGCGCCGACATCGGTGGACACCGTGGCGCGGCCGCTGAACATGGCCTCCACCAGGGTGTTCGGGAAGCCTTCCACGACGCTGGAGAGGACGACCACGGCACTGCCCGCGTACGCGTCGGGCAGGGTCGGCGCCTCGGGACCGCCGATCTCCTCGAAGGAGACCGGGTTTTCGCCGACCGCGTGCACGCCCTCGGCCTCGTCCGGGAAGAGCTGCGCGGCGAGCACCCGGCAGTGGCCCAGGTAGGCCTCGCCCTCCGCGCCCACGGGCGTGCCGACGATCCGCAGCCGGGCCCTCGGTTCCTCCTTGCGGACCTCGGCGAAGGCGTGCAGCAGCGACACGAGGTCCTTGCCGGGTTCGACGCGTCCCACCCAGCCCAGCGTGTGCGGTTCGGCGCGGTCCGGGGACTCGCCGGCCTCGCTGAAGCGGGAGGCGTCCATGCCGGGGTGCACAGTGCGGATCCGGGCGCGGTCGGCGCCGCAGCGTTCCTGCCAGCGGCGGGCGTGCGCGTTGCCGGGTGTGAGGAGGGTGGCGCGCCGGTAGACCTCGGCGGCCAGCAGGCCGTGGAAGGCGGCGAGCAGGGTGCGTACGGCGGGGGCGGCGTCGTCGGGGCCGAGGGTGAGGTAGTGCGAACGGAGCGGTACGCCGTACTCGGTGACCAGGAGGGGCACTTCGCACAGGTGCCGGGCGATGAGCCCGGGCAGGGCGGTCGCGCCGCCGGCGGTGGCGTGGCAGAGGTCGGCGGCGCCGAGGCCGTCGTCGCGGTACCAGTCGAGCGAGAGGGGGCGCAGGGCCTGTTCGAGGTGGGCGGTGACGGTGAGCAGGTCGGCCACGCGCGCCTCGCGCGCCGTGCGCGGCGCACCGGGGGCGCGGCAGGCGCGCTCCAGCGTGCGCAGGGCGGTGTCGGAGCGGAGGGCGCCGACCAGTCCGCCTTCGTCGCGGGCGAGTTCGGCGAGGCCGTACAGCGCGCTGCCGAAACGGTCCGCCTGGTGCGCGGGCCGGGTCTCGGCGGCTTGGCCGGAGGCGGCGCCCGGCCCGCTGCCGAGAGCCTCGACCATTTCCCCGTAGCACTCGGTGAAGCGCCGGCGCGCGCGCCGGCCGTGGGTGACACCGTCGCCCTCGGCCGTCCAAGGCGGAGCCGTGCGCACCCGGCCGACCTGCGGCGGGAGCGGGAACCGGCCGGCGTCCCGCTGCGACCGGCCGCGGCTGAGCGCGTAGACGTCGAACTCGTGCTGGGCGAGCCCGCGCACGAGCCGGTCGCACCAGAGCCCGGCGTCACCGCCCACATCCGGGTAGCCACTCTCTGTAAGCAGTCCGATGCGCACGTGTGCACCCCCGATCTCCGTGAGTGGGAAGCCGCCTTCGTCCCGGCGGCTCGCAGCGGCACGAACGTATGCGGACAAGGCGGTGGCGCGACGGACGGTTGTCCATCGCGCCACCAGAAGGGGTGAACGGGCGTGACTTTCCGGTGCGGGTCGCGTTCTGTCGCGCTATGACTGCGGAAGGTGATCGTCCGCGCGGGAGGCGTTACGCGGCGGCCAGCTCCCGCCGGGCCGCCCGCCGCTCGGCCGCCAGCCGCGGGTCGAGCGCGGGCACGGCGGCAAGGAGCTGCTTCGTATACGGCTCGCGCGGGGCGTCGTACACCTCGTCCACGGGCCCGTACTCGACGATCCGGCCGTGGCGCATCACCGCGACCCGGTCGCTGACCTGGCGGACCACGGCGAGGTCGTGCGCGATGAACACGAGCGCGAGGCCGAGTTCCCGCTGCAGCTCGCCGAGGAGCGCGACCACCTGGGCCTGCGTGGTGACGTCGAGCGCGGAGACCGGCTCGTCCAGGACGATGACGCGCGGGTCGGCGGCGAGCGCCCGGGCGATGCCCACGCGCTGGCGCTGGCCGCCGCTGAACTCGTGCGGGTAGCGGTCGTAGTGCGCCGCCTCCAGCCCCACGCGCTCCAGCAGTTCGCCCACCCGCGCCCGGATGCTCCGCTCGTCCCGCTCTCCCCGCGCGCGGAGCGGGTCCGCGATGGACTCGCCCACGCTGCGGCGGGGGTTGAGGGAGGAGACGGGATCCTGGAAGACCATCTGGACGGACGGGTCCACGCCGGTGTGCGGGCGTCCCGCGTAATGGATGGCGCCGGCGGTCGGCTCCAGCAGCCCGACCAGCATGCGGCCCAGCGTCGTCTTGCCGCTGCCGCTCTCCCCCACGACGCCCAGGGTCTCGCCCCGGCGGACGGTCAGCGAGACGTCCTCCACGGCCGGGAACGCGCGTTTGCCGCGCCCGAACTCGCGCCGCAGGCCGGTGGCCTCCAGCACGGCCTCCCCGGCCGCCGGTGAGGCGGCCCGCGGCGCGTCCACGCGGGGTACGGCGTCGAGCAGCTCGCGGGTGTACGCCTGCCCGGGCGCCGCCAGGACCGTGCCGACGGGGCCGTGTTCGACGGCCCTGCCGTGCCTCATGACCAGCACCTCGTCGACGCTCTCGGCGGCGACCCCGACGTCATGGGTGACGAGCAGCAGGCCCATGCCGGTCTCCTCGCGCAGCGTGTGCAGCAGGTCGAGGATCTGGGCCTGGACGGTGACGTCGAGGGCGGTGGTGGGCTCGTCGGCGATCAGCAGGTCCGGCTCGCAGGCGAGCGCCATGGCGATCAGGGCGCGCTGGCGCATGCCGCCGCTGAACTCGTGCGGGCGGGAGCGGGACCGCCGTGCGGCGTCCGGGATGCCGACCCGGTCCAGCACCTCGACGGCACGCGCGCGTGCGGCGCGGCGCGACACGCGCGCGTGCACGCGGTGGACCTCGGCGATCTGGTCGCCGATCGCGTAGTACGGGTCGAGCGAGGACAGCGGGTCCTGGAAGACCATGGCCGCCTTGGCGCCGCGCAGCCGGCGCAGTTCCTCGTCCGAGGCCCGCCGCACGTCCGTGCCCGCGACGCGGACCGAACCGCCGACCCGGGCCCCGGTGCCCCGGTGCAGACCGAGCAGGGCGCCGGCGACGGTGGACTTGCCGGAACCGGATTCGCCGACCAGCGCGAGGGCCTCGCCGCGCGCCAGCCGGAAGGAGAGTCCGTCCACGGCGCGCACGGTCCCGAACTCCACGGTCAGGTCCTTGACCTCGACCAGGCTCATGCGAGTACCACCCGTCGGTCGGCCACCGCGTACAGGACGTCCGCGACGGCGTTGGCGATGACCACGAAGAAGCCGATGACCAGGACCATGCCGACGACGACCGGCAGGTCGACCACCTTGACCGCGTGGACAAGTTCCTGTCCGATGCCGGGGAGCCCGAAGAGGGTCTCGGTGAGGACGGCGCCACCGACGGCCCCGCCGAAGTTGTTGGCGTTCAGCGCGATGACCGGCGCGAGCGCGCCGCGCAGGGCGTGCCGCCCGACCACCGAGCGCTCGGCGACCCCGTACGCGCGGAACGTCCGTACGTGGTCCTCGGCGAGGGTCTCCAGCATGGCCGCCCGGGTCAGGCGCGCGAACGCCGCGGCCTCGATGAGGGCGAGCGAGAGCCAGGGCAGCAGCAGGTTCCACGCCCACTGCTCGGGATCGTCGGTGAGCTTCACGTACTGCGGGAAGGGCAGGAGGCGCAGCTCCCCGCAGACCACGATCATCAGGACCAGGCCGATGACGAAGACGGGCGTGGCCGTGCCGGCGAGGGTGACGGCGGTCAGCGCCCGCTCGGTGAACCGGCCGCGCCGCCAGGCGGAGAGCACCCCGGTGCCGACGCCCAGGACGAGCCAGATCACCATCGCGCCGGACACCAGCGACAGGCTGACCGGGAGCTTGGCCAGGATGACGTCCGTCACCTGCCGGTCGCTCTGGTAGGAGAGCCCGAGGCAGGGCGCCGGGCAGTGGGCCACCGAGGTGCCGGTCGAGTAGTCCTGGCCGGCGACGATGCCCCGCAGGAAGTGCCAGTAGCGCAGGTACAGGGGGTCGTCGAGGTGGAGCTGCTGGGCGACCTGGTGGACCTGGGCGGGCGAGCAGCGCGGGCCGCAGCTGATCTGGGCGACGTTGCCGGGGGTGACGTAGAAGACGACGTAGATGATCACCGAGATGGCGAGCAGGGTGATCAGGGCGCCGACGGCGCGGCGCAGTACGAAACCGCCGAACCCGCTCATGCGGCGTCCTCCTTTCCGGTCCCGGCCGCGCCGGCCGCAGTCCCCCCGGCCGCCCGGCCCTCGCCCTTGGCGCCGGTGCCGACCCGCAGCCGGGAGGCCGCGCGCGGGTCGAGGGCGGTGCGCACGCCGTCGCCGAGGACGGTCAGCGCGACGACGGTGACGAAGAGGGCCCCGGCGGGCAGCAGCAGGTACTGGGGCGCCGCCTGGTACCAGACGTCGGCGGCGGTGAGCATCTGTCCCCAGGACGGCGTCGGCGGCTTGACGCCCACGCCGAGGAAGGACAGGGCCGCCTCGATCGAGATGTTGATGGGCACGAGCAGCGCGGCGTACGTGATGACGGGCGCGGCGAGCCCGGGCAGCAGCTCGCGGCGGGCGATCCGCCAGGTGCCCCAGCCGCTGAGCCGGGCGGCGGCCACATGGTCGAGCCCCTTGAGGGTGAACGTCTGCGCGCGTGTGATCTTGGCGATGTTGCCCCAGGCGATCAGGCCGATCACGAAGGTGACCAGGACGGGCCGCGGAAAGCTCGTCGGGACGATGGCGAGCAGCGCGAGGGCCATGATCATCAGCGGCAGGGCGATGATGATGTCGGTGATCCGGCTCAACAGTTGATCAATGAACCGGCTGCCGAGCGCCGAGGCGACGCCGATCAGCACGCCGAGGGTCACCTGGATCACGGTCGCGGCCAGCGCGACGCCCAGCGAGACCCGCGCCCCGTACACCAGCCGGGCGAACAGGTCGCGGCCGGTCTGCGGCTCGACGCCCAGCCAGTGGCCGCCGCCGGCGCCGCCGAACGAGCCGATGGGCACGCCCCCGCGGGCGGAGTCGATCAGGGAGGGGTGGTAGGTGGTGGGGTCCTGGCCCTCAAGGGCGGTGAGCAGCGGCGCGGCGAGCGCGACCAGGACGAGCAGCGCCACGACGGCCGCGGCGACCAGGGCGGCGCGCTGCGCCCGCAGCCGCCGCCAGAACTGACGGGCCCCCGAGGCCCCCGGGACGGTGGTGTCCGTCCCGGGGGCCTGGGTGGCGACGAGTGCCTCGCTCACGGCCTTACTTCACCGCGACCTGGGAGATGTCGAGCACGCCGGTCCAGTCGCTGATGACGATGTTCCTGACGTCCTGGCCGTACAGGCGCTTGTAGACCGGGTGGAACAGCGGCACCACGAGGGCCTGCTCGCCGATCTTCTTGTCCAGCGCGCCCCACCGCTCGGCGGCCGCGTCGAGGTCGGTCAGCTTGTTGATCGCGTCGATCTCGGCATTGACCGACTTGTCGTCGAGCAGGCCCGTGTTGAAGTTCGCGCCGTCCTTGACGATCTGCCGGCCGTCGAAGATCGGGGCGAGGAAAGGACCGCCGGAGGGCCAGTCGGCACCCCAGTGGGCGAGGAAGAAGCCCGGCTCGGTCTTCACGTTGTGGATCTTGTCCGCGTAGTCGTTCTCCTCCAGGCCCTGCAGCTTGACCGTGATGCCGGCCTTCTTCAGCGCGTCCTGGATCGCGGTCGCGATCTCGGGGCTGGTCTCGAAGTCCTTGCTGTTCGAGTGGGTCAGCGTGACGGTGAGACCGTTCTTGTGGCCGGCCTGCGCCAGCAGTTCCCTGGCCTTGGCCGCGTTGCCGGACTTGCCCGCCGGGAACGGGTCGTAGGGCGTGTAGCCGAAGGACTTCTGGTCGGGCAGGAAGGTGGTGGCGGGCTCGGCGAGCGCGCTGCCGCCGGCCGCGTTGACCACGGACGAGCGGTCGACGGCGTAGGCGATCGCCTGCCGGACCTTCGGGTCGTCGAACGGCTTCGCCTTCGGGTTGAAGGCGATGTAGTTCGTGTAGCCGAAGTGGCCGGTGCCGACCCGTGCGGCCAGCGCCTTGTCGCCGGTGACCTTGGCGAGCTCGGCCGGGCCGAGGTTGGTGTCCGTGGTGACCGCGGCGGCGTCCGCTCCCTGGGAGGCGGACAGCCGCTGGTTGATCACGGAGGAGTCCAGGCCGGAGCGGACGTCGACGGTGTCCGGGTAGGCCTTGCGCTCGGCGTCGACGGCCGTGGACCAGTACGGGTTGCGCTTCAGGACGAGGTGCTCGCCGTCGTTCTCGTTGCTGACGACCTTGTAGGGGCCGGACGAGACCGGGTGCTGCTCGTACTTCGTGCCCGTGTCCTTGGCCTCGGGCACGGGCGTGAACTGGGTCTGGGTGGCCAGGTAGGGGAACTCGCCCTCGGGCTTGTTCAGGTGGAAGACGATGGTCCGCTCGTCCGGCGTCTCGATCGCGGACAGGCCCTTCTTGTCCTTGTACGGGCCCTGATAGTCGGCGGCGCCGGCCAGCCAGTCCCGCAGGTAGGGCGCGCCGCCCGACAGCTCGGGCGCGAAGGAGCGCTCGATGCCGTACTTGACGTCGGCGGAAGTGATCGGGGTGCCGTCCTCGTACTTCAGGCCCTTGCGCAGGGTGTACGTCCACACGGTCGCGTTCTTGCTGGGGCGCCCGGTGTCGGTGGCGAGGTCGGGGACGACCTCGGCGCCGGCCGCGCCGTTCTCGCGGTTGCGGGTGGTGAGGGTGCGGAAGACGAGCGAGGGGACGTTGCCGCCGCCGGAGGTGTAAAGGCGGGCGGGGTCGAAGTCCTGCTGCGGGTTGGAGTTCAGCACCGTGAGCGTGCCGCCCTTGTGCGGCGCGGAGTCGCCGGCCGGGCCCTTGGCATCGTTGTCCTCCGGGCCGCAGGCGGCGGCGCCCGCTGCCACGACCAGGCTGACGGATGCCGCTGCCACGCGGCGCGCTATGACGGACGGTTGACGCATCGGAATGACGACCTCTCGGGGCTGAATCGAGGATTTCTCGACAAGTGAGACAGATGGACGAGGAGTGAGACGGCTGCGGGCAGACGTCGGCCCCGGCGTCGGGTCGTCGAAGACACCCGTGACACGGTCACGGACGGAATGAGGGAGATGAGTCGCGACGCGAACGCCAGGGAGGCGGCGTCAGCGACAGTGGATGTCGGCCACGCAGAGCGCGGTCACACCGAACAGCGCCAGCTCGATGGCTGCGCTGCGCGAGGCGGTGTGACGGGACGACATGCCGAGAAATATGAACGAACTTGCGACTCATGTCAATCTGACATAAGCGCCGCCTGTCAACTCCTCGGATACGGCCAGGGGTTGGGTCGGCAGTGGATTCCGTCGTGATCGAGGAACTTGGTCTGCTGCTGCATGACCGGAGCGAGTTCGCCGTCCTTGTCGCAGGTCACATGACCATGGCCGAGCCGGTGGCCGACTTCGTGATTGATCAGCATTTGCCGGTATGCGTGGATTTTGTCCCCGTAGGTGACACTGCCCTGGGCCCACCGGTAGGCGTTGATCATCACGCGTTCGGTGGACGCCGAGTCGCAGGAGACGTTGTCCTCGGTGGTGTCCAGGCCCGACTTGGCACACCACTTGGCGGTGGTGCCCGGACTGGCGAGCGTGATCACGAAGTCCGGCTTGCCGGAGGAGACCCGCTCGAAGGTACGGGCGCCGTCATGGGCCCAACTGCGGTCGTCGTTCAGCGTCTTCTGCACTGCCTCGGCGAACAGCGCGCCGTCCAGGCCGAGTCCCTGCTCGACGTCCACCCGGTAGGTGTACTTCTGGCCCCTGCCGGGCGCCCTGTCGAGGCCCGGGACCGCGTCGAACTTCCCGGACCCCCGCAGGTCGGCGCTGAGCGGGTACGTGCGGGCCATCTTCTGGTCGTAGGTGAGCGCCGCCACGCTCGGCGCGGTGGACGGGGCCGCGCCGGCGGCCTGGGCGCCGTCCGCCCGGCCGGTGGCGGTCCGCGCCCGCACGCCGCTGCCGTCAGGGCTGTCGGCGACCTGACCGGCGACGACGATCGCCAGGGCGGTGGTCACGGCCGCGGCCGCGATGCCGGTGAAGGCCCGGCTCCTGCCGCCGGGGCGCTGAGCGGGCACGGTGGCCTCGGGCCCGTCGCCGCCCGACCCGGACCCGGCGCCCGTAGCCGCCGGTTCCGGGTCGGGGCCGTCCTGTCCACCGCCGGGTGCGGCGCGGCGGCCGGGGCCGGACTCGAAGACGTCGATGTCCTCGGCGAAGGCGTCGAGGTACTCCTGCCGGGGGCCGCCCTGCCGCCGGCGCTGCCTCGGCAGGGCCGTACCGGGCCCGCCGCCCGCACCCTTCCGGGCGCCCGAAGCCGCTGCCGACCCCGTCGGGGACCCGGCGCCGGCCCCGGCGCCGCCGTCGGCCGCACCCCTGACCTCACCCCAGCCGCCCCCGGCCTCACGCTGCTCGGGATGCCCGCCACGGGCCCGGGAGGCACCGCCGCCGAACCGCGGCACCCCCTGTGCGGGGGTGCCGTCGGGCAGCCGGGGCACCCCTTGAGCGGGCGTGCCGTCCGGCGGTCGCGGCGCCCCGCGACCAGGCGTGCCGGCCGGGAAGCCGGGCGCCCCCTGCGCCGGGCGCTGTGCCGCCTCCTGGGCGGCCGGGCCGCCCGGGAACTGCCGCTGCCCGGGCAGCCGGACCTCGCGTCCGGCCCCTGGGGCCGCGCCCCGCGCCTCTCCCTGTTCGTTTATGTCCGTGGAGCCGGCCTTGGCGGCCGGTCCTCGGCGACTGTGGCGTCCCACCAGCCCTCAGCTCTCCGTGTCCTCGGCGGAATCGCCGTCCGGTGTCGCGGCCTGCGCGAGGAGTTCCCGGAACGCCCCCGCGACCACCTCCGGGTACTCCATCATCGCCACGTGCCCCGCCTCCGGCAGCGACAGCAGACGCGAGTCGCGGAAGGAGCGGGCCGCCTTGCGGGCCATGCGGAAGCCGACGAGCTGGTCGCGGCCGCCGTAGATCAGCAGGGTCGGGGCGAGGACGCGCTCGGCCTGGCGCCACAGCCCGTGCTGACCGCCCAGGGTGTAGGCGTTGACGATACCGCGCGCGGAGCGTGCCATCGCGTCCCAGAAATAGGGCAGTTGCAGCCGCCGCTCCAGTTCCTCGACGGCGTGCCCGAACGCCTCGGCGGACACGCGTGCCGGGTCGCCGTAGCAGAGCGCCATGACGCCGCGCACCCGCTGCTCGGGCGTCCACTCCCGGGTGAGCCGGGTGAACAGCGCGGCGATGCCGGGGACGCCCAGCAGCCCCGTCGGCACCGCGGTCCGCTGGATCCGCAGCTCGGGCAGGGCGGGCGACACAAGGGTGAGCGTCCGGACGAGATCCGGCCGTACGGCGGCCACGCGCGTGGCGACCGCGCCGCCGAGGGAGTTGCCGAAAAGGTGCACCGGGCCGCGGCCGACGGCGTCGAGACAGCGGATGACCGCGCGCGCGTGCCCGGTGATGGAGTAGTCGCCGTCGTCCGGGGGCGGGGAGTCGCCGAAGCCGGGCAGGTCGACCGCCTCGCCGTCCACGTCGCCGTCCAGCTCGGCCATCAGCGCCGACCAGTTCTGCGAGGAACCGCCGAGCCCGTGGACGAAGAACGCGGGCGGCAGCCCCTCACGCGCGGGCGGCCGCGAACGCACCGAAAGGGTGACCCCCGGGAGCCCCACCGACCTCAGCCGCTCGCCCTCGCCGACCCGGACGGGCGCGACCCTGGGAAGGACACTTGCGGCCGGAACGGACGGCGACTCGGTCGAAGACATGCGCCAATGTTACGAGACGATCACATAGCGGCTCATGTGTTCGCCGTCACAGAGGAGGGCCCGCCATGACGGGGGCAGGACCGGGAACCCGGCGCGGACCGGACGGGGCGACGCCCCGCCCGGGAGCCGCGCGACCGCAGGGGCGACGGGCGTCCACGGCATGGCACCGCGACGCGGTGTCTCCTAGGCTCTGACACAGGGCACCCGCATGTGGCCCCTGCTGGTTCCAGGGACGTTCGTAGGAAGGGAGCCCACCATGACCCACGACTCCATCGAGGACCCCATCGAGCCCGACGCGATCGAGGACCAGGAGGACGACAGCGCCCCCGAGATCGACGTCGAGGCCCCCGAGGGGGACGCCGCCGAGCAGCACGCGGACATCGCCCCGGAGCGCGACGAACCGCTCACGGACGTGGACCCGACCCGCGGCAACGAGGCCGATCTCATCGAGCAGAGGCGCGTCGTGTCGCTCGACGAGGACGACTATCGCTGACCCCGTCGCCGTCCCACGGGGTCCGTTCGGCCGCGCCAGGGGGCGCCGACCGCTTTCATCGCCGTCCGGTACGTGAAATTCTGCGCTCGCACCGCGCACAGCACGGTTACCGAAAAGTACGATGGCCGCGCGGCCTACACCGCACGTGGACGACTTTGGGAGGCGGCGTGACAGCCATCGAGCAAACTGAGGCGGCACGCCCACGTGGCACACGTCTGCCACGCCGAGCCCGACGGAACCAGCTGCTGGGCGCCGCCCAGGAGGTCTTCGTCGCGCAGGGCTACCACGCCGCGGCGATGGACGACATCGCCGAGCGGGCCGGCGTCAGCAAGCCGGTGCTCTACCAGCACTTCCCGGGCAAGCTGGACCTCTACCTCGCGCTGCTGGACCAGCACTGCGAGGCGCTGATCCAGTCGGTGCGCAACGCGCTGGCGTCGACGACCGACAACAAGCAGCGCGTCCGCGCCACCATGGACGCCTACTTCGCCTACGTCGAGGACGACGGCGGCGCCTTCCGACTGGTCTTCGAGTCCGACCTGACGAACGAGCCCGCGGTGCGCGAGCGCGTCGACAAGGTCACCAACGACTGCGCCGAGGCCATCTGCGACGTCATCGCCGAGGACACCGGCCTCTCGCGCGCGGAGTCGATGCTGCTCGCCTCCGGTCTGGGCGGGCTGGCCCAGGTGGTGGCGCGCTCCTGGCTGCACAGCGATCGCACCGTGCCGCGCGACCAGGCGGTGCAGCTGCTGACCTCGCTGGCGTGGCGGGGCATCGCCGGCTTCCCGCTGCACGGCATGGACCACCACTGACGCTCGTCTCTTCCCCCGCGGTGTTCGCTGATGGCGTTCCGGCCCGCAGCGTGTACGTCCCCTCACCGGGCTAATGTGTGCTGGTACGGCGCGGAAGATCGCGCACAGCACTGACCGTCGGAGGGACATAGCCGTGGAGGTCAAGATCGGCGTGCAGCACGCGCCCCGCGAGATCGTTCTGGAGAGCGGTCAGAGCGTCGCCGAGGTCGAGCGCCTGGTGTCCGAGGCCCTGGCCGGCAAGGCGCCCCTGCTCAGCCTCGAGGATGAGAAGGGCCGCAAGGTCCTGGTGCCGGCGGACCGCCTGGCGTACGTGGAGATCGGCGAGCCGACCGTCCGCAAGGTCGGCTTCGGCACGCTGTAGGTCCCGTTCGACGGAAGGGGCCCGGCGGCATGGCGCCGCCGGGCCCCTTCCGTCTTTCGGCGCCCGTGCCTGAGGTGTCCGTGCCGTCGCCGGGTCCGTGGCACCCGCACACAGTTGGCGCACGAGTCGTCCACAGGGGAGGGTTGCACTCCGCAGGTCACGGGTAGGACGGGCTACGACCGTGAAGCACCGGCCGGCCGTGGGAGGGACCCAAGACATGATCCTGGAAGCACTCGGATCCGCGATGGTCGGTCTGCTCCTCGCCTGGGCGGCGACACAGCGCCTGGCGCACCGTCTGCCCGCCCCACCCCTGGTCTTCGCGACGGGCGTCGCCGGCGCCCTGTTCGGCGACTTCGTCACCCACAGCGCGCTCGGTCCCGGCACGGCCCTGCTGAGCCTGCTGGGCGCCGCGGTGGTCTCGGCGGCCTCCCTGTCGCTGCTCCTCCGCCCGGCCGGCCGCCGGCTGCGCCGACGATCGATCCCGGCGTAGCGGGCGACGCCGCCGGGGGGCGCGCACCGCGCCCCCCGAACGCCGGGGATCAGGCCGCGAGGCCCAGTGCGGCCATCCGCTTGGTGTGCGCCTCGGTGATGCGGGAGAACATCCGGCCCACCTCGGCGAGGTCGAAGCCGTCGGCCACACCGCCCACGAGCATCGTGGACAGCGCGTCCCGGTCGGCGACCACCCGCTGCGACTGCGACAGCGCCTCACCCATCAGCCGCCGGGCCCACAGCGCCAATCGGCCGCCCACGCGCGGATCGGCGTCGATCGCCGCACGCACCTTCTCCACCGCGAAGCCGGCGTGCCCGGTGTCGTCGAGGACCGCGAGGACCAGCTCGCGCGTGTCGGAGTCCAGACGGGCCGCGACCTCCCGGTAGAAGTCGCTGGCGATCGAGTCGCCGACGTACGCCTTCACCAGGCCCTCCAGCCAGTCGGAGGGCGCGGTCTGCCGGTGGAAGCCGTCCAGGGCGGCGACGAACGGCTCCATCGCGGCGGTCGGCTCCTGACCGATCTCGGTCAGCCGGTCGCGGAGCCGCTCGAAGTGGTGGAACTCGGCCGAGGCCATCTTCGCCAGCTCCGCCTTGTCCGAGAGCGTCGGCGCCAGCTTGGCGTCCTCCGCGAGCCGCTCGAACGCCGCGAGCTCGCCGTACGCGAGCGCTCCGAGCAGGTCCACGACCGCGGCGCGGTACTGCGGGTCGGCTGCGGCCCGCGCCCAGTCCTGGGCGGCGACGCCGGTGCGTCCGGCATCGGCGGCGGGCGCGTTCTCAGGCTTGTCAGAGCTAGTCATGAGGCGCACAATAGTCCGCTCGCCCCGCCCCGGAAGCCCCCGGCCGACGACTGTGACCACGACTACGTGAGCAAATCGGCCATCGCATGTGCGCGAATCCGGGGTATGGTGGTAATGCGCCTGGCTGAGTGCGTCGATGATGTTCGACGTGTCCCGACAGGCCGCACGCATGAGGATGCCCGGTCGGTGGCCCGATCGGCTCCGACCCGACAGCCCTCCCCGGCCGTACGGAACATACGTACGACGACCGGAGGGACACCCTCAGCGGTACGAGCGCTAGAGCGTCGGCAGAGGTCCCGTGCTTTACGGCTGGCCCCGAGTGGTTCGCCCGTATGGCAACCGACGTCCCCGGCACGGTCCGTCAAGACCCCCGCGCTCGCCTCGCGCCGCGCCACACAGAAGAGGCAGCACCCTGACTACCACCTTTCGAGACCTCGGAATCCTTCCCGAGACGGCCGAGGCCCTGGAGGCCGTCGGCATCATCACCCCCTTCCCCATCCAGGAGATGACGCTTCCCGTCGCCCTTTCCGGCACGGACGTCATCGGCCAGGCCAAGACCGGCACCGGCAAGACGCTGGGCTTCGGCCTCCCGCTCCTGGAGCGGGTGACGGTCCCCGCCGACGTCGAGGCCGGCCGCGCCGCCCCCGAGGCACTGACCGAGGCCCCGCAGGCACTGGTCGTCGTCCCGACGCGCGAGCTGTGCCAGCAGGTCACCAACGACCTGCTGACCGCGGGCAAGGTGCGCAACGTGCGCGTCACCGCGATCTACGGCGGCCGGGCCTACGAGCCCCAGGTCGAGGCCCTGAAGAAGGGCGTCGACGTGGTCGTCGGCACCCCGGGCCGGCTGCTCGACCTGGCGGGCCAGAAGAAGCTGAACCTGAAGCACGTCAAGTGCCTGGTCCTCGACGAGGCCGACGAGATGCTCGACCTGGGCTTCCTGCCCGACGTCGAGAAGATCATCGACATGCTCCCGGCCAAGCGCCAGACCATGCTGTTCTCGGCCACCATGCCGGGCGCGGTCATCGGTCTCGCGCGGCGCTACATGTCGCAGCCCACCCACATCCGCGCCACCGCGCCGGACGACGAGGGCGCGACGGTCGCCAACATCAAGCAGTTCGTCTACCGCGCGCACTCCATGGACAAGCCGGAGATGGTCTCCCGCATCCTGCAGGCCGAAGGCCGCGGACTCGTGATGATCTTCTGCCGCACCAAGCGCACCGCCGCCGACATCTCCGAGCAGCTCGAGCGGCGCGGCTTCGCCTCCGGCGCGGTCCACGGCGACCTCGGCCAGGGCGCCCGCGAGCAGGCCCTGCGCGCCTTCCGCAACGGCAAGGTCGACGTCCTCGTCTGCACCGACGTCGCCGCCCGCGGCATCGACGTCGAGGGCGTGACCCACGTCATCAACTACCAGTCCCCCGAGGACGAGAAGACCTACCTGCACCGCGTCGGCCGCACCGGCCGCGCGGGCGCCAAGGGCACGGCGATCACGTTCGTCGACTGGGACGACATCCCGCGCTGGCAGCTCATCAACAAGGCGCTGGACCTGGGCTTCGGCGACCCGGTGGAGACGTACTCCACGTCCCCGCACCTGTTCTCCGAGCTCGGCATCCCCGCGGGCACCAAGGGCATACTGCCGCGCTCGGAGCGGACCCGCGCCGGGCTCGACGCGGAGGAGCTCGAGGACCTGGGCGAGACCGGTGGCCGCGGTGCGCGCGGCCGTGTCCGGGGCGGCCGTGGTGGCCGACCCGAGTCCGGCGCCGCCCCCACGGCCGAGCGTGAGCGCCCGGCCCGCAGCACCCCGCGCCGCCGTCGCCGCACCCGCGGCGGAGCCGCGCTGGACGGCACCACCGCTCCCGCGCCGGCTACCGGGTCCGGCACCGCCGCCGAGGAGCCCGCGGCGACCCGCACCCCGCGCCGCCGTCGCCGCACCCGCGGCGGAGCCGCGGCCGAGCCGGTGACGAGCGCCGCGCAGGCGACCGTCGAGACGGCCGCCGTCGAGTCGCCCGCTGCCGAGACGGCCGCCGTGCTTTCGGTGGACACGGCGGAGGGCCCGGCCGTCCTGGACGCCCCGGAGAAGCCGCGCCGCCGCCGTACGCGCAAGCCTGCCCAGGCCGCCGAGGCCCAGCCGGCCGAGGCGCCCGTGACCGAGGCGCCCGCGATCGTGGCCGACCCGGCGCCCGTGACGGCAGCGCCCGAGGCCGTGGTCGAGGCCGCCGAGCCGAAGCCGCGCCGCCGGACCCGCAAGACGGCCGAACCGGCCGCCGAGGCCGCCGTGGACACCGCCGCTGCCGCCGAGGCCGCCGTCGACACCGCGGAAGCCACGGAGGCCAAGCCCCGCCGCACTCGCAAGAAGGCAGCCGCCGCCCCGGAGGCCGTCGAGGCCCCCGAGACCGAGGCCGAGGCCAAGCCGCGCCGGACCCGCAAGACCGCCGCTGCCGCCGAGGCCGCCGTCGACACCGCGGAAGCCACGGAGGCCAAGCCCCGCCGCACTCGCAAGAAGGCAGCCGCCGCCCCGGAGACCGTCGAGGCCTCTGAGGCCGAGGCCGAGGCCAAGCCGCGCCGGACCCGCAAGACCGCCGCTGCCGCCGAGGCCGCCGTCGACACCGCGGAAGCCGCCGAGGCCAAGCCCCGCCGCACCCGCAAGAAGGCAGCCGCCGCCCCGGAGACCGTCGAGGCCTCTGAGGCCGAGGCCGAGGCCAAGCCGCGCCGGACCCGCAAGACCGCCGCTGCCGCCGAGGCCGCCGTGGACGGGGCCGAGGTGGCCGCGCCCAAGGCGCGCCGGACCCGTAAGGCCGTCGCCGAGGCGGCGGTCCCGGAGATCCCGGCGCAGGCCACCGAGGGGCCGGAGGCCAAGCCGCGCCGCCGGACCACCCGCAAGGCGACGGCGCCCGCCGCCGAGGCCGCCGAGGCGGCTCCGAAGGCCCGCCGTACCCGTAAGGCGGCGGCGTCCGTGGAGACGCCCGAAGCCTGACCCGCACCCCGGCACACCAGCCGGACGACGGCACGGCACCACGCCGATGGCCCGGCCCACCTTCCGTGGGCCGGGCCATCGGCGTTCCGGCCCCGCCTCCGCCCCGTGCACGGCCCGTCACCCGCCGCACCGCCACGCCGGATAACCTCTTCCTCATGAGCAGGCCTGCCACCTTCGTCCCGCCCGCCGGCGCCCGCACGTACCACCTGCGCACCACACGCGGGGAGTTCGCCGTGGTGGACGCGCCCGTCGCCGACGGGGTCGAGCCCAGGGGCGTCGCGCTGCTGCTGCCGGGATTCACCGGCAGCAAGGAGGACTTCAACCCGCTCCACGTGCCGCTGGCCCGGCGCGGGTACCGGACCGTGGCCGTGGACGGGCGCGGGCAGTTCGAGTCGGACGGGCCCGAGCACGACGAGGACGCCTACGCCCAGCAGGAGCTGGCCCGGGACGTGCTCGCACAGGCGGCGGCGCTCGGGACGGCGCCGGTGCATCTGCTGGGACACTCGCTGGGCGGGCAGGTCTCGCGCGCGGCCGTGCTGCTCGACCGCTCCCCCTTCGCCTCGCTCACCCTGATGGCCTCGGGGCCGGCGCAGATCTCGGCTTCCCAGCGGCAGCGAGTGAAGCTGCTGCGGGACGCGCTCGCGGTGATGACGATGGCCGAGGTGTGGGACGCGATGCAGGCCATGGAGGCGCCCGAGGAGACCGCCACCGGCGGGCCGGCCGACGGCCTCGGCAACCGGACCGACCTACGACGCCGCTGGCTGGGCAACAAGCCCGCCCAGCTCATCGCCACCGGGCGGCAGTTGTGCACCGAGCCGGACCGGGTCGCCGAACTCGCCGCCGTGGCACTGCCGTTCCACGTGCTGTCCGGAGAACTGGACGACACCTGGCCGCTGGCGCTGCTCGACGGCATGGCGCAACGGCTGGGAGCCCGGCGGACGGTCGTGGCGGGTGCCGAGCACTCGCCCAACACCGACCAGCCGTTCGCCACGGCCCGGGCGCTCGCCGACTTCTGGGACGCCCACCCCGCGCCCGCCGGCTGAGCACCCGACCAGCGCCCGCCGACTGAACACCCGCCTCCCGCGCGCCAGGCTGACCAGTTGGAGGCGGACCGCCAGGCTGACCAACGCGAGGCGGACCGCCAGGCTGACCATGACCGGCGGGGCCCCCAGGCTGACCATGACCAGCGGGTGGGCCGCCAGACCGCCTCAGTACTGCGTCCGCAGGTGCTCCCAGAAGCCGTCCCGCAGGGCGCGGCGCAGGTCGGCCTGGCCGCGCAGGGAGTACTGGAGCATGCCCTCGGCCTCCACCAGCAGGTCCTGGTCGACGGAGCCGGGCAGGTAGGGGTGGCCGGGCAGCAGCTCGACCAGCGCCTCGCGGCCGCGGGCGGAGAGCCACTTGGCCGCGATCTGGGCGCCGACGAAGCGGACGTCCTCACGGGTGGGCCGGGTCCCGGCGGCGGGCTCGAAGGCGGCGGCCGTGCGCCGGGAGACGTAGGGCTTGAAGAACTCCAGGTCCAGGGTGCGCTGGCTGTCGACCTCCCAGAGCAGCGGCTCGGCCTGGTTGCGGCCCTCGGCGGCCTCGATGCCCCACAGGTGGACGCGGGCGCCGTAGCCCTGGGCCGCCTCCACCGCCGACACCAGGTCCTCGTCGCCGCCGAGCAGGGCCGCGTCGCTGATGGCGCGGTGCCGGGCCAGTGACTCCAGGTCGCTGCGGATGAGTGAGTCGACGCCCTTCTGCTGGTTGTTGGCGTTGAGGTTGCCGAGACGGACCTTGACGTCGGGCAGTTCGGCGATGGTCTGCTGCTCGGCGGTGTGGATGCGGCGGCGGGCGCCGTCGTACCAGTAGACGCGCAGCAGCCGGCTGTCGGCGAAGATCGTGCGGGCCCTGTCGATGAGGGCGTCGATCAGGCCCTCGGCGTCCAGGTCGAAGGCGCGCCGGTCCTCCGTCCCGGCGACGAGCCGGCCCGCGGCCGCGTAGAGGTATCCCGCGTCGACGAAGATCGCGTGGGTCGAGGGCGTCTTCGCCACCTCGACGAGCATGCGCTGCAGCAGCTCGTTGGTGTGGTCGATGCGGGCGGCGAGGGCCGCCAGGTCGTCGTTCATCACGTCCATTGTCCCGGCGATCACGCTGCGAACACAACCGCTCTCGGTCAGTCTCACGGACGCCGCTTACCGGTCAGTAATTAGACGTTCGAAAAATTTATTTAGCGTAGGGAATGTTTGTAACACGCAGCCCGTTGGATACCTACGACAGCACGTCACACCAGTAGTTCTCCGCAGGAGGATGACCAGACGAAGGGAGAAGCCCGTGCGCTTCGAAATCATGCGACTCGACGAGGTCGACGGCACCACCGTGGACAGCACCGTCGTGGACGCCGCCTCCGTCAACCGGATCGTTCAGCAGGCCGCCGCCGTAGGACAGCGCCTCTGGATCCGTCCGGCCGAGAGCCCGGCCTCGTAACACCCGGCGCTCACTCAAGCTTTCCGGGGGAGCCGAGGCCCGCTTCTCAGCTCCCCCGGATCACCTGAGTGACCCCGTTGATGATCTGCTGCACCGCGATCGCGGAGAGCATCATGCCCGCGAGCCGCGTCACCAGGACCACGCCGCCGTCCTTGATGACCCGGATGATCAGCAGCGAGTAACGCATCACCAGCCACAGCACGACGTGGATCGCGAGGATCGCGGCCCACACCGACACCTGCGTGGCGACGCTCCCGGCCTTCTGCACGGCGAGGATGACGGACACGATGGCGCCGGGCCCCGCCAGCAGCGGCATGCCCAGCGGCACCAGGGCGACGTTCACGTCCTTGGTCTGCTTCGGCTCGTCGGTCTTTCCGGTGAGCAGGTCCAGCGCGATCAGCAGGAGCAGCAGACCGCCCGCGATCATCAGCGCGGGGACGGAGACGTGCAGGTAGTCGAGGATCTGGTGGCCCAGGACGCCGAAGGTGGCGATGACCCCGCCCGCCACGCACACGGCCTGGAAGGCCATGCGCTTCTGCACCTTGGCCGGACGGCCGGCGGTCAGGGCGAGGAAGATCGGGGTGATCCCCGGGGGATCCATGATGACGAAGAGGGTCAGGAACAGGGAGCCGAAGACGGCGAGGTCGAACATGGTGGTGCTACAGGCCTTGCTGAAGTGAGCGGTACGGGGGGATCGGGCGAGGCGGGCAGGCCGCCTCAGGCTCCGCCGGTCCCCGGCACCGGGAACGCGCCCGTGGCCCGCCGGGTGATCTCGCCGTAGACCTCGGGGTCCGTCGTGTACGCGCCCAGCGAGACGGTCTTGCGGCTGCCGTGGTAGTCCGAGGACCCCGTGACCAGCAGCCCCAGCTCACCGGCGAGGCCGCGCAGCCGGGCCCGCGCGTCGGCGTCGTGGTCCATGTGGTCGACCTCGATGCCGTCCAGTCCCGCCGCCGCCATCTCGGCGATCACCGGCTCCGGCACCGTACGGCCGCGCTTGGCGGCGGCCGGGTGCGCGAACACGGTCACCCCGCCCGCGCCCTTGACCAGCCGGATCACCTCGAAGGGGTCGGTCTCGTGCTTCTCCACGAAGGCCCGGCCGCCGTCGGCGAGCCACTCCCCGGTGAACGCGTCACCGACGGTGGGCACGACGCCCAGCTCGACCAGCGCGGTGGCGACGTGCGGCCGCCCCACGGAACCGCCGGCGGCGATCCGCTCCACCTGCTCCCAGGTGACCGGCACGCCCAGCTCGTCGAGCTTGGCGACCATGGCCCGGGCCCGCGGCACCCGGTCGTCCCGGACCAGCTCGCGCTCGGCGAGCAGAGCGGGCTCCTCGGGGTCGAAGAGGTAGGCCAGCATGTGCATGGAGACGCCGTCGACCCGGCAGGACAGCTCGGCCCCGGTGACCAGGGTCAGGCCCTCGGGCAGCGCGGCGATCGCCTCGGCGTGCCCGCGGGTGGTGTCGTGGTCGGTCAGCGCGACGACGTCCAGACCGGCCGCGGCGGCGTTGCGCACCAGTCCGGCCGGGGTGTCCGTGCCGTCGGAGGCCGTGGAGTGACAGTGCAGGTCGATGCGCACGGCTGCTCCAGGCGGTGACGGGACGGAAGGGGACACCCAAGGATAGCGGCCGGAACAGGATGCCCTGTCACACCCGCACCCCCAGGGCGCCCCCTACAGCCGGCACTCAGGGTTCCAGCAGCCTCGGCGACAGCGCGCCGCACGGCACCAGGTCTATCTCGGCGCCCGCGTCCCGCAGGTCCGCCAGCACCAGTTCGTCGTACATCAGCAGGCCGGACTGCTCCGGCCACACCACCGCCCACAGCCACAGCCCGAGCGCCTCGCCGGCGAAGACCGCGCGGTCGTCGGGACCGCCGGAGACATGCCAGAGCGGGGTGGGGCGGCCGGCGGCCAGCACCTTGGCCTGGGGCGGCTTCTCGACGTTCATGTACGGGCCCGGGTCCGGGCCCCCGAGGCCGGCGTACCGCGCGCCGAGGCCGACGCCGAGCTCCTCGGCGACGAGGATCAGCTCGCCCACGCCGCCCAGCGGGCCTGGGCCGGTGCACGCCACGGCGGTGGCACGGCCGCCGCTGCGGTCGTCCCCGGCGTAGGCCACGCCCGTGAACAGCCATCCGACCGGCAGCGGCCACGGCATCCACACCGGGACCTGCGTGCGGTGCACGACCACGTTGAGCGCCTCGACGCTGGGCGGGATCACGGGCTGCAGCGGATACACCGTCCCGTGTGCTTCGCACTGCCAGGAATCGGCGAAGAGGCCGGGAGCCCTGACCCGGCCACCACACTTCGGGCAACTGGGTTCGCCCCTCATAGGGCTCCACGGTCCTACCCCGACCGGCCCGCGTCAAGGACGATCACCCGTCCGGGCGGAAGCCGCACGGCCCGCCCCACCAGGCAGAACTAGATGCATCTTGCATTAATTAGCCCTGCTAACTTACTATGTGCATAAACCAACTATCTGTAACCGGGACGGGAGAAGCACATGGACTCCTTCGACGCGGGAGCCGGCGGCATCCTGCGACAGCCCAAGGCGGTGTGGGCCACGGCCGGCGCCTCCGTCGTCGCCTTCATGGGCATCGGCCTGGTCGACCCGATCCTGCCGTCCATCGCGCAGGGCCTGCACGCCACACCCAGCCAGGTGTCCCTGCTCTTCACCTCCTACTTCCTGATCACCGCGGTGGCGATGCTGCTGACCGGCTTCGTCTCCAGCCGCATCGGCGGCCGCAAGACCCTGCTGCTCGGCCTCGCGTTCGTGATCGTCTTCGCGGCCCTGGCCGGCACCTCCGGCTCGGTCGGCCAGCTCGTCGGCTTCCGGGCGGGCTGGGGCCTCGGCAACGCGCTGTTCGTCTCCACCGCCCTCGCGGTGATCGTCGGCGCGGCGGCCGGGGGCAGCGCGGCGGCGATCCTGCTCTACGAGTCCGCCCTCGGGCTCGGCATGGCGTGCGGCCCGCTGCTCGGCGCACTGCTCGGCAACATCAGCTGGCGCTACCCCTTCTTCGGCACGGCCACGCTGATGGCGATCGGCTTCCTGTGCATCACGGCGTTCCTGAAGGAGCAGCCGAAGCCCGCCCGGAAGACCTCGATACTGGACCCGGTCAAGGCGCTCGGCCACGGCGGCCTGGCCTCGGCGGCCGTCTCGGCGTTCTTCTACAACTACACGTTCTTCACGGTGCTGGCCTTCACGCCGTTCGTGCTGAACATGACCCCGTACCGCTCCGGCGCGGTGTTCTTCGCCTGGGGCGTGCTGCTGGCGGTCTTCTCGGTGATCGTGGCCCCGCGCATGCAGGCGCGGTTCGGTTCGCTGAAGGTGCTCGGCGGCTCGCTGGTGCTGCTCGCGGCGGACGTGCTGGTGCTCGGCTACGGCGACCACAGCACCGCCGTCGTCTGCACGATCCTGTCCGGCGCCTTCATCGGCGTGAACAACACCGTCTACACCGAACTGGCCCTCGGCGTGTCGGACGCGCCGCGCCCGGTGGCGAGCGCGGGCTACAACTTCGTCCGCTGGTTCGCGGCCGCCGCCGCGCCCTACTTCGCGCCGAAGATCGAGGAGTGGACCGACATCCACATCCCGTTCGTGGTCGCGGCGGTCACCGCCGTGCTCGGCGCGGCCGTGGTCCTCGTACGGCGCCGGGCCCTCACCCACGAGGCGGAGGAGCTTGAGCCCCGGCACGCCTCCGAGGACGGTGTCGGCGTCTTCGCCAACTGACCGCCCAGGAGCGGGCGTTGGTGACCTTGCTCACTCGGGTGCGGCATCCAGCGGGGCGGACCTGCGGGCGGGATCCCGCAGGTCCGTCCCGCTCGCCAGCCAGCGCTCCTGGAGGGCCTGGGCGCCGTGGACCCGTTTCCAGGCGGCCTCGTTGGGGGTCATCGGCAGCAGCGGCAGGAACCGCACCGGCTCCATCGGGTCGTCCAGCGCCAGATCCTCGACGAGTCCGCCCGGCTCGCCCACCAGGACGGAGCTGAAGGGGGCGCCGGGCCACAGCGGTCCGCCGACGTCCAGGGACGCGCCCGGAGCCACCACCACACCTTCCACCTGCGGGGACGCGGCGAGCACGGCGAGCGGGCGGAGCACCTTGTCGGTGTCGGCGAGACCGGCGCGGACCGACAGCACCAGCTCGGCGCGCGGGCCCCTGACGGGGTCGGCGAGCACCGCCGTGGGGTCGGTCATGGGGTGGGCGGACATGCCGAGCGTGGCGTAGCGGACCACGTCCCCCTCGTGGAACCGGAGCACCTCGATGCGGTCCGTACCGAGAAAGGTGACCGCGGCGCGCGCGTCCGGTTCGCCCAGCGCGGTGTTCAACCGTGCCTCTACCAGAGGAAGAACATCAACCATGCGGTGAGCATAGAACTCGTCAGCACCGGGCAAAGCTGCACCTTGACACCACGGGCTGCTGCTACGCTGAGCCGGTGGTTCGGGGCAGCACGCAGAAGCGTCGCTATCGAGTCCCGACGCTGAGACTCCCTTACGAGGGACCGGCCGGAGGAGGTGGGGCTGTCATGGATCGAAGTCGACCGTGCAGTACCACTCGCTCTTCCGGCTGCTGATGTAGTTCCCGGCTGGCCGCCGCCTTCCCTTTCGCGTCGTCGTTCGGAAGAGCACTTCGTCTCGCCTTGCCTGATCTGTCTGACCTGACCTGAATCAGTTCTGCGTCAGCAGTGAAGACGCCACCGCGACGGTGCGGTGCTCCCCGCTTTGTGGACGTGCCAAACATCCTTCCCCGCCCGAACGCCGGGAAGACTCCGCAGGACGTCCCCATTCCGGGTAGTTCCACCCGTAGACGCGCGCTTTCGCTGCCCGCCCGCGAAGGAGCCTGCCCATGTCGATGATCCGCGACCTGCGCGCCGTGGTCCGCCCGTCGTCCCGCGTCTCGCCGCGCAAGGAGCAGAGCGCGCCCTACGACACCACGCGTGACCCCGCCACGCCCTCGGCCGTCGTCGACTGCGCCGTCTACCGCGACGGCGCCCGGGTGCGCAGCGCGGAGCCGCTGAGCCCGCAGGAGGCGATGCGGCTGGTGCGCCGCGACGGCGGGTTCGTGTGGATCGGGCTGCACGAGCCGACGGAGTCGGAATTCGCCGGCATCGCCCGGGAGTTCGGGCTGCACCCGCTGGCCGTGGAGGACGCGGTGCAGGCCCACCAGCGGCCCAAGCTGGAGCGGTACGACGACTCGCTGTTCACCGTCTTCAAGACCATCCACTACATCGAGCACGACCGGCTCACCGCGACCAGCGAGGTGGTGGAGACCGGCGAGGTCATGTGCTTCACCGGCCGGGACTTCTTCATCACCGTCCGGCACGGCGGCCAGGGCTCGCTGCGGGCGCTGCGGCACCGGCTGCAGGACGACCCCGAACTGCTCGCCAAGGGCCCCTCGGCCGTGCTGCACGCGATCGCGGACCACGTGGTGGACGGCTACATCGCGGTGGCCGACGCGGTGCAGGTCGACATCGACGAGGTGGAGACCGAGGTCTTCTCGCCGGGCCGGCGGGGCGGGGTCTCGCGCGGTGTGGACTCGGCGCGGATCTACCAGCTCAAGCGTGAGGTGCTGGAGTTCAAGCGGGCGGTGGCCCCGCTGCTGCGGCCCATGCAGCTGCTGAGCGAGCGCCCGATGCGGCTGGTCGACCCCGACATCCAGAAGTACTTCCGGGACGTCGCCGACCACCTCGCCCGGGTCCAGGAGCAGGTGCTGGGCTTCGACGAACTGCTCAACTCCATCCTCCAGGCCAACCTGGCGCAGGCGTCCGTCGCGCAGAACGAGGACATGCGCAAGATCACCGCCTGGGCCGCGATCATCGCCGTGCCGACGATGGTCTGCGGGGTGTACGGGATGAACTTCAAGTACATGCCGGAGCTGCACTGGCGGTACGGCTACCCGGTGATCATGGGCGTCACGGTCGCCCTGTGCCTGGGCATCCACCGCACCCTGAAGCGCAACGGCTGGCTGTGACCGGCCCTGGTTAGGCTGGGCTCATGACAAGCGAGCTGCTCGACCAGGCCCTCGTCGAGGAGGCCACCAAGAAGTCCGGCCTCATCTGGGTCAAGGGCGCCGGGGCCCCGGCGGCGCGCGCTCTGTGGCACGTGTGGCACGAGGGCGCGGTGTGCCTGGTGGGCGACGGACCCGGGGAGCAGCCGCTGACCGGCCTCGGCGACGGCGGCTCGGCCGAGGTGAGCGTGCGCAGCAAGGACAAGGGGGGCCGGCTGGTGACCTGGCGGGCCACCGTGTCGGAGCTGGGCGCCGGCTCGCCGGAGTGGGAGGCCGCGGTGGCCGAGCTGAAGGGCAAGCGGCTGAACGCCCCCGACGGCGAGGAGATGCCCGCCCGCTGGGCCCGGGAGTGCAGGGTGCTGCGCCTGGTGCCGGACGGGTCCCCGCTTCCGTTGCCCTCCGGGAGCCTGGCGGAGCGTCCGGTGCCGTCCCCGGCGACGACCCGCCGGCCGGCCCCGGCGGGCCTGCACCGCCTGCTGGCCGGGCGCCGGAAGAAGCGCTAGCGCCGGGGGCGTGCGGGCTACGACGTCGGCAGCTGCTTGCCGTAGTCGACCGTCTCGCCCTTCGCGGGCCGGGTCACGGTGAAGTCCTTGCCCCAGTCGGAGAAGGCCAGGGTGCCCGCGGAGGCGGCGCGCACCAGGCGCAGCGGGTACGGCTTGCCGTCCAGGGAGACGTCCAGGGTGCCGCCGTCGCCGCCGTCGCCGGTGACGCGGATGGTTGGGGTACCCGCTGTGTCGTGGTGGCCGTCGGTCGCCAGCGAGCCGTGCAGGGTCAGCAGACCGTCGAGGAGGACGTCCTTGTCCGTGAAACCGCTGAACTTCTTGTACGCGGGGTCTCCTTGGGGCACCTTCACGTACTTGCCGTCGAGCGTGCCCGCCGCGGACTCGTCGCCGCCGTTCCAGAACCGCGCGTCGGCCTTCAGGTACAGCTGGGTTCCGACCCGCAGCAGCCGGAAGGTGGCGCCCCGGGAGGTGACCGAACCGGTGCCGCCGTCGTCCTTCAGCCGCATGTCCAGCCGGTACGTACGCCCGCTGGTGACCACGGTCCCGGACAGCCGCACGGCGGGGGCCGCCTCCGCGGCGGCCCGGGTCCTCGCCTGGATCTCGCCGGCGGGCAGCTTGCCGACCCCGTTGGTCCCGGCGTCCGGATCGTCGCTGCACCCCGTCAGCACCGTCGCTCCCGTCACCGCCAGCGCGCACGTCGCGGTCACCAGCGCGGCCCGGCGAACACGGCCCAGGGGCATCGCAGTCACAGCAAGGGCTGCCTTTCTGACGGGTGCTGAGCGGCGTACGGCAGCGTACCGGGGCCCCGCCCGACCGGCGGAGCCGGACCGTCCGGACCGCCCACCAGGGCGTATCCGATCGGTACGGGCTAGCCTGAAGCGCACGCGAGCGGGCAGAGAACAGCAATCCCACGCAAGGCGAGCAAAGGAAGCACAGTCATGGCAGCCGGCGCCCCCCGGATCTTCGTCTCGCACCTCGCCGGGGTCCCCGTCTTCGATCCGAGCGGCGACCAGGTGGGTCGCGTACGCGACCTGGTGGTCATGCTGCGCGTCGGGCGACGGCCCCCGCGCGTCCTCGGGCTGGTCGTCGAGCTGTCCACCCGGCGCCGCATCTTCCTGCCCATGACCCGGGTGACCGGCATCGAGTCCGGACAGGTCATCACCACCGGCGTGCTCAACATGCGCCGTTTCGAGCAGCGGCCCACCGAGCGGCTGGTCTTCGGCGAACTGCTGGACCGGCGGGTGAAGCTGGTGGAGGGCGACGAGGAGGTCACCGTCCTCGACCTGTCCGTCCAGCAGCTCCCCGCCCGCCGGGACTGGGAGATCGACCGCGTCTTCGTCCGCAGGGGCCGCAGGGGCGGCGCCTTCCGCCGGGCCAAGGGCGAGACGCTGACCGTCGAGTGGTCGGCCGTCACCGGCTTCTCGCTCGAGGAGCACGGACAGGGCGCCGAGAACCTGCTCGCCACGTTCGAGCAGCTCCGCCCGGCCGACCTCGCCAACGTGCTGCACCACCTGTCCGCCAAGCGCCGCGCCGAGGTCGCCGCGGCCCTGGACGACGACCGCCTGGCCGACGTCCTGGAGGAGCTGCCGGAGGACGACCAGATCGAGATCCTCGGCAAGCTGGCCGAGGAGCGCGCGGCCGACGTCCTGGAGGCCATGGACCCGGACGACGCGGCCGACCTGCTGTCCGAGCTGCCGGAGGCGGACAAGGAGCGGCTGCTGAGCCTGATGAAGCCCGCCGACGCGGCCGACATGCGGCGCCTGATGTCCTACGAGGAGCACACCGCGGGCGGTCTGATGACCACCGAGCCGATCGTGCTGCGCCCGGACGCCACCGTCGCCGACGCGCTCGCCCGGGTCCGCAACCAGGACCTCTCCCCCGCGCTCGCCGCCCAGGTCTACGTCTGCCGCCCGCCCGACGAGACCCCGACCGGCAAGTACCTGGGCACGGTCCACTTCCAGCGGCTGCTGCGCGATCCCCCGTACACCCTGGTCAGCTCGATGGTCGACGACGATCTGCAGACCCTGGACCCGGACGCCGCCCTGCCGGTCGTCGCCGGGTTCTTCGCCGCGTACGACATGGTGGCCGCCCCCGTGGTGGACGAGTCCGGCTCGCTGCTCGGCGCGGTCACCGTGGACGACGTCCTGGACCACATGCTGCCCGACGACTGGCGGGAGACGGAGTTCCACCTGGACGAGGGAGAGGAGGCGGCCACTCATGGCTCCTGAGCGCGACACCGCGACCCGCGAGCGCAACCCGGCGGGCGCCACGGCCGCCCCCCGGCCCCGCACCCCCCGGCTGGACCAGCCGCGCCCGCCGAGGCGCCGGATCCTGCCCGAGTGGGACCCGGAGGCGTTCGGCCGGCTGTCGGAGCGGATCGCCCGCTTCCTCGGCACGGGGCGGTTCATCGTCTGGATGACGGTCGTCATCATCCTGTGGGTCCTGTGGAACGTGGCCGCGCCGGTGGGGCTGCGCTTCGACCAGTACCCGTTCATCTTCCTGACCCTGATGCTGTCCCTGCAGGCCTCCTACGCGGCCCCGCTGATCCTGCTGGCGCAGAACAGGCAGGACGACCGCGACCGGGTCAACCTGGAGCAGGACCGCAAGCAGAACGAGCGGTCCATCGCCGACACCGAGTACCTGACCAGGGAGGTCGCCGCGCTGCGCACCGGCCTCGGCGAGGTGGCCACCCGCGACTGGATCCGCTCGGAGCTGCAGGACCTGGTGAAGGAACTGGAGGAGCGGCGGCGCCACGACGGGCACGTCGTATTCCCGGCAGAGCGGGCGGAACGGTCGCCCGGACGTGACGCAGACGACCGCTGAGCCGCTACCCCCGGGCCCCTCGGAGCGCCGTACCATCGTCTCTATGGCTACGGAAGACGCGGTGCGCGAGGCACTGGCGACGGTGAACGACCCTGAGATCAACCGGCCCATCACCGAGCTGGGGATGGTCAAGTCGGTGGAGGTCGGGGAGGACGGCGCGGTCGCGGTCACCGTGTACCTGACGGTCTCCGGCTGCCCGATGCGCGAGACGATCACCCAGCGGGTGACCGAGGCCGTCTCCCGGGTCGAGGGCGTCACCGGCGTCACCGTCTCGCTGGACGTGATGAGCGACGAGCAGCGCAAGGAGCTGGCGAACGCGCTGCGCGGCGGCCAGGCCGAGCGCGAGGTCCCCTTCGCCAAGCCGGGCAGCCTCACCCGGGTCTACGCGGTCGCCTCCGGCAAGGGCGGCGTCGGCAAGTCCTCGGTGACGGTCAACCTGGCCGCGGCGATGGCGGCCGACGGCCTGAAGGTCGGTGTCGTGGACGCCGACATCTACGGCCACAGCGTGCCGCGCATGCTGGGCGCGGACGGCCGTCCGACCCAGGTCGAGAACATGATCATGCCGCCGTCCGCGAACGGTGTGAAGGTCATCTCCATCGGCATGTTCACCCCGGGCAACGCGCCGGTCGTCTGGCGCGGCCCGATGCTGCACCGCGCGCTCCAGCAGTTCCTCGCCGACGTGTACTGGGGCGACCTGGACGTCCTGCTGCTCGACCTGCCGCCCGGCACCGGTGACATCGCGATCTCGGTCGCGCAGCTCGTCCCGAACGCCGAGATCCTGGTCGTGACGACTCCCCAGCAGGCGGCGGCCGAGGTCGCCGAGCGGGCCGGCTCCATCGCCGTGCAGACCCACCAGAAGATCGTCGGCGTGGTCGAGAACATGTCCGGCCTGCCCTGCCCGCACTGCGGCGAGATGGTCGACGTCTTCGGCACCGGCGGCGGCCAGACGGTCGCGGACGGCCTCACCCGCACCACGGGTGCGTCGGTCCCGGTGCTCGGCAGCATCCCGATCGACGTCCGGCTGCGCGAGGGCGGCGACGAGGGCAAGCCGGTGGTCCTGAGCGACCCGGACTCCCCGGCGGGTTCGGCCCTGCGGGCCATCGCGGGGAAGCTGGGCGGCCGTCAGCGCGGCCTGTCGGGCCTGTCGCTGGGGCTGACCCCCAAGAACAAGTTCTGAGCCCTCTCGCGGCCGTCCGGCCCGGGACGAAGGGGCGCCGAGCGGTACCGGCGCCCCTTTCGTGTGCCCGCGGGTCCGTCAGGCGTACGCGGCGACGTCCTTGACGACCGAGAAGCCCAGTCCGTACGCGCTCATCCCCCGCCCGTAGGCGCCGACGTGCACGCCGGAGCCGGTGGTGCCGGCCAGCACCCAGCCGAACTCGGACTCCCGGTAGTAGAAGGGCATGGGCGTCCCGTCCACCGGCAGGGAGAGGCTGGACCACTCCGGTCCCTCTAGGTCGTCGGCCAGCGCCCAGGCGGTCTCGGTCTGCTGGTCCAGCCAGTCGTCGCGCAGGGTGTGGTCCATCTGCCCGGGCCAGGTGAAGGACAGCAGCCCCACGCCCGCAAGCCAGGCCGCCGAGGAGACCGACGTCGCCTCCAGCAGACCCGTGCCGTCGGCGCTCCGGCGGGAGGGGTTGGCGGCGACGGTGACGACCACCGCGAACTTCTCCCTCGGCTCGTCCGTGGCCGCGGCCACGTGCTCGTTGCGCACGGAGGGCTCGTCACCGTGCCCGATCGACCCGTGCTCGACGGCGCCGTCTGCCGCCGTGCCGACCTGCATCAGCCAGCGCGGCCCCGTGAAGGCCTCGTCGAGGCCGTACCAGGGGAAGGGCGCCCGCAGGTACCCGTCGATGGTGCGCGGGGCGGAGGGGAGCTGTCTTCCGCCCTCCGCGGCCGGCGGCTGCGCGCCCACCCGACTCGTCGTCTCCATCTGCCCGGACGCCTCCTCGCTCTCGTCGGACCGGGGTGGCCCGCCCCCCTTCGGGCGTCCTCGTCCGGACCGCACAACAACTCGGCAGCATATCCACACCGGTGAGGGCGGCACGGAAACCGCCCGGCGCGTGGGTCGCGCGTGCGGCCCACCGGGGACTTGTACGACGTGAGCGGGTTGTGAGGTGCGTCACCTGACGCCCGTTCGGGCTCAGGTGGCGTCGGCGTCGAAGGCCGGACGGACGTCCTTGCCGGAGTCCTGGGGCTTCTTGGTCATGTCGATGCGACCGCCGGACGAGGAGGACGACGAGGACGACGTCTGGCCGTCGCGGCTGTTGACCGCGTCCGTGACCTCGGCCATCTCCTTCTTCAGGTCGAACCCGTTGCGGATCTCCTTCAGCCCCAGGTCCTCGTTGTTCATCTGCTTGCGGATGAACGTCTTGGGGTTGAGGTCCTCGAACTCGAAGTCCTTGAACTCCGGGCCCAGCTCGCTGCGGATGTCCTGCTTGGCGCTCTCCGAGAACTCGCGGATCTTCCGGATCGTCCGCGTCACGTCCTGGATGACCTTGGGGAGCTTGTCCGGACCGAACACGAGCACAGCGAGAACAATGATGGTCACCAGCTCGAGTGGTCCTATGTCATTGAACACCTGGCGCTCCTTGCGATCCTCGGTCGCTCAACGGTACCCGGCCCACCTGTCGGACGGGTACCGCCTGGTGGTGAGACTTCCGTCAGTTCCGCCCGGACGGGGCGGAAGGAGCGGCCGAGGGCGTGTCGGTGACCGGAGCCGACAGCGCGTCCGGGCCGTTCGGCCCGGGCGTGACCTCGAGGCCGGGCGCGGCCGGCCAGGTGGTCAGGGGCAGGGGGGTGATGTCGCCCAGCGGGCGTATCAGCGGCGAGACCGCGGCCGCGCCGGCCATCACCGGCGTGGTCAGGTCGCGCATGACGTCCTGGACCTGCCCGGCCAGGGGCGGCTGGGCTCCGGGCAGCAGGGGGGCCGACAGGGACGTCGGCGCCGCCGGGTCCGGGCCGGGCAGGGTGCCGCCCTGGGCGAGCAGCGGCCCCACCGCACGGCGGCGCTGCGCGTCCGGCGTCGCCGCGCTCGCGGCCGTGCCGGCGCCCGCCGAGCGGGCCGGGACCACGCTGCCCGTGCCGGCGCCGCCGCGGGCGTCCGCGGCGAGGCCGCCGGGGATGGCGGTGGTGACGCCGCCGAGGGCGACCGCGGCCAGCGACACCGCCCCGGCGGCGGCGGCCGCGAACCGCAGTCCGCGCGAGGCGGGGCGGTCGGCGTCCGGGCGGCCGACGGGGTGTATGCGGAAGCCGCGCTCCTCGGGGGCGGGGGCCACGGCGTGGACGGGAGCGGCGGGTACGTAGCCGAACTCGAAGCGCTCCTCGCGGCTCACCCCGAAGACCCCGGCCTCGGCGCCTCGCCCGAGGAAGCCTCCCCCGGGCGCCGGCGTGCCGCCGCCGTCCAGGTCACCTCCCCCGGGAAGGCCCTGGAGACGGGCCAGGAAGCTCTCGGAGGGGGGCGGCGGGGCCGCCTCGGCGAACACGTTCTTCAGCCGGCGCTGGGCGTCCGCCTCCGCCTTGCACCGGGTGCAGGTGGCCAGGTGGGCGAGGACGCGCTCGCGCGACTCATGACCGAGCTCCCCGTCCACCAGGGCGGAGAGCCGGTCTCCCAGGTGCTGCTCGGCGAGGTGCGCCCGAGCGGGTTTCGGACGGGATCCGTTCACGCGGTCGCGCCCCCTCCCCCCAGAGCGGGGACACGGGCCACGAAGGAGCGCCGCCCGGCCTTGCGGGCCTCGGGCGACCGGTGGGCGAGGGCCTTGCGGAGCTGGGAGCGGCCGCGGTGGATGCGGGAGCGGACCGTGCCGAGCTTCACGCCGAGGGTCGCGGCGATCTCCTCGTACGACAGTCCCTCGATGTCGCACAGCACGACGGCGGCGCGGAACTCGGGCGCGAGGGTGTCCAGCGCCTGCTGCACGTCGGCGTCGAAGTGGGCGTCGTTGAAGACCTGCTGCGGGGTCGGCTCCTTGCTCGGCAGGCGCTCGGCCGCGTCCTCGCCGAGGGCGTCGAAGCGGATGCGCTGCTTGCGCCGGACCATGTCCAGGAACAGGTTGGTGGTGATGCGGTGCAGCCAGCCCTCGAAGGTGCCCGGCGAGTACGTCGAGAGGGAACGGAAGACGCGGACGAAGACCTCCTGGGTGAGGTCCTCGGCGTCGTGCTGGTTGCCCGTGAGGCGGTAGGCCAGGCGGTAGACGCGGCCGCTGTGGGTGCTGACGATCTCCTCCCAGGTGGGCGGAGTCCACGCCTGCCCGTCCGCGTCGGTGGTGAAGCTCGCGGTCTGGGCGTCGCCGGCGGCGAAGCCGGCGGTCCGGCTGTGGTCAGCGGCAGTGTCGGTCACGGATTTCGGCTTCCCCGCCGGCCCGAGAAGACGCCTCAGCATCCCTCTGCGGTCGACAGGCGCAGCCGCACCTCCCCTGTCAGCTCTGGTGGTGTCCAGTGGAGCCCCTACCATAGCCACCTCGCCCGTTAGGACCGGATAAGCGGTTTTACGAGAAATTGATCTGGGCTGATACGGCTCATACGCCTGCGTCAGCATGTGCTCGGTGTCCCGGTCCACCCCTCGCCCCCCGTCGCGTCCAGGCCCTTCGTCTCAACCCTGTAAACGCGCGGTCCCATCTGCGGGTTCCCGGCGCCAACGGATACAGTCACGCCCAGGCACCCACGGGGACAGGAGAGGGTCATTACCGGCAACCGGCAGACGAGCTGGGCGTTCGCCGACGCCTTTGTCGCCGAGGACGAGGCGCTGCTGTGGGCCCGCGACCGGGCCCGCGAGGCAGGGCTGCGCTCGGTGTCGCCCGGCACGGGCGCCGCGCTCCGCCTGCTCGCCGCCTCCGTGGACGCCAAGGCGGTCGCGGAGATCGGCACCGGCTGCGGGGTGTCGGGGATCCACCTGCTGCACGGCATGCGCCCCGACGGGGTGCTCACCACCGTCGATCCGGAGCCCGAGCACCAGCAGTTCGCCCGGCAGGCCTTCCGCGGCTGCGGCTTCGCCAGCAACCGGGCCCGCTTCATCCCGGGCCGCGCGCTCGACGTGCTGCCCCGTCTCGCGGACGCCGGCTACGACCTCGTCTTCTGCGACGGGGACCGGCAGGAGTACTCCGACTACCTAGCTGAATCGTTGCGCCTGCTGCGGCCGGGCGGGCTGGTGGTCTTCGAGGGCGTCTTCGCCAACGGCCGCACGGTCGACTCCGGGCCGCAGCCCTCGGAGGTGCTGCGGCTGCGCGAGCTGCTGCGCACGGTGCGGGAGAGCCAGGAGCTGGTGACGTCGCTGCTGCCGGTGGGCGACGGGCTGCTGTGCGCCGTCAAGCGGTGAGTCTGGTGCGCCGGGGGCCGGGACACACGTCCGCCCCGGCACCGCATACGATGCCGGGGCGGACGGAAGGACAGAATCGCCGGCTCGTCAGACGACGACCTTCTTGAGGGCGTCGCCGAGGGCCTCGGCCTCGTCAGGGGTCAGCTCGACGACGAGCCGACCGCCGCCTTCGAGCGGAACGCGCATGACGATGCCCCGCCCCTCCTTGGTCACCTCGAGCGGGCCATCACCCGTCCGCGGCTTCATGGCCGCCATGCTCGTTCCCCTTCCTGAAACCAGGCTCATCGTCTGCCGAAGCCCCACGAAGGGCACCCCGCGGTCCTGGTACGGGACACGCGACACCGGCATCGAACACATTGCTTCCAAGCCATTATCCCGCATCTCAGGACCCGATGACCAACATCAGTAGGCATCGCTTGAGCAACGCGCGCGAGCAAAACCACCCAATTCGGCGATGTGGCTGCGATACTGCGCCCCCGCACGGACACACCGCGTGCGGCTCCGCTCCGTTTTTCTTTGACGCAGGTCACACCTGCGCTCCGGCCCCCGGACGGCGATGTCCGCCATGCTGTCCTTCGGACCGTGGCCTACCGAGCGGTACGCCACCACTTCACACCGGAGGGGATGCCCCATGGCCGACACCGTTCTCTACGAGGTGACCGAGGGACTCGCGACGATCACGCTGAACCGCCCCGAGGCGATGAACGCGCTGAACATCGCGGCCAAGGTCGCCCTCCGGGAGGCGGCGGAGTCCGCGGCCGGGGACAGCGCCGTGCGGGCGATCCTGCTGACGGCGGCCGGGGACCGGGCGTTCTGCGTGGGCCAGGACCTCAAGGAGCACATCGGGCTGCTGGTGTCGGACCGCGAGACCGGGGCGGGGCAGACGATGACCACCGTCAGGGAGCACTACAACCCCATCGTGCGGGCGCTGGCCGGAGCGGCGAAGCCGGTGGTCGCCGCGGTGAACGGCGTCGCCGCCGGCGCCGGTTTCGGCTTCGCGCTGGCCGCCGACTACCGGGTGGTCGCCGACACGGCGGCCTTCAACACCTCGTTCGCGGGCGTCGCGCTCACCGCCGACTCCGGCGTCTCCTGGACGCTGCCCCGGGTGGTCGGTCCGTCCCGCGCCGCCGACCTGCTGCTCTTCCCGCGCAACATCAGCGCCCAGGACGCCCTGGAACTGGGCATCGCCAACCGGGTCGTGCCCGCCGCCGAGCTGCGGGCCGAGGCGGAGAAGGTGGCCCGGGCCCTGGCCGAGGGCCCGACGGTGGCCTACTCGGCGATCAAGGAGGCGGTGGCCTACGGCCTGACCCACTCCCTCGCCGAGACCCTGGAGAAGGAGGACGAGCTGCAGACCCGCGCGGGCGGCTCCGAGGACCACGCGATCGCGGTGCGGGCCTTCGTGGACAAGGAGAAGCCCAAGTACCTGGGCCGCTGACCGGAGGGTCGGTCGGGCGGACCGCGCCGCGCTCACGGGCCGTGGCACGCCCCGCCCACCGCGCCGACGGGGCTACTGAGCCCGGAGCCGGCCCGCTCCGCCGGACGCACCCCGTACCGCCGGGGCGGTGCGGCTCACGCACCCCTCCAGGTGGTCGTCGACCAGTCCGCAGGCCTGCATCAGCGCGTACGCCGTCGTGGGGCCGACGAACCGCAGGCCCCGCTTCTTCAGCGCCTTGGACAGGGCCGTGGACTCCGGCGTGACGGCGGCGACGTCGGCCAGGGTCCGCGGCACCGGGCGGCCCGCGGGCTCGGGGGCGTGCGACCAGATCAGCTCGTCCAGCTCGCCCTCGGCCCAGCCGGCCAGCACGCGCGCGTTGGCGAGGGTGGCGTCGACCTTGGCGCGGTTGCGGATGATGCCCGGGTCGGCCAGCAGCCGCTCGCGGTCCTCGTCGGTGAACGCGGCGACCTTCTCGATGCGGAAGCCGGCGAACGCGGCGCGGAAGCCCGGGCGGCGGCGCAGGATCGTGATCCAGGACAGGCCCGACTGGAAGGCCTCCAGGCTGATCCGCTCGAAGAGGGCGTCGTCGCCGTGGACCGGGCGGCCCCACTCCTCGTCGTGGTACGCCACGTAGTCCTCGGCGGACAGGGCCCACGGGCAGCGTGCCCTGCCGTCGGGCCCGACGATGGCCGCTCCGGTGCTCATCGCTGATCCTCCCGGCCCGGCTTGTCCAGCCGGGCGTGCGCGGCGGCGCGGGCGCCGGCCAGCGCGGACTCCAGGTCGGCGATCCGGGCGTCCCGCTCGGCGAGTTCGGCGGCGAGCCGGCCGAGGGCGTCGTCCACGTCGGACATGCGGTAGCCGCGCGGTGCGAGCGGGAAGCGCAGGTTCTCCACGTCCCGGCCGGCGACCGGGCGGTCCGGGGGCAGGGGGTCCCGCAGCCGCTCCGGGGCGGCCTCCGGCAACGGGCCGCGCTCACCGCCGCTGACCACGGCGAGTGTCACCGCGGCCACCACGACGGCCAGGGCGACGACCAGGAACAAGAACATCACCATCGCCGAAGGTCCCCACGCTCGATACCGGACGCTGTGCCGGAAGACGAATCTGTCAGGCTCCGATCGTGCCATGCGGAACCGGCGGTTAGGGTCGCAGGCGGCTGTACCGAAGCACGTACTAGGAGAGGTCACGGCGGATGCTCAGGCTGGGCAAGCGGGAATTCGGGCCGCACGAGTCCGTGATCATGGCGATCGTGAACCGGACCCCGGACTCCTTCTACGACCAGGGAGCCACCTTCCACGACGAGGCGGCCCTCGCCCGCGTGGAGCGGGCGGTGGCCGAGGGCGCCGCGATCGTCGACATCGGCGGAGTGAAGGCGGGCCCCGGCGAGGAGGTCACGGCCGAGGAGGAGGCGCGGCGGACGGTGGGTTTCGTCGCCGAGGTGCGGCGCCGCTTCCCCGATGTGGTCATCAGCGTGGACACCTGGCGGGCCGAGGTCGGCGAGGCGGTCTGCGAGGCGGGCGCGGATCTGCTGAACGACGCGTGGGGCGGCGTCGATCCCGCCCTCGCGGAGGTCGCCGCGCGTCGCGGCGTGGGACTGGTGTGCACGCACGCGGGAGGGGCCGAGCCCCGCACCCGCCCGCACCGGGTGGCCTACGACGACGTCGTCGCCGACATCCTGGGGGTCACCCTGGGACTGGCGGAGCGTGCCGTCGCCCTGGGGGTGCCCCGGGAGTCGGTGCTGATCGACCCCGGTCACGACTTCGGCAAGAACACGCGGCACAGCCTGGAGGCGACGCGGCGGCTGGACGAGATGGTCGCCACCGGCTGGCCGGTGCTGGTGTCGCTGTCCAACAAGGACTTCGTGGGCGAGACGCTGGACCGGCCGGTGAAGGAACGGCTGATCGGCACGCTGGCGACGACCGCGGTCTCGGCGTGGCTGGGGGCCCAGGTGTACCGCGTGCACGAGGTCGCCGAGACCCGCCAGGTCCTGGACATGGTCGCGTCCATCGCCGGCCACCGGCCCCCGGCGGTGGCCCGCAGGGGCCTGGCGTAGGCGGGGAACGGGGCCGGGGGCGAGGCCCCGGGCCCCCTGCCGCCGGGCGAAGCGCCCGGCGTCTAGCGCCCGGCCTCCTTGGACACCAGGGCCACCGCCTCCTCGACCTCGTCGGTCACGTGGAACAGCAGCAGGTCCTTCTCCGTCGCCTTGCCCTGGGCCACCAGCGTGTTCTTCAGCCAGTCCACGAGGCCGCCCCAGTACTCGCTGCCGAACAGGACGATCGGGAAGCGGGTCACCTTCTGGGTCTGGACCAGGGTGAGTGCTTCGAAGAACTCGTCCAGGGTGCCGAGGCCTCCGGGCAGCACCACGAACCCCTGGGCGTACTTGACGAACATCATCTTGCGGACGAAGAAGTAGCGGAAGTTCAGACCGATGTCGACGTAGGGGTTCAGCCCCTGCTCGAAGGGCAGCTCGATGCCGAGCCCGACGGAGGTGCCGCCGGCCTCGCACGCGCCCTTGTTGGCCGCCTCCATGGCTCCCGGGCCGCCGCCGGTGATCACGGCCCAGCCGGCCTCGACCAGCCCTCGCCCCAGCTTCACGCCCGCGTCGTACTCCGGGGAGTCCGCGGGCGTCCGTGCGGAGCCGAACACGCTGATCGCGGGCGGGAGCTCGGCCAGCGTGCCGAAGCCCTCGACGAACTCCGACTGGATCCGCAGGACCCGCCAGGGGTCGGTGTGGACCCAGTCCGCGGGGGCACGCTCGTCCAGCAGCCGCTGGTCGGTCGTACTGGACGTCACCTTGTCCCGCCGCCGGAGGACCGGTCCGAGTCGCTGCTCGTCCGGCGGCTGCTTCTTCCCCAGGGGGTTGCCGGTCGCCATGTGCGCTCCCTCCGCTTGCGGGTAGTACGGCCTCCCAGCCTAGATCCACACGGGTTTCGGAGGGGGGACGTGAGCGTGTCCGGCGTGCGGCGCCCGCTGGTCCCCGCTACGCGGTGAGCCAGGCCCGCAGCCGCTCCTCGCCCGCCAGGATCTTGGCCACTTCTACCCGCTCGTCCCGCTTGTGCGCCAGGTGCGGGTTGCCCGGACCGTAGTTGACGGCGGGCACGCCGAGCGCGGAGAAGCGCGAGACGTCCGTCCAGCCGTACTTGGGCTGCGGGGTGCCGCCCACCGCCTCGATGAAGGCCGCGGCGGCCGGGTGGGAGAGGCCGGGCAGCGCGCCGGGGCTGTGGTCGTCGATCACGAACTCCTCCACCCCGCAGTCCGCGAACACCTCACGGACGTGGGCGACCGCCTCCTCCTCGGTGCGGTCGGGGGCGTAGCGGAAGTTGACCGTCACCACGCACTCGTCGGGGATGACGTTGCCCGCCACTCCACCGGAGATCCCGACGGCGTTGAGGCCCTCGCGGTACTCCAGGCCGTCGATGACCGGCCACCGCGGCTCGTAGGAGGCGAGCCGGGCCAGGATCGGGGCGGCCGTGTGGATGGCGTTGGAGCCCATCCAGCCGCGTGCCGAGTGCGCCCGCTCGCCCCGGGTCTTCAGCAGCACCCGCAGCGTGCCCTGGCAGCCGCCCTCGACCTGGCCGTCGGAGGGCTCCAGCAGCACCGCGAAGTCGGCGCGCAGCCAGTCCGGGTGGGCCTCGGCGACGTGCCGGAGGCCGTTGAGCTCGGCCGCGACCTCCTCGTTGTCGTAGAAGACGAAGGTCAGGTCGCGGTTGGGGGCCGGCACCGTCGCCGCGATGCGCAACTGCACCGCCACGCCCGACTTCATGTCGCAGGTGCCGCAGCCCCACAGCACGCCGTCCTCGTCCAGCCGGGACGGCACGTTGCCGGCGATCGGGACGGTGTCGATGTGGCCGGCCAGCACGACCCGCTCGGCGCGCCCCAGGTCCGTACGGGCGATCACGTTGTTGCCGTGGCGGTCGACCCTCAGGTGCGGCAGCGCGCGCAGGGCGGTCTCGATCGCGTCCGCGAGCGGCTTCTCGGTGCCGCTCTCGGAGGGGAAGTCCACGAGCCGCGCGGTGAGCGCGGCGGCGTCCAGCGTGAGGTCAAGCGAGGTGTCGGCCATGGTCCCGACCCTAGGCCATGGCGTCCTGGCGGGTCCGCGCCGCGCTGCGCGGACCCGCCGCCGGGCCGGGAAGGCCCTCCAGTACCTTGTACGCGTGCCAGAGCCGTCCCCCAACCGTCCCAAGCGTCGCGGCCGCCTCCTGCGTTTCGGGGCGGCGCTGTTGGTCCTGTGCGGTGTCGCCGCCTACCTCGTGGTGCAGTACGTCACCGGGGGCGGTGGCATGCGCGGCTGCAAGGTGGTCGCCGCCGACGGTGACGGGGCGTCCTACGAGTTCACGCCCGAGCAGGCGGTGAACGCGGCGACGATCGCGGCCGTCGGCACCGGGCGGCACATGCCCGAGCGGGCCACGACGATCGCGCTGGCCACCGCCCTGCAGGAGTCGGGGCTGCGCAACCTCGGGCACGGCGACCGGGATTCCCTCGGCCTGTTCCAGCAGCGGCCCTCGCAGGGCTGGGGCACCGAGGAGCAGATCATGGACCCGGCCTACTCGGCGGGCATCTTCTACGCCCACCTGGCCAAGGTGCCGGACTACGCCGGCCTGCCGCTGACGGTGGCCGCGCAGCGCGTGCAGCGCAGCGGCTACCCGGAGGCCTACGCCAAGCACGAGCGGGACGCCGAGCTGCTGGCGGCCGCGCTGACCGGCCGCGCGGAGGCCACGCTGACCTGTGCCGGGCGCCCTGAGCGCACCGCCGCGGCGACCGGCCCGGACGCCGTGCGGGCGGCGCTGGTGCGGGACTTCGGGCGGGACGCGCTGCAGGAGACCGGCGCCGTGGTGGGCGGTACGCCGGTGCCCTCGCCGTCGCCGTCGCCGAGCGTCACCGCGACCGCGCACGGGCGGACGGTGACGGTGCCGGTGTCCGGGGGCGGCGCGCGCGGGGGCGGCGCGCGCGGGGGCAGGACGGCGGCGGCCGAGCGGGAGCGCGAGCGGGGCTGGCAGCTCGCGCAGTGGGCGGTGGCCAACTCCTCGGCGCTGCACATCCAGCGGGTGTCATACGCGGACCGCGAGTGGACCGCGAGGGACGGCGGCGGCACCTGGCACCGGATCGGCACGGACGGCGCCGGCGGTGCGGAGAGGTCCGCCGGGTCGGTCCGGATCGTGACCGGACAGTAGTACGGGGACTCCCCCGGCCGGGTTGTGCGGCTGCGCGGCGGGCGTGTTCTCCGCCGGGGGCGCGCGATGTTCCGGCAGCCCTTGGGAATCAAGGGCCGTAAGGATTCTGCAGCACCCTCAGCGAGCCACCTTTGCCCATTTTTATCCACAAACGATAATGCGATGCGTTGCCCATTCTTTGCCTTCGGCGTCCGCAACCTTCGTCGGCCTCGAGCGGTAAGCACGGCGTCCGGGTGGCCCGGACACACCACCGTTCCTCCCGTCGAATGGAGCACCATGTCCCTCCCCCTGACCCGCCGGATCGCCCGTGCCGCGCTGCTCGTCGCAGCGGGAGCGGCCGCCGGGGTCGGTGCGGCCGGCTCTGCCGGCGCGGCCACGAACCAGCCGACGGTCACCCCGGCGCTCGGCGGCCTGACCGCGCTGGACAGCGCGGCCGGCGTCGGCAGCACCGTCGACGGCGCGGCACAGCACGTCACCGGCGTCACCGGCAGCACGAACGGCAAGGCGGCCAAGAAGGCGGCGCCGGGCGGCACCGGCGCCGTGACGAAGGCGTTGCCCGCGGCGAACAGGGCCGCCGGGACGGCGGGCGGTGTCCTCGGGCGCGCCGCGAGCACCGCGGCCCAGGGCGGGCTGTCCGCGGGCTCGCTCACCCAGGGCGGACTGCCCACGTCGTCCCTGCCGGCCGCCCAGCTCCCGCTCGGCGGCTGAGCAGCGCCGCCACGGCCGACGGCCGACGGGGTCCGGGGAACGCTCCCCGGACCCCGTCCGCGTGTCCGGCTGCCGCTACGCGGCCAGGCGCTCCACCGCGGCGCGCACCCGCTCGTCCGTCGCGGTCAGGGCCACGCGCACGAACCTGTCGCCCGCCTCGCCGTAGAAGTCGCCCGGCGCGACCAGGATGCCCAGGCCGGCCAGGTGGGCGACGGTGTCCCAGCAGGACTCGTCGCGGGTGGCCCACAGGTAGAGGCTGGCCTCGCTGTGCTCGATGCGGAAGCCGTGGCCGAGCAGGGCCCGGCGCAGCGACTCGCGGCGGGCGGCGTAGCGCTCGCGTTGGACGCGGACGTGCTCGTCGTCGCCCAGGGCCGCCACCACCGCGGCCTGCGTCGGCGCCGAGGTCATCATGCCGCCGTGCTTGCGGATCTCCAGCAGCGGACCGAGGACGGCCGGGTCGCCCGCGATGAACGCGGCGCGGTAGCCGGCCAGGTTGGACCGCTTGGAGAGCGAGTGGACGGCCACGATGCCGTCGTAGGAGCCGCCGTTGACGTCCGGGTGCAGGACCGAGACCGGGTCGGCCTCCCAGCCCAGTTCGAGGTAGCACTCGTCGGAGACGAGGAGCACGCCGTGGGCGCGGGCCCAGGCGACGATCTCCGTCAGCTCGCCCTTGGACAGGACCTTGCCGGTCGGGTTGGACGGGGAGTTGAGCCACAGGAGCCCGAGGTTCGCCGGGTCCAGCTCGCGCGGGTCGTCGTAGGCCTCGTGAGCGGCGCGGGCCAGCCGGGCGCCGACCTCGTACGTCGGGTAGGCCAGGCGCGGGTAGGCGACCTTGTCGCCGGGGCCGAGGCCGAGCTGGGTGGGGAGCCAGGCCACCAGTTCCTTGGAGCCGACCACCGGCAGCACGTGGCGGTGGGTGACGTCCCGGGCGCCGAGGCGGCGCTCCAGCCAGCCGGTGATCGCGTCGCGCAGCGCCGGGGTGCCCCAGACCGTCGGATAGCCCGGCGAGTCGGCCGCGTCGACCAGCGCCTTCTGGATCAGCTCGGGGACCGGGTCGACCGGGGTGCCGACGGACAGGTCGACGATGCCGCCGGGGTGGGCCGCGGCCGTCTTCTTGTACGGCTCCAGCTTGTCCCAGGGGAAGGTCGGAAGCCGGTCGGAGACTGCGGACACGGGTGCTGGCTCACTTTCTGCTTCGGCGAACGCCAGGGTCCCGTACGGCGCTGATCGGGTGATCGGGCCGTACGGGACCGGGGCGGCGCGCTGCGGGCCGCCGGGCGACCGCCCGGCGGGTCAGGTCACTGGGCCTGCGGCGGCAGCGCGGCGATGAAGGGGTGGTCCCGCTCGATCAGGCCCAGCTTGCTGGCGCCGCCGGGGGAACCGAGCTCGTCGAAGAACTCGACGTTCGCCTTGTAGTAGTCCTTCCACTCCTCCGGAGTGTCGTCCTCGTAGAAGATCGCCTCGACCGGGCAGACCGGCTCACAGGCACCACAGTCGACGCATTCGTCCGGGTGGATGTACAAGGACCGCTGGCCCTCGTAGATGCAGTCGACCGGGCACTCCTCGATGCACGCCTTGTCCTTCACGTCGACACAAGGCTGCGCGATGACGTAGGTCACGCTGTCGTTCCTCCTCGATAGGGCGCTGGCGGGCCTCCGTAGGCTCCGCCGCCTGGCGCGCGGGAGCGCGGCGTCGTCGATGCCCGCCCCTAGTATCTCCGTTCTTGGGCAAGATCCGAACAGGAGGGGTGAACTGACCAGTGGAAATCTCGGCGCACGGACGCCTCGAGGTCCGTATCACCGCTGATGACGTGGGAAAACGCGTCTCGGTGCGGCGCTTGAGCGAGCCCGGGGCAGGGCCGGAGAAGTTCACCGACACGGTCGGTGTTCTCACATCATGGGACGACGGCGTGCTCGTGATCACATCGCGGGACGGGCGAAGTGTCCGGATCGCGGAGTCCGCGCTGGTCGCGGGGAAGGTGATCCCGGCCGCGCCGGCCCGCCGCCGCGGACCCGCCGCCGGCTACCCCGAGCTGGCCCGGGTCGCCTCCCGGGCGTGGCGGCCGGTGGAGAGCGAGCGGCTCGGCGAGTGGGAGCTGCGCGCGGCCGGGGGGTTCACCCGGCGGGCCAACAGCGTGCTGCCGTCCGGTGATCCGGGGACCGGCCTCGACGCCGCCCTGGAGGCCGTGTGCCGCTGGTACGGCGAGCGCGGTCTGCCCGCCTACGTGCAGACCGCCACCGGCGCCGAGGGCACGCAGGAGGTGCTGTGCGCGGAGCTGGAGCGGCGCGGCTGGGTGCGCGAGGTCACCGCGGAACTGTGGACCGGCGCGCTGGCGCCGGTCGCGGACGCCGCCGGGGGCGCCGGGGTGGAGCTGTCCCGGGAGGCGGACGAGGCCTGGCTCGCCCGGTACCAGCGCAAGGGCGTGAGCGAGGTGGCCCTGCGGGTGCTGGGCAGTGGTCCCTCGGTGTGGTTCGCGACCGTGCCCGGTGCGCCCGGCGGGGCTCCGGCTGCGATCGGGCGGTGCGTGGTGGACGGGCGCTGGGCCGGGTTCGCCGCCGTGGAGGTCGATCCCGCCCGCCGCCGGCAGGGGCTGGCCACCGAGGTGATGGCCGCGCTGGCCCGGCGGGCCCTGGCCGAGGGCGCCTCGGCGGCCTGGCTGCAGGTGGAGAGCGGCAACGAGGGGGCCCGGGGGCTGTACGCCCGGCTGGGCCTGGCGCCGCACCACGCCTACCACCACTACCGCCGGCCGGACGCCGGTGGCGCCGGAGGGTCGTAGCGATCGCCGTGGGAGGGCATGACCCAGACATGCGGCACCCTCGTCTCCCGCCCCCGTACCCGCCACCGCCGGAGCGCTCCGCGGAGCTGCGGCGGCGGTTCGGCGCCGAGGCCCGGTCCGAGCGGCCGGACCTGTCGGCGCTGTGCCTGCTGATCGGCGCCCAGGCGGACGGCTCGCTGGACGAGGCCGGCATCGACGCGGCCCAGCTCGAACTGGACCGGCTGGCCGGGCGGCTGCCGTACCGGCCGGGCGGGCCGCGGGCGTGGGCCGAGGCGGTGTGCCGGCTCCTCGGCGGGGCCGAGGCGTTCCACGGGGCCCCCGCCGACTACCAGCGGCTGGAGTCCTCGCTGCTGCACGAGGTGCTGCGGCGCCGGCGCGGGCTGCCCATCCTGCTGTCCGTGGTGTGGCTGGAGGTCGCCCGGCGGGCCGGGGCGCCGGTGTACGGCGTCGCCCTGCCGGGGCACTTCGTGGTCGGGTTCGGGGCGGCGCGGGAACAGGTGCTGGCCGATCCGTTCGACGGCGGCCGGGTGCTGACCGGCACGGACGCCGAACTGCTGGTGGCCGGGGCCACCGGGGCGCCGTTGCAGCCGTCGATGCTGGAGCCGGCGACCCCGCTGGAGGTCGTGCAGCGCATCCTCAACAACGTCCGGGCGTGGGCCTCCGCCCGTCCGGAGCGGTCGGACGTGGCGCTGTGGGCCGTGGAGCTGAGCCTGCTGCTGCCCGCGCATCCGGCCCGGCTGCGCTACGAGCGCGGACAACTGCTGGTGCAACGCGGCGAGTTCGAGGCCGGCGCCATGGAGCTGGACGCGTACGCGCATCTGATCGAGGTGGTCGACGAGCCGGCCGCCGACCGGGTGCGCCGGCAGGCCCGGACGGCCCGGGCGATGCTCAACTAGGGTCAGAGCCAGCCCTTCTCGCGGGCTATGCGCACCGCCTCGGCCCGGTTGCGGGCCGCCAGCTTCTGGATGGCCGTGGAGAGGTAGTTGCGGACCGTGCCCTGCGACAGGTGCAGGGCGGCCGCCAGCTCGGCGTTGGTGGAGCCGTCGGCCGCCGCGCGCAGGATCTCGCGTTCACGGTCGGTGAGCGGGTTGGCGCCCTCGGCGAGGGCCGCCGCGGCCAGGGTGGGGTCGATGACCCGCTCCCCGGCGAGCACCCGGCGCACCGCGGCGGCGAGCTGGGCGGCCGGTGCGTCCTTGACCAGGAAGGCGTCGGCGCCCGCCTCCATCGCGCTGCGCAGGTAGCCGGGGCGGCCGAAGGTGGTGAGGACGACGAGTTTCACCGCGGGGAACTCCCGGCGCACCCGGGCCGCCGCCTCGATGCCGGTGCAGCCGGGCATCTCGATGTCGAGCAGGGCCACGTCCACATCGTGCGCGCCGACGGCCGCCTGCACCTCGTCGCCGCGCGCCACCTGGGCGACGACCTCGATGTCGTCCTCGAGGCCGAGCAGGGCGGCCAGCGCCTCACGGACCATCGACTGGTCCTCGGCGAGGAGGACCTTGATCGGGCTGCTCATGCCCGGGATCCTACGTCCCCTCAGGGCGTCAGCGGCACGCGGGCGACCAGCCGGAAGCCCCGCCCGGCCCGCCCGGCCTCCAGCATGCCGCCGGCCTTCTCGAGCCGCTCGGTCAGGCCCGTCAGACCGTTGCCGGGAATCGTGCCGAAGCCGCCGGAACCGTCGTCCTCCACGGAGAGTTCGAGCATCGGGCCGTCCAGGGTCTGGCGGTGCAGGAGCTGTACGACGCACCGGCGGGCGCCGCTGTGCCGGACCACGTTGGTGACCGCCTCGCGCAGCGCCCAGGCGAGCGCGGCCTCGCTGTCCTCCCCGGCTCCGGCGAGGTCCGGCTCGGCGGGCAGTTCGGCGCTCACGCCGGCCGCGGTCAGCGCGACCTGGGCGCCCGCCAGCTCGGCGGACAGCCGGGGGCGCCGGTAGCCGGTGACCGCCTCCCGGACGTCCACGAGGGCCTGGCGGCTGACCTGTTCGATGTCGGCCACCTGCTGGGCCGCCTTGTCGGGGTGTCCGGGCAGCATCCGTCCGGCCAGCTCGCTCTTCAGCGTGATCAGGGAGAGCGAGTGGCCCAGCAGGTCGTGCAGGTCCCGGGCGAGCCGCAACCGCTCCTCGTTGGCGGCGAGATGGGCGACGGTGGCCCGGGCCTCGCGCAGCTCGACCGTGGTGCGGATGAGCTGGACGACGCCCGACATCGCGAATCCGATGAGCACCACCACCAGCACCAGGTTCCTGGCCTGCGCCTCGTCCGTGGCCAGGCCGACCAGCAGCATCACCGCGCCGGTCGCCGGTACGGCCCAGTACGCCGCCCGCAGCGGCAGGGCCGCCCCGCAGGCGACGGAGACGTAGCAGAACAGGCCGAGCCAGGCGGCGCCGAGCGTGAGGCACAGCACGACGGCCAGCACGCACAGGACGACGATGAGGCCGGCGACCAGGGACCGGCGCATCGGCCGCCCCATGTTCCGGAAGACCAGCAGCAGGTAGACCCCGGCGAACACCGCGAGGCCCAGCCAGCCGGCCGCCGTCCCGGAGGGCGTGTGGCGGCCGGCGGCCAGGTCGTGGACCGGGGAGCTCATGAAGACCAGCCAGACACCGACCCAGACGAGCTTGCGCAGCAGCTCCCGGCGGTTGCGGGGCGGCTGCCCCAGGCCCGTCTGCCGCTCGGGGCCGTGCGGTCGGTCCTCGGTCGTCATGGCGCTCACGCCTTCAGCGTGTCCTTCCGGTACAGCCAGGCCGCGCCGCCCGCGAAGAGGACGAAGTAGACGGCCAGGACGGCGATGTCCGTGGTGTCGGGGGCCTGGCTCTGCTCGATCGCCCGCCCCAGTGCAGCGTACGCGTGCGTCGGCAGCCACTCGGCGATGTCCTGGAGGATCCGCGGGAAGCTGGTGGAGGGCATCCACAGGCCGCCGAGGATCGACAGGCCGAAGTAGACGATCATCGTGATCGGACGGACCGCGTCCCCGGAGGCGAGGTAGCCGATGGCCACGCCGAGCGCCGCGAAGACCAGGCTGCCCGCCCAGATGACCCCCGTGAGGGCGAGCCACTGCCAGGCGTCCAGGCGTACGTCCTTGAAGGCGGCCGCGACGAGGAACACCACGATGATGGACGGCAGGCTCACCACGGCCGCGCCGGCGGTCTTGGCGAGGACGTAGCCGCGCCCGGGCAGCGGGGTCAGCCGGAGCTGCCGCACCCAGCCGCTCTCGCGCTCCTTGGCGATGCGCTCGCTGTTGCCCATCAGGACGGCGGTCAGGGCGCCGAAGGAGGCCATGGAGACCATCAGGTAGGTGGCGACGGTCAGGCCGGTCTCGTCGACCTTCTCGCCGGAGCCGGCGCTGCTGGAGAAGATCAGGTAGATGAACGAGGGGTAGAGCACCGAGAAGAACAGGAACTTCTTGTTCCGGAGCGAGCGGGTCAGCTCCAGTCTGATCAGCGAGTTCATGACTGCCTGGCCTCCTCGGCCTCCGTGATGGCGACGAAGGCCTGCTCCAGGCCGAGGCCGGCGACTTCGAGGTTGCGGGGGTGGACACCGAGGCCGTACAGGGCGTGGACGGTGGCGTCGGCGTCGGCGGACTGGATGCGGACCGTCTGCCCGGAGACGTCGAAGGAGGTGAGCGACGGAAGGCCGCGCAGGGCCGCCTCGTCGACGCTCCCCTCCAGGTCGAAGGAGATCCGCCGGGCTCCCGCGCGGGCCTTGATCTCGGCCGCGGTGCCGTCCGCGAGGAGCCGGCCGCGGTGCAGCACCAGCACCCGGTCGGCGATGGCGTCGGCCTCTTCGAGGTAGTGGGTGGCGAACAGGACCGTGCGGCCCTGGTCGGCCTGCTCGCGCATGGTGGCCCAGAAGGCCTGGCGGGCGGAGACGTCCATGCCGGTGGTCGGCTCGTCCAGGACGATCAGGTCGCTGTCGCCGGCGGTGGCGAGGGCGAACCGGACGCGCTGGGCCTGGCCGCCGGAGAGCTTGTTGACCTTGCGGTCGGCGATCTGCGTGATGCCCGCCCGGGCGAGCACGTCCGCGGCCTTGCAGGGCCTCGGGTGCAGGGAGCAGGCCAGCTTCACCAGCTCGGCGACGGTGACCTCGTCCATCAGCCCGCCGGTCTGCAGCATGGCCCCGACCCGCCCGGCGACGATGGCCTCGCGCGGGCTCGTGCCGAACAGGCCGACCGTGCCGCTGTCTGGGTGTTTGAGCCCGAGCAGGAGGTCGAGCGTGGTGGACTTGCCGGCGCCGTTCGGACCGAGAAGGGCGACGGTCTCCCCCGGGTACAGCCGGAGCGAGAGGCCGTCGACGGCCCGCACGCTCCCGTACGTCTTGGTCACCTGGTCGAACCCGACCACCGGGGTGGTGGCGGCCGGTGCCGCTGTCGTTGTCATGCCCCCATGCTGGCGGCGCGGGGCGGGGGCCCGGCAGTGTCGGCGGTCCTCGGTGCCGGATGACAGATGTCATGCCGTTCCGGTGACACGGCGAAGGGGGGCGTCCGGCCCGCCGGACGCCCCCCCTTCCCCGCGTCGCTAGCTCGGGTTCGTGTCGATGACCGCGACCCGGTTGGTACGGCTCGTCAGCGCCTGGCGCAGGGCGACGTACACGTCCTGCGGCGTGACCGCCGTCTTCTTGCCGTTGCCCCGGGTGATGAGCACGCCGTCGAAGGTCTGGCCGTAGAGCTGCTTCAGGGCGTCCAGGTCCGGCTTGTCGGTGAGCTTGCCGTCGGGCGTGTCCGCGACCCGGAGGAACTTCCACAGCGACTTCTGCGGGCTCATCTGGATCGAGTGCGCGGCGTCGGTCTGCACCGTCACGTTGGCCGACATGGCCGGCTCCGCGAACTCCTTCATCTCCCGGTCGACCTCGGCCTTGGAGACCATCGGCTGCCTGGTGGCGGTCGGCACGGAGACGGGGGTGGCGGTGCCGGTCTCCACCAGCGTGCGGTAGGCCTGTTCGACCGCCCGGCTCGACCCGGCCGCGTCGATGGCCTTGCCGGCCTTGCCGTAGACGGCGACGGCCTTGCCGGCGCGGAACTCGACCCCGCCCTCGACCACGGAGCCGGAGCCGCCGCCGGTCTGCTGCAGGGCCGCCTGCAGCTTCTCCTCGTCCACCGGCATGACCGGCTCGATCACCCGCTTCTGCCCGAAGACCGAGCCGATCACGGAGACCGGGTTGTAGTCGCTCCGCGCGGCGTCGCTCACGGTGGCCGCGAAGTCGAACTGCAGGCCGGCGTTGTCCGGCGCGATGGACACGGTCTTGCCGCCCACGGCCAGCTTCAGCGGCTTGTTCACCCGGGCGCCGAAGGCGTCGTCGAGCTTCTTGACGGCCTCGTCGCGGGTGCCGCCGCCGATGTCGACGCCGAGCACGGTGGTGCCCTTGGGCACGTCGGAATGGTTCATCAGCAGTCCGGCGCCGTAGACGCCGGCCGCGACGAGGACCACGCCGACGCCGAGCAGGACCAGCTTGCTGCGGCCCTTCTTCTTCGGCCGGGCCGCCGCCTTGGCCTGCGGGGCCGGGGCGGGCAGCTTGGGCGCCTGGTGCGGCACCGGGCCGTCGGTGGGGCCGCCGGAGCCGAACGGGGACTTCCCGGCGCCCGGGACGGGCGGGATGCCGCTGGTGACGGTCTGCCCGGAGACGTTGCCGGGGCCGCGGTAGCCGGGCGTGCCCGGCTCGGGGGCCGGCTTCTGCGGGGTGAGGATCGCGGTGTCGTCGCTGAGGCCGCCACCGGGGCCGGCGAAGGCGCCGGGGGCCTGCGGGCCGCCCTGGCGGCCCGGGTTGTTCGCGCCGCCGGGCAGCTGGTGGCTGCCGGTGTCGCCGGGCATCCGGTGACTGCCGGTGTCGCCGGGCATCCGGTGACTGCCGGTGTCGCCGGGCATCCGGTGACTGCCGGTGTCCCCGGGCAGCGCATGACTGCCCGTGTCGCCGTAGCCGTCGAAGGACTCGCCCGGGAATCCGTCCAGGTCGCTCAGTGCGCTCCTGGGGGTCGGCGGGATCATCGGCCCGTCGCCGGTGACCGGTCCGCTCGTCGGGCCCGCGGGCCCCTTGGGACCGCGACCGCCCTGGCCGTTCGGGCCGCTGAAGCCGTTGGGGCCGCCCGGGCCGCCGAGGCCGCCGGTTCCGCCCGCGGCGCCGCCGCCGGCGGGCCCGTTCTGTCCGCCCTCCGAGAAGAACGGCAGGTCGTCGCGGCTCGGCTCCTCGCCGCCGGTCCCGCCGGAACGGGCGCCGCCGCGCGGGCCCGCGGCCAGCGCCTCGGTCACGTCGAAGGAACCGGTGCCACCGCCGTGGCCCGGGGCCACGGGGCCGCCGGTCGCGCCGGGCAGGCCGGAGCCGTTGGTGCCGCCGGGGCGGGGTCCGCCCGTCGCGCCCATGGCGCCGACCACGCCGCCTGGGCGGCCGCCGCCCGGGCGGGGACCGCCGGCGCCCGACCGCGGGCCCGGGACGGACGGTGCGGCGGGTGCGGCCGGGGCGGCCGCCGAACCGCCGGGCAGACCGGCGCCGTTCGTGCCGCCGCCGCCCGGACCGCCCTTGGGCGCGGACGACTTGCGCGGCGCGAACCAGTCGCTGGTCTTCTCCTCGGCCTGCGGCGCGGGCTCGGCCGGCGTGTCCGCGACGGGCGCCGCGGCGGCCGGAGCCGGCCGCGGGTCCGGTCCCGCGTCGTCCTTCGCGCCCTCGGCGTCGCCGACGGGCTTGCGCACCACGACCGGCGGGATGGGCCGTGATCCGGGGATGTTGATACGGATCCGAGTCGTCAGCGTGGTCTCGGTCTTGCGTTCCTCCGGCTGCGCGGCCGAACGGCCCGCGTCCGCACCGGCTTCGGAGGCGACGGGGGTCCCGTACGGAGGCGTCCCGGAGGGGTATGCGGCTCCGCCGCGCCCGTTGGGCCCGGAGGACGGAGTGTCAGTTTCACGACTCAAGGCAGGTTCTCCCGGTTGGCTCCACCGCCCGTTACGACCTCAGCGGGCAGTTCGGCGGCGCGCACCACCATACTGGCCACTTCTGGCGCGTATCCCATGACCGCTGAGGAAATGCGCACCGGACTCGCACGTGCGCCGTACGGCGAAGTGGTACGTCACTTGCCAAGTCGGGCAGCGCCGCCGCCGGGTTGCCGCCCCGGACCAAGGGTGGCGCAGATCACAGCCACCGCCATGCCGCCGAACAGGAAGAGATAGGAGCCGAGTCCCGCGCTGAACAGGAAGTCACCCTCGGGACGGCTGGCGGTCAGCAGGATGACGGCGATGATCCAGCCGGCCACCGGCGCCAACGCCCCGCCCCGGCCGCGCAGCGCGTACGCGCCGCCGAGGAAGAGCCCGGCCGCGCCCGCGAGGGCGAGCAGCAGGCCGCCGGGGAACCACGCACCCTGGACCAGAGCCCCGGCGATGCCGACGACAGCGCCGAGGACGAACAGCCCGGCGTAGGCGGCCATCCGCCCGGCCGAGGGGCGCTGCAACGGCTGGGCCAGCGCGGACCCGCGTCCCGCGGTGCTCATGACGTCTCCTCGGCGTCGCCGGCGACACCGGCGAACAGGTCGGTCTCCCCGGGCTCGGCGGTACCGCGCACCAACTCGTAGTACTCGGTGGTGAACAGCGGCTGCGCCAGCTCGTTGGAGAGCGCGAAGTAGGGCTCGGCCACCTCGATCTGGGTGGCGTGGGCGCGCATGGCGGCGGCCTTGGCCGTGGCGTGGGCGGAGCCGTCGACGGCGGTGGTGATCCGCTCGTCGCCGACCACTCCGGGTACGTCGGCCAGGGTGGCCCCCTTGGCGAACGGCAGCGCGGGCAGTTCCTCCTGGAGGCGGGCGAAGGCCGCCTCGGCGACGGAGCGCGGCACGCGGTTCCAGTAGACCTTCGCGATCCGGTGCCCGCGCTCGGCCGCCAGTTCGACGGCGCGCATGGCGACGCGGTGGGCCTGGATGTGGTCCGGGTGGCCGTAACCGCCGTTGTCGTCGTAGGTGACGAGGACCTGCGGGCGGACCTCCAGGATCACCTCGGCGAGCGACCCGGCGGCGATGTCCAGGTCGGCCTGCCAGAAGCAGCCGGGGTCCTCGTTGTCCGGGGTGCCCATCATTCCGGAGTCCCCGTAGCGGCCCGCGCCGCCGAGCAGCCGGAAGTCCGTCACGCCCAGCTCGCCGAGGGCCGCGGCCAGCTCGCCGCGGCGGTGCGCGCCCAGCGCGGGTCCGGCCAGGTGCCGCAGCCCGGGCGGGATGACCTCGCCGCGCTCCCCGAGGGTGCAGGTGACCAGGGTCACATGGGCGCCCTCGGCCGCGTACCGGGCCATGGTCGCGCCGTTGTTGATCGACTCGTCGTCCGGGTGCGCGTGCACCAGCAGCAGACGCCGGTCGGGCAGATCCGTCATGGGACCACCCTACGCAGCGCCGCCGGGCGGCGTCCGGAGGCGGGCTCCGTCACCGGCGATCTGCTGATTTTCCCGATTCACCCGGCTCGGGAAGTCCCGCTCGTCCTACCGTGATGGGTGATCACAGCGTCGCGCAGGGCGACCGGGGTCAGGGAGGGGCGCGGATGTCGGTGGACGGCGAGGCGGTGCGGGTGCGTACCGGAACGGCACAGGCCGATGAGCCGGGGTGGGAGGTGGATCCGGACGACGACTGGGCGCTCGCCGTGGTGGCGACCGTGGGGCGGCAGTTGAGGCTGCGGCGGGAGGCCGCGGGCCTGCGGGCCGGCGAGTTCGCGGCGGCGGTCGGCTACGGCGAGGACCTCGTCTACAAGATCGAGGCCGGCAAGCGGATCCCCCGTCCCGAGTTCCTGGACGCGGCGGACGAGGTACTGCACGCCGGGGGGCTCATCGCGGCGATGAAGGAGGACGTGAAGAAGGTCCGGTACCCGAAGAAGGTGCGGGATCTGGCGGAGCTGGAGGACAAGGCCGTCGAGATCGGGGTGTACGTGTGCAGCAGCATCCCCGGCCTGCTTCAGACACCGGAACACGCACGGGCGTTGCTGGAATGCTGGCAGCCCGCCTACTCTCCGGAGGACCTGGAACGGCGAGTGGCCGCCCGCATGGCCCGGCGGTCCGTTTTTGATCGTTCGCCCGCGCCGGCCCTCGGGTTCGTCCTGGAGGAGGCGACACTGCGCCGCAGGGTTGGTTGCACAATGGTGCGGCGACAGCAGTTCGAGCGGCTGCTGGAGGTGGGGCGGCTGAACAACGTCACCCTTCAGGTGATGCCGTTGGATAGCACACCGCACCCCGGCATGAGCGGCAGGATCGAGTTGCTGAAGTTCGAGGACGGCACGGCGGTAGGACGCGCCGACGGCATGTTCAACGCACGGCCGGTCTCGAGCCTGAGGGAGCTGCGCATCCTCGAACTGCGGTACGGCACCGTCCGAGCCCAGGCTCTGCCACCCGAAGAGTCACTGGCCCTCATCGAGCAATTGCTGGGAGCGACATGACCCGCAAGTCCACTACCGGCGACGACCAGGAACCGGCGTGGTTCAAGAGCAGCTACAGCGATGGCCCCGACGGCGACTCCTGCGTGGAGATCGCCATAGCGCCCCGCACGGTGCACGTCCGTGACTCGAAGGACGCGCAGGGGCCGCGCCTGGCCTTCGCCCCCGCCGCGTGGTCCCGCTTCGTGCCGTACGCGGTCGAGGGCTGAACCGGCCGCTGCCGCCGCCCGGCCCCGGGCGCCCTCAGAACTTGATGCTGCCGATCATGCTGGCGACGTTGGTCGTCAGCTCACTGATCGTGGGGGCCACGGTCGACGAGGCGAGGTAGAACCCGAGCAGCATGCAGATGACCGCATGACCGCCCTTCAGTCCCGACTTCTTGATCAGCAAGAAGACGATGATCGCCAGCAGCACCACCGCCGAAATCGAGAGTGCCACGGCGGCTCACCTCCAAAAATCCCAGGGACGCGGGGGGTTCGGACTATGGGGGTTGTGACCCGGTCGTATGCCGGGCGTCGATCCAAACGGCAAGTCCATGCGGACGCCAGCGGGTTCATACCCACTCAGCGGTAGTGATCATAACTATCCGTACTCGCGCATCGCTCGGCGCACGGCCGCACAAGGGGGCGCATGGCCAATATGGTCGGGGTATGACGACCGAGGCTCACTCCTTCCCCCGTCGGCACGCACGCACCCAGCGGTTCACGCTCGGCGCGCCGCGCGCGTTCACCGTGGCGCCCGACGGTTCGCGTGTCGCTTTCCTGCGTTCCGGCTCCGGCACCGACCGGGCCAACTCGCTCTGGGTCCTGGACCCCGCGGACGGCTCCGAGCGCCTGGCGGCCGATCCGCGCGCCCTGCTGCAGGGCGCCTCGGAGGAGCTCCCGCCCGAGGAGCGGGCGCGCCGCGAGCGCAGCCGGGAGGGCGGGGCCGGCATCGTCGGCCACGCCACCGACGCCGCCGTGGAGCTGGCGGCTTTCGCCTTGTCAGGGCGGCTCTTCACGGCCGATCTGCGGGCCGGCACGGCACGTGAACTCCGGGTCCCGGGACCGGTCGTCGACCCGCGTCCGTCGCCCGACGGGCAGCACATCGCGTACGTGGCGCGCGGCGCGCTGCGGGTGACGGGCGCCGGGGGCGAGGGCGACCGGGCGCTGGCGGAGCCGGAGGCCGAGCAGGTGACCTACGGGCTCGCGGAGTTCATCGCCGCCGAGGAGATGTCGCGCAGCAGGGGTTTCTGGTGGGCGCCGGGGTCGGACCGGCTGCTGGTGGCGCGGGTGGACGACACGCCGGTGCGGCGGTGGTGGATCGCCGACCCGGCCCGCCCGGAGCGTGAGCCCAACTCCGTCGCGTACCCGGCCGCGGGGACGCCTAACGCGGACGTGCGCCTGTTCGTCCTCGGCCTCGACGGGGAGCGCACGGAGGTCGCGTGGGACCGGGCGCGCTATCCGTATCTGGCGCGAGTGCACTGGTCAGAGGCGGGTGCGCCGCTCATCCTGGTGCAGGCCAGGGACCAGCGCAGCCAGCTCTTCCTGGCGGTGGACCCGGACACCGGGGCGACCCGGATGGTGCACGCCGACGAAGATCCAACATGGCTGGAACTTTTCGCCGGCGTGCCCTGCTGGAGCCCGTCCGGACAGCTTGTCCGGATCGCGGACGAAGGCGGCGCGCGGGTGCTGACCGTGGGCGAACGCCCGTTGACCGGGCCGCAGTTGCACATCCGTGCGGTGCTCGACGTGACGGCCGACGACGTGCTGGTCACGGCCTCGGCGGGCGAGGAGGCGGCGTCGCCGGAGACCGGCGAGATCCACGTCTACCGGGTGAACGAGCTGGGCGTGGAGCGCGTGTCGCAGGAACCCGGTGTGCACTCGGCGGTGCGGGCCGGGGGCGTGACGGTGCTGATGTCCGCGACGCTGGACAGTCCCGGCACCCGTGTCCAGGTGCTGCGTGACGGAAAACGAACGACGACTGTCACCTCTTATGCGGAAGATCCCGGTCTGTCCCCCCGCGTGACCCTCACCCAGAGGGGCGCACGCCGAATTCCGTGCGCCGTGCTTATGCCTACGGACTACCCCGGTGACACTCCCCTCCCCGTGCTGATGGACCCCTACGGCGGTCCGCACGGCCAGCGGGTGGTCGCCGCGCACAACGCGCACCTGACCTCGCAGTGGTTCGCCGATCAGGGGTTCGCGGTGGTCGTGGCCGACGGGCGGGGCACGCCGGGGCGCTCGCCGGCGTGGGAGAAGGAGATCCGGGACGACCTCGCGGCCGTCGTGCTCCAGGACCAGGTCGACGCCCTGCACGCCCTCGCCCAGGACTTCCCGCTCGACCTGGGCCGGGTGGCCGTGCGGGGCTGGTCCTTCGGCGGCTACCTGGCCGCGCTGGCGGTACTGCGCCGCCCGGACGTCTTCCACGCCGCGGTGGTGGGCGCGCCCGTCACCGATCTGCGGCTGTACGACACCCACTACCAGGAGCGCTACCTGGGCCTGCCGGACGAGCAGCCGGAGGTCTACCGCCGCAACTCGCTGATCGACGACGCGGGCCTGGTCGACGCGGCCGAACCGCACCGCCCGATGATGATCGTCCACGGCCTCGCGGACGACAACGTGGTCGTCGCGCACTCCCTGCGCCTGTCCTCCGCCCTGCTGGCCGCGGGCCGCCCGCACGAGGTCCTGCCGCTGTCCGGGGTGACCCACATGACCCCGCAGGAGAACGTCGCGGAGAACCTGCTCCGCCTCCAGCTCGACTTCCTCCGGCGCTCGCTGCCCGAGCCCGGCGAATCCGCGTGAACGGCGTTAACGCACAGGCAACTTCACGGAAGCGGCGCCGATATACCGACGCGCGAGGCTGAACAGCGTACGGCCGTGCGGGTGCCGTGAGCGGGCCGGGATGCGCCATGTCATCCCGGCCCGCTGCCGTCTCCGGCGCGCTGCAGCGTCTCGGCGAAGTGGCAGGCCGAGTCGTGGGCGGCGGGGCCGGGTTCGTCGCGGAAGACGGCCGGCACCGCCAGGGCCGGCACCTCCCGGGCGCACCGCTCCCGGGCCTTCCAGCAGCGGGTGCGGAAGCGGCAGCCGGAGGGGATGTCGGCGGGGGACGGCACGTCACCGGAGAGGATGATCCGCTCGCGCCGCTCGCGGCCCTCCGGGTCGGGCACCGGCACCGCGGACAGCAGCGCCTGGGTGTACGGGTGGGTGGGGTATTCGTAGATCTCGGTGTCGGTGCCGGTCTCCACGATGCGGCCCAGGTACATCACACCGACCCGGTCCGAGATGTGCCGCACGATCGACAGGTCGTGCGCGATGAAGACGTAGGACAGGTCGAACTCCGACTGGAGCCGGTCCAGGAGGTTGATCACCTGCGCCTGCACGGAGACGTCCAGGGCGGAGACCGGCTCGTCGGCGACGATCACCTCCGGGCGCAGCGCCAGGCCCCGCGCGATGCCGATGCGCTGGCGCTGCCCGCCGGAGAACTGGTGCGGGTAGCGGTTGATGTGCTCCGGGTTGAGCCCGACCACGTCCAGCAGCTCACGGACCCTGCGCCGGCGGTCGCCCCTGGGGGCGGCCTCCGGATGGATCTCGTACGGCTCGCCGATGATGTCCCCCACCGTCATACGGGGGTTGAGCGAGGTGTACGGGTCCTGGAAGACCATCTGGATGTTGCGGCGGACGGCCTTCAGGGCACGGCCGGACAGCCGGGTGATGTCCTCGCCCTTGAAGCGGATCGAGCCCGCCGTGGGCTTCTCCAGGTTGCACAGCATCTTCGCGACCGTCGACTTGCCGCAGCCCGACTCCCCCACGATGCCCAGGGTCTCGCCCCGGCCCAGGTGGAAGTCGACGCCGTCCACCGCCTTGACCGAGCCGATCTGCTTGCGGAAGACGATTCCCCGCGTCAGCGGGTAGTGCTTGACGAGTCCGCCGACCTCCAGGACGGGCTCAGCGCTCGCGGTCATCCAGGCACTCCCTCCAGAAGTGGCAGGCGCTACCGCGTTCCTCGGAGACGGGGTACAGCGGGGGCTCGTCGGTGCGGCAGACGTCCCGGGCCATCGGGCAGCGGGGGTGGAAGGCGCAGCCGGGCGGGATGTGCGTCAGGCTCGGCGGCAGGCCCCTGATGGCGTACAGCTCACGGCCCTTGAGGTCCAGGCGCGGGATGGAGTCCAGCAGGCCGCGGGTGTAGGGGTGGGCGGGCGCCTTGTAGATGTCGTGCACGGGGGCCGACTCCACGATCCGGCCCGCGTACATCACCGCGATGCGGTCGGCCACGTCCGCGACCACCCCGAGGTCGTGGGTGATCAGGATCAGGCCCATGCGGTACTCGCGCCGCAGCTCGGCCAGCAGCTCCATGACCTGGGCCTGCACGGTGACGTCCAGGGCGGTGGTGGGCTCGTCGGCGATGATGAGCGCGGGCTCGAGGGCCAGCGCCATGGCGATCATGATGCGCTGGCGCATGCCGCCGGAGAACTGGTGCGGGTAGTCCCGCAGCCGCTGGGCCGCGGCCGGGATGCGCACCCGGTCCATCAGCTCGACCGCCCTGGCCCGGGCGGCCTTCTTCGACATGCCCCGGTGCACCACGAACATCTCGCCGAGCTGGTCGCCCACGCAGAGCACGGGGTTGAGGGCGGACAGGGCGTCCTGGAAGATCATCGCCATCCCGGCGCCGCGGACGCCGCGCCGCTCCTCCTCCTTCAGCCGCAGCAGGTCGCGGCCCTGGAAGACGACCTCCCCGCTGGTGATCCGGCCCGGGGGCGTGTCCAGGATGCCCATCACGGCCTGCGCGGTCACCGACTTCCCCGAGCCCGACTCGCCGAGTACCGCAAGGGTCTCGCCCGCGTCGACGGCGTACGACACCCCGTTGACGGCCTTGGCGACCCCGTCCCGGGTGCGGAACTCCACGTGCAGGTCGCGCACTTCGAGCAGCATGCCGTGCGTCACCTCAGCTTCGGGTCGAGGGCGTCGCGCACCGCGTCGCCGAGCATGATGAACGCCAGGACCGTGACGGCGAGGGCTCCCGCGGGCCACAGCAGCGCGTGCGGGGCGTTGCGGACGTAGGGAGAGGCGGCGGAGATGTCGATGCCCCAGGAGACGCTGGGCGGTTTGAGGCCGACGCCGAGGTAGGACAGGGTCGCCTCGAGCGCGATGTACGTGCCGAGCGCGATGGTGGCGACGACGATGACCGGGGCGACGGCGTTCGGGGCGATGTGCCGCAGCAGGATCCGGGAGTGGGAGGCGCCGAGGGCGCGGGCGGCCTGCACGTAGTCGTTCTGCTGGACGGTGATGACCGAGCCGCGCGCGATCCGGGAGACCTGCGGCCAGCCGAGCAGCACCATGAACCCGATGACCGGCCAGACCGTGTTGCTGGTGACCACGGAGAGCAGGACGAGACCGCCGAGGACGACCGGGATGGCGAAGAAGATGTCGGTGCCCCGGGAGAGCACCGCGTCCCACGCTCCCCCGAAGAACCCGGCCAGGGCGCCCAGCACCGATCCGAGCAGCGCGACCCCGAGCGTGGCGCAGACGCCGACCGTCACGGACGTACGGGCGCCGTACACGGTCCGGGTGTAGACGTTGCAGCCCTGGCCGTCGTACCCGAAGGGGGCGCCCGGCCCCGGACCGTCCTGGGCCTTGGCCAGGTCGCAGCTCAGGGGGCTGCCGGGCGCGATCGCCGAGGGCCACAGGGAGATGAAGAACAGGAAGAGGATGACCAGGGCGGAGACCAGGAAGACGGGGTTGCGGCGCAGGTCCCGCCAGGCGTCGGACCACAGCGAACGCGGCTTGCCGGTGTCCTTCGCGCCCCCGGGGCCGCCCGGGGCCCCCTCGAGTGTCGTCGCCTCGCTCGCCGCCAGGTCCATGGCGCCTCCCATGCCGGTTCCGGCGATCGCTCCGTCCTGCTCCCGTCGCCGTTCAGGCATAGCGGATCCTCGGGTCGAGTACCGCGTACAGGAGGTCCACCAGCAGGTTGGCGACCAGGAAGACCAGCACGAGCACGGTCACGAAGCCGACGACCGTCTGGGTGTTCTGCCGCAGGATGCCCTGGTAGAGCTGGTAGCCGACGCCGTGGATGTTGAAGATCCGCTCGGTGACGATGGCGCCGCCCATCAGCGCGCCGATGTCGGTGCCGATGAAGGTGACCACGGGGATGAGGGAGTTGCGCAGCAGGTGCCGGGTGATCACCCGGTGCCGGGGCAGGCCCTTGGCGACGGCCGTGCGCACGTAGTCGGCCCGCTTGTTCTCGGCGATGGAGGTGCGGGTCAGCCGGGTGACGTAGGCGAGGGAGACGGAGGCGAGGACCAGGCCGGGCACGATCAGCTCGTCGAAGGCCGCGGCCGGGGAGACGGAGGGCTTGATCCAGCCCCACTCGACGCCCAGCAGGAGCTGGAGCAGCAGACCGGTGACGAAGGTGGGGACGGCGATGACCACGAGGGTGAGGACGAGCACCGAGGTGTCCACGGGCCGGCCGCGCCGCAGCCCGGTCACCACGCCCAGGACGATGCCGACGACGATCTCGAAGAGGATCGCGACGATCGTCAGCCGGATGGTGACCGGGAACGCCGTCGCCATCAGCTCGGTGACCGGCTGGCCGTTGAACGCCGTCCCGAAGTCACCGGTGAAGACGTTCCCCATGTAGGTCAGGTACTGCTGCCAGAGCGGCTTGTCGAGGCCGAACTCCCTCTTGAGCTGGGCCGCCGTCGCCGGGTCGCAGCTCCGCTCGCCGCACAGGCCGGCGACGGGGTCGCCCATGACGTTCACCATCAGGAAGATCAGCAGCGTGGCCCCGACGAACACCGGGACCATCTGCAGCAGCCGCCGCACGACGTAGCGCCCCATGACGCGCTCAGCCGACCTTGATCTCGTTGTAGACCGGGACGCTGAAGGGGTTCAGCGCCACGTGGGACAGGCGCGCCGAGTAGCCGGCGCTGCCGTTCTGGTACCACAGCGGGATGGCGGCCATGTTGTCCCGCACCACGCCCTCGGCCTGCTGGAAGAGCGCGACCGAGCGGGCGGTGTCGGTCTCGGCGTTGGCCCGGTCGACGAGCCGGTCGAACCGCTTGTTCGACCAGGTGCCGTCGTTGGAGGAGGCGCCCGTGTAGTACAGCGGCTGCAGGAAGTTCTGGATCAACGGGTAGTCCATCTGCCAACCGGCCCGGAAGGGACCGGGCATCTTGTGCCGGGCGATCTGGTTGCGGAAGTCGGCGAAGGTGCCGATCGGGTTGCCGACGCAGGCCCGGTCGTTGCCGAGGGCGTTGTTGATGGAGTTGCACACGGCGTCCACCCACTGCTTGTGCGAGCCCGAGTCGGCGTTGTAGGTGATCTTGAGCTGCCCGCCGGGGATCCCGCCGCCCTCCTGGATCAGCTTCCTGGCGCCCGCGGGGTCGTAGTCGCAGGCGTGGCCGCACAGCCCGGACTGGTAGCCGCCCTTCGGGCCGAGGACCGGGGAGGTCCAGTCGGTGGCGGGGGTGCGGGTGCCGCGGAAGAGGGTCCGGGTGATCTGCGCGCGGTTGATCGCCATGGACAGGCCGGTGCGCACCTTCCGGGCGCCGTCGGTGTTCCACCTATGGTCGTAGAAGGGGAAGGCGAGGGTCTGCAGGATGCCGGCCGGGGTGTTGATGTAGCGGCCGTCGAGATCGGTCCGCACGTTCTTGAGCTGCGTGGCGGGCACGTCGTCGACCAGGTCGAGGTTGCCGGCCAGCACGTCGGTGTAGGCGGTGTTGTTGTCCGTGTAGACCAGCAGGCTCACGCCCTCGTTGCGGGCCCGGTCCGGGCCCGGGTAGGCGGCCCACTTCTCCAGGGCCATGGCGGAGCCCTTGGTGTACGAGCGGATCCGGTACGGCCCGTTGCCGACCGGCTTGCTCACCCAGGCCGCGTGGTCGGTGAAGAACGCCCTCGGGAGCGGGGCGAAGGCGACGTAGCCGAGGGTGTCGGGGAAGCTGGAGAACTTCTGGCCCAGCCGGACGGTGAAGCTCAGGGGGCCGGTGACCCGGAGCCCCGACAGGGTGTCCGCGGTCTGCTTCCCGCTGTCGGGGTGGACCTTGCCGTAGCCCTCGATGTACCCGAAGAAGTACGCGTTCTTCTGGTTGTTGCGCAGGCTCGCCCCGTAGTTCCAGGCGTCCACGAAGGACTTCGCGGTCACCTTCTCGCCGTTGGAGAAGGTCCAGCCGTCCCTGACCCTGACCGTGAAGTTCTTCGAGTCGGTGGTCTCGATGCTCTCGGCGAGCATGTCCTTGGCCTGGCCGGTCCTCGGGTCGTACCGCTTCAGGCCCCGGAAGATCATGTCGAGCACCTTGCCGCCCTGCACCTCGTTGGTGTTGGCCGGCTCCAGCGGGTTCTGCGGGTCGCCCCAGGAGGAGGTCAGCACCCCGGCGCCGCCGGCGCCCGCGCCGCTCCCGCACGCCGTCGCGGCGAGGGCCAGTACCACCGCGCCCGCGGCCCGTCGGGCGCGCCCGGCTCCGCGCATCGGCACCTCCTCCTGATACGCAATCAGACATATCACACGAAAAGGCATACAAAACGCACGGCTCGTGATGGATTCCCGGATCCGCTTACTGGTCGGCGGATCAGCAGGCAGACTCACGGCATGGTCGATCGCGTATTCGCCGACGTGGAACTCGCTTCTCTGTACGACAAGTTGAACGCCTGGGGCCCCTCCGACGACTTCTATCTGGGGTTCGTCACGGAGGCGGAGAGAGTGCTCGACGTGGGCTGCGGGACCGGCCGGCTGCTGCGCGCCGCCCGGGCCGCGGGCCACCGGGGCCGGCTCACCGGCCTGGATCCGGCCGCCGCCATGCTCGTACAGGCGCGGCGGGCCGAACCCGGGGCCGAATGGGTGCTCGGGGACTTCACGACGCACCACTGGGAAGGGGCGTTCGACCTGGTCGTGATGACCGGTCACGCCTTCCAGGAACTGCTCGGCGACGAGGACGTGCGCAATTGTCTGCGCGGGGCCCGGCGGGCGCTCGCCGAGGGCGGCCGGTTCGTCTTCGAGACGCGGAATCCGGCGGCCCGCGCCTGGGAGCGCTGGACGCCGGAGAAGGTGTACGAGATCCCCGACGGGGACGGCGGAATCGTACGGGTGTGGCACGACGCCGAGCCGGCCCCCGTCGGGGACCGGCTCGGATTCACTGAGACCTACGCGGGCGCGCGGTGGGACCAGCCGCTGGTGTGCCGCAGCACCCTGCGGTTCCTGGACGCCGACGCCCTGGACGGCTTCCTCGCCGAGGCCGGGCTGACCGTCGCCGAGCGCTACGGGGACTGGGGGCGGGGGCCGCTGGCCCCCGCCGCCCCAGAGATCATCACCGTGGCCCGGGCCGCCCCCTAGGCCTGCGGGGTCTCGCTCTCCTCCAGCGCCACCAGCGCCGGGTCCATGACGATGTCCTCGTCACGGGCCTCGGTCGTCGGGTCCTCCGGGAAGTGGCAGGCCGTCAGGTGCCCCGCGCGGTTGCCGGAGAGCTGCACCAGCGGCGGCTCCTCGGTCGCGCACTTGTCCTGCGCCTTCCAGCACCGGGTGCGGAAGCGGCAGCCGGACGGCGGGTGGATCGGCGAGGGCACGTCGCCGGCGAGGCGGATGCGCTCCCGGTCCGCGGTGTCCCCGTCGACGCCGACCTCCGGCACGGCCGACAGCAGGGCGTGCGTGTAGGGGTGACGCGGCCGGTTGTAGATCGACTCGCGGTCACCGACCTCGACCACCTTGCCGAGGTACATGACCGCGACGCGCTGCGAGAAGTGCCGCACCACGGCGAGGTCGTGCGCGATGAACAGGAAGGCGATGCCGAGTTCCTTCTGGACCTCCTGGAGCAGGTTGACCACCTGCGCCTGGATGGACACGTCCAGCGCGGAGACCGGCTCGTCCGCCACGATCAGCCTCGGGTTCAGGGCCAGCGCGCGGGCGACGCCGATGCGCTGGCGCTGACCGCCGGAGAACTCGTGCGGGAAGCGGTTGTAGTGCTCCGGGTTCAGGCCGACGAGCTCCAGCAGCTCCCGGACCTTCTTCTCCCGGCCGCCCTCCGGTTCGATCCCGTTGACCTCCATCGGCGACTTGATGATCGAGCCGACGGTCTGCCGCGGGTTCAGCGAGGAGTACGGGTCCTGGAAGATCATCTGGATCTCGGACCGCACGGGCGCGATCTGCCGGCGCGAGGCGTGCGTGATGTCCTGCCCGGCGTAGGTGATCGAGCCGGCGGTCGGCTCCAGCAGCCGGGTGATGAGCCGGCCCGTGGTCGACTTGCCGCAGCCGGACTCGCCGACCAGGCCGACGCTCTCGCCGACGCCGACCGTGAGGTCGATGCCGTCGACGGCCTGCACCGCGCCGACCTTCCGCTTGATCGGGAAGCCGCCGTAGATCGGGAAGTGCTTCGTGAGGCCCTTGACCTCCAGAAGCGTCTCCGCCGGGGTGCCGGAGGTGCCCTGCTGTGCCGGGAGGGTGAGGTTGTCGCTCATGTCTCGGTTCTCCCTAGCGCAGCCGGGGCTGGATCTTGTCGATGAAGATGGTCTGCTTCTGCTCGTCCGTCAGGTGGCACGCGGCGGCGCGACCCTCGCCCAGCGGCGGCCGCACCTCCGAGCAGAGGTTGCCAGGCACCTCTTCCCGGAACGCGCAGCGCGGGTGGAAGCGGCAACCGGCGGGCGGGTTGAGCAGCGAGGGCGGGGTGCCGGGGATCGGCGTCAGGTGCTGGTCCAGGTCGCTGTCCAGGCGCGGCATCGAGCTGAGCAGGCCCCAGGTGTAGGGGTGCTTCGGCTCGTGCAGCACCTCGCGGACGCTGCCGCGCTCCACGGCCCGGCCCGCGTACATCACCAGCAGGTCGTCGGCCATGTGCGAGATGACGCCCAGGTCGTGGGTGATGAAGATGATCGCGGAGCCGAACTCCTGCTGGAGGTCCTTCAGCAGGTCGAGGATCTGCGCCTGCACGGTCACGTCGAGCGCGGTGGTCGGCTCGTCGGCGATCAGCAGCTCGGGGTCGCACATCAGCGCCATGGCGATCATCGCGCGCTGGCGCATACCGCCGGAGAACTGGTGCGGGTAGTCGTCGAAGCGCACCTTGGGCTGCGGGATGCCGACCTTCTCCAGCATCTGGATGGCCCGGTCCCTGGCCTCCTTCTTGGAGGCGCCGCGGTGCTTCATGAACGGCTCGGAGAGCTGGCGGCCCACCGTGTAGAACGGCGACAGGGCGGTCAGCGGGTCCTGGAAGATCATCGCCATCTTGTTGCCGCGGAGCCGCTCCAGCTCGCGCTCGCTGGCGGTGACGAGTTCCTTGCCGTCGAGGACGATCTCCCCGTCGATCTTGGAGCTCCGGGGGTTGTGCAGGCCCAGGATCGTCAGGTTGGTGACGGACTTGCCGGAGCCGGACTCGCCGACGATGCCCAGGGTCTTGCCGCGCTCGACGTCGAAGGAGAGGCCGTCGACCGCCTTGACGATGCCGTCCTCGGTGGAGAACTGCACCTTCAGATCGCGCACCGAGAGGAAGCTCTCCGGACCGGTCGGGGCCGACGCGTCCTCGGTCTTGGTCAGTGTGGTCACGGTGGTTCGTTCTTCCTAGGAGAGCCGGACGCGCGGGTCGATCCAGGCGTACGCGATGTCGGTGAGGATGTTGAAGATCAGGATGAAGAAGGCACCGAACAGCATGACGCCCATGGTCATGGGGAGGTCCTTGTGGATCGCGCCGTCCACGGCGAGGCGGCCGATGCCCTGCAGCGAGAAGGTCAGCTCGGTGACGACGGCGCCGCCCAGCATGCTGCTGAGGTCGATGCCGAGGACGGTGACGATCGGGATGAGCGCGCCACGCCAGGCGTAGCGGAAGAAGACGTACTTGCGCGACATGCCCTTGGCGCGGGCGGTGCGCACGTGCTCCTCGGCGAGCTGCTCGATCATGGAGGAGCGCGCCATACGGGTGTACTGCGCGGTGAAGATGGTGGCCATCACCAGGGTGGGCAGCAGCATGCCGGTGAACCAGCCCACGGGGTCCTGGGTGATGGGGACGTACGCGGGGTTCTCCATCCAGCCCGTGCTGTAGACGAAGATCCACAGGACGATCGGGCCGAGCAGGTAGATCTGGAACGAGCTGAGCACCATCGAGGCGCCGGTGGCGACCTTGTCGACCACGGAGCCGCGCTTGTACGCGGCGATCATGCCGGCTCCCACGCCCACCACGAGGAAGACGACCGCACCGCCGGCGGTGAGCGTCAGCGTGGTCGGGAAGCGGTCCATGATCGTCGACCAGACCATGTCGCCCGAGTAGAACGACTGGCCGAGGCACGGGGCGCCGCAGTGACCGGTCGGGAAGTCACGGCCGACGAAGATGCCCGACATGAAGTCCCAGAACTGCTGGGCGATCGGGAGGTTGAGCCCGAGGGCCTGGCGGATGTCCTCCAGCCGCTGGGGAGAGCAGTCCTTGCCACAGGCCAGAGAGGCGTAATCGGATGGCGCGGCTACGAACAGGAAGAACGTGACGGCGCCGATGAGGAACAGGGTGACCAGGGCGCCGACCGTGCGCCGGATGATGAACTGAAGCATGGCGGGAGGGCTGCTCTCTGCGGAGACGAGTGGAAGGTTTCACGGAGGTGCGGGGACGCGCTCCGCCTGGTGCGCGTCCCCGCGTTCAGCCGTAGAGAGTTACGACTTCTTCAGGAACAGGTGGTTGATGTCGAGGAGGCTCGACACCGAGCTGTAGCGGGTGCCGCCCACGTTCGAACCCGAGAGCTGGAACTGCTTGGTGTACCACAGCGGAGCCGCCGGCACGATCTTCTCCAGCAGGTAGTGCTGCGCCTCCTTCCAGGTGGCCGCGGCCTGCTCGGGCTTCTCGTTCAGCGCCTTCTTGATCAGCGCCTGGACCTTCGGGTCGTTGACGTGCGAGTAGTTCGACGAACCGTCGGCGACCTGGTCACCGTCGTAGATCGGGGTGACGACCGTGGACGGCGACGGCCAGTCCTGGCCCCAGCCCGTGACGTACATGTCGTACGGGTTCTTGAGCTTGCCGATCTGCTCGTAGTAGCTCGCCGCGTCGACCTCCTTGGAGACGACGTCGAAGCCGACCTTGGAGAGGGCGTCCTCGATGGCGACCTTGCGCTTCTGGCCGTTCTCGCTGTTGCCGTAGGCGAAGACGACCTTCTTCTCGGCCGCCGGGACGCCCTTGAGGAGCTCCTTGGCCTTGGCGATGTTGCCCTGCGGCGTCTTCAGACGGCCGTACGGGTCGTAGCCGGCCTCGTAGCCGGGCAGGGTCGGGGCGAAGTAGTTCGGGGCCACGTCGCCGCCGTAGACACCGCCCTCACCGGCGATGAGCGACTTGGAGTTCAGCGCGTAGGTGATGGCCTGGCGGACCTTCAGGTTCTTCACGCGGTCCAGGTTGAAGGTCAGCTGCATCACGTAGGGCTGGTAGCCCTTGACCGTGCGCTTGTTGACCGACGGGTTCTTGATGACGTCCTGGATCTGCGTGGCCTCGACGCCGCCGGTGAACTGGATGGCGTTCTTGTCGCTGCCCTGGTCGGCGATCAGACGCTTGGTCTGGGTCGACTCGGTGACGCCGAACTGGAAGTTGAAGCCGTCCACGTACTGGTGGCGCACGGAGTCGGTCTTCGGGTCCCAGTTGGTGTTCTTGACGAGCACCAGGGACTTGCCGTTCTTGTACGACTGGACCTTGTACGGACCGGTGGCGACCGGGGCCGAGTCGTACTTCTCCTTCGTGTCGTCCTTGGCCGGGACGATCGCGTAGCCGGCCATGGCCAGCGTCTGCGGCAGGTCCTGACGCGGGGTGTCGAAGTGGAAGATGACGGTCTTGTCGTCCGGGGTGTCCAGGACGGACTTCGGCAGGTGCTTGCCGTCGAAGCCGCCCTTGGGCAGCGCGTCGCGGTACTTGGCGCCGCTCAGCCAGTTCTGCAGGTAGGTCGGGCCGTCGAAGATGAACTTCGCGTACAGGCGCTCGACGGAGTGGCGGACGTCGGCGGACGTGATGGCGTTGCCCTTGGCGTCCTTGACGCCGTCCTTGAGGGTGAACGTCCAGGTCTTGCCGCCGTCCGACGACTTGCCCGAGTCGGTCGCGAGGTCACCCACGACCGAGACGTTGCCCTTGTCGTCCTCCTTGAACTGGGTCAGGCGGCGGAAGAGCAGGTTGGCGACCTGACCGGCGTCGGAGACGTAGATCTGGCCCGGGTCCAGGTGCGAGAGGCCCGCCTCCTGGTAGACCGTGATGGTGCCGCCGCTCTGGGCTCCGGCTATGTCCTCGGCCGGACCGGTGGAGCCGGCGGCGTCGGCGTAGGTGACCGCCTTCGACTGGACCGAGGCTTCCTTCTGGTCCTTCTTGGAGTCCGCGCCGGTGTTGGAGCCCTTGTTCTCGGAGCATCCGGTGAGCACGAGGGAGCCGGCCGCGAACGCGACGACGATGGCCTGCGCTCTGCGCGAGCTGAACGACTTCATGAGGCGAATGCACCTACCTGTCGGTTGTTATTCCTGAGTACTGCCTGACGCGGCTGGTAGGCCGGCTCCGGGGGTGGCAGTCATCCCCCCACAAGCGGACGATCTACCGCCCGGACTTGGGGTCGAACGCGTCCCGTACCGAGTCTCCGAGGAGGTTGAAGGCAAGGACGAAGATCACCAAAGCGAGACCGGGGAAGAAGAGGAACGCCGGGTCCTGCTCGGTGTACTTGGCACCGTTGGCGAACAGCTTTCCCCAGTCCGGGGTCGGCTCGACGAAGCCGACGCCCGCGAAGGACAGGAACGCGATGGTGAGGATGGTGCTGGGCAGCGTGTACGTGAACTGCACCAGGATGGGCGTCACCACGTTCGGCAGGATCTCCTTGCGGACGATCCGCCAGGGCGAGGCGCCGGAGACCTTCGCGGCCTCCACGAACTCACGCTCGCGCAGCGACAGCACGGTCGAGCGCACCAGACGGGCCATGCCCATCCAGCCGAGGAGCCAGAGCACGATGAGCATCGCGACGGCTCGCAGGTACGTGGGCGTCTCCTCGCGCGGGTCCACGAAGAACGCGGTCACCACGGGCATGAAGGCGATGAAGAACAGCTGCTGCGGGAAAGCGAGGAAGAAGTCGGTGACGCGGCCGATCCAGTAGTCGGTCCTGCCGCCGAAGTAGCCGCCGATCAGACCGAGGATGACACCCGTCACCATCATCAGGACCGTGATGCCCAGTGCCATGAACAGCGAGGTCCGCATGCCGTACACCAGCATCGCGAACACGTCGCGGCCGTACTGCGGCTCGACGCCGAACCAGTGCGACCCGGACAGACCGCCGAAGTAGCCGAGCGGCAGACCGAAGTCGTCGAGGACCGGCGAGTCCTGGTACGTCGGGTCCTGGCCGTACAGGGTGTACGGGTCCGTCCCGCTGAGCTTGGTCAGCAGCGGCGCGGCCAGACCGATGACGAAGTACAAAATCACTATCGCCGCACAGATGACACCGGTACGGTCACGCTTGAAGCGCTGCCACATCAACTGGCCGGGAGAGCGACCCTCGAGCGTGGTCTCGCCCTTGGCGGGCGCAGGAGCCGGCTCGAGTTCGGGCTCCAGGGCAACCGACGGCCCGGAGCCTTCAGCCTTGGCAGGACTGGACATGTGAGTTCTTCCCCCGGGGGGTTGGAGAGCTGAGCGCAGCGCAGATACCGGAGAGTTCTGCGGTTTGGGGGAACTTTCGCCAATGCGTTCAACGCGCGTCAAGGGCGGAAGACATAGGGATCTCCCTACCGTCATTATTTTGAGCAAAAATTGCAGAGATCGACACCTGTGCGCGCTTGACACGACCAGAGGGTTCTCGGCAAATCGGACAGCTCGTTACTTTTTTTTCGTTACATGTCCGAAACTTGACGCGCTTGTCCCCGCTATCCGAACACTCGGTACCGGCGGCTTGCCGGGCGAAACGGTCACCGCACCGCTACCCGTGCCGGGTGCGGACATACAGACCGAAAGCCCGGCCCTCCAGATGGTGGAGGACCGGGCTCCATGGGCTTCGGGCGCGGGCGTCAGCCGTGCTTGGCGCGGCTCGCGGCGCGGGCGCGCTCGCGGGCGTCCAGGTTCACCTTGCGGATGCGAACCGCCTCCGGGGTCACCTCGACGCACTCGTCGTCGCGGCAGAACTCCAGGGACTGCTCGAGCGACAGCTTGCGCGGCGGCACGATCGCCTCGAACGAGTCGGCCGACGAGGACCGCATGTTCGTGAGCTTCTTCTCCTTGGTGATGTTCACGTCCATGTCGTCGGAGCGCGAGTTCTCACCGACGATCATGCCCTCGTACACCTCGGTGCCCGGCTCCACGAAGAGCACGCCGCGCTCCTGGAGGTTCGTCATCGCGAAGGCGGTGACGGCGCCGGAGCGGTCGGCGACCAGGGAGCCGTTGTTGCGGGTCGTCAGGGTGCCGAACCAGGGCTCGAAGCCCTCGTGGATGGAGTGGCCGATGCCCGTGCCGCGGGTCTGGGTGAGGAACTCGGTACGGAAGCCGATGAGACCGCGGGACGGCACGACGAACTCCATGCGGACCCAGCCCGAGCCGTGGTTGGACATGTTGTCCATCCGGCCCTTGCGCACGCCCATGAGCTGCGTGACGGCGCCCATGTGCTCCTCGGGCACGTCGATCGTCATGCGCTCGACCGGCTCGTAGACCTTGCCGTCGACGTCCTTGGTGACGACCTGCGGCTTGCCGACGGTCAGCTCGTAGCCCTCGCGGCGCATCTGCTCGACCAGGATGGCGAGCGCCAGCTCACCGCGGCCCTGGACCTCCCAGGCGTCCGGGCGCTCGGTGTCCAGCACGCGCAGCGAGACGTTGCCGATCAGCTCGCGGTCCAAGCGGTCCTTCACCTGGCGCGCGGTGACCTTGCGGTCCTTGACGGCCGCCTTCGCGTCGGCGCCCTTGCCGGTGCCGCCCCGGCCGACCAGCGGCGAGGTGTTGGTACCGATCGTCATCGAGATCGCGGGCTCGTCCACCGTGATCAGCGGCAGCGGTACCGGGTTCTCGGTGTCGGCCAGCGTCTCACCGATCATGATGTCCGGGATGCCGGCGACGGCGCAGATGTCACCGGGGCCGGCCACCTCGGCGGGCCTGCGGGTGAGCGCCTCGGTCATCATCAGCTCGGAGATGCGCACGTTGCTGACGGAGCCGTCGCGCTTGATCCAGGCGACGGTCTGGCCCTTGCGCAGCTCGCCCTGCTCGACGCGGAGCAGCGCGATGCGGCCGAGGAAGTTGTCGGCGTCGAGGTTGGTGACGTGGGCCTGGAGCGGGGCGGCCTCGTCGTAGGTGGGGGCCGGGATGTGCTCCAGGATGGTGGAGAAGAACGGCTCAAGGCTGTCGCTGTCGGCCGGGACCGTGCCGTCGTCCGGCTTGGTCAGCGAGGCGACGCCGTCACGGCCGCAGGCGTAGACGATCGGGAACTCGATCTGGTCCTCGTCCGCGTCCAGGTCCAGGAACAGGTCGTAGGTCTCGTTGACGACCTCGTCGATCCGGGAGTCCGGGCGGTCCGTCTTGTTGATGCACAGGATGACGGGCAGGCGCTGCTGGAGCGCCTTGCGCAGCACGAAGCGGGTCTGCGGCAGCGGGCCCTCGGAGGCGTCGACGAGGAGCACCACGCCGTCGACCATCGACAGACCGCGCTCGACCTCGCCGCCGAAGTCGGCGTGGCCGGGGGTGTCGATGATGTTGATGGTGATCGGGTCCCCCCCGTCCTTGGGGTGGTACTTCACCGCCGTGTTCTTGGCGAGGATCGTGATGCCCTTCTCACGCTCCAGGTCGTTCGAGTCCATGACCCGGTCGTCCACCTGGTCGAGCTGGTGGGCGGCGAACGCGCCGGCCTGCTTCAGCATGCCGTCGACGATGGTGGTCTTGCCATGGTCGACGTGGGCGACGATGGCGACGTTACGGATGTCGTGGCGCGTGGCCATATTGCGGCGTACTCCCGGAGTATGAGGATTGCCCTGCGCGGACGTCGGTGTTGATGCGCGGGCCCTGCCGGGCTGGACACGCCACGGCCTCACCCCATGGTACGTGGCCCTGCGGGCTGAGGCCTCCGCAGGGCCACGGGGACGGGAGCCGGACGGTTCCGGTTCACGCTCCGGACGGGCTCCGGTTCACCCTCCGGACGGGCTCCGGTTCACCCTCCGGACAGGCCGGGTCTCACTTCGTCGCGGTCGGGCCGGGCGCGATCTTCGCACCCTTCTTCAGGAAGCCCATGTCCTCGTAGACCGGCGTCCGGAAGCCGAACGCCCCGGCGTTGACCACGTCCTTGCGCGCACCGACCAGCTCGGGCCGCTGGTAGAGCGGGATGGACGCGGCGGCCGCCCAGATGCGCGAGTCCGCCTTGCGGATCAGGTCGCGGGCCTCGTCCTCGTCCAGTGTCGCCGCGGCCTGGTCGAAGAGCTGGTCGACCTGGTCGGTGCCGACCCGGGTGTAGTTCTGCTCGATGTTGACCGAGCCGTCGGCGGCCGGGATCGGCTTGCCGTAGATCGGCCGGGCGTCGGTGGCGGGGAAGGCGGACGACGGCCACGAGTACAGCGCCAGGTCGTAGTCGCCGGAGGCGATGTGGTCCTTGAAGTAGCTCTCGTCCGAGACCTTGGTGACCGTCGTGCGGATGCCGACCTTCGCCAGCATCGCCGAGATCCGGGCGGCGACGGTGTCCAGCGTCTCGGAGCCCGGGCCCGAGGGCAGCACGAAGCGCAGGTCGAGCGCCTTGCCGTCCTTGGCCAGCGGCGCGGCCACGGCGCCGGCCGGGGCGGCGGTGCCCCGGGGCGCGTAGGCGCCCGGCGCGCTGCCGTGCTTCAGCTCCGTGCCGGGGTACTGCCGGCCGTCCTGGGCGAGGTGCTTGCCGCCTTCGTCGCCCCTCTCGCGCCGCTCCTCGGCCGACTCGTGCTGCTTGCCCTTGTTGTCCTCGCCGACGATGTACTCGCCGTCGTCGCCGCCGTCCGACTTCTCCTCCTTGTCATTCTTCTCACTCTTCTCACCCTTCTCACTCTTCTCCCCCTTCTCGCCCTTGTCCCGCTCGGCGCCGGCCGCCTTCTCGGACCGCTTCTGCTCCTTCACCGGTCCGCCGGCCACCCAGCCGGCGTCCGTGAGCAGCGCCTGCGCCTCCTTGACGTCCGGGCCGCCCAGGGCGCCGCTGCCGTCCGCGTAGGCGTCCTGCCCGGACAGGGCGAGGTGACTGCCGACCGGCACGGCGGGCAGGCCCAGCGGGGTCAGCACGACCTTGGCCAGTTCCTCCCGGTCCAGGGCGCGGGCGACGCCCCGGCGGACCCGCTCGTCGGCGAGCATGGCGCCGGCGCCGTTGAGGGCGAGCTGGGTGTAGGCGGGCTCCAGCGACTTGCGGACGCCGAAGGCGCGCAGCTCCTGCTGCTGCTCCAGGTAGCGGGTGATCGCCTTGCGCAGCTTCTTCGGGCCTGCCTTCACCTGCTCGGCGCCGAAGCCGTGCGCCAGCGCCCAGGACCGCAGCCTGCTCACCGAGGTCTTGCCGCCGCCCCGCAGCGGGGAGCCGGCCGAGCCGCCGGCCGCCTTGATGCGCTCGGCGTCGGCCGCGTCGATGTCGGCGAGCTGCACGGTCCCGTCGGCGAGCGCGGCCACCCGCTTGTCGCGGTCCACCGCGTGCAGCACCAGCTCGTTGAGCTTGGCGGGGCTGCCCCACCAGCGCGGGTTGCGGGTCAGGACGACGTCCTTCTTGGCGGTGTCGACCTTGTCCACCTTGAAGGGTCCGGCGGTGACGTTCAGCTTGCGGCGGGCGCCGTCGTTGAAGGCGTCGGGGGTGCCCATGACGTCCTTCGGGTACAGCGGGGAGAACAGCGACTTCCAGTCGGCGTAGGGGCGGGAGAAGGTGACCCGGACCTGCAGGTCGCCGGAGCCGCGCTCGATCTTCTCGATGCGGTCGTAGCCGGCGTTGCGGGCGGTCCAGTAGGCGCTGTCCTTGCCGGACAGGGCGCGCCACTGGGCGGCGAAGTCGGCGGCGCCGATCTCCCGGCCGTCGCTCCACACCGCCTGCTGGTTCAGCTTGTAGAGCACCACCTGGCGCGGTTCGGTCTCGATGACCTTGGCCGACTCCAGGTAGGCGGGGTTCGCCACCGGACGGCCGTTGGCGTCGGACCGGAACATCGACGGCAGCACGGCCTGCGCGACGCGGGTGGTGCCCGCGTCGGCGTCGGCCTGGTAGGTGTTCAGGGTCTCCGGCACCGCGTCCACGGCCCACTTCAGCGTGCCGCCGTCGGCGACCTTGTCGCGGGTGACCAGGCCGATGTCCGGTCCCGCCAGCGGACGGCTCGCCTCCTCGTCGGAGCCGCAGCCCGCCAGGAGCGGCACCGCTAGGGCGCCCGCGGTGAGGAAGACGGCCGGGCGCAGGACCGCGCGCAGGCCGACGCCATGCTGGGACATCTCTGCTACCTCCGGGAAGCCGCGGGCGTTATGATCACTTTTGGCGGTATATGGAGCTGATCAGATCTATGCGCCCACTGAAGAGGAAAGGATCCGGCAACAGCGGGCGACACGGCGGCGACGGACACGAACCCCACCCGTGCGGCGCAACACACCGAATGTGCATCCGTACGCCTCGGCCAATCGGTGCACATCTCTTCACAGCCCCAGGTGTGACGCGCAACACTCCAAGGCGCATGAACGTCGCCGCCCAAGGACCGCAGACACGCGGAAGTGAGGGCAGATCATGTCCGTGCAAGACGAACTGACGTCCGTCCAGCGCTGCCTCGACGACCTGCACCGGTCGATCGGACGCCTGGAGCAGCAGATCGGCAGCGGCGGCCTGGACATGCGCCGGGTCCGGACGGACGCCGACCATCTGCGCGACAGCCTGCGGCTGCTGCGCGAGGCGGCGAGCCAGCCGGCCGCCCAGAGCCGCCCCGACCTCGTCACCATCTCCGACACCCCGTACGACATCAGCCTGTGGACGGACTCGGACGACGAGGGTCTGGGCGCCCGCGACCGGCACGCTCCCTGACACCCCGAACCGACCGGAGTCCTGCCTTGGCCACTGGTACGGAAACCCAACCCGACAGCGGCGGCGTGCGCGGCGGCAAGCGCGCCGCCATCGCCGCCCCGCACCTGCGGACCGACCGCTGGTGGCTGGCGCCCGCCGTCACCGCGGCCGGCCTGCTCGCCTTCGTCGTCTACTCGACCTGGCGGGCGTTCTCGAACGCGCACTACTACGCGGCGCCGTACGTCTCCCCGTTCTACTCGCCCTGTCTGGCGGAGAACTGCCGCACCATGCGCGCCGGGCCGAACGCGGAGATCTTCGGGAGCTGGTGGGGCGTCTCCCCCGCGATCATCATCCTGATCTTCCCGCTGGGCTTCCGGCTGACCTGCTACTACTACCGCAAGGCGTACTACCGCAGCTTCTGGGCGTCGCCGCCCGCCTGCGCGGTGGCCGAGCCGCACCGCGGGTACACCGGCGAGACCCGCTTCCCGCTGATCCTGCAGAACGTCCACCGCTACTTCTTCTACGCCGCCCTGCTGGTCGCCGGTGTGCTGACCTACGACACGGTGCTGTCCTTCCGGGACACGCACTACCGCTGGGGGCACATGGGTCTGGGCACTCTGGTGTTCCTGGCGAACATCGTGCTGATCTGGGCGTACACGATCTCCTGCCACTCCTGCCGGCACATCGTCGGCGGCAAGCTCAAGCACTTCTCCCGGCACCCCGTGCGCTACCGGGCGTGGCAGTTCGTCGGACGGCTGAACGCCCATCACATGCTGCTCGCCTGGGCGTCCCTGGTGAGCGTGGCGCTCGCCGACTTCTACGTCTATCTCGTCGCTTCCGGCGTCTTCGACGATCCGCGCTTCTTCTAGAGACTCCAGTGAGGGACTGATTGATGTCCGTGGTCGACCGGCAGGAGTGGGACGTCGTCGTGGTCGGTGCCGGGGGCGCCGGGCTGCGGGCCGCCATCGAGGCGCGCGAGCGGGGCGCCCGTACGGCGGTGATCTGCAAGTCGCTGTTCGGCAAGGCGCACACGGTGATGGCCGAGGGCGGCATCGCCGCGGCGATGGCCAACGCCAACGAGCACGACAACTGGCAGGTCCACTTCCGCGACACCATGCGCGGCGGGAAGTTCCTCAACCAGTGGCGGATGGCCGAACTGCACGCCCGGGAGGCCCCGGACCGGGTGTGGGAGCTGGAGACCTGGGGCGCGCTGTTCGACCGCACGAAGGACGGCCGGATCTCGCAGCGCAACTTCGGCGGCCACGAGTACCCGCGGCTCGCGCACGTCGGCGACCGCACCGGCCTCGAGCTGATCCGCACCCTCCAGCAGAAGATCGTCTCGCTCCAGCAGGAGGACGCCCGGGAGACCGGGGATTACGAGTCACGGTTGAAGGTCTTCCAGGAGTGCACGGTCACCCGGATCCTGAAGGACGCCGACCGGGTCGGCGGCGTCTTCGGCTACGAGCGCGAGACCGGGCGGTTCTTCGTCCTCGAGGCACCCGCCGTGGTCGTCGCGACCGGCGGGATCGGCAAGTCGTTCAAGGTGACGTCGAACTCGTGGGAGTACACCGGTGACGGGCACGCCCTGGCGCTGCTGGCCGGGGCGCCGCTGCTGAACATGGAGTTCGTGCAGTTCCATCCGACCGGCATGGTCTGGCCGCCGTCGGTCAAGGGCATCCTCGTCACCGAGTCGGTGCGCGGGGACGGCGGAGTGCTGCGCAACTCCGACGGCAGGCGGTTCATGTTCGACTACGTCCCGGACGTGTTCAAGGAGAAGTACGCCGAGTCGGAGGAGGAGGCCGACCGGTGGTACGACGACCCCGACCACAACCGCCGGCCGCCCGAGCTGCTGCCGCGCGACGAGGTGGCCCGGGCGATCAACTCCGAGGTGAAGGAGGGCCGCGGCTCCCCGCACGGCGGGGTCTTCCTCGACGTGTCCACCCGGATGCCCGCGGAGGTCGTGCGGCGCCGGCTGCCGTCGATGTACCACCAGTTCAAGGAGCTCGCCGACGTCGACATCACCGCCGAGGCGATGGAGGTGGGGCCGACCTGCCACTACGTGATGGGCGGCATCGCCGTCGACTCCGACACGGCGGCGGCGCGCGGGGTGCCGGGACTGTTCGCGGCCGGTGAGGTCGCGGGCGGCATGCACGGCTCCAACCGGCTCGGCGGCAACTCGCTCTCCGACCTGCTGGTGTTCGGGCGCCGCGCGGGCTGGCACGCGGCCCGCTACGCGCAGGGTCTGGCGGCGGGCCGCCCGCGGGTGGACGACGCACAGGTCGACACGGCGTCCGCGGAGGCCCTGCGCCCGTTCTCCGCGCAGGCGGAGGGCGAGGCGGGGCCGCCGGAGAACCCGTACGCCCTGCACCAGGAGCTGCAGCAGACGATGAACGACCTGGTCGGCATCATCCGCCGCGAGGGCGAGATGGAGCAGGCCCTGCACAAGCTGGCCGAGCTGCGGGTGCGGGCCCGGCGGGCCGGTGTCGAGGGGCACCGCCAGTTCAACCCCGGCTGGCACCTGGCCCTCGACCTCAGGAACATGCTGCTGGTCAGCGAGTGCGTGGCGCGGGCCGCGCTGGAGCGCACCGAGTCGCGCGGCGGGCACACCCGCGAGGACCATCCCGCGATGGACCGCGCCTGGCGCAACGTGAACCTGCTGTGCGCGCTCGCCGACCCCGGCGGAACCCTCGCCGGAGCCGATCCCGCCCGGGCCCAGATCCGGCTCATCCGGGAGACCACCGAACCCGTCCGCCCGGACCTGCTCGCCCTCTTCGAGAAGGAGGAGCTGGTCAAGTACTTCGCCGAAGAGGAGCTGTACGAGTGAGCAGCTACGAGGCCCGCTTCAAGGTGTGGCGGGGCGATGTGAACGGTGGCGGCCTGGCCGACTTCACGGTCGAGGTCAACGACGGCGAGGTGGTGCTCGACATCGTGCACCGCCTCCAGGCCACCCAGGCGCCCGATCTCGCGGTGCGCTGGAACTGCAAGGCGGGCAAGTGCGGTTCCTGCTCGGCGGAGATCAACGGGCGGCCCCGGCTGTTGTGCATGACCCGCATGTCGGTGTTCGACCGGGAGGAGACCGTCACCATCACCCCGCTGCGGGCCTTCCCCGTGGTCCGCGACCTGGTGACGGACGTCGGCTACAACTACCGCAAGGCCCGGGAGATCCCGGCGTTCGTGCCGCCGGCCGGACTGGGGCCCGGCGAGTACCGCATGTCGCAGGAGGACGTGGAGCGCTCGCAGGAGTTCCGCAAGTGCATCGAGTGCTTCCTGTGCCAGGACGTCTGCCACGTGGTGCGCGACCATGAGGAGAACAAGCGGGCGTACGCCGGCCCGCGGTTCCTGATGCGCGTCGCGGAGCTGGACATGCACCCGCTGGACGCGGCCGCCGAGAAGGGCCTGGACCGCGGCCGCGCGGCTCAGGACGAGCATGGTCTCGGCTACTGCAACATCACCAAGTGCTGCACGGAGGTCTGCCCGGAGGGCATCCGGATCACCGACAACGCCCTGATCCCCCTGAAGGAGCGCGCCGTCGACCGCAAGTACGACCCGCTGGTGTGGCTGGGGTCCAGGATCAGGAGGCGGACTCCGTAGCGGGCGGCACGCGGGTGCGGCCGGGGCATCCGTGTGGTTGTCCCCGGCGTGCTCCGCACGCGTCGGCGGGCGGGCGCTACCGCGCCCAGCCCTCGCGGTACGCGGCCCAGTCGTCCTCGGTGGCCGCGAAGTCGACGTACAGCGCGACGCCGAAGCGGGAGCGGTCGGCGTCCGTGCGGGACAGCCCGAGGCGGACGCCGCGGACGGCGGCCGGGACGGTCTCCGCGTGGGCCCAGTGGCCGAAGCGGTTCTCGTGGTAGAAGGGCAGACCCATGAGCAGGTCGGTGCTCTCGGGGGTGACCTCCAGGGCCAGGCTGGTCTGCTGGGCCACATAACCGCCGTACAGGCTCTGCAGCGGCTGCATGGTGTCGTACGACATCACGGCGATCTGGTCGACGCGGCGGGCCACCTGCCCGAAGTAGGCCTGCGACCACCACTTGGGGTGGCCGGTGGTCGTGCCCCAGAAGGAGTGGAACCCGGGCAGCGGGTCGATCTGGTGCGCGGCGACGGAGAGCGCGGCGTGGTGGGCGCGGGTGAGGGCGCGCAGGTCGTCGAGGAGCGAGAGGTAGTCGCGGTCGCCGGAGTGGAGCGGCTCCAGGTCGAAGTGCGTGCCCTCGAAGCCGGCGGCGAGGACGTCGCGGGCCGAGCCGACGATCGCCGCGCGGGTGGCGGCGCGCTCCAGACGCAGGCCGTCGGGGCTCTCGGTGGCCAGCACGTCGCCGAGCCAGGCCTGGACCCGGACGCCGGGCAGCTCCCGGTGCACGGCCGCCACCAGCCAACCCGCCTTCCGGTACGCCGCCTTCGGGAGCGTGCCGTCGTGCTCCAGGGGCCCGGCGTGGACGTACAGGTCGCGGATGCCGGTGCCCCGGAGGCGGTCGGCGAGGGCCTTGACGTCCCCGTCGCTCTTGCGCCCGTCCACCCAGGCGTGGCCCAGCCAGAGGGCGTCCTTGTCACGGGTGAGGGTGCCCGGGGCCGGGCTGCCGGTGTAGTTGACACGCAGAGCCGTCTCGGCGGTGAGCAACGGCAGCACCAGCACGAGAAGAGCCGCGCCCAGCACCCGCCGCAGCCGACGGCGCCTGGGCGCGGGGGGCCGGGTGGCGCCGGAGGCCGGGGGCGGTGGGGGCGCGTTGTCGCCGTCGGAGGCGGGCGGACCGCCGTCGGAAGCGGGCGGACCGTCGCCACGCGCAGACGGCGCGTCACCCGGTACGGGCGCGACGTCGCCGGGGGTCGGCGGGGTGGCGCCGGGGGTCGGCGGGGTGGCGTCGGGCGTGGGCCGGGCGTCGCCAGGGGCCGGTGGGGCGTCGGCGGGTGTGGGCGAGGGCTCGGGGGCCCGGTCGTGTGGTGTGCCCGGGTTCGGTTGCGTCTTCCGGTCGCGCCGTTCCGCTTCCATCCCGACCCCTGTTCATCGTGTTCCCCCAGCCGCGTCCGCCCCACTCGCGCAGGCGCCTACCCGCCCATACGCTCCGAAACGTGACGTCCTCTCCGATCCGCGGCCGGCCCGGTCGCCCCCGCGCGCCCGTACGGGTGCGCCTGGCGCTCGCCGCGGCCGGTGCGCTCGTGGGGGCCGGGTGGCTGGTGCTGCCGGTGATGACGGCGGGCGGCGGTGATCCGGTTCCCGCCGCACCGGCCGGTCCGGTCGCCGGGCGCGCCGCGCCGCGGCAGGACGAGACCTCGGCCACCGACTTCGTGCTGCCGGTAGCCGTCCTCGGCGCGGCCGGGGTGCTGGCCGGTTACGGGTATCTGCGGCGCACCCGGCGGGCCCGGACCCGCACGACGCCGGGCGTGGTGCCGGCGGCGCCGCCCGTGCCCACGACGGCCGAGAGCGAGCGGCAGGCCCGCGCCGCGCTGGTACTCGCCGACGACTGCGTGCGCGGCAGCCGGGAGGAACTCTCCTACGTCGAGGAGCTGTCGGGGGCGGAGGCGGTCGAGCCGTTCACGCACGCCCTGCGGGCCGCGGAGACCGAGCTGTCGGCCGCGTTCGCGATGTGGCGGCGGTACGAGGAGGGGGTCCCGGTGGAGGCGGCGGCCCGGCGGCAGGCCCTGGTGGGGGTGGTCGGGCGGTGCGCGGAGGCGGGACGGCGACTGGACGCCGAGGCGGCGGAGCTGGACCGGCTGCGCGGTCTGGAACTGGAGGTGACCCCGGCTCTGGAGCTCGCGGAGGCACGGTTCCGTGAGCTGGCCGCGCGGACTGCGGCGGCCGACGTGACGGCGGCCGGACTGCGGGAGCGGTACACGCCCTCGGCGGGCGCACCCGTCACCGGGTATGTCGAACAGGCCAAGGACCGGCTGGTGTTCGCCACGGAGAAGCTCAACGAGGCGCGGCAGGCCGCCGACGCGGGCGAACCGGCGCGGGCGGCCCGGCAGTTGCGCGCCGCCGAGGGCGGTGTCAGCCAGGCCGGTGTCCTGGTGGCCGCGGTGGAGCGGCTCGCGGCCCGGCTGCGGGAGGCGGCCGCGCTGGTGCCGGCCGCGCTGACCGGCGCCGAGGCGGAGATCGCCACGGTGCGCAAGGAGGGCGGACCCGCTTTTCTGGCCGACGGTGAGCTGCGGGCCGGGCTCGCGCACGCCGATGCCGCGCTGGCCGGTGTGCGCGCCGAGCTGACCGGCGGTCCGTACGACCCGCTGGACGCGCTGCGGCGGATCACCCGGGCCGCGCAGCGCCTGGGGGCGGGGCGGTCCGGGGTGCTGGCGGCCGCCGCGCTGCTCGTGTCGGGCGCCACGGTCGACGCCGCGGAGGACTTCGTCGCCGTGCACCGCGGGGCGGTGGGCGCACCGGCGCGGGCCCGGCTGGCGCAGGCGGTACGGGCCCTGGGCTCGGGCGCCGAGGCCGACGTGCTCGCCGGGCAGGCCCGCGAGCTGGCCGAGCAGGACGTGCGGGCCCACGGGAACCCGTTCGCCGACGGCCACACCAGCGGCCTCACCGGCGCCGTTCTCGGCGGCATCCTGCTGGCCGAGGAACCGGACGGCGGCCCCCCGGCCGGCTTCGGCGGCCCCCGGACCCGCTCCCGCCGCCACCTGCCGTGATCCGTCCGCCCGGGCCCCTCACCGGCGGCCGCGGCGTACCGGGGCGGCCCCTCAGAAGAGGCTGAGCAGGGCTTCCGCCGGGTCGGTCAGGGCGGTCTCGCCGCCGGGGAGGGGCAGTTCGAACCACACCGTCTTACCCCGCGGCGTGCGCCGCGAGCCCCACGCCGCGCTGAGCAGCCCGACGAGCTGGAGGCCGCGGCCGCCCTCGTCCGTGTCCCGGGCCCGGCGCCGCCGCGGCTGCACGAGACCGGAGTCCCACACCTCGCACACCAGGGTGCGGTCCAGCAGCAACCGCAGCCGGATCTCGCCCTCCCCGTACCGCAGGGCGTTCGTCACCAGCTCGCTGACCAGCAGTTCCGTCGTGTCCACCAGCGGCTCGAGGCCCCAGTCCACGAGCTGCGCCCGGGCGTACTCGCGGGCCCGCCCCACGCTGCGCGGCTCGCGCGGCAGCGTCCAGTCCCCGACGGACTCGACGGGCAGCCCCTGGACCCGGGCCATCAGCAGCGCGATGTCGTCCTCGCCGTGATGGGTGTCGAGGGTGTTCAGCACGTGGTCGCAGACGTCCTCCAGGGGGCGGGAGGGGTCGGTCAGCGCGCCCACGAAGGCCTGGAGCCCCTCGTCGAGGGGGTGGTCGCGGGACTCGACGAGGCCGTCCGTGTAGAGGGCGAGCAGCGCGCCCTCCGGCAGTTCGACCTCCACCTCCTCGAACGGCTCGCCGCCCACGCCGAGCGGCATCCCGGGCGGCACGTCGAGCATCAGGGCCGCCTCGCCGGGTTCCACCAGCACCGGCGGCAGGTGCCCGGCGTTGGCGAACGTACAGCGCCTGGTGACGGAGTCGTAGACGGCGTACACACAGGTCGCGAGGTACACCTCGGAGAGGTCCGCGTCCCGGGGCTGGCGCGCCGCGCGGGTGGCCTGCTGGACGCCCCCGGGGGTGCCGAGGCCGCGGGCGATCTCGTCCAGCGCGGAGAGCACCTCGGCCGGTTCGAGGTCCAGCAGCGCCAGCGTGCGTACGGCGGTGCGCAGTTCGCCCATCGCGACCGCCGCGCGCAGCCCGCGCCCCATGACGTCGCCGACGACCAGCGCGGTGCGGTGACCGGGGAGTTCGATGACGTCGAACCAGTCGCCGCCGACCTCGGTGGCCGCGTTCCCGGGCAGGTAGCGGCAGGCGATGTCGAGGCCGGAGGCCTCGGGGTCGCCGGGCGGAAGCAGGGAACGCTGGAGTATCAGCGCCCGCTCGTGCTCACGGCGGTACAGCCGGGCGTTGTCGATGCAGACGGCGGCGCGCGCGGCCAGTTCGACCGCGAGGTCCCGGTCCCGGTCGCCGAACGGCTCGCTGCCCTTCGTCCGGGCGAACCGCGCGAGCCCGACGACGGTGTCGTGCGCGACCATCGGCACGGCCAGCGTGGACTGCACCAGGCCGCCGTCCTCCGGCGGTACGTGCTGCGGCCGGGCGGTGCGCAGGGCGTCCGCGCAGGGCGAGTTGAAGGGGAAGTGGTGGACCGCGCCGACCGCGACGGCGTCCCCCGAGCCGCTGAGGGGTGCGTCGGAGACGGCGCTGGCGAAGGCGACGCGGCGCAGTTCGGCGCTGCCGTCGGTGAGGCCGGGCGGGGCTTCGTCGCCGGTGAGCAGGCCCTGGTAGAGGTCGACGGTGGCGAGGTCGCAGAAGCCGGGGACGACGACGTCGAGGAGTTCGCGGGCCGTGGTCTCCAGGTCCAGGGAGTTGCCTATGCGGGCGCCCGCCTCGTTGAGCAGGGCGAGGTTGCGCCGGGCCGCCGCAGCCTCGCGGGCGGCCGCGCGGCGGGCGGTGATGTCGGTGCCGAGCCAGGCGATGCCGATGGGGCGGCCGCTGCCGCTGTGCACCCGGTAGAGGTTGACCGACCAGTGCCGGCGTTCCTCGGAGCCCGGGACGAATCCGGTGACATGCATGTCCGTGATGGAGTCGCCGGTCTCCAGCACCCTGCGCAGCGTGGCCGAAACCCGATCGGCCTCGGCGCGCGGCAGGTAGTCGTGAACTCCCTTGCCCCGGTGGTCGTCCGGGGTTCCGCCGAAGATGGAGGCGAAACGCATGTTGGCCCGGCGGACCCTCAGGTCGGGGTCGATCAGCAGGAACCCGAACGGGGATTGACCGAAAATCGCCTGCGAGGCGGCGAGGTCCGTCTCGATGCTGCGCAGGGTCCGGACGTCCACCACGATGCAGACGGCGGCCCGTTCGCCCTCGGCGGTCCGGGTGGGCATGACGTAGACCTCTGCGAGCCCCTCTTCTCCCCGGTCCCCGTCCGGCCCGTCCGGCATCCGGAAGGGCACCACACCGGTCCACTCCCGCCCGTCGAGGATCTCGGCCATCTTCCGCTGGCTGCGCTCGCGAAGGTCGGAGTCGACGAAGGCCTCGATCGGGTCCGTCCCGACGGCGCGTTCGGCGGGGATGCCGAAGAGCTGTTCGGCGCGCAGGCTCCACTGGTCGACCAGTCCGCCGGGACCGATGGAGAAGGACGCGACCCGGATGTAGTCGTAGATGGAGCCGGGCGGACTGCTCTGCCACATGGCGTCGCCCAGCCCGCCCGCGTGGCGCGCGGCCTGGTCACTAGCGCCGTCCGACGGGTCCTCGGACTCCGTGGCCTTCGCTGGTATCTCGCTCACGCGAACCGTCCCCTCCAGCTCACCGCACCCGGCACCGGTCACCGGGGGCGGCTGCCCGCAGTATCCAGCACTACGGCGCCGCACAACACGGTGTTCACGATCACAGCTCGGTCGAGGTGCTTTTCGGACCGGGCCGTGACAACACTCCCAGTCTTCTAACCAGGGAACACGGCCTCGAATCACGTACCCCCGCCCCGGTCGCCGGACGGCCTTACGCGATGGACGGCGGGAGCCGGGATGTACACCGCGTTCAGCCGGGCACCGCCAGCTCGAACCAGACGGTCTTTCCGCCGCCGCCGGGCCGGGTTCCCCAGCGGCGGGCGGCGCCGGCCACCAGTTGCAGGCCGCGGCCGCTCTCGTCCTCGGGCCGGGCGACGCGCTCGCGGGGCGGATCGGGCAGCGGGTCGGACACCTCGACCAGCAGCGCGTCGCCGATCCGCGCCGGGCGTACCAGCCGCACCCCGATGGGGCCGGTGGCGTGCCGCAGGGAGTTGGTCACCAGCTCGCTCACCAGCAGCGCGGCGAGGTCGGCGACGCAGTCGAGGTCCCACCCCCGCAACTGGCCGCGGACCGCGCTGCGGGCGCTGCGCACGACGCCCGGCTCCGCCGGGAAGATCCACTCGGCGCAGTCGCCATCGATGTCGATCACGCCGATCACTTCCCAGGCCAGCGAGCCCACCCATGTCCGTTTTCATGGGGTTAATGGGCACATACCCGGTATCCGTTGGGGCTTACCGCGCGGGACGTCGCGCTGTGGTGCGAACGGCCTAGGAGCCCCGCCGCCCGGCGGCGCTCCGCCGCTCAGCGAGCTCCCGCAGCAAGGCGGGCGGCGACCTCGCGGACCGCGGGGACGTCCTGCTCGAGCCAGGGCACCTCCCAGAGCCGCTCCGGGGTGAGCCAGCGCAGTTCGTCGTGGTCCTGGAGGGGCCGGGGCGCGGCGGAGCCGGGCCTCAGCCGGGCGGTCCACACCCGCAGCACGTAAGGCGACTTCAGCGGCCACTCCCCCGGCACCCGCTCGACGGGTTCGGCGTCGATGCCGAGTTCCTCGGCCAGTTCACGCGTCAGGGCGTCCTCGGGACGCTCGCCCGGCTCCACTTTGCCGCCGGGCAGCTCCCAGCGCCCGGCCAGCTCGGGAGGTGCGCTGCGGCGCGCGGCGAGCAGCCGGCCGGCGTCGAGCAGGGCGGCGCCCACCACCACGGTCCGATCCGTCATGGGCTGGAGCCTACGGGACGCCGGAGAAGGTCAGTTGTGGGCGCCGTTACCGATGCGCTCGACCCAGTAGAGCTGCTTGTGTCCGTGGTCGTCGAGGCTGTCGGCGATCTTCTGGGCCTCGGCCCGGGTCGCGTACCGTCCCACGCGGTAGCGGTTGCCGTTGTCGTCCTGCCGTATCACGATCCAGGGCAGGGACACCCCCGTGCCCTCACTCATGGCCCCCACCGCTCCTTCTCGCACCGCCCCGCCCTCCCTCGCACTCAGGCGCCCGCCGAGCCCCGCCCAAGGAAACCGCAGTCCGCATATGCCCGAGCGTACGCCCAACCTTCACGGAGCGAATACGTCTTTTCACAAAGAGGTACGCAACCAGCCAGAACGAGGGGGGCGCGCGACCACGAACGCGCCGCCCCCTCCGCCGGTGTCGTGGGCCGGGACCGTTTCACCCGTACCTGCGATCACCTGGGAGAACGGCCGGATAGCAGCGGCGGTCATGGCACCGGGGGCCGGCGCGCGCGGTGGTGTGCGGCCCCGCGGCGCGTGCCGGAGTGTGCGCTACTTCACGGGCAGGTGGTACGCGGCGCGGTACCGGTCGGCCGGGATCACGACGTCGGCGGTCTCCACCGGGCGGCCGGAGGCGAAGTAGGTGCGCTGGATGACGAGGACCACATGACCGGGCACGCCGCCCAGGAGGTTGAGTTCCTCGGCGAGACCGGGACGGGCGCCGACCTCCTCGGTGACGTTGTCCACGATGACGTCGATGGCCCGCATCCGCTCGACCACGCCCATGCCGCCGAGCGGCCCCTCCTCGGGCAGCATCACCGGAGTACGGCCGGTGACGGCGAGCGGTTCCCAGGAGGTGGAGAGCATCATCGCCTCGCCCACCTCCCGGAACAGGTACTTGGTACGCATGACACGCGCACCGGGGTCGACCCCAAGCCGCTCCGCGACGGCGGCCCCTGCGATGACCTGCTCGCTGCTCGACTCCCAGGTGCCGCGCACGGAGGCGTCCGCCTGCTCCTGCCGGAAGGGTGTGGCGCCCGAGGACGGGCGGAAGCCGGAGCGGGCCACGCTCCTGGGCACCGGCCGCTCGCGCACGTACGTCCCCGAACCGGAACGCCCTTCGACCAGCCCCTCGGCCATCAGGACCTTCCGGGCCTCCAGTGCGACGGTGTCCGAGACGCCGTACTCCTCGCGGATGCGGGCCTGGGAGGGGAGCCGGGTATGGGGAGGCAGTGAACCGTCGACGATCTTCTTGCGGAGATCACCCGCGACACGCAAGTACGCCGGCTGCTCACCGAAAGTCACTGGCCGCTCCCATCAGGTTGTACAGACAGCAACAGCCTGGCAACCGTGGGTTGTCCCGTGCAAGCAAAGGCCAGAGAATCACTCGATGTGATGACATGGGGCCGGGCAGGGCTCCTCCCAGGCACTTTCTCCCCGCTACGGCCGTAGCCACACCTGCGCGCTCCTCGCCCGGCCGGTCGCCGGGGCCGGGGCGCCCGGGGCCGGGGCGCCGCTCACACCGCCATGCCGCTGCCGCCGTCCGAGCCGCCGCCCCCCGGGCCGCCGCCGTCCCCACGGTCGCCGGTCGGCGGGGTGGTCTCCAGCCCCAGGGCCTTCCGGGCGGACACTCCCTGCTTCGGATCGAGCAGGCGCATGCCGGTGTCGTAGTGCTGGTAGAACGCGTCGGCATCCTTCGCCCGCGCGGCCTTCGCCCATTCGGCACGCGCCCTGTCGAGGCCGGCGGCCAGGTCGGTGACCGGCGTCCGGGCGCCGGCGGGCCACTCGTGGCCGCGCAGTGTCCGGGCCTGTCCGTCCAGTGCCGCGGCGACCCGCCCGGCCCACGCCCGGTGCCCCGGCAGGTCGTCCTCGACCTGCTCCTCGTCCGGGGCCGACTCGACGGCCGCGTTCAGGAGGTGAGCGGCCTTCAGGTACGCGACCTGGTCGGCGTCCAGGACGGTCGCGTCGTTGCGCAGCGACCCGGTGAGGCTCCCGCCCTCGGTCGCGTTGCCGAAGACGCAGGTGACCTCGCGGTCCCCGGCCGCCCAACTGCGTTCGGTGGGCGTGAGGTAGTAGACGTCGACGTCGTCGGGGACGGCCCAGGCGTCCATCGCGTAGCTGTCCCGGAGCCCGTAGCAGCGCTCGTCGGCGGTGCCGCTCACGGAGGCGTCACCGGGGTAACCGCCGTCCCGCAGCCGGAACGAGGCGAACACCTCGCCGTCGTGCTCCCCGGAGCAGGGCACCCCGGTCACGACTTCCGTGCCGCTGCTCAGGGCGCCGCTGGGCGAGTCGAAGCAGTCCCCCTTCACCAGCGAGGCGTCCGCGCCGTCGCGCGCCCCCTCCTTCACTCCCTCCCAGAAGCCGGCCGCTCCGCCCGTGGCCAGTATCAGCGCCCACAGCGCGACCCCGATGCCGGACAGCACCGAGCCGCCGACCGCCAGCCCCGACCCGCGCTCGCCCCGCCGCCGGATCTGCCGCAGCGCGATGAGCCCGAACACCAGACCCAAGCCGGGCAGGCAGCACAGCACGCCGAACACCATCGAGGTGACGGCGAGGCCGTTGACGGGGGCGGGCCGGTTGTAGGGGCTGTATCCCTGCGTCCATGGCTGGTACGCCGGCCCCTGCGGATACCCCGGCGGCCCGTACGGCCCCTGCGGGTACGGCTGCTGGGGCGGCTGGTGCGGCCCGTGCGGCTGCTGGGGACCGGCGGGCGGGGGTATGGACACCGGTACCGTGCTCCTGGCTGTTGGACTGATGCGACTGCGCGCATGTTAAGCCAGGTCAGCGCTTCCGGGGGCAGGCCGGTGGCGCGTGATCCGCAGGCCTTGAGGATCACGCGCCACCGGGCGTACGTGGTGCAGGTCAGCCAGCTGGCCCGAAGACTCAGGCGGCTTGCTGCTGCTGTTGCTGCTGTTGCTGACCTTGCTGCTGCTGTTGCTGTTGCTGACCTTGCTGCTGCTGCTGTTGCTGCTGCTGTTGCTGACCTTGCTGCTGCTGCTGCTGTTGCTGCTGCTGTTGTTGCTGTTGCTGCTGCTGCTGTTGCTGTTGCTGACCTTGCTGTTGCTGTTGCTGTTGCTGCTGCTGTTGTTGCTGCTGCTGCTGTTGCTGTTGTTGCTGCTGCTGCTGCTGCTGCTGCTGTTGCTGCTGTTGCTGTTGCTGCTGCTGCTGTTGCTGTTGCTGTTGCTGCTGTTGCTGCTGACCTTGCTGCTGCTGTTGCTGCTGCTGTTGCTGCTGCTGCTGTTGCTGCTGCTGTTGCTGCTGCTGCTGTTGCTGCTGCTGTTGCTGCTGCTGTTGCTGCTGCTGTTGCTGCTGCTGCTGCTGTTGCTGCTGCTGCCCCCGCTGCTGCTGCTGTTGCTGCTGTTGCTGCTGCTGCCGCACCGGGTCGCGCACCTGCTGGAGCTGCTGCTGTCGCTGGCCCCGCTGCTGCTGCACTACCTGCTTGCAGGAGCGCTGCTTGCACGGGCGGTCCGTGGTGGTGGGCGCCTTCTGGTGGGCCGATGCCACCACACCGGCTGGAGGTGCGGCACCGGCCGCTTCCCCGGCGAAGCCCGCCGGGAACGCAAGTGCGGCAGCGAGGAGCGCTGGGCTGAGCCGGGTGAGGTACCGCTTGCCACGCATGACCTGTCTCCCTTCGACCAGCGGAACGAGAGACGGTCGTCCTTCCGTGACAGGTGCCGCGAAACGAGCACCGCGCAACGGCCGAACGCCGCTCTCATCAGCAGGATCACACGCGCCACACCCCGCATCAAGAAACCGCTCATCGTAGGACTCGCGGTTATCGGCAACAGCCGTCCACATTGCGGCCCACACACGGGGGGAAGCGATGAAGAAAGCCCAATGAAAGTCATGTATCGAGCACTTGGGAACGCATGCGCGCAGGCATCGAGGTGATAGCCGCCGCATTGCCGGAGGCGCTCGCCCGCACCCCCTGAAGACGCGCGCGGAACAGATACCGACTATCCTATGACTAGGGGTCTTTGGCCTGAAAAGCATCCGGACCAGTCACTCGGAAGAGGGAACGACGGATGAATCACGACCCACGCCGAGCGGAGCTCGCGGACTTCCTCAGATCACGGCGCCTGGCCCTCCAGCCGGAAGAGGTCGGCCTTCCGCCGCGCGCCTCGCGGCGAACACCCGGCCTGCGCCGGGAAGATGTCGCCGACCTCGCGGGCATCAGCTCCTGCTGGTACTCACAGCTCGAACAGGCACGCAAGATCCGGGTGTCCGACCACGTCCTCAGCTCGCTCGCCGGCGCCCTCCGGCTCAACGGCGAAGAATACGACTACCTTCTGACCCTGACGAGCGAGGACGTCCGTTCCCGTTCGTCCACACCCGCCAACGCTGTGCCACCGACGCTCCAGCGCATCCTGGACAGCCAACTCCCGCATCCTGCATTGGCCCTCGGCCCCCGGTTCGACATTCTCGCCTGGAATCAGGCGCGGAGCGATGTGTACGGCGACCTTTCCACGACGAATCCCGAGCATCGGCATCTGCTGCGCATTCTGTTCAGCGACCACATGCGCGAGCTGATGCAGAACTGGGAGCCGAGTGCCCGCTCGGCACTCGCCGAGTTCCGTTCGGCCACCGGACTTTATGTCGACGAGCCGTGGTTCACCGAATTGGTCCGCGAACTGAGCGAAATGAGCGAGGAATTCCGCGCCTGGTGGCAGCGGCACGAAATCGGAAGGCGGCGCATCGCCACCCGGGAGATCCGGCATCCCCTCGTCGGACGCCTGCTGCTGGAGGAGACCACGTTCGTCGTCGACGACCGCTCGAGCCGGCGGGTCATTCTGGAGACCCCTCAGCCCGGCACCGGAACCGAGCACAGGCTGACGGCGCTCGCCTGGCGGCACGACCGGGTGCGGGCGGCGTCACACCATGCGCTGGGGCAGGCCTGGAACTGACGGCCGGCGGCGGGGCGCCCGTGAGAGGCGGGCGCCGTGCGCCTGTCCGTCACGCGCGGCGGCGGGCGGGCCCGGCCGGCCGCTCCGCCACCGTGGTCCTCAGGCGGGCGCATGACGTCGGGGTCCCTGCGTCATCATGATCATCCTCGGGGAACGCGGGCACGCCGCACGCTGCCGCCGCACGGCGCTGCCCTCAGGTCCTCGGTGCGGCTGCTTCCCGGGCGGCCGGGCGCCGCCCGTCCCGTCGCCGGCTCGGGCGAGCGAGAGAGGGAGGACCGGGATGTTGTGCGCCGGACCGCCGGCTCCGCGGCGGAACCGCTTCCAGGCGGACTCTCGATGGAGCCGGTCGCCGGGCGGTCCGCCAGGCGTCCACCTACGAATCGACGTCGTTTCCAGTGATGTTCAACTCGGCGGCGTACGACGCGGAGGGGCCGGGCTCTGCCGAGCCCGGCCCCTCCGTGCGCGCGATCAGACGTTGAAGCGGAACTCCACCACGTCGCCGTCCTGCATCACGTACTCCTTGCCCTCCATACGGGCCTTGCCCTTGGCGCGGGCCTCGGCTACGGAGCCCGCCTCGACCAGGTCGTCGAAGGAGATGACCTCGGCCTTGATGAAGCCCTTCTGGAAGTCGGTGTGGATCACACCGGCCGCCTCGGGGGCCGTGGCGCCCTTCTTGATCGTCCAGGCGCGGGACTCCTTGGGGCCGGCCGTGAGGTACGTCTGCAGGCCGAGGGTGTTGAAGCCGACGCGGGCGAGGGTTGCGAGGCCGGGCTCGTCCTGGCCGACGGACTGCAGCAGCTCCAGGGCCTCCTCCTCGTCCAGCTCGGCGAGGTCGGCCTCCAGCTTGGCGTTGAGGAAGATCGCCTCGGCGGGGGCGACCAGGGCGCGCTGCTCGTTCTTGAAGTCCTCGTCGACCAGTTCGTCCTCGTCGACGTTGAAGACGTAGAGGAACGGCTTGGTGGTGAGCAGGTGCAGGTCGTGCAGGAGCTCGTTGCGCTCGGTGCCCTGGACGATGCCGTGCGCGAAGAGCGTGTCGCCCTTCTCCAGGATCTCCTTGGCCTCCTCGACGGCCTTGACCTTCGGGGCCACGTCCTTCTTGATCCTCGACTCCTTCTGGAGCCGGGGCAGGACCTTCTCGATGGTCTGGAGGTCGGCGAGGATCAACTCGGTGTTGATCGTCTCGATGTCGTCCTTCGGCGAGACCTTGCCGTCGACGTGCACGACGTTCTCGTCCTTGAAGGCACGGATGACCTGGCAGATCGCGTCGGACTCGCGGATGTTGGCGAGGAACTTGTTGCCCAGGCCCTCGCCCTCGGAGGCGCCGCGCACGATGCCGGCGATGTCGACGAAGTCGACCGTGGCCGGGAGGATGCGCTCCGACTTGAAGATCGACGCGAGCCGGGCGAGCCGGCCGTCGGGGACGCCGACCACGCCGACGTTCGGCTCGATCGTGGCGAACGGGTAGTTGGCCGCCAGCACGTCGTTCTTGGTCAGGGCGTTGAACAGGGTCGACTTGCCGACATTGGGCAGGCCGACGATTCCGATCGTGAGCGACACGTTGCGACTTCCCGTAGATGAGAGGGGCCAGGGGCTGCCAGGGGCCGGAGACACTGGTCGATCCACCAGTCTACGGCGTCCCCGGCGACGGGCTCGCGGGAGCGAGGGAGGTCCGGCCGAGCCGCTCCCACCGGCGTGTCTGAGGGCTGATTGAACACATAAGCAGACCTAAGTTGGTCCAATGGAGCAGCGCAGAAGCCGACCCACGAACAACGGACGGCGACGGGCCACACCGCCCGCGTCGCTGCCGCCGCAGGTACGTCGGCCGGTGCCGCACGGGGCGCGGCCCGCGGCCGGACGGCCGCAGGGTGCCGGGCCGTCGGACGGGCAGCCGGCGGGACTCCGGCTCACCGGACTCGGCGGGGGGCTGTTCTGCGCGGCGGCGATGTTCGTGCTCGGTCTGCTGGACCAGCTCGTGTTCGGTGCGTCCCTGACGCTGTACGGCGTGCTGTTCCTGCCGGTGTGCGTGCTGACCGCGCTGTGGGTCCGCGGCGGTGACGTGCTCACCGCGCCGGTCGTCGTGCCGATCGCCTTCGCGGTGGGCCTGTTCCCCGTGGCGGACGGCGGCGGGGGGCTGCTCGGGCGGTTGATGGGGCTGGTCACCGGGCTCGCCACGCAGGCGGGCTGGCTGTACGGGGGGACGCTGCTCGCGGGGATGATCGTGCTCGTACGCCGGGTGCTGTGGGTGCGGGCCCGCCGCAGCCAGGGCTGACCGGCGGGCCGCGCCCAGGGCCCCTCGTCCGGATCACGCCGGGCTCGCGGGCCCCGGCACCGCGCCCTGATCCGGCCTGATCCGAACGGGAGGCCTCAGGGCCTGTCTGACGATTCCCGTCGCACGGGCCCTAGTCCCGCAGGCGTGCCTGTGCCTGGGCCGCGTGCATCGCGGCTCCGACGATGCCCGCGTTGTTCTGGAGCTGGGCCGGCACGATCTCGGCCTTGACGCCCTCGATGAGGTGCAGGAACTTGTCCGCCTTGCGGCTGACCCCGCCGCCGACGATGAACAGCCCGGGCGAGAACAGCATCTCGACGTGGGCCAGGTACTTCCCGACCCGGCGCGCCCACTGATCCCAGTTCAGGTCGTGGTCCTCCTTGGCCTTGCTGGAGGCCCGCTTCTCGGCCTCGTGGCCGTTCAGCTCCAGGTGGCCCAGCTCGGTGTTGGGGACCAGGACGCCGTCCACGAACACGGCGCTGCCGATGCCGGTGCCGAAGGTGAGCATGACGACCGTGCCCCGCCGGTCCCGGCCGGCGCCGAACTGCATCTCGGCGACGCCCGCCGCGTCCGCGTCGTTGACCACGGTCACCGGCAGGCCGCCCAGCCGGCCGCCGAACAACGCGCGCGCGTCCGTGTCCACCCAGCTCTTGTCGACATTGGCCGCCGTGCGGACCGTGGCGCCGTCCGTGACCACTCCGGGGAAGGTCAGGCCCACCGGGCCCGTCCAGCCGAAGTGGTCGACGACCTGCTTCACCCCGTCGGCGACGCCGTCGGGCGTCGCCGGCTGCGGGGTGAGCACCTTGCAGCGCTCCTGGGCCAGGTCGCCCTTGTCCAGGTCCACAGGGGCGCCCTTGATCCCGGATCCACCGATGTCCACGCCGAAGATCTGCATGGCTCCACGTTACGACGTACCACTGACGGTCACGCCACGGAGATGCCCGTCACGCGTCGGCGGCGCCGCTTCCGCCGCGCTCGGCGACCAGGGCCGCCGCCTCGTCGCGCAGGTCGCGGCGCAGCTCCTTGGGCAGCGAGAAGGTGATGGACTCCTCGGCGGCCTTGACGATCTCCACGTCCCCGTAGCCGCGCTCGGCGAGCCACTCCAGGACCTGCTCGACCAGCACCTCGGGGACGGAGGCGCCGGAGGTGACGCCGACCGTCGTCACGCCCTCCAGCCAGGTCTCGTCGATCTCGTCGGCGAAGTCCACCAGGTGGGCGGCGCGGGCGCCGGCGAGCTTGGCGACCTCGACCAGCCGCTTGGAGTTGGAGGAGTTGCGCGAGCCGACCACGATGACCAGGTCGGCCTCGGCGCCCATCTGCTTCACGGCGAGCTGGCGGTTCTGGGTGGCGTAGCAGATGTCGTCGCTCGGCGGGGAGACGAGGCCGGGGAACTTCGTCTTCAGGGCGTCGACGGTCTCCATGGTCTCGTCCACGGAGAGGGTGGTCTGGGACAGCCACACGACCTTCGAGGGGTCGCGGACCTCCACCTTGGCGACGTCATCGGGGCCGTCGACGAGCTGGATGTGCTCGGGGGCCTCGCCGGAGGTGCCGATGACCTCCTCGTGGCCCTCGTGCCCGATCAGGAGGATGTCGTAGTCGTCCTTGGCGTACCGCACGGCCTCCTTGTGGACCTTGGTGACCAGCGGGCAGGTGGCGTCGATCGTGGCCAGCCGGCCGCGCTCGGCCTCCTCGTGCACGACGGGGGCGACGCCGTGCGCGGAGAACATCACGATGTTGCCCGGCGGCACCTCCTCCGTCCGCTCGACGAAGACGGCGCCCTTCTTCTCCAGGGTCTGCACGACGTACTTGTTGTGGACGATCTCGTGCCGGACGTAGATCGGGGCCCCGTACTGCTCCAGGGCCTTCTCGACGGCGATCACGGCGCGGTCCACACCGGCGCAGTAGCCCCGGGGGGCGGCGAGCAGGACACGGCGGCCAGACGAAGCGGTCATGGGACCCATCGTAAGGGTGTGTTCACCGGCTACGGGATCTCGTGCCCGCCCGGGCCGTCACCCGGGCTCCGCCGCGGGCGCGCGAGCGGGCGCGGCCTTTTGTCGGCGCCCGCCGTTACGCTCGCGGCATGGCTGTGAACACGTCGCCCGAGACGCCCCTGCCCGTCGGTGAGGTCTCGCGGCTCATCGGCAGGTGGATCGACCGGCTGGGCGCGGTGTGGGTCGAGGGGCAGATCACCCAGCTCTCGCGGCGGCCGGGCGCCGGGGTGGTGTTCCTGACCCTGCGGGACCCCTCGCACGACATCTCCGTCAGCGTGACGTGCTACCGGCAGGTGTTCGACGCCGTGGCCGACGTGGTCGGCGAGGGCGCCCGGGTCGTCGTCCTGGCGAAGCCGGAGTGGTACGCGCCGCGCGGCCAGCTCTCCCTGCGGGCCGCCGAGATACGGCCCGTCGGCGTCGGTGAGCTGCTGGCCCGGCTGGAGCAGCTCAAGAAGGCGCTCGCGGCCGAGGGGCTGTTCGCGCCGGAGCGCAAGAAGCCGCTGCCGTTCCTGCCGCAGCTCATCGGGCTGGTCTGCGGGCGGGCCTCCGCCGCGGAGCGGGACGTGCTGGAGAACGCCCGCCACCGCTGGCCCGCCGTCCGGTTCGAGGTGCGCAACGTGGCCGTGCAGGGTGTGCACGCCGTTCCGCAGGTCGTGCAGGCGGTCAAGGAGCTGGACGCGCTCGACGCCGTGGACGTCATCGTCGTCGCGCGCGGCGGCGGCAGTGTGGAGGACCTGCTGCCGTTCTCCGACGAGCAGCTCGTGCGCGCGGTGGCCCAGTGCCGTACGCCGGTGGTGTCCGCCATCGGGCACGAGCCCGACAGCCCGCTGCTCGACCATGTGGCCGACCTGCGCGCCTCCACCCCGACCGACGCGGCCAAAAAGGTCGTGCCGGACGTGGGCGAGGAGTCCGAGCGGGTGCGGATGCTGCGGGACCGGGCCAGGCGCTGTGCGTCGGCGGCCGTGGAGCGGGAGGAACGGGGACTGGCGCACGCGCTGGCACGTCCCTCGATGGAGGACCCGCACCGGATGGTCGACGAACGCGCCGACCACGTGGCGTCGCTGCTGGACCGCGGCCGGCGCACGCTCGGCCACCTCCTGGACCGCGCGGACTCCGAACTGACGCACACGCACGCACGCGTGGTGGCCCTCTCCCCGGCGGCCACGCTGAAGCGCGGCTACGCGGTGCTGCAGCGGGCGGACGGGCACGTGGTGCGCGACCCGGAGGAGGTGTCCGGGGGCGAGCCGCTGCGGGCGCGGGTCGCCGAGGGCGAGTTCGGCGTCCGGGTGGACGCCCCGGCGTGATCCGCACGGGAGGCCCTGGGGCCTTTCGCCCGGACCGGCCCGTGAGCCCGGCATGATCGAAACGAGACGACCTAGGGTGGGTGGATGACCAGCAAGGTGGACGAGGCGCTCTCCTACGAGCAGGCCCGGGACGAGTTGATCGAGGTCGTACGGCGGCTGGAGGCGGGCGGTACGACGCTCGAGGAGTCCCTGGCGCTGTGGGAGCGGGGCGAGGAGCTGGCCAAGGTGTGCCGGCGCTGGCTGGAGGGGGCGCGGGCCCGGCTCGACGCGGCGCTGGCCGAGGAGGCCGAGGAGGACGCCGAGTAGGGCGACGGGACGGCACGCGGCACTGTGCCGGTTCTCACCGCACCCCCAAGTTGGTTGAAGGTTGAACTTTGCCGTAGGGTCGTACGCGTCAGCCGGTCCGGCGCCCGGACCGGACGCGTACCCGAGGAAGTCACGCATGTCTCTCGTTCTTGACCCCGCCGCCCAGGACCTGCTGTTCCGCGAGGCCCGCACCGCGAACACCTTCACCGACGAGCCGGTGACCGAGGAGCAGATCCAGGCGATCTACGACCTGGTCAAGTACGGTCCCACCGCCTTCAACCAGTCCCCGCTGCGCATCACCCTGGTCCGCTCCCCCGAGGCCCGCGAGCGCCTGGTGAAGCACATGGCCGAGGGCAACCAGGCGAAGACCGCCGCCGCCCCGCTCGTCGCGATCCTCTCCGCGGACAACGAGTTCCACGAGGAGCTGCCGGCCCTGTTCCCGGCCTTCCCGCAGGCCAAGGACGCCTTCTTCGCCGAGCGCCCGGTCCGCGAGGGCTCCGCCGCGATGAACGCCGCCCTCCAGGCCGGTTACTTCATCGTCGGCGTCCGCGCCGCCGGGCTCGCCGCCGGCCCGATGACCGGCCTCGACTTCGAGGGCGTCCGCAAGGAGTTCCTGGACGACGACCACACCCCGCTGATGGTCGTCAACATCGGCCGCCCGGGCCCGGACGCCTGGTACCCGCGCTCTCCGCGCCTGGCGTACGAGGACGTCGTCACGACCGTCTGACCCGCACGCATGCGAAGAGGCCCCCGGCGGACGCCGGGGGCCTCTTCGCATGCGTGCGGGCGCCGTGCTCAGGACATCCTCAGGGCCGCCGCCATCTTCGTGAGCCGGTCGAAGGGTGCCGTGCCGGCCACCACCGTGGTGGAGCCGGGGGTGTCCTCCAGGACCAGGGCGTCGTAACGGCCGCCGGTGTAGCGCGTCCAGGTGCGCTCGCCGATCCGCTCGGTCCGCTTCGTCGCCTTCGAGCCCTGGCTGGCCTCGTGGATGAAGTCGGAGCGCTTCTGAGTCGACTGCTCGACCTGCACGTACTGACCCTCGGGATCCTGGAAGCCGAGGTGCCAGCGGTCGGAGTTCTCCCCCTGGAAGCGCACCGAGGTCGCCTTCCAGGTGCCGGGCAGGCCCTCCGGAGCGGCCACCGGGTAGCTCGCGGCTCGACGCGCCGTGACCAGCTCGACCTGGTAGTCGACCCGCTTGATGTCGGGAGCGTGATCGTCGTGCGGGACGAAGACGTAGATGACCGCCGCCGCGATCCCGATGAGGCCCAGGGAGAGGATCATGTCCCGGACCGTCTTCTGCTTGCCGTTGGAACCTGCCACGCCCCCTATCGTCGCAGGTGCCCGGAGCGCTCATCCGTGGGGTCCCCTGCTCATTTTGTCTGCTCAACGATAGAGTCGGGACCTAAGACCCTCATCCGGCCGTCGTCGTATCAGAAAGGTGCGCTCCGATGACCGAGAATCATCATCTGCCGTCCGAGCTCGATGTGCCCTCCGAGGCGCCCGACCGCAACCTCGCCCTGGAACTCGTCCGGGTGACCGAAGCCGCCGCCATGGCCGCCGGCCGCTGGGTCGGGCGCGGTGACAAGAACGGCGCCGACGGCGCCGCGGTGCGCGCCATGCGGACCCTCGTCTCCACCGTCTCGATGAACGGCGTCGTCGTCATCGGCGAGGGCGAGAAGGACGAGGCCCCCATGCTCTTCAACGGGGAGCACGTGGGCGACGGCACCGGCCCCGAGGTCGACATCGCCGTCGACCCGATCGACGGCACCACCCTGACCGCCAAGGGCATGCCCAACGCGATCGCGGTCCTCGCCGCCGCCGAGCGCGGCGCCATGTTCGACCCGTCCGCCGTGTTCTACATGGACAAGCTGGTCACGGGCCCCGAGGCCGCCGACTTCGTCGACATCAACGCACCCGTGTCGGTGAACATCCGCCGGGTCGCCAAGGCCAAGCGCCGCACGCCCGAGGACGTCACGGTCGTCATCCTCGACCGCCCCCGGCACGAAGGCATCATCAAGGAGATCCGCGACACCGGCGCCCGCATCAAGCTCATCTCCGACGGCGACGTGGCCGGCTCCATCCTCGCCCTGCGCGAGGGCACCGGCATCGACCTGCTGCTCGGTATCGGCGGCACCCCGGAGGGCATCATCTCGGCCTGCGCCGTGAAGTGCCTGGGCGGGACCATCCAGGGCAAGCTGTGGCCCAAGGACGACGAGGAGCGCGCGCGGGCCATCGACGCCGGGCACGACCTGGACCGGGTGCTGACCACGGAGGACCTGGTCACCGGCGAGAACGTCTTCTTCGTCGCCACCGGCATCACCGACGGCGAGCTGCTGCGCGGGGTGCGCTACCGGTCGGAGACCGCCACCACCGACTCGATCGTGATGCGGTCGAAGTCCGGCACCGTGCGGCGGATCGACTCCGAGCACCGGCTGAGCAAGCTGCGGGCCTACAGCGCGATCGACTTCGACCGGGCGAAGTGACCCGCCGGGGCGAGCACCGCTCCCCCGCAGACCGCCGCAGACCGATGGGCGCCCCCTGTGCGGAGGGGGCGCCCATTTCCCGTTCTCAGCCGGCTATGCGCTCCGCCGTCGCCCGCGCCGCCTTCTTGAGCTCGAGCTCCCGCCTGCGGCGGCGCGCCAGCACCACACGGCGCTCGGCCGCCGTCAGACCGCCCCAGACTCCGTACGGCTCGGGCTGGAGCAGGGCGTGCTCGCGGCACTCGACCATGACGGGACAGCGCGCGCAGACGCGCTTTGCCGCCTCCTCGCGGGACAGCCGGGCGGCCGTCGGCTCCTTGGACGGGGCGAAGAACAGGCCGGCCTCGTCGCGCCGGCACACCGCCTCGGTGTGCCAGGGGGCGTCTTGGTCCCTGTCGCGCGCTGGCACCCGCTGGGCCGGAACGGCAGCTACCTGCAGGGACGAATGCGGCGGTTGCAGCACGGTCTACTCCTGACGACGGCTTCGCGAGTGAGCGACGATGCAGCAAGGCCTACCCGCTGTGCGCGCGCCTATGCACAGCGTTCGTGACCGCGGGCGCACGGCGGCCGGTTCACGCCCCCGCCCGCCCGCGGACGACCGGACGGCGCCCTTCCGGGCGCCGCCGGATGCGCGGCCGTCACCGGTCCAGGTGTTTGCGCAGCTTCCTGTCGACCTGGTCATGGGCCCGGTCGAGCTTGTCATGGACCCGATCGAGGATGTCCGCCACGCGCCTGCCGCGCTTGGCCCGCGCCTCCACGTTGCCGAGCACGGCCCAGCCGTCGACGTAGACCACGGGCGCCTCCGCGTCGGCCGAGTCGAGCGGGGCCACCTCGAAGTTGCCCAGCACGCCGCCGCCCGTGCCGCGCAGCGAGACGTTCTCCGGCACCCGGATCTGCACGTCACCGAAGACCGAGACGGCCTTGACGACCACCTGCTGGTACTCGAAGATCGCCTCGCTCAGGTCGATCTCGACGCTGCCGAAGACCGCGTACGCGTGCAGCCGGCGCCCGGCCCGCCAGCGGCCGCGCCGCATGGCGCTGCTGAAGACGGCCACCACGTTGGCGTCCGCCTCCGCGGGCACCGCGCCGGGGGCCGGGCGGGGCGGCACGGCCGTGTAGGAGGACGCCGCCGGCCCGTGGTGGGCGGCGGGCAGGTCGCGTATGAAGACCTCCAGCTCGCCGGCCGTCTTGGCGTGCAGCACCCCCTCGACGCGCTCGGCGTGCTCGTCCGCGGTCAGCCTGCCCTCGGCCAGGGCCTCGCGGAGGATGTCGGCGACGCGGTCGCGGTCGGCGTCCGAGGCGCGCAGGTCTGCGGGGGCCGGCGGCCCGTCCTGGGCTGGAGCGTGCTTCTGAAGGTCCACGGCAGCAGCGTACCGAAACGCGATAGATCGCGACTAGGGGTGTGGACGGCCGCGGGCGTGTCGAACTGAGCCTCACCTCACAGCTTCCGCGCAGACGGCAGGTTCTACGCTGGTGGGGCCCGCCAACGTCGGCGGGCAGCCGTCCGTCAGAGTGAGGAATGGGCTGAGATGCCTGAGTTCGCGTACACCGATCTGCTTCCCCAGGGCGAGGACACCACCCCGTACCGGCTGGTGACCTCGGAAGGCGTGTCCACCGTCGAGGGGCCGGACGGGCGGACGTTCCTCAAGGTGGAGCCGGAGGCGCTGCGCAAGCTCGCCGAGGAGGCCATCCACGACATCCAGCACTACCTGCGCCCGGCCCACCTCGCCCAGCTCCGCCGCATCGTCGACGACCCCGAGGCCTCGGGCAACGACAAGTTCGTCGCCCTGGACCTGCTGAAGAACGCGAACATCGCGGCGGCCGGCGTGCTCCCGATGTGCCAGGACACCGGCACCGCGATCGTGATGGGCAAGCGCGGCCAGAACGTCCTCACCGCGGGCGAGGACGAGAAGGCCCTCTCCCACGGCATCTATGACGCCTACACCAAGCTGAACCTGCGCTACTCGCAGATGGCTCCGCTCACCATGTGGGAGGAGAAGAACACCGGCTCCAACCTCCCGGCCCAGATCGAGCTGTACGCGACGGACGGCGGCGCCTACAAGTTCCTGTTCATGGCCAAGGGCGGCGGCTCGGCCAACAAGTCCTTCCTGTACCAGGAGACGAAGGCCGTCCTGAACGAGGCCTCCATGATGAAGTTCCTGGAGGAGAAGATCCGCTCGCTCGGCACGGCCGCCTGCCCGCCGTACCACCTGGCGATCGTCGTCGGCGGCACCAGCGCCGAGTACGCGCTGAAGACCGCGAAGTACGCCTCCGCGCACTACCTGGACAACCTGCCCGCCGAGGGCTCGCCGCTCGGCCACGGCTTCCGGGACGAGGACCTGGAGCAGAAGGTCTTCGAGCTGACCCAGAGGATCGGCATCGGCGCGCAGTTCGGCGGCAAGTACTTCTGCCACGACGTGCGCGTGGTGCGGCTGCCGCGGCACGGCGCGTCCTGCCCGGTCGCGATCGCCGTCTCCTGCTCCGCGGACCGCCAGGCGGTCGCCAAGATCACCGCCGAGGGCGTCTTCCTCGAGCAGCTCGAGACCGACCCGGCGCGGTTCCTGCCGGAGACCACCGACGAGCACCTCGAGCAGGACGGGGACGTCGTCCGGATCGACCTGAGCCAGCCGATGGACGAGATCCTCGCCGAGCTGGCCAAGCACCCGGTCAAGACGCGGCTCTCCCTCACCGGCCCGCTGGTCGTCGCCCGCGACATCGCGCACGCCAAGATCAAGGAGCGGCTGGACGCGGGCGAGGAGATGCCGCAGTACCTGAAGGACCACCCGGTCTACTACGCGGGCCCGGCCAAGACGCCCGAGGGCTACGCGTCCGGTTCCTTCGGCCCGACGACGGCCGGCCGCATGGACTCGTACGTGGCGCAGTTCCAGGCGGCGGGCGGTTCCAAGGTGATGCTCGCCAAGGGCAACCGCAGCAAGCAGGTCACCGAGGCGTGTGCCGCGCACGGCGGCTTCTACCTCGGCTCCATCGGCGGCCCGGCCGCCCGCCTCGCCCAGGACTGCATCAAGAAGGTCGAGGTCCTGGAGTACGAGGAGCTGGGGATGGAGGCCGTCTGGAAGATCGAGGTCGAGGACTTCCCGGCGTTCGTCGTCGTCGACGACAAGGGCAACGACTTCTTCCAGGACCCGGCGCCGCAGCCGACGTTCACCAGCATCCCGGTGCGGGGTCCGGGCCTGGGCTGATCCGGCGGCGGCACCCGCGAGGAGCCCCTGGCGCGTCGCCGGGGGCTCTGCCGTTCCACCGGCACGGGACGACCGCGTCGGGACCCGGGATCACCTCGTCGGGACAGGGCGGCGAACCGGACTCGCCGTGGAGCGGCGCCGCCCCGGGGCCCTGACGGGGCCGCTTGTCAGTGCGGCACGCAGCCGAACCAGTGCACCGTGGCGCCGTCGGCGATGAAGCCCATGCACCTGATGGTCCTGTCGTGCAGCTTCTCGGTCCGGTCGACCGGGCCGTCCAGGTAGGCCGTCGTGTGGTGGGCCTCCCGCAGCTCGTCGACCTCCACGCGGTACCAGCGGCCTTCGCCGGACGGCAGGTCGCATCCGCGGGCCGTCAGGTTGCGGCTGGGATCGCCGCTCCAGACGGGCCGTTCGGCGCGGTCGCAGTGGACTCCGCCCGCGGCGCCGGCGGTGCCGGCTCCCGCGCCCAGCAGGGTCGCCGTGCCTATGGACACCGCCGCGACGCCGCCGAGCAGACCCTTGAGAGTGAAACGCATCGATCGGTCCTCCTGCCAGCCGTGGTGACGGCGGGAATCGCCCACCATCTCGGACTGATAGTCACATTTATCCGTGATGTCCCGCCCGGCGGCCGGGGGTCCGGTCCCCCGACCCGGTGACGCCGGTGGTGCCAATGGGCCCACGGTCCGGAACAACCGCCGCGCCCCGATCGCTGACAAGGGCATGAGCGACTACCGCATCGAACACGACTCCATGGGCGAGGTCCGGGTGCCGGCCCACGCCAAGTGGCGGGCGCAGACGCAGCGCGCCGTCGAGAACTTCCCCGTCTCCGGGCAGCGGATCGAGCGGGCGCACATCGAGGCGCTGGCGCAGATCAAGGGCGCCGCGGCGAAGGTGAACGCCGAACTGGGCGTCTTGGACAAGGACGTCGCGCAGGCGATCCAGGACGCGGCCGCCGAGGTCGCCGCGGGGAAGTGGGACGAGCACTTCCCGGTGGACGTGTTCCAGACCGGGTCCGGGACGTCGTCCAACATGAACGCCAACGAGGTCATCGCCACCCTGGCCGGTGAGCGGCTCGGCAAGGACGTGCATCCCAACGACCACGTCAACGCCTCGCAGTCCTCGAACGACGTCTTCCCCTCCTCCCTGCACATCGCCGCCACCGCCGCCGTCACCCACGACCTGATCCCGGCGCTCGAGCACCTCGCCGCCGCTCTCACGCGCAAGTCCGAGGAGTTCGCGGACGTCGTCAAGGCCGGGCGGACGCATCTGATGGACGCGACGCCGGTGACCCTGGGTCAGGAGTTCGGCGGGTACGCGGCCCAGGTCCGGTACGGCGTGGAGCGGCTGCGGGCCTCGCTGCCCCGGCTGGCGGAACTGCCGCTGGGCGGGACTGCGGTCGGCACCGGGATCAACACCCCGCCCGGGTTCTCCGCCGCGGTCATCGCGGAGGTCGCGCGGGCCACCGGACTGCCGCTCACCGAGGCCCGCGACCACTTCGAGGCGCAGGGCGCCCGGGACGGGGTGGTGGAGACCAGCGGGCAGCTCCGGACCATCGCGGTGGGGCTGACGAAGATCGCCAACGACCTGCGCTGGATGGCGTCCGGGCCGCGCACCGGGCTGGCCGAGATCCGGCTGCCAGACCTGCAGCCGGGTTCCTCGATCATGCCGGGCAAGGTCAACCCCGTCATCCCCGAGGCCGTGGTCATGGTCGCCGCCCAGGTGATCGGCAACGACGCGACCATCGCCACCGCCGGCGCCTCCGGGAACTTCGAGCTGAACGTGATGCTGCCGGTCATCGCCAAGAACGTGCTGGAGTCGGTCCGGCTGCTCGCGAACGTCTCCCGGCTGCTGGCCGACCGGACCGTGGACGGCATCACCGCCGACCGCGAACGCGCCCGCGAGTACGCCGAGTCCTCGCCCTCGGTGGTGACGCCGCTGAACAAGTACATCGGCTACGAGGAGGCCGCGAAGGTCGCCAAGAAGTCGCTGGCCGAGCGCAAAACCATCCGCGAGGTCGTGCTGGAGGGCGGCTACGTGGAGCGCGGCGACCTCACCCTGGAGCAGCTCGACGAGGCGCTGGATGTCCTGCGGATGACACACCCGTGACAACCTGCCCCGCCGCGTCGAACCGTGACGCGAACCGCGGGCGTTCATATGTGTACGGCACCTAATATCTGTTCATGGCGGACAACGGAGCGGTGAGACGAGTGGCGGCGGGGCCTGCGGCCTACTGGACCCCCGGGAGCCAGATCCTGTGGCGGTACCGGGAGAACGCCGGCGCGCGCTTCCACATCGCGCGGCCCGTCACCGTCGTCCGGGACGACGCGGAGCTGCTCGCGGCGTGGATGGCGCCCGGAACCGAGTGTGTGAAGCCGGTGCTCGCCGACGGCACGCCGTTGCACGTGGAGCCGCTGGAGACCCGCTACACCAGGCCGCGCACCGTGCAGCGGGACCGGTGGTTCGGCACGGGTGTGCTGAAGCTGGCCCGGCCCGGTGAGCCCTGGTCGGTGTGGCTGTTCTGGGAGCCGGGGTGGCAGTTCAAGAACTGGTACGTCAACCTCGAGCAGCCGCTGGCCCGTTGGGCGGGCGGGGTCGACTCCGAGGACCACTTCCTGGACATCTCCGTCCACCCGGACCGCAGTTGGCACTGGCGGGACGAGGACGAGTTCGCTCAGGCCCAGCGGGACGGGCTGATGGACGAGGGGACCGCCGCGCGGGTGCGGGCGGCCGGGCGGGCCGCGGTGGAGGTGATCGACGCCTGGGGCCCGCCGTTCTCCGAGGGCTGGCAGCACTGGCGCCCGGATCCCTCCTGGGGGGTACCGTCACTCCCCGAGGACTGGGACCGTACGCCCGCGCACGTGTCCTCATGAGACCCTTGATGCGCCCCCGGCCCACAACCGTAGGATCGTCCTCCGCAAGAATCCGCAAGGCAACTCCCGGGGCGCGAACCGGGTCTGACCAGACGTCACCGAGGGGCGGCAGGAGTGAGCGAGGGGTACGACGGCAACACCCCGGCGGACCCGGCAGGGTCCTTCGGCGGCACAGGCACGACCTCTGACCACGCCGGAATTCCGTTCCTGGGGCATGTATTCCGGGTATCGGACTCTCGGCGGGACCATGTGCGCGCCCGGCGCGCAGCCCCGGACGGATGGATTCGACGCGCGTGACGGAGCACCCCACGTCCTACGACCGCCCGCAGTCGGGCGCTGACCCCGCGGAGTCCCGCGGGGCGCTGCTGCGTACCCAGGGGCCGCTCGGCAGCCCCGCCTTACCGGCGCAGGCCCGGGCCGACGGGCCACCCGCCGCACCGGGGACGGCGACGCCCCGCGGCAAGGGGAACAAGGGAAAGGAGCCCCCGGTCAACGGCCCCGAGCACTCCCAGCCCGCGGCCGCGCCGGCCATGGGGGCGCCTGCCGCGCGAGGGGAAGCGAGCGTGGAGGAGCATCGTCCGCGTCCGGCGGCGGAGGCCATTCCGCCGCAGCCGGGCGCCCAGCAGGAACGGGGGCCGGGCGGCCAGGACCGCCGTACCGGGCGGGGACTGCCGCCGGGGCGGCCCATGCCGATGCGGCGCGACGGGGACCGGCTGAGGTTCGTGGGCGCGGCGACCCGGCGGATCGCGCGCGGCCTCGATCTGGACGAGATCGTGATGGGGCTGTGCCGGGCCACAGTGCCGACGTTCTCCGACGCGATCCTGGTCTACCTGCGCGACCCGCTGCCGGTGGGCGACGAGCGTCCGACCGGGCCGGTGGTGCTGCGGCTGCGCCGCACCGACCGGATCCCGGACGAGCGGGACACCGAGGGGCTTTCGCTGCCGCCGTTCCCGGAGCCCGAGCCGGAGGCGTCCGCCCTCACCGAGCTGTCCTCGCTGACCACCGAGCTGTGCGAGGTGCGGCCAGGCGGCGCCCTGAACGAGGTGCTGCGCGGGGTGCGCCCGGTGTTCGCGGACGCGCCCGCCGCCCGGGCGGCGCTGCCCGAACTGCTCGGCGAGAGCGGCGAGGCGGCCGTGCCGGGTGGCCGGCACGCGATCCTCGCGCCGCTTCGCGGCCGGCGCCGGGTGATCGGCGCCGCGCTGTTCCTGCGCCGCCCGGAGCGGCTCGCGTTCGAGGCGGACGACCTGCTGGTGGCGGCGCAGCTCGCCACGCACAGCGCGCTCGGCATCGACAAGGCGGTGCTGTACGGCCGGGAGGCGTACATCGCCGACGAGCTGCAGCGCACCATGCTGCCGGAGACGCTGCCCCGGCCGACCGGGGTGCGGCTGGCGTCCCGCTATCTCCCGGCGGCGGAGACCGCGCGGGTGGGCGGCGACTGGTACGACGCGATCCCGCTGCCGGGCAGCCGGGTGGCGCTGGTGGTCGGTGACGTGATGGGGCACTCCATGACGTCGGCGGCGATCATGGGCCAGCTGCGCACGACGGCGCAGACGCTGGCCGGTCTCGACCTGCCTCCGCAGGAGGTGCTGCACCACCTGGACGAGCAGGCGCAGCGGCTGGGCACCGACCGGATGGCGACCTGTCTGTACGCCGTGTACGACCCGGTGACGCACCGCATCACGATCGCCAACGCGGGTCATCCGCCGCCCGTGCTGCTGCACCTGGGCGGCCGGGCGGAGGTGCTGCGGGTGCCGCCGGGCGCGCCGATCGGCGTGGGCGGGGTGGACTTCGAGGCGGTGGAGCTGGACGCGCCGGCCGGGGCCACGCTGCTGCTGTACACCGACGGGCTGGTGGAGTCCCGGCTGCGCGACGTGTGGACCGGCATAGAGCAGTTGCGCGAGAAGCTCGCGGCGACCGCGCGGCTGACCGGCCCGGACCATCCGCCGCCGCTCGAGGCGTTGTGCGACGAGGTGCTGGACATGCTCGGCCCGGGCGACCGGGACGACGACATCGCGCTGCTCGCGGCCCGTTTCGACGGGATCGCGCCGAGCGATGTGGCGTACTGGACGCTGGAGCCGGAGACCGCGACGCCCGGGCAGGCCCGCCGGCTGGCCCGGCGCGCGCTGGCCCGGTGGGGGCTGGAGGAGCTGACCGACTCGGTGGAGCTGCTGGTCAGCGAGGTGGTCACGAACGCCGTGCGCTACGCCACCCGTCCGGTGACCCTGCGGCTGCTGCGCACGGACGTGCTGCGCTGCGAGGTCGGCGACGACGTGCCCCAGTTGCCGCGGCTGTGCCAGGCGCGGGCGACGGACGAGGGCGGCCGCGGGCTGTACCTGGTCAACAAGCTGGCCCGGCGCTGGGGCGCGACCCGGCTGAGCACCGGCAAGGTGGTCTGGTTCGAGCTGAACCGGGGGTGAGCGCACAAGAGGAGGGGCGCCCGGATCACTCCGGGCGCCCCTCCTCTTGTGCGCCTACTGGTTTCGTGTGTGCGGCGGGCCGAGGTTGTCGGCAGGGTTGAGCGGGTCGTCGCTCGCGGGGTCCGTCGGCGGCTCGCTGGACGGGCTCTGGGACGGCGACTGGGAAGGCGACTGGCTCGGCGTCCGTGACGGGCTCTGGGACGGCGACTGGGACGGCGACTTGGACACCGGCGGTTCGCTGCTCGGCGAACTCGACGGGGTGCCGGACGGGGACTGGCTGACCGTCGGGGTGTCCGACGGCTCGACGGCCGCGCCCTGGGTGGTGTCCAGGTCGAAGCGGGACTTGTCGGTGACCCCGAAGGTGTAGGCCGCCCAGATCTCCGCGGGCGGGCCGCCGCCGTTGACCCGGCCGCCGCCCATCGCCCCGCTGAGGGAGACGTGGTCGTTCTTCTTGACCGGCCTGCCGTCGCAGCCGGTGCCGCCGTTCTTCGCCGCCTCGCCGAACAGGCCGACGGAGGTGACCAGGTCGGGGGTGTAACCGGTGAACCAGGCCGAGCGGTTGCAGTCGGAGGTACCGGTCTTGCCCGCCACCTGCTGGCCGTCGCGCAGCGGGTTGCCCGCCACGGACGTGCGGGCGGTGCCGTCGTCGACCACTCCGGTGAGCACCGAGGTGACGCTGTCGGCGACCGTGCGGCTGATCACCTGGCCGCCGACGGGGTCGGGCATCCGGACCGCGTGGCCCTTCTGCTCGGCCGACTTGACGATGCCGGGCGTCACCTGGCGGCCGTGGTTGTCGAAGGTGGCGTAGATGCCGGCCATCTCCAGCGGGCTGGCTCCCATGGAGCCCAGCGTCTGGGCGGGCACCGCCTGCATGCCCTCGGTGTCCATGCCGAGCTGCTTGGCGGTGCTCATCACCTTGTCCATGCCGACGTCGACGCCCATCTGCGCGAAGACGGAGTTGACGGACTGGTTCATCGCCTGCTGGACGGTGATGGGGCCGTAGTTCTGGTTGTCCTCGTTCGGCGGCGCGAAGCCGACCTTGGCGCCGTGGTCGACGACCTGGCGGCGGCTGGTGCCGTCGTAGACCGTGCCGGCGGTGATCGGCTTGCCCTCCTGCGTGGTGGCGTTCTGCGCCAGCGCGGCGGCGAGGATGACCGGCTTGAACGTGGACGCGGGCTGGTAGTCCCGGCGGGTGGCGTTGCTGGTCCAGTGGGTGAAGTAGTCCTCGCCGCCGTACATGGCGACGATCCTGCCGGTCTTGGGGTCCACCGACACGGCGCCGGCCTGGACGTCGGCGTCGACCTTGCGCTTCTTCGGCTCCAGCCTGCTGGTGAGACGCTCCTTGACGGCCTTCTCCAGCGCGGCCTGCTTCTTGCGGTCGACGTTCAGGGTGATGGTCCAGCCCTGGCCGGCGACCTTGGCCGCCGCGTCGGACCTGGACAGGCCCTCGTCCTGCATCAGCTTCTGCGCGAGCTGGGCGTTGGCGAGCGTGACCAGGTAACCCTTCTGGCCCTCCATGCCGGGGGCGCCCTTGGGCTCCTTGGGCACCGGGAAGGTCATGGCGTCGCGCTTGGCCTTGGGCAGCCAGTGCTCCTCGACCATGTTGTCCAGGACGTAGTTCCAGCGCGCCTTGACCAGCCGCTTGCCGGTGGGGGTGGCGTCCGCCCAGTCGTACTGGCTCGGCGCCTGCAGCAGGGCGGCCAGGTAGGCGCCCTGCTGCACGGTCAGGTCCTGGGCGTCGACGCGGTAGTAGGCCTGGGCGGCGGCCTGGATGCCGTAGGCGTTGCGGCCGTAGTAGGAGGTGTTGATGTAGCCGGCGAGGATGTCGTCCTTGGACTTCTCGCGCTCCACCTTGAGCGAGATGACCAGTTCCTTCAGCTTGCGCGAGACGGTCTGATCCTGGTTCAGGTAGTAGTTCTTGACGTACTGCTGGGTGATCGTGGAGCCGCCCTGCTTGCCCCGCCCGGACAGGGTGTTGACCAGGCCCCGGGCGGTGCCCTTGAGGTCCACTCCGGGGTCGGTGTAGAAGGACTTGTTCTCGGCCGCCACGAAGGTGAGCTGGACCTTCTTCGGCACCTTGTCCAGGTCGACTATCTCGCGGTTGACCTTGCCGTCGCGGGCCAGGATGGTGCCGTCGCTGTACTTGTAGACGTTGCTCTGCCGCTGGGCGGCGACGTTCCCGGCGGGGATGTCGACCGCGATGTACAGCGCGACGAAGGCGCCGATGGAGAGCAGGCACAGTCCGAAGAACGTGCCGAGGATCTTCTTCCAGGTGAACAGCCGGCGTATTCGGCCCTTGGCGGGCCTGCCGCCGGCCGCCGCGGACGCGGCCGTGGGCTGCGAGCGGCGACTCCGGGGCGCCGCGCGGCGGCCACCGCGCTGTCGCGCTCGTCTCTCTTCCGCTCGTCCCATGAGTCCTACGCTCCCGCTTCCGTCTCAGTGGTCAGCTCCGAAAGCTAACACCCGCCTATATGACAAAGGGCGTCCGATCCGCCCTTTTACGGACGTGACAATCAGCACCCACCTCAAGGGAACCGACGGATATCTCTGGTGCGGGGTTGCCCGGCGGCTTAAAGTGATATCACTTAGCTAGTACGAAGCCGGGTGCCCGAGGGAGTCGGGCGCCGCCGAGAACGGGGGACCCCCATGTCCGCGCACGACACGACCGCGACCGCCGACATACCCGAGATGCCCGCGCCGCGCGTGCGCGAGTTCCAGGCCCACAGCATCGGCGGCGGCCTCGCCCTGCTCCTCGGTCTGCTCGGGCTCGCCGCCGCCGCGGCCCTGCTCGCCGCCGCCTCGGCGGTGACCGCGGACGGGGCAAGGGCCGCGCTCGTCGTGGGCGGCGTGCTCGTCCTCCTCGCCGCGGTGATCGCCATGCGCGGCCTGAACACGGTCGCGCCCGGCGAGGCGCGCGTGGTCCAGCTCTTCGGCCGCTACCGGGGCACGATCCGGCAGGACGGCCTGCGCTGGGTGAACCCCTTCACCTCGCGCACCCGCATCTCCACCCGCGTGCGCAACCACGAGACCGCCGTCCTGAAGGTCAACGACGCCTACGGCAACCCGATCGAACTGGCCGCGGTCGTGGTCTGGAAGGTCCAGGACACCGCGCAGGCCACCTTCGAGGTGGACGACTACGCCGAGTTCGTCGCCACCCAGACCGAGACGGCGGTACGGCACATCGCCATCGAGTACCCCTACGACGCCCACGAGGAGGACGGCCTCTCGCTGCGCGGCAACGCCGAGGAGATCACCGAGAAGCTGGCCGTCGAACTGCAGGCGCGGGTGGAGGCGGCCGGGGTGCGGGTCGTCGAGTCGCGCTTCACGCATCTCGCGTACGCTCCGGAGATCGCCTCGGCGATGCTCCAGCGCCAGCAGGCCGGCGCGGTCGTCGCGGCCCGGCGGCAGATCGTGGACGGCGCGGTCGGCATGGTGGAGGCAGCGCTCGCCCGGATCGCGGAGCAGGACATCGTGGAGCTGGACGAGGAGCGGAAGGCGGCCATGGTGTCCAACCTGATGGTGGTGCTGTGCGGCGACCGGGCCCCGCAGCCGGTACTCAACACCGGGACCCTCTACCAGTGACGGATCCGTCGGAGGAGACACCGCGGCGACGGCCTCAGCAGCGCAAGCAGGTGCTGCTGAGGCTGGACCCGTCGGTCTACGACGCCCTCGCGCGCTGGGCCGGCGACGAACTGCGGTCGGCCAACGCGCAGATCGAGTTCCTGCTGCGCAAGGCGCTGTCGGAGGCGGGGCGCCTGCCGCGGGACACCGGTCCGCTGCCCCGCCGCGGACGGCCGCCCCGAGGCCCGGCCGCCGGGCCGCCGCCGGGCTGAACAGACCTCGCGGCAAGGCCCGTTCCCGTGTGCGCGGGGGCGGGCCCGCAGTCGTTACCGAACCCGGACAATCGGCTCCCACCTGCGCCGCGCCACCGCGCGCCAGGCACTGGACACTCCGCGTATACACCCGACGTATACACGGTGTGTAGAGTGCTCGCATGTCCATCGGTCACACCCTCCTAGGGCTCCTGGAGTCCGGCCCCCGACACGGCTACGACCTGAAGCGGGCCTTCGATGAGAAGTTCGGTCACGACCGGCCGCTGCACTACGGCCAGGTCTACTCGACGATGTCCCGGCTGCTGAAGAACGGGCTCGTGGAAGTCGACGGGATCGAGTCGGGCGGCGGCCCCGAGCGCAAGCGGTACGCCATCACCGACGCCGGCGTCACCGACGTCGAGCAGTGGCTCGCGACCCCGGAGAAGCCCGAGGAGTACCTCCAGTCGACCCTCTACACCAAGGTCGTCCTCGCGCTGCTCACCCACCGGGACGCCGTCGACATCCTGGACACCCAGCGCGCCGAGCACCTGCGCAGCATGCGCGTCCTGACCGACCGCAAGCGCAAGGGCGACCTCGCGGACCAGCTCGTCTGCGACCACGCCCTGTTCCATCTGGAGGCCGATCTGCGCTGGCTGGAGCTGACCGCCGCCCGGCTGGACCGGCTCCGCGCGGAGGTGGCCCGGTGACCCCTCCTTCCGGCTCCCTGCTCGCCGCCGAGGACCTGCGCAAGGCCTACGGCCCGACGCTCGCCCTGGACGGCGCCGCGTTCTCCATCCACCCCGGCGAGGTCGTCGCGGTGATGGGGCCCTCCGGCTCCGGCAAGTCGACGCTGCTGCACTGCCTCGCCGGCATCGTGCCGCCCGACTCGGGCTCGATCACGTACGACGGGCGGGAACTCGCCACCATGAACGACGTCGAGCGCAGCGCGCTGCGCCGCAGCGAGTTCGGATTCGTCTTCCAGTTCGGGCAGTTGGTGCCGGAGCTGACCTGTGTGGAGAACGTGGCGCTCCCGCTGCGGCTGAACGGCACCTCCCGCAAGGAGGCCGAGCGGGCCGCGCTGGGCTGGATGGAGCGGCTGGAGGTGGACGGCCTGCGCGGCAAACGGCCCGGTGAGGTCTCCGGCGGCCAGGGGCAGCGGGTGGCGGTGGCGCGGGCGCTGGTCACCGGGCCCCGGGTGCTGTTCGCCGACGAGCCGACGGGCGCGCTGGACTCGCTCAACGGAGAGCGCGTGATGGAACTGCTCACCGACGCGGCCCGGTCGACCAACGCGGCCGTCGTGCTCGTCACCCACGAGGCCCGGGTGGCCGCCTACTCGGACCGCGAGATCGTCGTGCGCGACGGCAGGTCCCGGGACATGGAGCGGGCCGTATGAAGCCGTGGCAGTGGCGGAGGGATCTCGCCCTGGGAGCCCGGTTCGCCGTCACCGGCGGGCGCGAGGGCTGGATCCGGATGACGCTGACGGCGGTCGGCGTCGGGCTGGGCGTGGCCCTGCTACTGCTGACCACCGCGCTGCCGAACGTGTTCACCGCCCGCCACCGGGTCGAGGAGGCACGCTCCGACTACACGTTCTCCGGCACCACCCGCCCCAAGGCCGACAACACGGTGCTGCTCGCCGTGACCGACACCCAGTGGCACTCCAAGGACGTGCGGGGCCGGCTCCTCGAAGCCGAGGGCCCGCGCGCGCCGTTGCCGCCCGGGCTGGGGAGCTTCCCCGGCAAGGGCGAGATGGCGGTCTCCCCCGCGCTGCGGGATCTGCTCGCCTCCGACGGCGCCCGGCTGCTGCGCGAGCGGCTGCCCTACCGGATCACCGGGACGATCGGCGAGAGCGGCCTGATCGGCTCGCACGAGCTGGCGTACTACGCGGGCGCCGAGGGCCTGGACCCCGACGCGGGCGGTGGCGTACGGGTGGACCGGCTGACCCGCTTCGGCGATCCGCACCCGACCGGCGAGAAGGCCGACCCGGTGCTGCTGATGATGGTGCTGGTCGTGTTCGTGGTGCTGCTGATGCCGGTGGCCGTGTTCATCGCCGCGGCCGTGCGCTTCGGCGGTGAACGGCGCGACCGCCGGCTGGCCGCGCTGCGGCTGGTCGGCTCCGACAGCCGGATGACCCGGCGGATAGCGGCGGGCGAGGCCCTGGCCGGGGCCCTGCTCGGCCTGGTCGTCGGCACTGTCCTCTTCCTGATCGGGCGCCAGGTCGCGGGCTCGGTCGAGGTGCTGGGCGAGAGCGTGTTCCCCGGCTACCTCGACCCCTCCCCGGCGCTCGTCGCGCTGGTGGCGGTGGCGGTGCCGGCGTCCGCGGTGCTGGTGACGCTGCTCGCGATGCGCGGGGTGGTCGTGGAGCCGCTCGGCGTCGTGCGGACGGCCAGGCCGGCCCGGCGTCGCCTGTGGTGGCGGCTGCTGCTGCCGCTGGCCGGCCTCGCACTGCTGTACCCGATGCTCGGCAAGGGCCGGGACGGCGGCGGCTTCAACCAGTACCTGGTGACCGGCGGCGTACTGCTGCTGCTGGTCGGGGTGACCGCGCTGCTGCCGTGGATCGTGGAACGGTTCGTCGCCCGGCTCGGCTCCGGCCCGGTCTCCTGGCAACTGGCGGTACGCAGACTGCAGTTGAGCAGCGGTACGGCGGCCCGCATGGTCAACGGCATCGCGGTGGCGGTGGCCGGCGCGATCGCGCTGCAGATGCTGTTCGCGGGCGTGGAGAGCCAGTACACCAAGGACACCGGCCAGGACCCCGGCCGGGCGTCGATGGAGGTCACGCTGCCCGACCGCAGCGACGTCACCGCCGTGGACCAGGCGTTCCGGCGGACCGAGGGGGTGCGGACGTCGGTGGTGCTGTCGACCGCGTCCGCCGCCGACAAGCGCGTGGACCCTGAGACCCTGATCGATCTCACGGTCGGCGACTGCGCCGCGCTGCGCGAGGTGGCACGGCTGCCCTCCTGCCGGGACGGCGACGTGTTCCGGCTGCGCAACCCGCACTACGACGCCGAATACAGCGCCTCCATAGCCGCCGTGGCACGGCCCGGCCGGCAGCTCTACCTCGACCCGGCCTACTCGGACTCCCCCGGCCTCCAGGTGCCCTGGAAGCTGCCGGCCGGCATCGAGCAGGTGCCGTACCGCGAGGACGCGCTGCAGAACGCCGCCAACGGGCTGCTGGTCACGCCGTCCGCGCTGCCCGCGAAGGCGAGGCCCGGCCTGCGCGCCCATGTCTTCCTGCGCACCGACGAGTCGGTGCCCGACGCGGCGGAGCACGTGCGCAACACGGCGGCCCGGGTGGAGGCGACCGCGGACGTGTTCACCTGGACGGAGACCAGGCAGTCCACCAAGTACGCCTCGCTGCGCACCGGTCTGTTCGTCGGCGCGGTCTGCGTGCTGGCGCTGATCGGCGCGAGCCTGCTGGTCTCGCAGCTCGAGCAACTGCGCGAGCGGCGCAAGCTGCTGTCCTCGCTGGTCGCCTTCGGCACCCGGCGCCGCACGCTGGGCCTGTCGGTGCTGTGGCAGACGGCGGTGCCCATCGCCCTGGGCCTGCTGCTGTCCTCGGCGGTCGGCCTGACCCTCGGCGCGGTGCTGCTGAAGATGACGGCGACACCGGTGACGGTCGACTGGGCGAGCGTGCTGTCCATGACCGGCGCCGGCGCGGCGGTGGTGCTCACGGTGACCCTCCTGAGCCTGCCCCCGCTGCTGAGGCTGATGCGCCCGGACGGACTGCGCACCGAATAGCCGCCCGGCGTCCGTGCGGTACGCCGCCGGCCCCGGGGACCGGCCAGGTGTCACGCCTGGCCGGTCAGGCGTCCAGCACCCGTACGGGCAGGGGGCGCAGGGCCTCGCGCAGGGCGGCCGCCAGTTCCTCGTACTCCGCTCCCCTGGCGGCGCCCGCGCGCATGGCGAAGGCGACGCGCCGGCTGGGGGCGGGGTCGGCGAAGTAGCCGGTGCGCAGCCGGCTGCCGCGGGCCGCCTCGACCCTGAGGGCGGTGCGCGGGAGCAGGGTGCAGCCGAGGCCGCCCGCGACGAGCTGGACCAGCGTGGACAGCCCGGCGGCCGTGGTGGTCACCGGGGCGTCCTCCCGCCCGGCCTCCCGGCAGATGTCCAGGGCCTGGTCGCGCAGGCAGTGGCCCTCGTCCAGCAGCAGCAGGTTCAGTTCCCGCAGCGCCTCGCGCGGGATGCCCTCGCGCCCGCCGAGCCGGTGGTCGGGCGGAGTGACGAGCGCGAAGTCCTCGTCGAAGAGGGCGAGTTCGGTCACGCCGGGGACGCCGAGCGGGACGGCCAGCAGCAGCAGGTCCAGGCGCCCGGACTGCAGGCCCTCGACGAGGCTCGCGGTCTGCTCCTCGTGCACCTGCAGGTCGAGGTGCGGGTACCGCTCGTGGACCAGGGCCAGCACGGTGGGCAGCAGGTACGGGGCGACGGTCGGGATCACCCCGAGCCGCAGGACCCCGGTGAACGGCGCCCGGACCGCCTCAGCCTCCTCCAGCAGCGCCCCGACCTCGCCGAGCACCGCCTTCGCCCGCACCGCGAGACGCTCACCGGCGGGCGAGAGCAGCACCTTGCGCGTCGTACGCTCGAGGAGGGTCACCCCCAGGATCTCCTCCAGCGCCGAGACCGCGCCGGACAGGGCGGGCTGGCTCATCCCGATGGCGGCGGCCGCGTCCCGGAAGTGCAGATGCTCGGCCACGGCCGCGAAGGCCCGGAGCTGGGACAGGCTGGGCTGACGCCGCTTCGCGCTGGCGCTACTGACGGTCACTGATAGAAACCTCCGATCAACACGACCGAGTGTAGCTATTTCCCGTATCAATGCACCCTGTGCCAACATCGGCGAAGTCCAACCCATGGGTGGTGTTCGCGATCCGGACACCGCCTCGCTGCAAGGAGAGCGTGTGCTCACTGTCGGTGACAAGTTCCCCGAGTTCGAACTGACCGCCTGCGTCTCGCTGGAGAAGGGCAAGGAGTTCGAGACGATCAACCACAAGACCTACGAGGGCAAGTGGAAGATCGTCTTTGCCTGGCCCAAGGACTTCACCTTCGTGTGCCCGACCGAGATCGCCGCGTTCGGCAAGCTGAACGACGAGTTCGCCGACCGTGACGCCCAGATCCTCGGCTTCTCCGGTGACTCCGAGTTCGTCCACCACGCCTGGCGCAAGGACCACGACGACCTGCGCGACCTGCCCTTCCCGATGATGGCCGACTCCAAGCACGAGCTGATGCGCGAGCTGGGCATCGAGGGCGAGGACGGCTTCGCCAAGCGCGCCGTCTTCATCGTCGACCAGAACAACGAGATCCAGTTCTCCATGGTGACCGCCGGTTCCGTCGGCCGTAACCCCAAGGAGGTCCTGCGGGTCCTCGACGCGCTCCAGACGGACGAGCTGTGCCCCTGCAACTGGAGCAAGGGCGACGAGACGCTCGACCCGGTCGCGCTGCTGGCCGGTGAGTGACCCATGTCGCTTGACTCGCTGAAGTCCCTCGTCCCGGACTACGCCAAGGACCTGAAGCTCAACCTGGGCTCGGTCATCGGCAACTCCGACCTGCCGGCGCAGCAGCTCTGGGGCACGGTGCTGGCGACCGCCATCGCCTCCCGCTCCCCGATCGTGCTGCGTGAGCTGGAGCCGGAGGCGAAGGCGAACCTGTCGCCGGAGGCGTACACGGCCGCCAAGGCCGCCGCCGCGGTGATGGCGATGAACAACGTCTTCTACCGCACCCGGCACCTGCTGTCCGACCACGAGTACGGCACCCTGCGCGCCGGTCTGCGGATGAACGTCATCGGCAACCCGGGCGTGGAGAAGGTCGACTTCGAGCTGTGGTCCTTCGCGGTCTCCGCGATCAACGGCTGCGGCATGTGCCTCGACTCGCACGAGCAGGTGCTGCGCAAGGCCGGCGTCGAGCGCGACGTGGTCCAGGAGGCGTTCAAGATCGCGTCCGTGGTCCAGGCCGTCGGCGTGACCCTCGACGCGGAGGCGGTCCTGGCCCACGCGGCCGAGTAACCCGCTCCAGCACACAGCGGCCCCCGCCCATCCGATGGGCGGGGGCCGCTGCGCGTTCAGTGATGTGACAAGAACTACTCGTTCCGCTCCGGGCCCGGAACCATGAGTGAACAAGCCACCGAGCGATGTCCGTTTCCTCCCTCGGCACGAAGAAGCTCCGCACGCCCAGAGTCATAGCGGAATCAAAATCTCCACTTTGCTTTCGAATTACTTTCGACAGCGGCAAAGCGCATCTGATTAGCTCCCCGGGACCACATTCCTGCCGTCGGCCCGCTTTTTCCGACGGCAGTCTCAATGCATTCCATGGGGGAACGCATGTCCATTCGAATCCGTTTCTCGGCGCGAACCGCGCTCGCCGCGGCCGCGGCCGCCCTCGGCCTCCTCGGCGCGGCCGCTCCGCAGGTCGCCGCCGCCGGCCGGCCGGTGCCCCGCGTCGTCGCCGGGGCCGACGGGCACACGAAGGCGATCGCGGCGGCGCGGCCCGCCGCGGCCGCCGCCGGTGCGACCGTCTGCGGTACGGGCTACAAGCTCTACAAGGCGGCCGTCCTGCCCGACGAGTCGCGCAAGGGAACTCTCTTCGTCTACGTCAAGGGCAGCAACACGGCGAGCAACGACGCTCCGACCTGCGCCATCCTCGACAACAACACGCCGAGCGCGAAGTGGATGAAGATCAAACTCTGCTCGAACTACACGGCCGAGGGCTGCGCGAGCGACTCGGGCACCTTCTCCGAGTACGCGGGCCCCGTCTACCGCGACCACGGCGGCTGCGGCACGGTCACCTCACTGATGAAGACCAGCTCCAGCGCGAGCACCTACCTCATCAACAACGTCCAGGACAGCACCAACTGCAACTAGCGGCCGCCGCGCGAACCGCGCACCCGGGCCCCGCGCGCCGCACGCGCGGGGCCCGGGACCGCTGAATTCTGATTCCGGTTTCCCGTCCGCCTTCACCGGGCCTTCCCGTCCGGGGCGGAGGGGCACTTCGCCGTGCCCGGAAAAGCTCATGGACAATCCAATGAATACGGGGAAAGCTCCTTTGCGTTCCAAGAGACGAACTCGCGCGCCCCTGGTGGCCCTCGTGGCCTGCGCCGCCGTTACCGGCGGCATGCTCCAGGCGGCGCCCGCAGGCGCCGCTCCGGCATCCCGCCCCTCCGCCCGTCCCGCCACCGCGCCGCCCGCGCCCTCCGGCCGGGTGCGCAACCCGGACGGGAAGCTCGGCAGGGGCTGGCGGGACAGTCCCGACCGCGCCGTCACCGCTGCCGCCGACGCGGACGGTCTGCGGATCCTCGTCGCCGACAGCTCCAAGGCGTACGCGTGGAAGACCGCCGCGCTGCTGTCGGAGCCGGGCATGCCGGCGGATTCGTGGATCGGCAACCAGTGCCTGATGGACCGCTCACACGCGGCCGTCGTCTACGCGCCGCGCGGCTTCACCAACAAGCCCGACCTGATGCAGGGCGGCGCGTTCGCCGCCGTCGTCGACCTGACGTCCGGCAAGGTGACCAAGCTGCCCTTCACCGCGTCGCTGGCCTACTTCGACCCGTCCTGCAACACGGCCACGCACCAGGCCGCGTTCACCGCCTTCCGGGACATGAACGACGCCGCGAGCACGCGGACCCGTGTGATCACCGTGGACGTGTCCGGCAGGACGACGGGCACGGCGGCGGCCCGCGGGGAGATCACGAGTGCCGTTCCGGTGCGGGACGGCACGGTGGCCGCCCTCGGCAGCCGCCTGGTGCACCTCGACCGCTCCGGCCGGGTGCGCAACCTCGCGGACGCGGACAGCGCGCCGTTCGACATCCGGCCCGCCGCCGGCGGGATCGCCTTCGTCGACCGCGACGGCCGGTCCACCGCGCACGCCAAACTGTTCACCGGCCGCGGCAGGCCGGAGAACATCGCCTCGGGCCGGCTCGGCGACCTCGACCTCGTGCCGGGCGACGCGGGCCGGGTCTTCCTCACCGGCCGCCCCAAGGGCTCCACCGCCACCGCGGGCGCCGGCGTCACCCGGCTGAACGCCCCGGCCGGCACCGATGTGTCCTCGCGGGGCCGACTGGCCGTCGAACCGGTGCTCACGCCCGGAGTCCGCGCCGGCCTGGCGAACATCAAGGGCGCGGGCAAGGGCTTCACCCGGTCCGGGGAACCCGGCTCCCGGACGGCGACCCCCGCCGACCAGGGCGATCTGCCGGTGACGGTCACCAGCACCGCCACCGCCACCGGCAGGGAACTGACCCAGAGCGTGCGGCACGACGCCGTCGACGGCTCCGGGCACGACCCCTCCCCGGCCCTCGCCGCGGTCGCAGGCGCCCACCGGCCGAAGGGAGCCTCCCCGAAGCGGGGCCTGACCGCGAGCCCCCCGACGGACGACGACCGCTGGTGCGCCGTGTCGCGCAACGACATGAAGGTCCAGGCACTCCAGCCGACGCCGAACCAGGTCGAGTGGGCCGCCGACATGGCCGTGCGCGGTGATCTGAGCGCGAGCTACATCCGCCAGGGCGGCTACCGCGGCCAGGCCGGTCTCGGCACCGTCGACCCGCAGTCCCTGTTCCCGCTGCCGAAGCTGACCGGAGGCGGCAGGATCCCGGTCAACGTGCTCCTCGGCATCATGGCCCAGGAGTCGAACCTGTGGCAGGCCGAGGGCGGGTCGATCCCCGGGCAGACGGGCAACCCGCTGGCCGCTGTCGACGGCTACTACGGCCACAAGGCCGACCCGAACGACCCGGCCGCCTACTGGCAGATCAACTGGGACAAGTCGGATTGCGGCTACGGCGTGGGCCAGGTGACCGACGGCATGCGGCTGGCCGGCCACGCCAAGCCCGGCGAGACCAGCCTGTCGCCCGCGCTGCAGAAGCTCGTCGCGATCGACTACGCGACCAACATCGCCGCCTCCCTGAAGATCCTCGCGGACAAGTGGAACGAGGTCCACAAGGCCGGCCAGAAGATCACCGTCAACAACGACGACCCCTCCTACGTGGAGAACTGGTTCACCGCCGTCTGGAACTACAACCTCGGCTTCAATCCCCCGTCGGAGGCCGGCAAGCACGCGGGCCACTGGGGTCTGGGCTGGTACAACAACCCGGCCAACCCGATCTACGCCAAGGGCTGGGGCCACCCGTTCATGAACACCGACGTGGACCCGTACGCCGTCAAGGACGCGGCCCATCCCCAGGACTGGCCGTACGAGGTCAAGGTGATGGGCTGGGCCGCCTGGTCCATCGACTCCGGCTACTCCTACGCCACCTCCGGCCGCCAGGACTGGCCGGGCGAGTCCGGCTTCTCCTCGGCCGGCTTCCGCCCCGCCTACTGGAACGGAAACGACCAGCCCTACATGTACGAGGGCAGCGCTCGGTACAACCGGGTGCACGTCACCCCGTCGCTCGACACGTTCTGCAACTCCAAGAACAACTGCGACCCCGCCACGCCGCCGAAGTGCCCGGACGCGGAGTGCTACGCGCAGTACTGGTGGAACCAGCCCAACGTGACCTGGAAGAGCGACTGCAACGCCACCTGCGGCCACGAGAACATCAAGTACCAGTCCCTGGTGCAGGAACCGGGCCGCGGCACCCGGCTGCAGAACGGCACCCCGGTGTGCTCCGGCGCCCCGGCCGGCGCCAAGGTCGTCGCCTCCGTCCCGGACGGAACGCCGTCCTGGAGCGACCAGAGCGGCTGCGCGACGATCGCGTCGGCGGGCAGCTTCCAGTTCTCGTTCAACCCCGGCGCTGAAGGCCGGTACGAGGCCAAGGCCGACCTGCACTCGGTCGGCGGCGGCTACGGCGGTCACTACTGGTACGCCCGCACCCGCGACGCCGCCCACTTCGGCGGCCCCACCGGCGACATGACCATCGACGGGACCTGGACCCTCGGCCAGAGCCTGAACTGGGCGCGCGTCCTTGTGCACCTGCCCGACACCGGCGCGCAGACCCGGCAGGCCAAATACACCGTGCTGGGCACGGACAGCCTGAGCGCGAAGCGTGTGGTGCTCCAGCGGGCCGGCGGCTGGGCCAGCCTGGGCGTGTTCCACTTCACCGGCACCCCGCGGGTCGAGCTGTCGAACTCGACGAAGGACGGGACAGGCGACGAGGACATCGCCTGGGGCGCGGTCGCCTTCCAGCCCCTCGCGGGCAAGCCGGCCGACTCCGTGGTGGCGATGGGCGACTCCTACTCGTCGGGCGAGGCGGTCACCGGCCCGAACGGCTCCGACCTGTACCCGGAGACCGACCACCCGGACAAGCAGAAGGACGAGGAGGTCGACAAGTGCCACCGCTCCAGGCTGGCGTGGTCGAGGCAGGCGACCCTCCCGGGTTACTCCAGCTCCATCGGCGCCCTGGCCGACAGCCTCGACCCGAGGCTGGACTACCACTTCGTGGCCTGCTCCGGAGCCCGCACCTACAACGTGCTCGACCAGGACCTGTCCGGTGAGCTGCCACAGCTCGAGACCGGTTACCTGGACCAGAACACCACCCTGGTGACGATCAGCATCGGCGGCAACGACGCCCGCTTCAGCGACGTCATGGGCAAGTGCATCGACATCCCGGTGCCCTCGACGACCACCTGCCCGTACTCGGAGCTGGAGAACGTCGACCCCGCGACCGGTAAGAAGACGGGCGGCTCCACCGGCCCCCTGAAGGACTGGGCGCCGAAGTGGCTGCACGACTCCGTGCGGCCGCGGATCGCCCTCACCCTGAACGCCATCCACGCCCAGGCCCCGAACGCGAAGGTCGTCCTCATGGGCTATCCGCGCCTGGTGGAGAAGGACCACAGCTGCTTCCCCGGCGCCTACGAGACCGTGGAGAACGACTGGATCCGGGGCGTCGCCGACAGCCTGGCGACGGAGATGAAGGGAGCCGCCGAGCAGGACGGCGGCACGTGGGCGGTCTTCGCCGACCCGCGGGCCGACTTCGACGGCAAGGCCGCCTGCGGCAGCCCGGAGACCGTCAACGCCCTCGTGGAGAACGGGCGGGAGAAGGCGGACAAGGAGAGCCCGGACGTGTCCATGCAGTCCCTGCACCCCAAGATCGCCGGTGCCCGGATCTACGCGGACACCCTGGAACGGACCCTTCGGAAGCTGTGACCGATCGACCGGCCCGGGGGCCTGAGTACCTGTACTCAGGCCCCCGGGCGTCGTCTACGGAAGGCTGCAGGACATGACCACCCCCCGCACGCAGCCGGCGCCCGCCCTGCCACGGCTGCTGGGCGCCGCCGTCACCGGAGCCGTCCTGGCCGCCGGCGCCCTGGCCTACCTCTCCTGGACCGCCCGGCGCAGTGACCGGATCTGCGGTACGACCGACGGCATCTGCGTCACCGGATGGAACCTGACGGCCGTCCCGCTGCTGTTCGCGCTCTCCCTGGCCGTGCTGCTCTTCGTCTACAAGCGGCTGGGCATCGGGCCGCGGCTCGCCCTCGTCCCGCCGACGCTCCTGCCGGCGCCCGTCCTGCTGGCGGCGGCGCACGCGGCGGCGGGCTGGTGGGCCGTCGCCCTCACGGGCGGGGCCTGGTCATACTGCGTCGCGCTCGCCGCCTGGAACCGGTACCGCCTCCCGGCCGTCGCCGCCTGCGCCGGGCTGCTCCTCGCCGCCCTGGTCGTCCTCTACGGCTGACGGCTCGTCCGGGGCAGCGGCCACCTCCGCCGAGTACGCGCGCAGGTACCCCACCACCGTGTTCGTCACCGCCACCAGCGGTACGGCCACCACCGCGCCGCCGATGCCGGCCACCATGCCGCCGGCCGCCACCGTCAGGACGACGGCGAGCGGGTGGACCCGGACCGCGCGGCCCAGGATGAAGGGCTGCAGGACGTGGCCCTCGATCTGCTGGACGGCGAGGACGACCACGAGGGTCATCAGCGCGGTGAAGACGCCCTGGGTCACCAGCGCCACGATCACCGCGAGCGCGCCGGACGCGACGGCGCCGACCAGGGGGATGAACGAGAACAGGAAGATGAAGACGGCCAGCGGGACGGCCATCGGCACGTTGAGGAAGTAGATGCCGATTCCGATGAATATGGCGTCGATGAGGGCCACCAGCACCGTGCCCCGGACGTAGGCCGTCAGGGTGCGCCAGGCGCGCGGGCCGGCGCCGGCCACACCCGGACGGGCCGCGGAGGGCACCAGCTTCAGGAACCACTGCCAGATGCGCTCGCCGTCGTAGAGCAGGAACAGCGTCGAGAAGAACACCAGCAGGATGCCGGTCAGCGCCTCGACGACGACCTGAACGCCTTCCAGGCCCGCGGACGTTATCTGGTCGGTGTTGGCGCCGATGGCCTCGCGGAGGTTCTTGGCGATCTGGTTGATCTGTTTGTCGGTGACGTGGAAGGGGCTCTTCAGCAGCCAGTTGCGCAGGTCGTCGATGCCGCTCTGGATCTGGTTGGAGAGCGTGTCGATGTTCTCCATGACCTGCCAGGTCACGAACCAGCCCATCAGGCCGATGACGACGAACCCGAGGATCGCGGTCAGCGCGGTCGCCGGACCGCGCGGCACCCCGTGCCGGGTCAGCCGAGCGACCGTCGGCTGGAGCAGCGCGGTGATCAGCAGAGCGATGACGAAGGTGAAGACGACGAGTTGGACGGCGCTGATGACCCGCATCAGGACCCACACGGTGCCGGCCAGGACCAGCAGGCGCCAGCCCGCCTCGGCCGCGACCCGCACGCCCCAGGGCACGGCCTGGGCCGGGTCCGGCCGTGGTCCGGCCGGTGCGGCGGGCCGGGGGACGGGCGGCACTGGGTCGGCGATCCGCTCGGCCACGCGGTCGGACCCGGTGTCCTTCTCCACTTCGGCGCGGCGCTCGTCCAACCGCTCACTCATCTCGGTCAGTCCGGCACCCAGCCGGCCCAGCCACCCTGGCACTCGCGACATGATCCGTCCTCTTCCCCCGCCTCCCGGGTGTACGCCACCGCTCACCGGGGAGCCGTTCGCGTACGACCGTACAGTGCGAAAGCCCCTCCCCCTAGGACGGGGAGGGGCTGCGCGAGGTTGAGCTGGGGCCGGCCGGAGCCGGCGGCCGCTCTAGTACCAGCTGTTGGCCTGCCAGAACGACCAGGCGCCACAGGGGCTGTGGTACCGCTCGTTCATGTAGTTGAGGCCCCACTTGATCTGGGTCGCCGGGTTGGTCCGCCAGTCGGCGCCGGCGGAGGCGTACTTGCCGGCGGGGAGAGCCTGGAAGAGACCGTAGGCGCCGGACGAGGCGTTGACCGCCTGGTAGTTCCAGCTCGACTCGTGGTTCACGATGTTGCTGAAGCACTGGAACTGGTCGGCCGCCACCATCTGACGCGCCATCGCCTGGATCTGCGCCACGGTGTAGCTGCCCTGCACCGGGAAGCTGGAGGAGTCCCGGGTGGAGCGGGTGGCCGCGGCCTTGGCCTCGGCACGCGCCTTGGCGGCGGCCTCGGCCGCCTTCTCGGCGGCCGCCTTCTTGGCGACCGCGGTCTCGGCGGCGGCCTTGCGGGCGGCTTCCTCGGCGTCCTTCTTGGCGCTCGCGTCAGCGGCGATGGCCTGCGCGTCGGCCTGCTGCGTCAGGGACGCGGTCTGCACCTGGGCCTGCTGACCCGCGGGTATGTCCGCGAGGAGCGTGGTGTCGGCTACTGCCGTCGCCTCGGCGTCGTTGTTCTGCGCGGTGCTGCCCGAGGCCACACCCACGACGCTTCCGACGGCGGTGACCGCGGTGGCCGAGGCCACTGCGAATCCCCGGACCGAAATCCGGCTCACACGGTTTCCTTCCAGCATCGCCCGCTTCGGTGACCCTGGCGGACGCAATCGTGCCCCTTGGCACTGGCCTCCCAACTGCGGGGTCACGGGAGGCGCGGGCCCGGTGGGCAACTCCCCTGCGGGGAGCGCCGCGTGGTGCGCGGGCGGCATACGACGACGCTGTGGAGTTGGAGTGGTGCTGCTGTGGTGCCGTACCGCTGGGGGTACAGGTGTGTCGTATGCGGGGCCTGACAGGAGTGAGACTCTGCCGTAACCAGACACCGGGTGGCAATTCCGAGTTGCGTGTGAAAGCTCACACCTCGTTTGCCCCAGCGGTTTTCAGGAAATCCCCACACGCGAAGGCGCCGCCCGGCTAAGCTCATCGGCTTTGCCGGACGGCGCCCCTCGGGCTCATTCCCGTCAGATATGGCCCTCTTCGAGCATTTCCGTCACGAGGGCCGCGATCTGGGATCTCTCGGACCGGGTCAGGGTGACGTGGGCGAAGAGCGGATGCCCCTTCAGCTTCTCGACCACGGCCACGACACCGTCGTAGCGGCCGACCCTCAGATTGTCCCGCTGCGCGACGTCATGGGTCAGAACGACCCGTGAATTGGCGCCGATCCGGGACAGGACGGTCAGCAGCACGTTCCGTTCCAGGGACTGCGCCTCGTCGACGATCACGAAGGCGTCGTGCAGGGAGCGGCCCCGGATGTGGGTCAGGGGCAGGACCTCCAGCATGCCCCGGGCGGTGACCTCCTCGATGACCTCGCGGCTGGTGACGGCGGAGAGCGTGTCGAAGACGGCCTGGGCCCACGGGCTCATCTTCTCGGCCTCGGAACCCGGCAGATAGCCCAGTTCCTGCCCGCCGACCGCGTACAGCGGCCGGAAGACCATCACCTTCTGGTGCTGACGCCGCTCCAGGACCGCCTCCAGGCCCGCGCACAGCGCGAGCGCCGACTTGCCGGTGCCGGCCCGGCCGCCCATCGAGACGATGCCGACGTCCGGGTCGAGCAGCAGGTCGAGCGCGATGCGCTGCTCGGCGCTGCGGCCCTTGATGCCGAACGCCTCCCGGTCGCCGCGCACCAGCCGGACGTTGCCCTCGGCGGTGACCCGGCCGAGCGCCTTGCCGCGCTCGGACTGGATGGTCAGGCCGGTGTGCACGGGGAGGCCGGAGGCCTCCGGCACGTACACGTGACCCTCCTCGAACAGGGTGTCCACCTGTTCGCCCGGAAGCGTCAGTTCGGACATCCCGGTCCATCCGGAGTTCTCCGTGATGGCGAGTTCGGCCCGGTACTCCTCGGCCAGCAGGCCGACCGAGGAGGCCTTGATCCTGAGCGGCAGGTCCTTCGAGACGACGGTGACGTCGTACCCCTCGGCCTGCAGGTTGCGGGCCACCGCGAGGATGCGCGAGTCGTTGTCCCCCAGGCGGTAGCCGGTGGGCAGCACGCTGGGGTCCGAGTGGTTGAGCTCGACACGGATCGTTCCGCCCAGTTCCCCGATCGGGATGGGGGCGTCGAGGCGGCCGTTCTTCACCCGGTAGTCGTCCAGCAGGCGCAGCGCCTGACGGGCGAAGTAGCCGAGTTCGGGATGGTGCCGCTTGGCCTCCAGTTCCGTGACCACCACGACGGGCAGCACGACCTCGTGCTCGTCGAAGCGGGTCAGGGCGTTGGGGTCGGCCAGCAGGACGCTGGTGTCGAGAACATACGTGCGCCGATCGGGCTTGTGGCGCTTTGTGCTGGTCACCACGGAAGGACGTACCCCCTCGGATGAGGTCGGGGAGCGACGAAGCGGAAGCCGGGCCGGGAGGGCGGGAGCATTGCGACCGGTCCCCGGCTCCCGCGCAGGGCGGGCCGGACACCGGACCTCCGCGGCTGCTTCCGAGCGGTGACCGCACGGTCGGGCTGGTGCAAAGGGCCTCCCGGGCGGACGGCCCCGTGCCGCCCGCTGAGATCCGACACCCGTGGTTCGGGTGTCGACCTGCTTCCCTTATGCCCTCCAAAAAGCGCCACCATGCAGAAGTGGCCGACAGCGAGCCGGTGAACTCCTTGTTACTTCCGGCCCAACCGGGGTATACGGGACGCCCCGCCGGTACGGTGGCCGGCGGGGCGTGAGGTGTGGGCGGCGTGCGGCGTCAGCCGCCGTAACGGCGGTGACGTGCGGCGTAGTCGCGCAGCGCGCGCAGGAAGTCCACCTTGCGGAAGGCCGGCCAGAACACCTCGCAGAAGTAGTACTCCGAGTGGGCGGTCTGCCAGAGCATGAATCCGGACAGCCGCTGCTCACCGCTGGTGCGGATGACGAGGTCGGGGTCGGGCTGGTCGCCGGTGTAGAGGTGACGGCCGATCATGTCGACGTCGACGGACTCGGCGAGGCTCTCCAGCGTCCCGCCCTTGTCCTGGGCGTCGAGGAGCAAGGAGCGCACGGCGTCGGCGATCTCCTGGCGGCCGCCGTAGCCGATGGCCACGTTGACCACTATCCCGTCGACGTCGGCGGTGCTCTCCTCGGCGTCCTTGAGGACCTGCTGCATCCCGGCCGGCAGCAGGTCGCGGGTGCCGACGTGGTGGACGCGCCAGCGGCCGTCGGCGGCGAGCGCGCGGACGACGTCCTCGATGATGCCGAGGAGCGGGACCAGCTCCTCCTGCGGGCGGTCGAAGTTGTCGGTGGACAGCAGCCACAGGGTGACGACCTCGACGTCCGTCTCGGTGCACCAGCCGAGGAACTCCCCGATCTTCTCGGCACCGGCCCGGTGGCCGTGGACCGTGGTGGAACCGGCCGCCTTCGCCCAGCGCCGGTTGCCGTCCATGATGACGCCGATGTGCTTGGGCACCTGAGCGTGGTCCAGGTGGCCTTCCACCCGGCGTGCGTAGAGCCTGACGAGCAGGCCGCGCAGCTTGTCGCGCAGGTTCACGGGAAAGACCCTTCGGGTTCGGGCGGGTTTCGAGCGTACCCCTGCCGGCGGCTCGCCCCCGAGGTGGGGACGCCGGCCCCCTGCCAGGTGGTTCCCGAAGAAAAACGGGCCGGTCCGTGGGGGGGAGACGGACCGGCCCGAGGGGGGGTTTCCACCATAACCCTTCGTAAGGGCCGGCGCGTGCATCGGCGGGGCACAACTACTCTCCGGAATCATTCGGCGACGCCCAGGTGTGCGCGGAACGCTGTATTCGGGGCGGTTCCGTGACCGGTTCACAGCGGATTCCCAGGGAAAACGCGGCGCGATCGGCGGGATCGAGAGGGTTTGGGCCATCCTGGTGAACGTTCGGCGAGTTGCCCCGGGGTCCCTCCGACGGGCTACCCCGGGAGCGAACGGCGGCTTGACGGCCCGACCGGGGCTCGCGCGGTGCGTCGCGGCACCGCGCGGCCCCCTCCACCGCACGCTGCCGCCCGCGCCGCTTTGCTGGCGCGAATAACCTTGGCCTGAACCTATGTGACGGATGGGGCGGATGTGAAGCGCCCCCGATAACGATGTGGAAACCCCGGGGGAAGCACGGGTGAACCCGGCGCCGGAACGCCCGGCTCCGCCTCCCTACCGGGAGGCCGGCTTGCGGGCGTCGAAGAGGTGCCGCGCGCTGTGCGCCACGAACGGCCCGTCCTTCTCGATCCGCTCGTGCAGGGCGCGGAGCCGGGGCCGGTACTCCTCCACCGTGAAGCCCGGGACCATCCAGACCACCTTGCGCAGGAAGTGCACGACGGCGGCGATGTCGTGGAACTCCATCCGCAGCCGCTCCGCCCGCAGCTCCACGACCTCCAGCCCGGCCGCCTCGGCGTCCTTGCGCTCGCCCTCGGGGTCGCGCCCCCGGCGCGCGGACTCCGGCTGGGGCCCGCGGAAGTACTCGACCAGCTCGAACACGCTGGCGGGCCCGACGTGCTGGGCGAAGTAGGTGCCGCCGGGCCGCAGCACCCGCGCGATCTCCGCCCAGTGCGGGGTCACCGGGTGCCGGCTGAGCACCAGGTCGAAGGCTCCGTCGGCGAACGGCAGCGGCGCGTCATCCGCTGCCGCCACGACCACCACGCCCCGCGGCCGCAGCAGGGCGGTGGCCCTGGCGATGTTCGGCGGCCACCCCTCCGTGGCGGCGACGAGGTGCGGCCGGTCCGGTTCCGCCCGGCCCAGCGCGAAGTCGAGCACCTCGCCGCCCCCGGTCTGGACGTCCAGCGCGGCCCCGGCCCGCGCCAGCCGCTCGCCCGCCGACCGGGCGTACCCCCACGAGGGCCGTGCCTCGTCGGCCCGGCCCTCGAACCAGGAGAAGTCCCATCCCTCGGTGGGAACGGCGGCGCCCTCGGCCACGAGGTCCTCGAAGGAGCGGCTGTCTGTCATGGAAGTCATCGTCGCAGCCCCGTTGTCATCGCGTCCTGCTAATTTCCGCGTCCATGACGAACACACCCGCCGGCGCCGCCGACGAGAAGGGCATCCTGCGCACGAGCCTGGACCGCCACCGGGACGCCGTGCTCTGGAAGCTCGACGGCCTGGACGACGAACAGCTGCGCCGCCCCATGACGCCGACCGGGACCAGCCTGCTGGGCCTGGTCAAACATCTGGCCTCGGTCGAGTACGGCTGGTTCGTGGGGACGTTCGGCGGCGAGGTGGAGCCCCTGTGGTTCGACCCGTACACGGAGGAGGACCTGCGGATCGCCCCCGACGAGACGACGGACCGCATCGTCGCCTTCCACGGCCGCGCCCGCGCCGCCGCCGACCGGATGATCTCCGAGCTGCCCCTGGACACCCTGGGCCGCCCCGCCTGGCGGGACCAGCCCGTCTCCCTGCGCTGGACCCTCGTCCACATGACCACGGAGACGGCCCGGCACGCCGGTCACATGGACATCCTGCGGGAACTGATCGACGGCGCCACGGGCGACCGCCGTCCGGCGGCCGGCTGACCGACGGGGGCCGGTGCGGCACCGGCCCCCGGCCTCACGCGGGAGGACGCCGGAGCGCGAGCACGGCGAACACGTCGTCGCCGTCCCGGTCCGTGCCCACGTGTTCGAAGCCGTGCTTCTCCAGCAGGCGGACGGAGGCGGTGTTCCCCGAGAAGGGGTCGGCGTACAGGGGGCGTACCCGCTCCAACTCCAGGAAGAGGCCGAGGGCACGGGTTCCCACGCCGCGCGCCCAGTAGGGGCGGCCGAGCCAGTAGCCGACGAATCTGCGCCCGTCCTTCGCGGTCCAGGAGACGACGCTGCCCGCCACCTCGCCGTCGACGGTGACCGTGCGCACCAGGCTGTCGGGGTCGCTCAGGATCCGTCCCCGCCAGTGCTCCAGGAAGGCGTCCAGCGGCCGGGGAGTGAACCTCGACCGCCGGACGGCCTCCGGGTCGTTCTCGTAGACGTGGAGGACGTGGAGGTCCTCGTCCCTGACTTCACGCAGACGCACTTCGTCGTGTTCGCCGGTCATGCGGTGCAGTGTGGCAGCCGCCGCTGACAGCGCCGGCCCCGCTCAGCCGGCGCACCGCAGCGGCCACCGCAGCCGCGTCTCGCGCGACGCCCGGGTCCGGCACGGAATCCAGCCCCCCGCTGGCGGGTTCCGTGTCCGGCCGGACGGCGGGGTTGCCTTTCCCGGGGCTCCGCCGGGTACGGTCGCCGCGGAGGTGGGCTCGGGATGGCGCGCTGGCAAAACGGACGGGGCAGGCTGGTGGTCCGGCCGAGCGGAGGCGGGGCCGCGGTCACCGTCCCGCTGGAGCTGGCGACGTCCTACCGGGCGCGCACCCGGGGCCTGCTGGGCCGTGACTCGCTCGCCGGGGCGCTGCTGCTGTCCCCCGCGGGCAGTGTGCACACCTTCCGCATGCGCTTCCCCATCGACGTCGCCTACCTCGACCGCCGGCTCACCGTCCTGGCCGTGCGCACCATGCCGCCGGGCCGCCTGGGCCTCCCCCGCCTCCGCTCCCGCCATGTGCTGGAGGCGGAGGCGGGAGTCATGGCGGGGTGGGGGCTGGTGGCGGGGGCGCGGGTCGAGATCGAGAGCGGGGGCGGGGGCGGGGGCGGGGGCTAGCGGGTGCAGGCGCCGGGACTTGGCTGCGGGTGGGGCCGGTCGGGTCGCGTGGTCCCCGGTGATTCGGGTCAGTTCTCCGTGCGCGGGAAGGAGACCTCCACGCGGCGGTTCTTCTTCCTGCCCGCCTCCGTCGAGTTGTCGGCGATGGGGTACTGCTCGCCGTAGCCGCGTACTTCGAAGGTGACGTTCGGGTCGTTCAGCTCCTGGTCGAGGACGGCCTGCACCGCGTTGGCGCGCTGCCTGGACAGGACGTCGCCGTGGGCGGAGGAGCCGAGGTCGTCGGTGAAGCCGAAGACGCGGACCCGGGTCGCGTTCTGCTTCTTGATCTCGTCGGCGATCGTCGCGATACGGGCCTTCGCCTCGCCGCCCAGCTTGGCGCTGTCCTTGCCGAAGAGGACCTCGGCCTGCAGGGCGAAGGTGACGTCGGCGTTGGTGTCCTCCCGCCGCTCGTCCCCGCTCTGGTCCTCGACGACCGACTTGATGTCCAGCACCTTGGGCTCGGCGAGGGTGGCCCCCTCGGGCAGCTTGAGGTCCGGGTCGGTGGGGTCGACCTTCACGGGGGCGGTGGCGGAGGGTTCCGTGCCGGGGGGTTCGCTGGGGGAGGTGTCGTCGGCGCGGGCCAGGGAGAGGTTGGCGGCCGCGAGGAGGACGGCTGTGGTGAGGGTGAGGGTGAGGCGGGGCGTGGTGGTCACTTCTGCCTCACCCGGAGATCTGGATGGTGGCGGCCGGGAAGGTCGGCAGTTGGAAGTCCACTTCGGAGGTGTTCTCCGGGGGCGCGGGGAACTGCATGAACACCGAGAGATCGTCCCCGGGTTTGAGTGTCGAGAAGCCAGTCGTGGTCAATGGGCGGCCATCCGTGTCCCGCAGCACGTAGTACCGCTTCTTACCCTGGGGATCGATCAGGGTGGCCCCTCCAAGGGACCTGCCGTTTCTGATGATCTCCGTTTCGTTGCCACTCAGGGCGGAGGGAATGACAAGGTTCTTGGCCCCGTCGTTTTTCAGGACGCCGTTCACGGTCACGAACCCGCCGCCATCACGCTGTGCGGAGGTAATCGACAGGTACAGCCCGTCCGAACCTTTCAACTCCGCCAACGGTTCGTTCGACTGACCTTCCTGCGCGCTCGCGTTTGATCCGCCGGACGCGGCGGCTGACGCCGAGTGTTCAGGCTTCTTGGGGTCGTCCCCTCCGCCGCCACCGCAGCCGGCCGCACTGAGGGCCAGACCGGCCGCGACGGTCAGCGCGACCATCCCCCTGTTGGCCTTCCCTGTGAACCGAATACTCATGGCTCTGCTTCCTTCTGTACGCGTCGTTCGCTTGTCAGTCGGCGAGGTGGACGTCGAAGAGGTCCTCGGGCCCAGGGAGGTCGGTCAAGTCGTCCGGGTTCAAATCCCAGTCGCGACCCCTGCAGACGAGTCGCGGCAACGTGTCGTCGGCTTCGTCACCGGCCAGTTCGAACGAGCAGAGAGGATCGATCACAGCCCTGGCAGATGCCGTCGACTGGACGTGCTCCGTGCCGGGAACGACGGACTTCCCTACCGTCTTGTTCGTCTTGGCATCGACCGTGAAGGTGAGGGGCGTCGGCGAGTCGCAGTGCACTTCCGCGTCGTTCTGCGAAGCCAGTTGATCAGCACGCCAGCAGGAGGGCCCCAGGTCCACTGTGCCGTCGAAGATGGCCTGCCATTTGGTCGGGTCCAGTACGTCCTCCGCCCACCTGGCCGCGAGCTGATCACGCCTGTTCTGGGCTGCGGCGAGAGCAGCCGCGTCGGCCGCGGTCTGGGCACCGCCGCGATTCACCGCGGCTTGTCCAACAGCGAGGTAGGCCAGCGCAAGAAAAAGCAGACCTGCCACCACCGTGATGTAGATGGGGAAGGCCTGCCCCGAGTCGCCCAGGGGACGGAGGCGAATCAGCCTCCGGTGACTTCGGCGATCTTCTGCGTGATCGCGTCGTAGATCGACTGACCGATGCTCGTTCCCGTGATCGCCAGAACGATCGCCACGACCACTGCGATGATGCCGAGGTACTCCACCGCCGTCTGTCCCCGGTCGTTGCGGGCGGCGCGAGCCCACAGACACGCAACAGTGGTGTTGAACCATTCGCTCATGGCGTTCCCCTCCAAGGTCGCCTCCGATCCTGACAACGTACGGCGGGACGTCCCGCCTCCCAGAGGGCCCCTGGGCCCAACCGAGGGCCCAATCACTCCCCCGCGTCTCCACCTCACGCCACCCCCAGCCACTTGGCCGTCGCCTGGGACCTGGTCGTGCTGTGGAGCTTGGCGAAGATACGGTTGATGTGGTTCTTGACGGTCTTCTCGCTGATGAAGCAGGCGGCGGCGATCTGCTGGTTGGTCATGCCGGACGCGATGAGGTCCATGATCTCCGCCTCCCTGCCGCTCAGTTGGAATCGCGACCGGTACGACTGTCCCACACCTGGTTGCAGTTGCGAAAGGTTTTGAGGTGGAATTTCGCCTACGGCAGGCGGCAGTTCGTGCTCCATATGTGCAGGTGCACTCTCCCGCAGCCCCGCCACCAACGCCCGCGCCGCTCCCGGCGTCACGTGCGGCCGTCCCTCCCGTACGTCGCGCACCGCCCTCACCAGCTGCTCCGCGGTGAACTCACCGTGCACCAGGTAACCCCCCGCCCCCAGTCGCAGCGCCTCCCGCACCGTCTCCGTCTCGTGGCTGTACGTCAGCATCATGACCGGGGCCAGGCGGACCAGGTGGGGCAATGCCGAGATTCCGTCGACGCCGGGCATGCGCACGTCGAGGAGGACGACGTCGGGACGGTGGAGCAGTGCCGCCTCGTACGCCTCACGGCCGTCCGCCGCCTCCGCCACCACGGTGGTGTCCTCGCGGTCGGAGAGGAGGGCGGTGAGGCCCGCGCGGATGACCGGGTTGTCGTCGGCCACCACCAGGCGCAGGGGGGCCGTGACGGTGGCCGGCGGGAAGCCGGGGCCTGGGTTCAGCCGCTGCATCGGGGTGCCTCCTTCTCGGGGTCGTGAGTTCGGGGGTTCGAGGGTTCGCGCGTTCGGGGGTTCGAGGGGCCGGGGGTTCGGGAGGCCGGGGGTTCAGGGGTACCGGACCCGACCCTTTCGGGCGGCGCGGGGACGGCGGGGTGTCCCTCGGGCCGCAGGGGCAGTTCCACCCTGACCTCGGTGCCTCGTGCGTGGCCGCCGCGCCCGACGCGGATGCGCGCACCTGCCGCGGCGGCCCGTTCGACCATGCCGAGCAGGCCGAAGTGGCCGGAGCGGCGCAGGTCGTCGAGAGTCGTGCCGGGTGGCAGACCGGTGCCGTCGTCGTGCACCGACAGCCGGAGCATGCCGCCCTCGACTCCCGCCGCCAGCTCCACGCGGGTAGCCGACGCGTGCCGGTGGGCGTTCTCCAGCGCCTCCGTGACGATGGCGAGCAGGTGGCGGGCGAGGGGCGGCGGGAGGGCGGGCAGGGGGGCCCGGCCGTCGTCCGAACGGCGGCACGCGGCGGGCAGTCCGGTGCGGGCCGTGAAGTCGGCGGCGCGGGCCGTCGCCTCGGTCCAGAGGTCGGTGGGGGCCGGCGCCGCCGGGGTGTCCTCGCGGCGCAGGTCCTCCAGGAGTTCCCGGGACTCCGCCGCCGCCCTGCGGGCCGAGCGGGACACCAGGTCGGCCTGGCGGCGGACTCGGGCCGGGTCCGGGGCTTCGGCCGACGCGGTGGCCGCCAGGCCGTCGGCCGCGAGGGCCACGCCGTACAGGGTCTTGGCCACCGAGTCGTGCATCTCGCGGGCCAGCCGGGCCCGTTCCGCGTGCACCGCCTCCGTCGCCGCCAGCCGGGCCTGTACCGCCGTGAGCGCCTGCGTCGCGGCTCCGTAGCGCAGCATCAGGTTGCGCAGGGTCGAGCCCATCGCGCCGGTGACGACGCACAGGCCGGGCAGCAGCAGTGACTCGGCGACTCCCGCCCGCTGGTCGGCCTTCAGGGTGGCGTGGACCAGCAGGAGGATCAGGGACTGCAGCGAGGCGAAGCAGGCCGCGCCCCGCCAGCCGTAGACCAGCCCGGCGAGCAGCGGGGTGCAGACGCTGACGTAGGCGAGGGTGGTGTCCGGGCCCGCGGAGATCAGCGGCAGGGAGCCGAAGAGGGTGTCGGCGGCCAGCAGGCTGGGGTGGCGCAGCAGGAGGGGGCCGAAGCGTTCCCAGTCGCGGAACAGGACGTAGGACACCATGAAGGTGACGACGACGGCCGCGCCGACCAGGCGTACGCCCAGGCCGGGGGACGCGTTGAGCAGGGCGGCCGGGGCCGCCAGCACGATCATGGCGAGGCGGAACCCGAAGACCTGCCGGCACATCGCCTGCAGGGCGCGTATCTGCAGCTTCTCCGGGTCGGGCGCGGAGGAGGCACCCCTGGGGCCCACGCCCGCGTCCGCATGTCCCCCCGCCCGCCCGCGCCAGTGCCGGCGGCCCGTGGCGCCCCTCGCCGGCGTCATGGTCGTCACCCCGTCCCCGCCTACTCGCCCGTCAGGGAGCCGAAGTCGACGCCGGAGCCCAGCAGCAGGCCCGCGCCCAGGAGCAGCATCGTCGCCGGGACCATGAAGGTGGTGATCATCAGCGTGGCCTTGGGGACCGCGCGGGCGGCCTTGCGGCGGGCGTTCTGGGCGTCCGTGCGGCGCATGTCCTTGGCGAGGGCGACGAGGGTGTCGACGATCGGGGCGCCGAGTTCCTCGCCCTGCTGCAGGGCCGTCACGAACATCGCCACCTGCTCGGAGTCGTTGCGGCGCCGCAGTTCCGCGAAGGCCTGGCGGCGGCTGACGCCGAGGTCCATCTGGCGCAGGGTGATGCGCAGTTCGTCCGCCCAGGGGCCCTCGTAGCGGGTGGCCACCCGGTCCAGGGCCTGGCGGAAGCCGAGTCCCGCGCTGACCACGACCGCGAGCACGTCCAGGAAGTCCGGCAGGGTCCGCTCGATGACGTCCTTGCGGACGCGGATCGCCGACCAGATGCCGACCTCCGTCCAGAACGCCCCGAACAGCAGCAGGAGCAGGGCCACGAACCACTGGCCGCGCAGCAGGAAGACCAGGAAGCCGGCGCCGCCGAGCGCGCCGTACACCGCGCGGCGGGCGGCGTAGCGGTCGATGGTGAGGCCGCCGGGGTTGCCCGCGAGGTCGATCCGGCGGCGGTACCGGGCGACCAGACGGGGGCCCATCAGGCGGAGCACGAAGGGTGCGTAGCGCATGCCCATGCGGTCGATCACGGAGTCCACCGCGCCGGTGCGGGTGGCGCCGACCTCCAGGGCGAGCGCCAGGTCGCCGGGGAGTTTCGCGTCCGCGCGGTACATCCGGATGCCGGCGAAGGCGCCCCAGACGCCGAGGCCCATCAGCAGGGCCAGCAGGTATGCCATCAGGTCGGTCCCCTCACACGTCGATGCGGCTCATGCGGCGGATGAGGACGAATCCGACGGCGTACATGGCGAACGCGATGATCACGCAGGCCTGGCCGACCGGGGAGCCGGTCATGCGGTCGAGCGCGCCGTCCTTGACCCCGTTCATCAGGAACAGCGCGCCGACGCCGAGGACGGGGACGGCGTACGACGTCATCGTCACCTGGGAGAGCTGGGTGCGGATCTCGCGCCGGGTCTCCTTGCGTTCCTCGAGGGTCTCGGTGAGGTTGCGCAGGGCCGACACGACCTGGCCGCCGGCCCGGTTGGACAGCACCAGCGTCGTGACGAGCACGACCAGTTCGCGCGAGGGCAGCCGGTCCGCCAGTTCGCCGAGCGCGTCGTCGAGGGAGTGGCCGATGGCGAGCTGGTCGGCGACCTTGGCCAGTTCCTCGCCCGCGGGCGCCTCCAGTTCCTCCGCCGCCATGCCGAGCGCGGTGCGCAGCGCGAGACCGGCCTGGGTGGCGTTGGCCAGGATGCGGGCCAGTTCCGGGAGCTGGTTGATGAAGCGCTCGATGCGTTTCTGCCGCTGCCAGTTGAGGAACTGGACGGCCGCCCAGATGCCGAGCAGCCCGGCGAGCGGGCCGAAGAAGGGGGCCAGGGTGGCCTGTCCGATGAGCCAGAGCGCGGCGACCGCGGCGAGCATGTAGGCGAAGAACTCGCCCGGGGTGACGTCCAGGCCGGTCGCCGCGAGCCGCAGCTCCAGTTTCCGGCCGAGTGCCGTGCGGCGCAGCCGGCGGTCCAGGGTGCGGAAGCGGCGCCGGCGGCCGGGGCCGGAGTCGGCTCCGGTGTGCGCGAGCCGGTCGATGAGGGCGGCGCGCTGGGCCCGGCCCGAGGCGTAGGTGTGGATGCCGACGACGGCCAGGACGCAGGTCAGCAGGGCGACACCGGTGGTGAGCTGTACGAGCGTGCGCAGTTCCATGGGGGGTCCTACCTGGCTTCTCGGGTGGCGAGCTGTTCCGCGAAGTGGGCGACGCCGAAGGCCTGCGGAATCGGCTGGCCCGCCATGTGGAGGCGGTCGGCGGTGCGCCGTGGCAGCGGGTGGTACTCGAAGGTGCCGTGCACCTGGCCGTCGGCGGTCATGGGCCGGGCGTGGAACCGGGCGGCGGTGGCGAGCCGGTACGGGTCGCCACCGTGGCTGTCGAGCAGGGCGATCTCGGTGATCCGGCGGGCGCCGTCGGCGAACCGGGTGAGCTGGACGATGACGTCGACGGCGCTGTTGATCTGGTCGTGCAGCGCCACGAAGGGCACCTCGACGTCGGACATGGAGGCGAGGGTCTGCAGCCGGGTGAGGGCGTCCTCCGCGCTGTTGGCGTGCACGGTGGCGAGGGAGCCGTCGTGGCCGGTGGACATCGCCTGGAGCATGTCGAGCGACTCGCCGCCGCGGACCTCGCCGACCACGATGCGGTCGGGTCGCATGCGCAGGGAGTTGCGCACCAGTTCCCGGATGGTGACCTGGCCCTTGCCCTCGACGTTCGGCGGGCGTGACTCCAGCCGGACGACGTGGGTCTGCTGGAGCTGGAGTTCGGCGGAGTCCTCGATGGTGATGATGCGCTCGTGCGCCGGGATGAGCCCGGACAGGGCGTTGAGCAGGGTCGTCTTGCCGGTGCCGGTGGCCCCGGAGACGATGATGTTGAACTTCGCCTGCACCAGCCCGGCCAGCAGGAACACCATGGGCTCGTCGAGCGAGCCGAAGCCGGTCAGCTCCCGCAGGGTGAAGGAGCGCGGGAAGCGGCGGATGGTGAGGGTGGGGCCGGTCAGGGACAGCGGCGGGATGATGACGTTGACCCGCTCGCCGGAGGGCAGCCGGGCGTCCACCATCGGGTTGGACTCGTCCACCCGGCGGTTGACCGTCGAGACGATCCGCTCGATGGTCTGCATGAGCTGGTCGGCGGAGGCGAAGCGCAGCGGCAGCTGCTCGACGCGCCCGCCGCGTTCGACGAAGATCGCGTCCGGGCCGTTCACCATGATCTCGGTGACGGAGGGGTCCTCGAGGAGGGGTTCCAGGATGCCGAGGCCCAGCGCCTCGTCCACCACCCGCCGGATGAGCTGGGCGCGCTCCGCCGTGGAGAGCACCGGGCCCTCGCGGCTGATGATGTGCCCGAGCACCCGCTCCAGCCGTGCCCTGCGCTCGGCGGCGGCCAGCGAGCTCATCTCGGCGAGGTCGATCTCCTCCAACAGCTTCGCCCGGTAGGAGGCGACCAGGTGCCCGTCCTCGCCCCGGGTGCCGTGCTCCTCGGGGGAGTTGATGCGTGCCCGCAGGCTCATGGGTTCGCTTCTCCTCGTCAGTGGTCGAGGGGCATGGTGGCGGACTTCTCGGCGGGGTCGAAGTGCCAGCCCGGGACGATCGAGGGGATGGAGACGGAGGCGGTGACGGTGACCGAGCCGGCCCCGCCCCCGCTCGCGCCGCACGTCACGGTCAGCCCGCCGCTGACGGCCTGCGCGCACGCCGCCTGGGCGGACTGCCCCAGCGACTCGGCCCGCGCCCCCGCCCGCGCGGCCGTGCCGGCCTGCTCGGCGGCGTAGGCGATCGCCCCGATCTGGAAGCCGGCCATCCCGACGATCAGCAGGACCGGGATGAACCCGAGGTACTCGACGGCCACCTGGCCCCGGTCGCGTCCGCTGCGTGGCATGTCAGTCCTTCACCTCCTCGACGGCGCCGGCGTGGCCGTGCACCGTGACGGGGAAGTCGACGGAGCCGGGGAAGAGGACGGGGACCTTGATGTCGACATCGGCGGTCACATAGCCGGATGCGCTGCAGGTCACCGACGCACCCCCCTTCCACGCCCCGGACAGGTGCGCCAGGCCGGCCGCCTGGCACGCGGCCTGACGCTCACCACCCCGGTGCGCCGCCGTCCCCGCCCGCACACCCTCGTCGGCAGCATTCCCCGCGAGCGTGTAGGCGTACCCCACGAGCACGCACTGCCACATCAGCACCAGCGTCAGCACGATCAGCGGGGTCATCCCCAGGAACTCGACGGCGACCTGGCCCCGGTCGTCCCCGCGCAGGCGTCTCATCGGCCCCTCACTCCTTCCGCCGCCGGAAGCTCACCGATCCCCGGTCGCCGCGCGACCGGCCGCCGCCCCGGTGGGAGGCGCCCTCGGGCGTCTTCGCCAGCCCCAGTTCCCCGGCGAGCGCCCACAGGGACTGCTTGACGGTGCTCCTGGCGTCGAGTTCGTGGACCCGGCCCGCGTCCACGACGGCCTGCAGTTCCTTGAAGTTGGCGGGTACGGCCGTGCGCGCCACCGCCGTGCCGGTGATCCGCTGCACCAGCGGCGGCTGGATCTCCGTGCTCCGGGTGTGCCGGTTGACGACGGCCGTCGTCTCCTCCGCCTTGCGGATCTGCAGCCGGTCCCACATGCGGACGGTCCGCTTGGCCGCGCGTACGGCGACCACGTCGGGGGTGACCACCAGCAGCGCGGTGTCGGCCGTCTCCACCGCCGCCGCGCCGGCCGCGCCGAGCTGGGCCCCGCAGTCCACGACCACGACCTCGTAGCGGGCGCGCAGGGCGCCGATGATCTGGCGGGCGGCCCGGTCGGTGACCTCCTCGCCGCGTTCGCCCTCGGCCGGGGCGAGGAGCAGGGCCAGCCCCGAGTCGTGGCGGAAGACGGCGTCGGCCAGGACCCGCGGGGAGATGTCGTTGATGGCGGCCAGGTCCACCACCGAGCGGCGGAACTGGACGTCCAGGTAGGAGGCGATGTCGCCGGTCTGCAGGTCGAGGTCGACCAGGGCGGTGGGCCGGCCGGAGGCCTGGGCGGCGAGCGCGAGCTGGATGGCGGTCAGGGTCGCGCCGACGCCTCCCTTGGCGCCGCTGACCGTGACGACCGTGCCGCCGGCCCCGCCGAACGTGTCGGCGCCGTGGCCGAGGTGGCGGCGTACGCCGGTCGACCACTGGGCGACGGCCTGCACCCGGTTGGCGAGTTCCTCGTACGACAGCGGGAGCGGGACCAGGCCGCGGGCGCCGGAGTCCATGGCGGCGGCGAACAGGCCGGGGCTCGCGTCGGTGGTGACGAGGATGACGCCGACCGCCGGGAAGCGCAGGGCGACCTCGCGGATCAGCTCAAGCGCGGGTACCGGGCCGATGCGTTCGTGGACGACGACGACTTCGGGCAGTTCGTCGACCGACTCGGCGGCGAGCCGGGCGAGGGCGTCGACCAGTTGGGTGGAGTCGGTGACGGGCGGCTGCGGTTCGGCGTCGGGGAGCTGGCTGAGCAGGGTGACGAGGGAGCGGACGGCGTCCGGGTCGGCGCCGGCCGGGAGGATCCTGGTGGGCATGCGGACCGCCTCTCACTTGTCCGTCGCGAGTTCGTAGGTGCGGTCCTTGTCCGGGACGCCGGTCTGGCCGCCGGGCGCCACCAGGGCGAGCCGGACCCGCTGGGCGAAGGACTCGGCGTAGGTGATCCGCTGGGCGTCGAGGGTGGACAGCGCGAAGGTGATCGGGACGGCCTCGGTGGGCTGCTGCCGGTCCTTGCCGGTGTCGGGTTCGAGCGCGGTGATCCGGCCGACGTCGAGGACCCGGGCGTTGGTCACGATGATCTTCGACTGGTCGGGGTCGCCCTCCTTCTTTCCCTCGAAGGTGGCATAGACGTTGACGCGCGAACCGGGGGTGATCTTGCCCGCGACCCCGGTCGCCGCGTCGATCATGATGGCGACCTCCTGCTGGCCCGGCTGGAGGTCGGGCCGGTCCACGATCATGTCCGTCTGCAGCAGGGAGCCGGCCCGCAGGGTGGTCACGGCGATCTTGCCCCGGATCTGCCGCAGGTCGGTGACGGCGTTGCCGGACAGCCACCGCTTCGGCATCTCGGTCTTCTCGAACTGGCCCGTGTCCAGCGCGGTGTACGGCTTCACGTCGGACCTGACCCGGTAGGCGGTGACCTCGGGCCCGACCTTGGAGTTCACGTCGTGGACGACGGAGAGCACGCCGGCGAACGCGCCGAGAGCGCACAGGACCGACAGGATCAGGAGTATCACGCCGCGGCGCTGACGGGAGTTCATGAGCCGTGCAACCTCATTGGGGGAATCGGTCGAGCGGGATGTGAGCTGGTGTTCGTGCTGGTCAGGCGGGCGTTCGCTGCTCCAGGGCGCGCGGCGCGGGCGGCTCGTGGGCGGGCGGGGTGGCGGAGCAGAACACGCAGCGGTCGCCGAGGACGTCGAGGCCGCACCAGTGGCAGCCGGACTGCCGTACCGAGGTGACCAGCTGGTAGAGGACGGACAGGTCGGCGAGGTAGCTGCAGAACTCGATCAGCCGGCCCGTGCCCCACCAGCGCGCGGACTCGGCGGGCAGCGGGGTCTCGCGCAGCGCGTGCGCGGTCCACTCCTTGGCGAGACCGGTGAGCCAGTCGCTCTGCAGCTGCCCCTTGGCGACCAGCATCCAGGTGGCGAACTCGGGGCCCTTGAGGGTGGCGCCGGGGGCGACCTTGACGAGCTGCGGCTCGGGATGGGCGACGACGGCGAACTGGCTGCCCGGCACCCAGGACTTGGCGTGCGTCTTGAGCCCGACCGGCACCCGGTCCAGCCGGGCGACCGAGCCGAGGACGGCGCCGGCGTGGATGTAGTGGGTGAGCAGCCGGCCCGCCGAGGCGAGCACGCCCGGGCTGAGGTCGCAGGAGGCGAGCTGCCTGAGCTGCCGGGCCAGGACGGCGATGCCGAGCGGCGGGAGTTCGGGCCGGAAGACGGCGATGCGGTCGCTCTCCAGCAGCGAGCGGAGGGTGTGCAGGCGTCGTACGACGGGTTCCGGGGTGGCCTGCGAGCACACGACGACCAGGTACCCGTGCTGTTCCGTCAGCGTGTGCAGCTCGGTGAGGGCGTGCTCCAGCGGGCGCCGGTCGAGGTCGCGCAGCACGACGGCCGGCATGGTCCGTTCGTCCTGCGCCGGCAGCGCCATGTCGGCACTGGTCACGGCAATGGCAGTTGGCACGCGCAGCTCCCCGCTCCTTCACGCCCCGCGGCTCGTCGCTGTCACTCCAGCGCGCCGGGACGACTTCATTGCGTGACTACCTGAGCACTGTAACCACGCCCCGATGACCGGAGAACAGCGTTTGTGCAGCCCGTGTGGAACTCATCGTTCACAAGTGCCTGCAAATACGGACAGGTTGAGCGCCCGGGCGGAGAGGGTTCTGGTCTGGACCTCTTGACAGCCCGATTGGCCTAGACCAACTTGTACGCCAACGGTGGCCACCGTCCCCCGCTCCACCTCCCCACCGACTCCCCCACCGGAGGCCCCTGTGGACCGCGCATCAGCCATGCCATCGGACCGGACCGGACGCAGACGGCGCGCACGCGTCGGCACCTGGTCCGCCGTCACCGCCCTCGCCCTCGCGGTCGCAGGCCTGGCCGCGGCCCCCGCCTCGGCCGCGGACGTCAACAACGCACGCAACGCCGGCTTCGAGTCGGGCCTGGCCAACTGGACCTGTACGGCCGCCAGCGGCACGACGGTCTCCTCCCCCGTCCACTCCGGCTCCTCGGCCCTGAAGGCCACACCGGCGGGCCAGGACAACGCCCAGTGCACCCAGCCGGTGGCGGTGAAGCCCAACTCGACGTACACGCTGAGCGGTTGGGTCCAGGGCGGCTACACCTACCTGGGCGTCACCGGCACGGGCACCACGGACGTCTCCACCTGGACCCCCGACACCGCGTCCTGGAAGCAGCTCTCCGACGGCGGCGGCGGTGGCGACCCGGCCCCCACCGTGCCCGCCGCGCCCGCGGGTCTCACGGTCGCCGGCACGACGTCCTCCTCCGTCTCGCTGTCCTGGTCGGCCGTGTCCGGCGCCACCGGCTACAACGTCTACCGCAACGGCACCAAGGTGACGGCGGTGACGGGCACCTCGGCGACGGTCACCGGCCTCGCCGCGTCGACCTCGTACTCCTTCCAGGTCACGGCGGCCAACTCGGCGGGCGAGTCCGCGAAGTCCGGCACGGTGACGGCGACGACGGCGGCCACCGGCGGTGGCGGCGGGGGTGGCGGCGGTTCGCTGCCGAAGCACGCCGTGACCGGCTACTGGCAGAACTTCAACAACGGGGCGAAGGTCCAGAAGATCTCCGACGTCCCGGCGGCCTACGACATCATCGCGGTCGCCTTCGCCGACGCCACCACCACGCCGGGCGCGGTCTCCTTCAGCCTGGACTCGGCCGGCCTCGGCGGTTACACGGCCGACCAGTTCAAGGCCGACATCAAGGCCAAGCAGGCGGCGGGCAAGAAGGTCGTCATCTCCATCGGCGGCCAGAACGGCACGGTGTCGGTGAGCGACTCGGCCTCGGCGGCGAACTTCGCGAACTCCGTCTACTCCCTGATGCAGACGTACGGCTTCGACGGCGTCGACATCGACCTGGAGAACGGCCTCAACGCGACCTACATGACGCAGGCGCTGCGCTCCCTGTCCTCGAAGGCGGGCTCGTCCCTGATCATCACGATGGCGCCGCAGACGATCGACATGCAGTCGACGTCGAACTCCTACTTCCAGACGGCCCTGAACATCAAGGACATCCTCACGGTCGTCAACATGCAGTACTACAACAGCGGGTCCATGCTGGGCTGCGACGGCAAGGTGTACAGCCAGGGCTCGGTGGACTTCCTGACGGCCCTCGCCTGCATCCAGCTCGAGGGCGGCCTCGCCCCGTCCCAGGTCGGCCTCGGCCTGCCGGCCTCGACGAGCGGCGCGGGCAGCGGCTACGTGTCCCCCACGGTGGTCGACAACGCCCTGGACTGCCTCTCCAAGGGCACCGGCTGCGGCACATTCAAGCCCTCGAAGACCTACCCCGACCTGCGCGGCGCGATGACCTGGTCCACCAACTGGGACGCCTCGTCCGGCAACGCGTGGTCCAACGCGGTGGGGGCGCACGTGCACGCGATGCCGTGAGGTGAGCTCCGGCTGAAGCCCGTCGGCTGCGGACGCCCGGATCCGGGGGGATCCGGGCGTCCGCCGTGCGCGGAGCAGGGGACCGGGCGCTCGCGGGTATCCGGCCCCCGGTGGTCCACCGCCGGCGGTCCGTCCGGGCGGGCGATTTCTGTCGTATGCCTGTGTCTGCACCTCCGCCGGTAGTACGGTCTGATCGGTTGTCAGCAGTTACTCGGGGGGAGCGGGATGACAGGGGTGGAGATCGCGGTCGGCTGCCTGTTCGCATGGGCGGCCCGCAAGGCGCGGCGGGTGGGGGCCCGGGCCGACCAGGAGGCGGACCGCGCCCTGGACGCGGCGATGGACCGGGTGCACGAGGTGGTCAGCGAGAAGCTCGGCCAGGAGACGGCCCTGACCCGCTTGGACGAGGAAGCCGCGGCCGGTCGCGGTGAACCTACGCCCGAGACCCGTCAGTGGCTCCAGTTCGTCCTGCAGGACGCGATCGACCACGACAAGGCCTTCGCCGCGTCGCTCCGCGACGCACTGGACCGGCTTCAGGCCCGGCCCGAACACGCCGCCCAGGGCGCGAACGTTCTGCAAGGCAATGTCTTCCACGGCAACACGGCCTTCCAGATCGGGGACGACGCCCACCAGGTCAACACCTTCGGAACGCAGGAATGACCGTCACCGGACAAGGCGGGGACGGTCCCGGCAGATTCGACCACAACCACCTTCACGGGCCTTCCGGCGTGCAGGTCGGGCCGAACGGCCATCAGTTCAACGCCAACCCCAACATCAATATCCGGCAATCGGGATTCCTGCTGCCGGCCGTCTGCGTCGCCGCGCTGGTCGGAGGGGCCGTCTTCGCGGTCATGGCGCTCGCGCCCTGGAAGGGCGGTTCGCAGGGCGCCGCACCGCCCCCGGACTCGGTCGCGAGCAGGGGCCCCGACGTCACCGCTCAGGCACCTGACTCCCCGTCGGAGCAGGCTCCCGACTCCTCACCGACGACAGCGGTGGCTGCCGCGAGCACGGTCCGGTGGCAGGGGGAGATCAGCATCGGCATGGCGGGGGTGGACCTCGACTCCGTCCCCCCGTCCCAGAGCACCGACGAATCCTATGACGCCGCGCTGTACAGCAGCAGCGACGCACTGATGACGAATCAATCCGGCGCTCCGGACGTGGCGGCGTGGCCCGGCTCCGGAACGCCGAGCAGGAAGCAGTGCGCCGACCAGCTCGCCACGCACGGCGGGTTCATGGCCCAGGCGGCGACCGAGAGCGTGCTGTGCGTCAGGACGCGCACCGGACGCGTCGCCGCCCTGACGATCACCTCGATGGGCGACGTGTTCACCGCCGGCACGGCCAAGGTGACCGTCTGGGAGGCGAAGGACCAGTAGTGCTCGGCCAGGCCCGGGACCACTGGTACGCATCGTCCGGCAATTCCTGATCGGCGCGGGGCGAGGCATGCGCACGCGACGCCGTCGGGCAGGGCCCCGGCCGAACGGCACCTGCATCCAGGGCTCCGGGCGGTCGTGCGTCCGCATCGCCGCATGTCCACCGCGGGACGGATTCGGCCATAGCCCTTTCATCGTGACGGGCACCGCGTTGCTTTCGGCAATGGGCCGGTGTGATGATCCCGGGCATGGCTGATCACGGGGGTGATGGCGGCCGGGCGGAGGAAATACGCAGGTCGTCGCTTACGGGGTACGCGGAGATGACGGGTGCGGAGACGCCCGGCGCGGTCCTGCACGAAGAACGTTCCGCACCTGCCCCGGAAGCCGTCGACGTGCGGCGCAGACGCCGGGAGTTCGCCGCTCTGCTGGGTGAGTTCCGTCGTACGCCCGTGCTGGTGCCGGTGGACGGGGACGAGAACCCGCTGACCGCCGATCAGGGAGGCGTCCGCTGGATCCTGGCCTTCTCGAACGAGCCGGCGCTGGCCCGGTTCGTGTTCGCGAGGGGGGAGGGAGACCGGGAGTGGGCGTACCGGCGGGTGCTGGGCGCCAGGCTGCTGGACGCCGGGGTCCCGGCCGTCGGGGTGCCGTGCGGGGTGGCTCTGGACGCGGCCGACGGGGATGAGGGCGTGCTGTTCCCGCCGGTCGCGGGGATCGTGCCGGACGCGGTGGCCGTAGACCTGGCTGCCCGGGCGGCCTATGAGGAGGCACCGCGGTGAGCGGGGGCAAGGGCGGCAAGGACATCAAGGCCGCGGGGCTGGACGAGATAGCGAAGGGCATCACGCTCACCCTGGCCGAACTCAAGGAGCTTGGCGTCGACAGCCTGGCCGGGGTGGGCCGGGGTTTCTCGAACCTGGAACTCTCCGGCATCCAGTTGGGCCACGAGGATCTGACCGCCAAGTTCAAGTCGTTCTGCGAACGCTGGGAGTGGGGCGTCCGAGGCCTGGTGGCGGAGGGCAACAAGTTCGCCCAGGACGTGGGTCTGTCGGCGGGCACCCTGCACGAGACGGACGAGTACATCAGTGGTGCCATGAAGATCGCATACAACGCGGGAGTGGGTAACCCATACGCCTCCGAGGACGACGTCACCAAGAAGAGCTGGGACGAACTACGCCGGAGCAGCGTCGACTCCGTCACCGACCCCGACTACAGCGGGAAGTCGTTCGACGAGGCCTGGCAAGAGTCCAAGCAGAGCTTCAAGGACGCCGGACGGGACGCCATGACGGGATCACTGGGCCTGCCGACGGGCGTCACGATGGACCGCGTCAACCAGGCGGCCGGGACCAGCGACGACTACAACCGCGTGCTCGACGACATGTGGGGCCCCTCCCCGGAGGAACGCGCGAAGGCGACCGGGCAGGACGGTGAGGGCTGATGGGCGTCCTGGGCGACATCGGCGATGGCATCAACAGCGGAGGTACGGCAAGAACGTCTACGACGCGGGCAAGAAGAAGCTCGGCGAGGGCATCGACAAAGGCAGCGACGTCACCGCCGACGCCCTCGACACGGTCGGCGCTCACGACTGGGCGGACAAGGTCCACCACTACGGAGACCGGACCGCCTCCGCCCTGGGCGCCACGCCGGGCGAGCAGCAGCTCGGCGAGACCGACGAAGCGACCGACCTGATCCACGGTGACGCGGGGGACATCCGGTCCACCGCCAAGCACCTGAAGGACTTCAACATCGCCTTCGACCGGGTCGGCCAGGGCATGCGCAAGCTGGACTCCTCACAGTGGCAGGGCGAGGCGGCCGACGCGTTCCGCAAGAAGTTCGAGATGCACCCGGTGAACTGGCTGCACGCGGCGGACGCCTGCGCCAAGGCGGCGACGGCACTGGAAACCTACGCCGAGACGGTTGTCTGGGCGCAGCAGAAGGCCCGTGACGCGATCGACCTGTACAAGAAGGGCAAGGAGGCCTCGGCGACGGCGAAGGACGCGTACGACAAGCGCGTCACCGCCTACAAGGACGCCGTGAAGTCGGGCGACAAGGAGCCGGGCCCGGACCCCGGCGACTTCGACGACCCCGGTGCGGCGCTCGTCAAGGAGGCCGAGGAGCTTCTCCACGACGCCCGCAAGCAGCGCAACGAGGCCGCCGGCGCCGCCGCGAAGGCGGTCGAGTCGGCCATGGCCCACGCCCCGGCCGAACCGCCCCCGCTGGCCCAGCTGAAGGCGGACGCTGTCGACGGTTACGGCGCCTTCAACACCGAGATGCTCCATGTCGGCGGAGGCATGATCAAGGGCACGGCAGGCCTCTACAGCATGGTCCGCGGCGCCAACCCCCTCGATCCGTACAACCTGGCCCACCCCGCCGAGGCTCTGCAGCACCAGGCCATGACCCTGGCCGGCCTGGTGTCCAGCGCGACGCACCCCGAGCGGACGCTCAAGCAGACGCTCCAGGACTTCGCCAAGGACCCCGCCGAGTTCGGCGGCCGCTTCGTACCCCAGGTGCTCCTGACCGACGGAGCGGGGCTGGAGGCGGGCGGCGTCCGGGCCGCGACCGCGGAGAGACTCGCGATGCGGGACTCGCTGAAGGCCGCTGAGCGGGAGGGGGCGGGAGCCGAGGGCGCGGCCGGGAAGGGCGCGCGGGAGACGGTGGAGGAGGACCCCGCGGCGACCTCCCACGACAAGACCAGTACGCACAGCGACGACACCGACCCGATCAACCTCGCCACCGGCAAGATGTACCTGCCGCAGACGGACGTCACCCTGCCCGGGGTGCTGCCTCTGGTCCTGGAGCGGCGGGTGGAGTCCGGCTACCACCTGGGCCGCTGGTTCGGTCCGTCGTGGTCCTCAACGCTGGATCAGCGTCTGGAGATCGACGCGGAGGGAGTCGTCTTCGTCACCGAGGACGGCCTGCTGCTGGCGTACCCGCACCCCGCACCCGGCCTCCCCACGCTCCCCAGCCACGGACCCCGCCGACCGCTGAACCGAGTAGAAGGCGGATACACGGTCACGGACCCGCAGACCCGCCGCACTCGAGATTTACGGGCCAGGCGAAAAACTCCCCAATTACTCTCTTTTCCCAGGAGATGGATTGAACATACTCGGGGCACCGCGAAATTTGACGGTAAGCGGCGAAACGCGCCTATCAGAGCTGCTGCAACCCAATATGGGACCGGTACACTGGGCAGCCTGTCGATCAGTGTTCTAGCGAAAGGTGAAGAATGACTCACTACGATGATCTATCCGAGTACACATATTTCCCCGACTCAGTCCCCAGCGGGGTAATGGCACTCAATATCGGCTGGCTGGACCCCTCGCAAGAATACACCCACGGAAGCACACCGGACATTCTCGAAAAGAAATTGGAGGACCTTACGTATGGCTCCAGGCAAATGAAGACAAGGGGGTGGCACAGATGTCAGCTCCCTCACGCGAATGGAGAGGATCCATACCCGGCCACAGTGGAGATCTCCGGTACGCGTATCGCTCTCGGCGGAGCCGAGATACGAGTAGTCGCCAAGTCGGGGAATTGGTTGATCGCACCGGACCTGATTCTTCATTACATCAGAGAGCATTCCTACAAGCCGCCTCAGGAATTCATCACCGCAGTAATTGATCACCGGATCGCCCCACAAGTTTAGAAAACAGCTGCCCTGCGAGCAGCACAGCTCGGTGCGGGACCTCGCCCTCGGCCTGCGTCGCACCATCGCACGCGACTTCGGTGGCCACGTTGACGTCGCCTACTGGCGACAGGCGGCCGCCCGGGTCATTCGCTCGAACTCCGGCGCCACGGTCGTGGTCAGTGAGGACGGCGTCACGAAGTCCGAGCAGCCCGAGTCCGAGACCGAGGCTCGGTATCGAAGGGGTCCAACTGCTGATCGGACGCACCACCCGCTGTGAGGCCCGGCTGCGGGCAGATGGCGTACTCGGCGACGGGCGATACGTCTCGTCCGTCGGCGCCTGGGATCTGGGACGGGCCTCGATGATGGCCCAGTGGGGGCTTGGAGCGCGGTTCGGCACGCTGGCCGAGGCCAAAGCCGCCGTGGTTCAGGCGGGGCGAGCGGCTTCCCTGTCGTACAAGTCGTGGCAGGACTTCTCCGCCACATACAATCCTCGGGCGGTGCGTCCACTTCGATGAGGAGGAGTTCGGGGACTGGTACCAGGACATGGTCGAGGCCCATCGCATCCTGATGTCCGACCCCGGCAGCCCCTGGCTCAACGTCCCCTTCCGGTGACGTTTCGGGTCACGCCGCCGTGAGTTCGCACCACACGTACTTGCCCCGGTTCCCGAACCTGGCCGACGGGTGCCAGCCCCAGAAGTCCGCGAACGCCCTGACCAGGGCCAAGCCGCGCCCCTCCTCCCCCAGCTCGGCGACCTCCTCCAGCGGGCGGAACGGCTCCGGTGGGCCGGGGTCCGTGTCCCACGCCCCGATCCACACCACCCCCTCCACCGAGCGGCGCACCCTCAGCGCGGCCGGCCCCTTCGTGTGCCGTACCGCGTTCGACACCAGCTCCGTCGCGAGGAGTTCGGCCGTGTCGACCAGACCGATCAGACCGTGCATCGTCAGGATCAGACGCAGCGTGCGGCGGGAGATCGTCACCGCTCTGAGGTCGTTGGGGATGTAGAGCGTGTAGTCCCAGGTTTCGGGCATGACTCATCCACTCCGGTGAGGGGTTCGGTCCGAGAGCACGCGGTGGCATTGCCGCAGACGCCATGGCAGGACGACGCGGTGCGCTTCCGCAGTGCGTTCTTTTCGCTACGGACAGTAGGGCCATATTTTGGGACCCTGCAAGTGGTTGCCGTAATCTACCCCTCGAACGAGGCGCAGTCGCACAGCAGTTGAGGTCAGGGAGAAGCCATGCCGCGCAGGCAGCAGCCCACCGCACGACAAGAACGCCTGGGCGCTGAGCTGCGGAAACTGCGCGAAGCCGCAGGGCTCAAGGGACGCGAGGCAGCCGCGCTGCTCGGGACCGACTCGGCGCAGATGAGTCAGATCGAGGCCGGCACCGCCGGTGTGAGCGAGGAGCGGGTTCGCCGTCTCGCCGCTTTGTACGCCTGCACGGATGAGGGACTGATCGACGCCTTGGTCGGGATGGCGACCGACCGGACCCGTGGCTGGTGGGAGGACTACCGGGGCCACCTGCCGACGCCCTTCATGGACTTGCCCGAGCTGGAGCACCATGCCAACTACCGCTGGGACGTCGAGTTCCTGCATGTCCCGGGCCTTCTGCAGACCGCCGCGTACGCCCGCTCCCTCTTCGCCTACGTCAATCCGGAGTTCCCGGACGGCGACGTCGAGCGCTGGGTGGAGCATCGGATGAAGCGCAGGGTCATCATCGATCGCGTGGATCCGGTTCCCTACGCAGCGGTGGTCCATGAGGCGGCGCTGCGCATCAGGGTCGGTGACCGAGCTGCAGCGCGCGAGCAGCTCAACCGCGTTCTTGAACTCTCCGAGGCCGACCATGTGACAGTGCGCGTCGTCCCCTTCGATATCGACGGCTTCGGCGGCGCCGGAAGCGCCATGGTGTACGCGGGCGGTCCCGTACCCAGACTGGACACCGTCGTTCGCGATGGCCCCAACGGTCCGGTCTTCGTCGATGCCGAGGCCCAACTCCACAGATATCGAACGCTCTTCCGTAGGGTGGAGGCGGTGTCACTCGACCCCCACCGGTCGCGTGACTTCATCCACCGGCTGGCGAAGGAGCTGTGAGTATGCGGACCCCCGACACATGGCGGAAGTCGTCCTTCTCCGGCGGGGGCCAGGGCGACGCCTGCGTCGAGATCGCCGAAGGCCCCACCCATATATCCGTCCGCGACTCCAAAGCCCCCGCCCGAGCCACCCTCACCTTCGCCGCCCCGTCGTTCACCCCCTTCATCGACGCTCTGAAGGCGCCGGCCGCCGACGCCGGTTCGGTCGAGTAGCCGTACAAAGACCCACAACTCGAGAGAGGCACACCCATGTCGTTCGGTCCGCCGCCCGCGGGGTTCGGGCCTGTCGTGCCGCCTGCCTGGACGCCGCCGACGGAGATCGAGCAGGCCTTGCTGGAGGCCAAGTCGCGCGAGGACTGGACGGCCTACTTCGACACCCTCGCGGACAGCCGGCTGTACTTCGAGATACGGCGTGACGCGGCGGATGCCGGGCCGAGCAGGCTGGTGCCCGTGTTCGGGCACGATCCCCGGGTGGCCGGCGGGCGGATATGGGCCGTGTACACGGAAGGGATGCTGCCCGCGCCGGATCCGCACCGGGTGCTCGACTGGCAGAAGCTCGGGTGGTTCGCCAAGGTGTGGGCGCCGACCGATCCGGCGATGATCGTGGTCAACCCGGGCACCCCGTGCGAGGCCTTCCTGCCCTCCGCGCCGCCGCACTCCGCCGTGTGGGCGCAGCACAGTGCGCGGGAGAGGGCTCCGCTGGACCGGGCCAGGGTGCTCACCCTTCGGGTCGGCGGTCCCCTGGAGGGGCTCGTCGCGCGCGGGCTGGCGTGCGGGGCGCTGCTGATCGTGCGGGACGGGATGGCGTGGAACGCGATGGCGTATCACGGGAACGGCTACCCGGCGGAGCGGCGGCTGCTGCGTGAGTGGTGGGGGGTCGGGAGCCGGGAGGAGTGGCAGGAGCAGCAACAGGCGCTGCTCGACCCCGACGGCGCCAATCCCGTCTGGGAGTTCGCCCTCAATCTGCGGCGGACCATCGCGCGTGACTTCGGTGGGCACGTCGACACCGGTTACTGGCGGGACACCGTAGCCCGGGTGCTGCGTGCGCGGGCCGACGGGGAGACCGTCATCACGCCGGACGGGGTGACCACCACGCCGACCGTTCCCGAGGCGGAGACCGAGGCGCGGATCAAGGGGGTGCAGCACCTCGTCGGCCGTATCACCCGGTACGAGGCCCGCTTCCGGGCCGACGGGATCCTGGACGGGAACGGCTACGTCGGCTCCGTCGACGCCTGGAACTTCGGGCGGGCCTCCGGCATGGCCCGCTGGGGGCTGGCGGCGCGGTACTGCTCGCTGCCGGAGGCGGAGTCCGCCGTCGTGGAGGCGGGCCGGGCCGCCGCGCGGTCGTACAAGTCGTGGCAGGACTTCGCCGCCGGGTACATCCTCGGGCGCTGTCTGCACTTCGACGACGAGGAGTTCGGGAAGTGGTACACGGACATGGTGGACGTCCACCGGGTCCTGATGTCCGATCCCGAGAGCCCCTGGCTCACCGTTTCCTTCAAGTGAGGCCGTAGCGGCGGCTCCGACGGGTTTCGGACGGAGCCCGCACCCCTGCAGACCCTCTCTTGACCTGATCATGCCAACGTCGGACGATGAGCGCCAGCCCCGCACAGCGGACTCACAGCTACCGGCTCCCCGTGTCCGCACCCGCACGTCGCACTGAAGCACCCCGGCTCCCAGCTCCACTCCCCCACTTCCGGCGACCCCGGAATCCCTGGAGACCCAAGGAGAGTTCATGCGACTTCGCATCCGCGGCTCCGGCGCGCGCGGCGGCAGGCGTACCGCCGCACTCGGCGCGCTGCTGGCCCTCGCTCTCGCCGCACCCGTCCCGGCCACCGCCACGCACGCCACCGCCGAGAGCGCCCGCAAGACCGCCCCGGCGTCCGGTGCGGACGTCCGGCAGTACGAGATCCATCGGAGTACGGATCCCGTGACGCGTACGGCCGTCCAGGCCACCGGTGTCACCGTCGACGAGGCCGGCGAGGAGACCGTGGTGGTCTCCGGACGGGCCGACCAGATCCGGCGGCTGCGCCGGCTCGGTTACGACGTCACCCCCCTGGGCTCCGCGCCCGACCGGGCCGGCGACCGCGGCGAGCAGCGGCTGTACGACTTCCCGAGCGCCGACTCGGAGTACCACAACTACGCCGAGGCGAACGCCGAGATCGACCAGCGGATCGCCGCCCACCCGGACATCATGAGCAAGCGGGTGATCGGGAAGTCGTACCAAGGCCGGGACATCGTCGCCGTCAAGGTCAGCGACAACGTGGGCACCGACGAGGACGAGCCGGAGGTGCTGTTCACCTTCCACCAGCACGCCCGCGAGCACCTGACCGTCGAGATGGCCCTGTACCTGCTGCGCGAGTTCGCCGCCGGGTACGGAAGCGACTCCCGGATCACGAATCTCGTCGACGGCCGGGAGATCTGGCTGATCCCCGACCTCAACCCGGACGGCGGCGAGTACGACATCGCCACCGGCTCGTACCGGTCGTGGCGTAAGAACCGGCAGCCCAACTCCGGTTCCTCGTACGTCGGGACCGACCTCAACCGGAACTGGGACTACAAGTGGGGCTGCTGCGGCGGGTCGTCGGGCTCGAAGTCGTCCGAGACCTACCGCGGTTCGGCCGCCGAGTCCGCGCCCGAGGTGAAGGTCGTGTCCGACTTCGTGCGCAGCCGGGTCGTCGGGGGCAGGCAGCAGATCAGGGCCGGCATCGACTTCCACACCTACAGCGAGCTGGTGCTCTGGCCGTTCGGGTACACCTACTCGGACACGGCGACCGGGATGACGGCGGACGACGCGGCCGCGTTCAAGGCCGTGGGACAGAAGATGGCGGCCAGCAACGGGTACACCCCCGAGCAGTCGAGTGATCTCTACATCACCGACGGGTCGATCGACGACTACCTGTGGGGCACGCAGAAGATCTTCGACTACACCTTCGAGATGTACCCGACCTCAAGCCGGGACGGCGGCTTCTACCCGCCCGACGAGGTGATCGAGCGGGAGACCTCCCGCAACAGGGACGCGGTGCTGCAACTGCTGGAGAACGCGGACTGCATGTACCGGTCCATCGGGAAGGCCGCCCAGTACTGCGGCTAGGGGTGTTCGCGTGGGACGGGGCGCCGGTTCCTTCCGGCACCCCCGTCCCACGCGGTCCTACGCCTCTTCGAAGTACGCGTCGAGCACCGCGTCCAGCTGGGTCTCCCACTCCTTGAAGCGGGACCTGGACGTCGCCTCGATCTCGATGGGGTACCAGCGGCGGTCCGGCGTGTGCACCGTGATGGTGAACCGCTTGCCGAAGCGGGCGGACTCCGTCTCGACCGCGGCGATCTCACCCCAGTGGAACTCGCAGGCCTCCTCGTCCAGGCGGAGGCGGACGCCGCGGCGGTCGGCCTCGAACCGGGCCCGGCGGTCGGCGGCCTCGAAGACGGGCGCGCCGTCCTCGGGTCCGCTCTCCTCGGCCGGTTCCTTCTCCGGCTCCGCGGACGCCGGTTCGGCGGACGCCTCCACGGGATCCGGGGTCGCCGGCTTCGCGTCCTCGGTGCCGGTCGCGGTGCCGGTACCGGCCGCAAGCCCGGCGTCCGCCGGTTCCGGTTCCGGTTCCGTCGCCGGTGCGGTGATCCCCGGGATGAAGGCCGGGTCGAAACCGGCGCCCTTGACGGGCTCGCCCTTCAGGGGCTGGCTGCTCGATCCTATGCGCTGGTCCACGGCGGCAGTATGGACGACATTCCTGTGCCGGAACCAGTCAGCTCGCTCTTCACATCGGTTCCCGCAGGTCACACTTACACGAACAGGCTCACCACCCCGGCCACCGCGAACCCGGCGACGGACAGCACCGATTCCAGGACCGTCCAGGTGCGCAGCGTGTCCCGCTCGGTGATGCCGAAGTACTTGGCGACCATCCAGAAGCCGCCGTCGTTGACGTGCGAGGCGAAGATGGAGCCGGCCGACACGGCCATGATGACGAGGGCGACGAAGGCCTGGGAGTGGTGGCCCTCGGTCAGCAGCGGGGCCACGATGCCGGCCGTGGTGACGATGGCGACCGTGGCCGAGCCCTGGGCCACCCGCAGCACCACCGAGATCAGATAGGCCAGCACGATCACCGGCAGGCCCACGCCGTCGAAGGTGTCCGACAGGGCCTGCGCCACCCCGCTCGCCTTGAGGACCGCGCCGAAGACACCGCCCGCGCCGACCACCAGCAGGATGTTTCCCACCGGCTTGAGCGACGAGGTGGACACCGCCTCCAGGGACTTGCGGGACCAGCCGCGCCGGATGCCGAGGAGGTAGTAGGCGAGCAGCAGGGCGAGGGTGAGGGCGACGAAGGGACTGCCCGCGAACTCCAGCACCGAGCGGCCCGCGGAGGGGTCGAGGGCGATGGAGGAGAAGGTGGCCGCGAGGATCAGCACCAGCGGCGTGCCGATGATGGTGAGGACCGTGCCGAGCGGCACCGGCTGCTCCTGCGGCCGCACGCCCTGCGCGCGCTGCTCGGCGAGGACGGCCTGCCGTGCCTCTTCGGAGGCCTCGACCATGTCCTGCGGTACGGCGACGAAGATCCGCCTGCCGATCCAGGCGGAGTACGCCCAGGCGGCCAGGACGGCGGGGACGCCGCAGACGATGCCCATGAGGACGACCCAGCCGAGCTGGACGTGCAGCAGGCCGGCGGCGGCGACCGGACCGGGGTGCGGCGGCAGGAACGCGTGGGTCATGGACAGGCCGGCGAGCAGCGGCAGGCAGTACAGCAGGATCGACCTGCCGCTGCGCTTGGCGGCGGCGTAGACGATCGGGGCGAGCACGAAGATGCCGACGTCGAAGAAGACCGGGATGCCGAAGATCAGGCCGGTCAGGCCCATGGCGAGGGGGGCGCGGCGCTCGCCGAACAGGCCGAGCAGGCGGGAGGCCAGCACCTCGGCGCCGCCGCTGACCTCCAGGATCGCGCCGAGCATGGTGCCGAGTCCGATGATGATCGCGACATGGCCGAGGATGCCGCCCATGCCGGACTCGATGGTGGAGACGGCGTCGGAGCGCTGGACCGTGCCGAAGAGCTCGGTGACCGAGAGGCCGGCCAGCAGGCCGACGGTTATGGAGACCGCCAGGAGGGCGACGAACGGCTGCAGCCGGACCTTGATGATCAGGAAGAGCAGCAGGACTATGCCGATGGCGGCGACGGTGAGGAGTCCGGCGGTGCCGTCGACCAGGAGGAGCAGGCCTCCGGTGTGGGGTGGGGCGGCGGGCGCGGGGGCGGATGCGGCGAGCGAATGGGACATACGGGGGTCCTCTTCGTGAATCCATACTGCTTTCGGGCAGGGGGGATCGCGGCTCGGCGCCGCGGGTGCGATGCCGAACCGTGTGCCGTGCGCGTGCTGGTGGTGCGAGGTGGGAGGGTGGCCGGAGGGCGGCCCCAGGGGCGGGAGTGCCGGCGCCGGAGGAGGGCGGCGCCGGGCCGGCGTCAGCCGAGGACGGCGAGGGCGTCGATCTCGACGAGGAGGCCGGGGGGCAGTCCGACGTAGACCGTGGTGCGGGCGGCGGGCGGCTGGGTGAGGTTCTGCTCGCCGAAGTAGGTGTTGTAGATGTCGTTCATCTCGGCGAAGTGGTCCACGTCGGTGAGGTAGACACGGATCATCATCACGTCGTCCCAGCCCGCGCCGCCCTCCTCGAGGATGGCCTTGACGTTGGCGAGGGTCTGCAGGGTCTGCTCGCGCAAGGTGGGACCGGCGGGCGTGGGGGGCTTGCCCTCCTCGGCGGGCAGGAAGCCGACCTGGCCGGCGACCTGGAGGATGTTGCCCTTCCTCACCCCGTGGGAGAACCTCGCGGGCGGGGTGGTGTGGGTCTTCGGGGTGAGCGCGGTCTTCTCGGTCATACGGGGGTGCCCTTCACTGGCGTTCTTCCGGAGTACTCGCCGCTGATCGCGTCCGCGGTACGGCGCACCTGCGGGAGCAGGGTGAGGAGTTCCTCGGCGGTGACGACGACGTTCGGCGCGGACACCGACATGGCGGCGACGACCCGGCCGTCGGCGCCGCGGACGGGGGCCGCGACGCAGTTGATGGACTCCTCGTGGCCACCGAGGTCGGTGGCCCAGCCCTGTTCGCGCACCTGCTCCAACTCCCGCAGGAACGCGGTGGCGTTGGGGGTGGAGCGGGGCGTGTAGAGGGGGTAGTCGAGCTGGTCCGCGAGGGCGCGGCGCTCGGGTTCGGGGAGGTCGGCGAGGAGGAGTTTCGCCACGGCCGCCACGGTGATGGCCACCGGCTTGCCGATCCGCGAGTACATCCGGACGGGGTAGCGGCTCTCCACCTTGTCGATGTAGAGCACCTCGTTCTCCTCGTGGACGGCGAGGTGCACGGTGTGGCCGCAGGCCTCGTTGAGCCGGACCAGGTGGGGGTGGGCGATCTCGCGGATGTCGAGGTTCTCCATCGCCTCCTGGGCGAGGGCGAAGAGGCGTGCGCCGAGCCGGTAGCGCTGGTCGGACTGGCGGTAGACCAGGCCGTGCTCGTGCAGGGTGCGCAGGAGTCGCAGGGCCGTCGACTTGTGGACGCCGAGGCGGTCGGCGACCTGACCGAGGTCGGCGGGGCCCTCGGCGAGCAGCGGCAGGATGCTCAGGGCGCGGTCGACGGTCTGACTCATGGGGTGTTCGCCTCCTCCGGGGCCCGCTCGGCCTGTGTCCAGCCGGGGCCGAGTCGAAGTCTCCCCCATGCCTCGTCGTCGAGGGCGGCCAGGCGGTCGGCGTGGCCGCGGCCGGGCGGGGCGGCGAGGTCGGCGGGGTTGGTGAGGGCGGCCGCCGCCATGAGGTGGCCGTGCCGCAGGCGGTGCTTCACCGGCAGGCCGCGGAGGGTGGCGGAGAGGAAGCCGGCCGCGAAGGCGTCACCGGCGCCGACGGGGGCGACGACGTCCACGTGCGGGGCCGGTTCGAAGACGGGCGGGGCTGGCTCGCAGGCGGGCGCAGCCGGCTCGCAGGCGGGCGGGTCCGTGGCGGGCCGCGGGACGCTCGCGGGGCTCGGAGCCGGGGCGCCGCAGCCCGCGCTGCCCCGCTCCCGGCTCCGGTCGGGCAAGGTGGCGCCCGTCGCCCCGGCGGCCGGGCCGCCCGCGGCCGGGCGGAGGAGCTCGCCCGCGCCGTCGCGCGTGAACGCCGTCGCGCCCTGTGCCGCCTGTTTGACGACCAGCAGGGCCGGTTCGGGGAGCAGGGCGCGGATCGCGGCCGGGCCGCCCGTGACGCCCCAGGTGTGCTCCGCCTCGTCCTCTCCCACGAACACGACGTCGGCGGCCCGGGCCAGTTCCAGCAGCACTCCGGCCCCGTCGGCGGCGGCCCACAGGCCCGGCCGGTGGTTGACGTCGAAGGAGATGAGCGGGCGGCCGGGACGGGGCGCCGTCAGTTCGCGCATCAGCTCCAGGCACTGCGGGGACAGCGCCGCGGTGATGCCGGACAGGTGCAGTACGCGGCCCGCGCGTACCGCCGTCAGGTCCGTGCCGGTCACGGACATCGCGGAGGCGGCCGAGCCGGCCCGGTAGTACGCCACCTCGTGCGCGTCGGTGGCCCGGTCGGCCGCCGTGCGGAAGTAGACGCCGGTGGGGCGGGCCGGGTCGGTGCGGACGGAACCGGTGTCGACGCCGTACCCGGCGATCCGCGCCACCAGGTGGTCCCCGAAGCCGTCCGCGCCCACCCGGCTCACCCAGCGCGTGGAGTGGCCGAGGGCGGCCAGTACGCAGGCCACGTTGGACTCCGCGCCGCCGATGCCCCGTTCGAAGGAGGGGACGTCGGCGAGGCGGCCCGGCCGGGTGGGCAGGAAGGCGACCATGGACTCCCCGAGCGTGACGACATCCACGACGTTCACGGTGGTGGGGCTCCTCGTCATCCTGGGGCCGCGGCTTTCGTTGACCCTGTGTCGGCCGAGATGCTAGACAGCACTGAGCGACATACGCAATGGGCGTTGCATAGGATGCAACGCACCGGATCAGGAGGGTCACATGCCCCGCGAAACCGGCACCGAAGCGCTCGCCCGTCTCGCCGAGGAACGGGTGGACCACCGCTTCAAGGGCCTCCCGCCGGACGCCGAGGGCCTGACCGTCGCCGAGCTGGCCGCCCAGCGCCGCAACCTCTTCACCGGCGGGTTCACCACGCCCGTCCTCGCGCTCTCCGCCGAGCGGCTGGAGCACAACCTGGCGCTCATGGGGACGTACGCCGAGCGGCACGGCCTCGCCTTCGCGCCGCACGGGAAGACCTCGATGGCCCCGCGGCTCTTCCAGCGGCAGATCGAGCACGGCGCCTGGGGCATCACGCTCGCGGTGCCGCACCAGGTGTGGGTGGCCCGGGCGTTCGGCGTCGAGCGGATCTTCCTGGCCAACGAGCTGGTGGACCCGGCCGCGCTGCGCCAGGTCGCCGGCGAGCTGGCGGCCGACCCGGGCTTCCGTTTCGTCTGCTACGTCGACTCCGTGCGCGGGGTCGGGCTGATGGACGCGGCCCTGCGCGGGGCCGCCCGCCCGGTGGACGTCGTGGTGGAGCTGGCCGCGGGCGAGGGGGCCCGTACCGGGGTGCGCACGGAGGCGGAGTGCGCGGCCGTCGCCGACGCCGTGGCCGCCGTACCAACCCTGCGCCTGGTCGGGGTCGCGGGGTACGAGGGTGAGGTGCCGCGGGCCGACACCGCGCGGGTGACGGCCTACCTGCGGCGGCTGACGGCGCTGGCCGCCGACTTCGACGGCAGCGGCCGGTTCGCCGGGGTGGACGAGATCGTGGTGAGCGCCGGCGGCAGCGCGTGGTTCGACGCGGTGGCCGACGTGTTCGCGGAGATCCCCGAACTGTCCGCTCCCGTGCTCAAGCTGCTGCGGTCGGGCGCCTACGTCTCGCACGACGACGGGCACTACCGCAGGCTCACCCCCTTCGCCCGCGTCCCCCAGGAGGGCGCGCTGGAGCCCGCGTTCCGGCTGTGGGCGCAGGTCGTCTCCCGGCCCTCCCCCGAGCAGGCCTTCGCCAACGCGGGCAAGCGGGACGCGGCCCACGACCTGGACCTGCCCGAGGCCCAGGTGGTGCGCCGGGACGGCGCCGAGCGCCCGGCCGACGGGGTCACCGTGACCGGCCTGTCCGACCAGCACGCCTGGCTGCGCACCACCGGGGACGCGGACCTGGAGGTCGGCGACTGGGTCGGCTTCGGCCTGTCCCACCCCTGCACGTCGTTCGACAAGTGGCAGCTCATCCCGCTGGCCGAGGCGGACGGGACGGTCGTCGACTACATCCGCACCTTCTTCTAGGGGGCATCGTGGAGGAGCTGGTCATCCGGGACGCGGACGTCGTCGACGGCAGCGGCGCGGACTCCTACCGCGCCGACGTGGTGGTCGACGGGGGCCGGATCGTCGCCGTCGTCAAGGAGGCCGCGGCGACCGGCTGCCAGCGGCCGCGGGCGCGCCGGGAGCTGGACGCGGAGGGCCTGGTCCTGGCCCCCGGCTTCATCGACATGCACGCCCACTCCGACCTGGCCCTGCTGCGCGACCCGGACCACAGCGCGAAGCTCGCCCAGGGCGTCACGCTGGAGGTCGTCGGACAGGACGGGCTGTCGTACGCGCCGGTGGACGACCGCACGCTGGAGGAGGTCCGCCGGGCGATCACCGGCTGGAACGGGTACGGGGACGACGTCGAGCTCGACTGGCGCACGGTCGGCGAGTACCTGGACCGCCTCGACCGGGGGATCGCCGTGAATGCGGCCTACCTGGTCCCGCAGGGCACGGTCCGCGCGCTGGCCGTCGGCTGGGAGGACCGCCCGGCGACCGGCCGGGAGCTTGAGCGCATGCGGCAGTTGGTGGCGGAGGGCCTGGAACAGGGCGCCGTCGGCCTGTCCTCCGGACTCACCTACACGCCCGGCATGTACGCCGACGACGCCGAACTGACCGAGCTGTGCCGGGTGGTGGCGGCCTACGGCGGCTACTACTGCCCGCACCACCGCTCCTACGGCGCCGGCGCCCTGGAGGCGTACGCCGAGATGGTGGAGCTGACCCGGAAGGCCGGCTGTGCGCTGCACCTGGCCCACGCGACGATGAACTTCGGCGTGAACCGGGGCCGCGCGCCCGAACTCCTCGCCCTGCTCGACCGGGCGCTGGACTCCGGCGCCGACGTCACCCTGGACAGCTACCCCTACACCCCCGGCTGCACCACCCTCGCCGCGCTGCTGCCGAGCTGGGCGGGCGCGGGCGGGCCGGAGCGGATCCTGGCCCGGCTCGGCGACCCGGCGACCGCCGGGCGGATCCGGCACGACCTGGAGGTCACCGGCTCGGACGGCTGCCACGGCGTGCCGGTGGAGTGGGACACGATCGAGATCTCCGGGGTGACCGTCCCGGCCCTGTCGGACCATGTCGGCCGTACCGTGCGGGAGTCGGCGGACGCGCGCGGCGAGGATCCCTGGACCACCGCCCGCCGGCTGCTCGTCGAGGACCGGCTCGGCACGACGATCCTCCAGCACGTCGGCCACGAGGAGAACGTCCGCGCGATCATGCGGCACCGCGCCCACACCGGCGGCTCCGACGGCATCCTGCGGGGCGCGAAGCCTCATCCGCGCGCCTACGGCACCTTCCCCCGCTATCTCGGGCACTACGTGCGGGAGTCGGGTGTGCTGACGCTGGAGGAGTGCGTAGCCCACCTCACCGGTCGGCCCGCGGCCCGGCTGCGGCTGCCGGACCGGGGTCTTGTGCGCGAGGGGTACCGCGCCGACCTGGTGCTGTTCGACCCGGACACCGTCGCCTCGGGCGCCACCTTCGCCGAGCCCCGGGTGCTCCCGGAAGGCATCCCGTACGTGCTGGTCGACGGCCGTTTCGCGATGGAGGAGGGCCGCCGCACCGACGTGCTGGCGGGCCGGTCGGTGCGCCGGACGCCGGTGTGAGCGCCCGGGCCGGGACACGGCCCGGGCGGGACACGGCCCCGGCCCCGGCTACGGCTTGGGCAGGGTGCAGCCGGACGCGCTGAGGTTCAGCTTGTTGCCGGTGGTGAAGCAGGCCGGGATGTTGTAGGTCTCCTCGGCGTAGTTGATGCCCTGCCGGACGGTGACGTTGCCGCTCTGGTCGACCTCGCAGGGGTTGTTCTCGGTGCAGCGCTGGCCGTCCTCGTTGCCGGTGTTGTTGACGGCGACGACCTTGCCGGTGGCGGTGTCGATGACCGGCGAGCCCGAGGTGCCGCCGATGGTGTCGCAGGCGGAGGTGTAGCGGACCGAGTCCTTCCAGGTCCAGTCGCCCTCCTTCAGGCGGTACACGAACCCGTCGATGTCGCAGCTGTAGATGCGCTTCCAGTAGCCGGAGACGACCTTGATGGCGGTGCCGGCGACCGGGTGGGTGTCCTGCACGGTGAGCGGGCTGATGCCGTAGGAGTTCCTGATCGCCGCGTAGGTGGTGGTGGTGCGGTAGATCGTGACGTCGGTGTCCGTCATGGTCGAGTAGACGACCTGGTTGGCGCGGAGCGTCGCCACCTTGGTACCGGAGGAGTTCAGCAGGCCGAAGGTACGGCTGGAGGACTGGCCGGTGATGACCTGGCCGGGCGAAGGGAAGCCGGTCTCCAGGCAGTGGCCGTTGGTCAGCACGAGCGCCGGGTCGGTGTCCGCGGAGCCGGGGAAGCGGATGACGGAGCCGGAGCAGTTGCTGAGCGAGACGGTGCCGGCGAAGTTGACGGTCACCGCGGCGGCCGCTTCGGGCCTCGGCGCGGCGGCCGCCGGGGTCGCGCCCAGCCCGGCGATGGCCAGGGAGGAGAGCGCGGCCAGGAGAGGCTTGTTCATGTGGGGGTCCCCTCTTACGACTTGGGCGACCGGAGATCTTCCGGTCGCCTCGCGTATTTGTCATGAGCATTCTCATGAGAGGGGCGTGCGGGGGCAAGCAGTTGTGTGCGACGACGTGTCCGCCTGGGGCATACGCGCACGTTTGTCGGACGGCGGGCCGCAACTCACCGGCGATCACTACCCACTTGGCGGCGACCTACGGCCGCCTGCCGCTACCGGGGGCGCTTCGTCGCGCCGTGGCCGTGCCCCCGGCCGCCGCCCGGGGTGCCCCAGCCGGACTCCGTCGGCGTGGCGGACGAGGGCGTGGGCGTCGGGCCGGCGGTGACGGCGGAGGCCGTGGCGGCCGGGGAGCCGGGCGCGGCGGACGTGGCGGACGTGGCGGATACCGTGGGGCGGCCGGTGGCGGTGGCCGCCGGACCGTCCGCGACGGGCGCGGTGGACGACGGCGTCACGGGCAGTTTCGACCCGGCGGCGGGCGGGCTCGACGCGGGGCCGGAGGAGTCCGCGGGGATGGTCGCGGCGCCGGGGACGCGTGCGGGCCCGTCGCTCGCGGGACGCGCTCCGGACGGCGCGCCGTCCGGCCAGGCGAGCACCGCGATCAGCGCCGCCGCGCCGGCCGCGCCGAGACCGCCGGCGAGGACCGCCGTCCGGCGGCGGGCGGGCGCCTGCCGCTTGCGCCGCCGGTCCCGGCGGCCGCCGGCCTCCCCGCCCGCGCCCGGCGCGGGCGGGGACAGCGCGGGCAGCTCACGGGTCTCGTCGTAGGCGTTCTGCCAGCCGTGCGCGACGGCGGGGTCGGCGTACTCGTCGTACGACGGGGCCGGGGCCGTCCCTGGGTGGTACACGTTCGGCTGAACCTGCGGCCCGCCGTCGCCACCGTGCGCCTCGTACAACCCCAGTCCTCCCCTTGCCCTGCCGTTTCCGCGCCGCCCCCTGTCGCACCAGGCACATCAGCGGCCCCGGCGCACCGGCATCGCGGCGCATTCTAGGGAGGCGGGCGACTTCTGGGACAGCTACCGCCGATAACGAGGCAATCCAGACCGTCTCAAGTGGCGGAAGACACCACCCGTGAGCCGTTACCGGGTCGTAAGCTCACGGGCATGCAGGTGATCCAGTCGACCAAGCTCGCCAACGTCTGTTACGAGATCCGGGGCCCGGTTCTCGAGGAGGCGATGCGCCTGGAGGCGGCCGGGCACCGCATCCTGAAGCTCAACACCGGCAACCCGGCCGCGTTCGGCTTCGAGTGCCCGCCGGAGATCCTCGAGGACATCCTGCGCAACGTCTCCGGCGCCCACGGCTACGGCGACGCCAAGGGCCTGCTGGCCGCCCGGCGCGCGGTCGTGATGCACAACCAGACCATCGGCATCGAGACGGACGTCGAGCACGTCTACATCGGCAACGGCGTCTCCGAGCTGATCGTGATGGCGATGCAGGGCCTGCTGGACGACGGCGACGAGGTGCTCGTGCCGGCGCCGGACTACCCGCTGTGGACGGCGGCGGTCTCGCTGTCCGGCGGCACGGCCGTGCACTACCGCTGCGACGAGCAGTCCGACTGGATGCCCGACCTCGCCGACGTCGAGCGCAAGGTCACCGACCGCACCAAGGCGATCGTCATCATCAACCCGAACAACCCCACGGGCGCGGTGTACGACGAGGCGGTGCTCAAGGGCCTGACCGACATCGCCCGCCGGCACAACCTGCTGGTCTGCTCGGACGAGATCTACGACAAGATCCTCTACGACGGCGCCACCCACACCCCGACCGCGAAGGTCGCTCCCGACCTGCTGACCCTGACCTTCAACGGCATGTCCAAGGCCTACCGGGTGGCCGGCTACCGCGTCGGCTGGATGTCGATCTCCGGCCCGCGCGCCCACGCCGACTCCTACATCGAGGGCCTGACCATCCTGGCGAACATGCGCCTGTGCGCGAACATGCCGGGCCAGCACGGGGTCGTGGCCGCGCTCAGCGGCCGGCAGACGATCAACGAGCTGGTGCTGCCGGGCGGACGCCTGAAGGAGCAGATGGACGTCGCCTACGAGCTGCTGACCCAGATCCCCGGCGTGAGCTGCGTCCGGCCCAAGGGCGCCCTGTACCTCTTCCCGCGCCTCGACCCCCAGGTCTTCAAGATCAGGGACGACCGGCGGATGGTGCTGGACCTGCTGCGCCAGGAGAAGATCATGGTCGTCCAGGGCACCGGGTTCAACTGGCCGGAGCCGGACCACTTCCGGGTGGTGACCCTGCCGAGCGCCGGCGACCTCCGGGACGCGGTGACCCGGATCGGGACCTTCCTGGACGGCTACGGGCAGCCCTAGGGCCGCTCACCGGCCTCCCTGCGCCCCGCCGGCGGCAGCCGGGGGACCGCGGCTCGTGACGCGACTCAACTTTAGACGAAATCCAAGCTAGGATGGCTTCCTGTCAGCGCACAGGAGGCCATCCCCCATGTACGAGCCGATCCGCACCAAGTCGGTCCACAGCACGATGGCCGGCGAACCTTCCGACTTCCCCCACCGTTCGCGCGAGGAGGAGCTGGACATCCAGCTCGCCGGTCATCTCGCCGCCCTGCTCGCCGTCACCGACGACCTGCGCGCCCTGACCCCCTCCGCCGACCTCGAGGCGGCCGCCGAGCGGCTCGCCGGCCAGGTGTCCCGGCTGCGCGGCGGGCGGGCGCCGCTGCGCGCCCAGCCGTCCGCCGCCGGCGAGGCCACGGGACTGCACCGGCGGGCGCACGCCCTCGCGGGCCGCGCGCTGGTGGTCGCCGCCTCCCGCGCCGACACGGCGGCGGCGATCCTGTCGGCCGAGCGGATGGACGCGCACGCCGCCGCCCTGGCCGGGCCGAAGGCGCTCAGCCAGGCCCGCTGACCCCGCCCGGGGTCCCCGAACGGCCCCGGTCCGCGCGCACCCTGCAGCGACGCGCGGACCGGGCGCCACAACACCTCCCCCGGCCCGCCCGGGCTCGGCGCCGGAGGCCCCCGGCCGGGCCGGGGGCCCCGCGGCCGGGGTCGCTCGCGCCCGCGGCCCGCGCGGGGGCGAGACAGCGCGACGGGGCCCCGCACGTCTTTGTGCGGGGCCCCGTCGGGGTTGTCACCACGGCCGGCCGTGACGATCGCTGGTCAGGGCATCCGGACCGGCCGTGGAGTCATGGGGTGCGGGTCTCAGCCCAGGCGCTGCACCAGCGCGCGGTACTGGTCCCACAGTTCCTTCGGCGTGTGGTCGCCGAAGGTGTCGAGGTGCTCGGGGATCAGGGAGGCCTCCTCGCGCCAGACCTCCTTGTCGACCGTGAGCAGGAAGTCCAGGTCGGCGTCGGACAGGTCGAGGCCCTTGGTGTCCAGCGCCTCCTTGGTCGGCAGGATGCCGATCGGGGTCTCGACTCCCTCGGCCCGGCCGTCCAGCCGGTCCACGATCCACTTCAGCACGCGGCTGTTCTCGCCGAAGCCGGGCCAGACGAACTTGCCCTCGTCGTTCTTGCGGAACCAGTTGACGTAGTAGATCTTCGGCAGCTTGGACTGGTCCTTGTCCTTGGCCACGTCGACCCAGTGACCCATGTAGTCGCCCATGTTGTAGCCGCAGAACGGCAGCATGGCGAACGGGTCGCGGCGGAGCTCGCCGACCTTGCCCTCGGCGGCGGCGGTCTTCTCGGAGGCCACGTTGGCGCCCAGGAAGACACCGTGGTTCCAGTCGAAGGACTCCGTCACCAGCGGCACCGCGCTGGCCCGGCGGCCGCCGAAGAGGATCGCCGAGATCGGCACGCCCCTGGGGTCCTCCCACTCCGGCGCGATGATCGGGCACTGCGCGGCCGGGGTGGTGAAGCGGGCGTTGGGGTGTGCGGCGGGCGTCCCGGACCCGGGCGTCCAGGAGTTGCCCTTCCAGTCGGTGAGGTGGGCCGGGGTCTCCTCCGTCATGCCCTCCCACCACACGTCGTTGTCGTCGGTGAGCGCCACGTTGGTGAAGACCGAGTTGCCCCACAGCGTCTTCATCGCGTTGGCGTTGGTGTGCTCGCCGGTGCCGGGGGCGACACCGAAGAAGCCGGCCTCCGGGTTGATCGCGTACAGGCGGCCGTCCTCGCCGAAGCGCATCCAGGCGATGTCGTCGCCGATGGTCTCCACGGTCCAGCCGGAGATCGTCGGCTCGAGCATGGCGAGGTTGGTCTTGCCGCACGCGCTCGGGAAGGCGGCGGCGACGTACTTGGACTCGCCCTGCGGCGGGGTGAGCTTGAGGATCAGCATGTGCTCGGCCAGCCAGCCCTCGTCACGGGCCATGACGGAGGCGATGCGCAGCGCGTAGCACTTCTTGCCGAGCAGGGCGTTGCCGCCGTAGCCGGAGCCGTAGGACCAGATCTCACGGTCCTCGGGGAAGTGGGAGATGTACTTGGTGGAGTTGCACGGCCAGGGCACGTCCTCCTGGCCCGGCTCCAGCGGGGCGCCGACGGTGTGCACGGCCTTGACGAAGAAGCCGCTGTCGCCGAGCTCGTCGAGGACCGGCTGTCCCATGCGGGTCATGGTGCGCATGGAGACCGCGACGTAGGCGGAGTCGGTGATCTCGACGCCGATCGCGGAGAGCGGGGAGCCCAGCGGGCCCATGCAGAACGGGACGACGTACATCGTCCGGCCCTTCATCGAGCCGCGGAAGATGCCGCCCTCGCCGCCGGAGCCCTGGAATATCTCCCGCATCTCGGCCGGGGCCTTCCAGTGGTTGGTCGGGCCGGCGTCCTTCTCCTCGGCGGAGCAGATGAAGGTCCGGTCCTCGACGCGGGCGACGTCGGTGGGGTCGGAGGCCGCGTAGTAGGAGTTGGGGCGCTTGATCGGGTCGAGCTTGCGGAAGGTGCCCTTCTGGACGAGCTCCTCGCACAGCCGCTCGTACTCGGCCTCGGATCCGTCACACCAGACCACGCTGTCCGGCTGCGTCAGTTCGGCGATCTCGTTGACCCACGAGACCAGTTCCTGGTGGTTGGTGGGGATACCGGTGGGAGCCGCGATGTCGCGCGCCACGATTGCTCCTAGATGAGGGATTTTTTGTCTTGTCGCCCCGTGGGGGCCGCGACCCGGATGCTTCACAGTCTCGACTGCCTGGCGCTCATCCGGTGCCGACCGCACTCATTTGATCATCCGATTCTAGTGCCCATCTGTCCAGAGGGCATCACAGGTGAGCGACGTGAGGAAAGCCACGGTTACCGCGGTTCTTTGCGTACACATGAAGTTCGACAGAAGGACTTTTTGCGTTGGGGCGCTCACGGGGGCGCGCTGACACGCGACTTACGGGGCCGTAGGTACCATGCCGGGCATGACTGCGCCTGTCCCCGACGCGCCCACGGACACGCCGGCCGCCGGCCACGGTCCCGTGGCGCTCTCCCTGCCGCACCCGGTCAAGCCGAGGCTGCGCGGCTGGCTGCACCTCGGCATGTTCCCCGCCGTACTCGTCGCGGGCCTCGTGCTCACCGCGCTCGCCGACTCCAGCAGGGGCCGGATCGCCTGCGGCATCTACGCCCTGACGGCCTGCCTCCTCTTCGGCGTGAGCGCGCTCTACCACCGGGGCAACTGGAGCCCGCGGATGGACGGCGTCCTGCGCCGCCTGGACCACGCCAACATCTTCCTGATCATCGCGGGCACCTACACGCCGCTGGCCATGCTGCTCCTGCCGGGCGCCAAGGGTCAGTGGCTGCTGTGGGGCATCTGGGCGGCGGCCGCCGCCGGCATCGTCTTCCGCGTCTTCTGGGTCGGCGCCCCGCGCTGGCTGTACACGCCCTGCTACATCGCGATGGGCTGGGCGGCCGTCTTCTTCCTGCCCGACTTCATGCGCACCGGCGGCATCGCCGTCCTGGTCCTGGTCGTCGTCGGCGGCCTGCTGTACAGCGCCGGCGGCGTGGTCTACGGCATCAAGCGGCCGAACCCCTCACCGCGCTGGTTCGGCTTCCACGAGGTCTTCCACGCCTTCACCCTCGCCGCGTTCGCCGTCCACTACGCCGGCATCTCCCTGGTGGCGTACCAGCACGCGTAGGCGCCTGCCGGGCCGCCGCGCGGATGGTCACCCCCTTGCCGGATGCCGGACAATGACCCGCATGACGGCAGCACCCTCCCCCCTCTCCCCCGCCGGCCGTCCCCGGCCGGGCCTGCGCGAACGCAAGAAGATCAAGACGCGCGAGGCGATCCGCGCCGCGACGTACGCGCTGGTCGAGGAGCAGGGGTACGAGGCCACGACGATCGAGCAGATAGCCGGGCGGGCCGAGGTGTCGCCGTCGACCGTCTTCCGCTACTTCCCGACCAAGGAGGACATCGTCCTCACGGACGAGTACGGCCCGCTGCTGGTGCGGGAGTTGCGGTCCCGGCCGGCCGGCGAGCCGTGGACGGACTCGCTGCGGTACGCGATGGACAGGGTCATCGACGCGATGACGCGGGAGGACCCCGAGGTGCTGCGGACGCGGGCGCACCTCGGCGTCCGGGTCCCCGCCGTCCGCGCCCGGATGGTGGAGAGCGTGTCGCGCACCGGGCGCCTGCTGCGCGGCGCCCTCGCCGAGCGGACCGGTCTCGACCCGGACGGCCTGGAGGCGCGCGTCCACGCGATGTCCCTGGCCGGCGGCATGATGGAGGTCTGCATGGCCTGGGCGGAGAACGACTTCGAGGGTGATCTGCGCGACCTCGCGCGGCGGGCGCTGGACGTCCTGGAGCACGGTCTGCCCACCGGAGGACCCTGAGCCCGGGCGCTCCGCGGCGTGACATCCTGACCGGGTGAACGGTCCCGAGATCCACGTCGAGTTCGCCTCGGCCCTGGCCCTGTTCCTGCCGAGCGGACGGCGCGGGGGACCCATCGCCATCGCCACCGACGGCGTCTCGTCCCTCGGTCACGTCGTCGAGTCGGCGGGCGTCCCGCTGACCGAGGTCGGGTCCCTGCGGGTCGGCGGCCGCGAGGTGCCGGCCGGGTACGTCCCCGTCGCCGGCGACTCGGTGGAGGTCCGCCCCGTCGTACGCCCCCAGCGGGTACCCGGCGCCCCGCTCCGCTTCCTCCTCGACGTCCACCTCGGCACCCTCGCCCGCCGGCTGCGCCTGCTCGGCGTGGACGCGGCGTACGAGTCGACCGACATCGGCGACCCGGCGCTGGCCGCGCGCTCGGCCGCCGAGAGGCGGGTCATGCTCAGCCGCGACCGGGGCCTGCTGCGCCGCCGCGAGCTGTGGGCCGGGGCGTACGTGTACAGCACCCGCCCCGAGGAGCAGCTCCGCGACGTCCTCGAACGCTTCGCCCCCGGCCTGCGCCCCTGGAGCCGCTGCACCGCCTGCAACGGCCTGCTGGCCGAGGCCACCAAGGAGGAGGTCGCCGACCAGCTCCAGCACGGCACCCGGCGCACCTACGACGTCTTCGCCCGGTGCGGCGACTGCGGCCGCGCCTACTGGAAGGGCGCGCACCACGACCAGCTGGAGGCCATCGTGGAGCGCGCCCTCGCGGAGTTCAGCGGCCGGTCCTGACGCCGCCCGGCGCTCAGCCGGTGTTCAGCGCCCGGCCCAGCCGCCCGGGGTCCGTCGTCGGGGCGTCGCAGGTGAAGTTCCGGCAGACGTAGGCGGCCGGCCGGCCGTCCACCAGCGGGCGGTCGGCGAGCAGCGGGAACTCCTCGCCGCCGGGGGGCCCGGCCGCGACCACCGCGCCCGGCGCGGTGCCGAGGAGCGCGGTGCGGTGCAGGAGCGCCGTCGCCTCGTCCGTGAGGGACGGGCCGACCACCGCCACCTCCCGGGGCCCGTCGAGCAGCGCCTCGGCGACGGCCAGCCCCCAGCCGATGAACCGGGGCACCCGCGGGCCCAGCGCCCCGACGACGCCGAGCGCCCGCTCGGCGGCGGTGCGGTGGGCCTCGGAGCCGGTGTGGGCGGCGTAACCCAGCAGGGCGCCCGCCGCGGCGCTCCAGCCGGACGGGGTGGCGTTGTCGGTGGGGTCCTGCGGCCGGCGGATGAGCTGCTCGGCGTCGACGGCGGTGTCGTACAGGGCGCCGCCGTCGGGGTCGCCGAAGCGGGCCGGCACCTGGTCGAGGAGCAGCCCGGCGAAGTCGAGCCACGCCCCCTCCCCGGTCACGGAGGCGAGCGCCAGGAAACCCTCGGCGACGTCGGCGTAGTCCTCCAGCACCCCGGCGTTGGGCCCCACCCGGCCGTCCCGGCTGGTGCGGGCGAGGTGGGCGTGCTCGTCCAGGTGCACCCGGACCAGCAGGTCGGCGGCCGCGACGGCAGCCCTGACCAGGTCGGGCCGGTCGAAGTAGGCGCCTGTCTCGGCGAGCGCGGCGATCGCCAGCCCGTTCCAGGCGGCGACGACCTTGTCGTCCCGGCCGGGGGCGGGCCGCCGCTCCCGCCGGGCCAGCAGGCGCTCCTTGACCGACGCCACCTGCTCGGCGTCGAACACACCCTCGGTCTGCGGCAGTTGCAGCACCGACCGGCCGTGCTCGAAGGTGCCCTCCTCGGTCACGCCGAAGTACTGCTCGGCGAGTGCGGCCTCCTCGCCGAGCACCTCGCGCAGCTCCTGGGGCGTCCAGACGTAGTAGGCGCCCTCGACATGGCGCCCGGTCCCGTCGTCGCTGTCCGCGTCGAGGGCCGAGGCGAACCCGCCTTCACCGGTGCGCAGTTCGCGGACCATGAAGTCGGCGGTCTCCAGCGCGACCCGCCGGGCGAGACCGGAGCCCGTCGCCCGCCACAGGTGCGCGTACACCCGGCACAGCAGGGCGTTGTCGTACAGCATCTTCTCGAAGTGCGGCACGACCCAGTCGCGGTCCACGGAGTAGCGGGCGAAGCCGCCGCCGAGCTGGTCGTAGATCCCCCCGCGCGCCATCCGCTCACAGGTGTCGGACGCCATCTGCAGGGCGCCCTCGGCGCCGGTGCGCGCGTGGTGGCGCAGCAGGAACTCCAGCACCATCGACGGCGGGAACTTCGGCGCACCGCCGAATCCGCCGCGCTGCGGGTCGTACTCCCGGGTGAGCGCGAGCAGCGCCTGGGCGAGTTCCTGCTCGCCGGGCGGCCGGGCGGCCTGGGGTGCCAGCTCCCGCTGGGAGAGGTCCCGCACGATCTTGCGCGCGACCTCGGCCACCTCGCCGCGCCGGTCGGCCCAGGCCCGCTGGACGCCCTCAAGCACCTGCCGGAAGGAGGGCATGCCGTGCCGGGGCTCGGGCGGGAAGTAGGTGCCGAAGTAGAAGGGCTCGGCGTCCGGGGTCAGGAACACGGTCATGGGCCAGCCGCCCTGACCGGTGGCGGCCTGCACGGCCTCCATGTAGACGGCGTCGACGTCGGGGCGTTCCTCGCGGTCGACCTTGACGCTGACGAAGTGCTCGTTCAGGTAGTCGGCCGTGGCCTGGTCCTCGAACGATTCACCGGCCATGACGTGGCACCAGTGACACGACGAGTATCCGACCGACAGCAGAACGGGGACGTCACGCCGTCGCGCCTCGTCGAAAGCCTCCGGCGACCAGGTCCACCAGTCGACCGGATTGTCGGCGTGCTGAAGCAGGTAAGGCGAGGTCACACCAGCCAACCGGTTCATACCCCCCACCCTCTCACAGCGCCCCGCCCCGTCGGTGGGGCCCGCGCGGGGGTGTCCGCACGCCGCCCCGGGCGGGCGCGGGCACCCGGCGGCACGCAACCCCGCACGGGTGAGAAAGGCGCGCCGTGACGGCCGCCGAAACCGCCCGCTCACCGGGGAGTTGCCGGGAGATCCGCACCCACCCGCTGATCGTCGCCCCCTCGCCAAGCCGTCGCCCGCGAAGGACACTCTTGGGTGGACGAGTTGTCGCCGACAGGGGGACGGGACATGCGGGACGGCCATCGGGCGGAGGCCGAGCGGCTGCTGGCGCGGGCCGTGGACGAGGAGGTACGGCGCTCCGGCGGCCGGACCGACGGGCAGCTGCTGCTGTCGCGGGCGCGCGGCGCGCTGGACACCATGGCGCTCAAGGCCGCCGAGGAGTACGAGAGCTACGTCCGCGCGCTCGATGAGGCCGAGGCCGGCCGGCTCACCTTCGGCCAGCGCTACGCCCGCGAGGGCGCCGGAACGGCGTTGCTGGTGGCCGCCGTTGCCGCGGTGGCGGCCGCCGTCGCCGACCTGTCCCTGGGCACCGGCGCCGGCACGGCGCTCGGCGCGGGCGTCACGGTGGGCGTGGTGGGCGCCGCCGCGACGGTGGCGAAGGTGGCCGGCTCCCATCTGCCGGCCGCCCACCACCGGGCGGGCGCGGCCGGTCAGCCCGGGGGCCCGGAGCAGCTCAGGCTGCAGTGGCTCACCGCGCTGGAGGTACGCGGCATCCGCCCGTTCCTCGACCAGCAGCGGGTGATCACCGCCTCCACCGGGCCGAAGAAGAAGACCGGCCCGGCGCTGCGCGGCGCCGACAAGAGCGCGGCGGCCCGCAGGCGCACGGTGCTGGAGCAGTCCTTCGGGCAACTGCCCGAGCCGGACGGGCCGTTCGCGGGCCGCCGGACGGAGCTGGCGCGGATCAGGCAGTGGGCGCAGGCCGCCCGGGCGGCCACCGAGACCCGGCCGACGGTGGTCGTGCTGCACGGCGAGCCCGGCGTGGGCCGCACGACGCTCGCGGTCCGCGCGGCGCACGACCTGAGGGACCACTTCCGCGGCGCGGTCGTCGTGGACCTGCGCGGCGGCAGCCGGGACGAGCCGCCGCTGCCCGTCCGGGACGCGCTGCTGCACCTGCTGAACCGGCTCGGCGCGCCCCGCGAGCAGTTGCTGTTCCGTGAGCGCTCCTCCCCGGACCAGCAGGTCAAGCGGCTGTCCGAGCTCTACCACCGGCACCTGACCGGTCTGCCGGTGACGATCGTGCTGGACGACGCCTCGGACCCGGAGCAGGTGCGCGCCCTGGTGCCCGAGCACTCCGACAGCCTGGTGCTGGTCACCGCCCGCGGTCCGCTCGAGCTGCCCGCTGAGCTCCGCGCCTGGGTGCACCACCTGCCGGTGCGGGAGCTGGACGCGGCGGGCGCCGAGGAACTGCTGGCGGCGACGGCGCGGGACGCCTCGGGGCCGTACGACGCCGAGTCCGCCGACCGGGTCCGCCGGCTGTGCGGCGGGCTGCCGCTCGCGCTGCGCGTCGCCGGCTCCTCGCTGGGCCCGCGTTCGCCCCGGCAGCTCGCCTCCGACCTCGGCGCGTACGGTCCGGTGGAGCCGGTGGAGCGGGCGCTGTGGCTGCGCTACACCGACCAGCCGGACCCCGCGCGCCGGCTGCTGCGCAGGCTGGCGCTGGCCGGCCGGTCCTCGCTCGGCGCGGCGGCGGCCGCCGCCCTGCTGGCCACCGACGAGGCGGAGGCCACCCGGCATCTGGGGGCCCTCGCGGACGCCGGTCTGATCGACCACGTGCGCGGCAGCCGCTACCGGCTGCACGACCTGGTGCGGGCCTTCGCCCGGGCCCGGCTGCTGGACGAGGAGGACCCGGCGGAGCGGACGGCCGCGCAGGAGCGGCTGATCGTCAACTACGCCGAGCTGGCCGACTCGGTGCTGCGCCTGGTCGACGGCAACATGTCGACGCGCTCGAACCAGTTCGGCGGGCACGGCTTCACCTCGCTGGACGAGGCGCTGCGCTGGCTGGACGACGAGTCCAGCTTCATCACGGCCGCCCTGCGCCAGGCCGAGGGCGTGGACCAGGCCGCCGTGCAGAACCTGCTCGGCGCCCTGTGCGACTACTGCCTGCTGCGCGGCGACCTCTACCGCCTCGGTGAGATCAGCGAGCTGGCACAGGCCGTGGACCAGGGGCTGCTGCTGCGCTCGGTGCAGTGGCGCACCGGTATCGCGGCCCGGCAGCTCGGCGAGCTGGACAAGGCGCGCACCACGCTGGCCTCCGTGGTCGACCTCTACCGGGAGGCCCACCACGACGCGGGCGCGGCCCGCGCGCTGTGCTCCCTCGGGATCACCCTGCACCACCAGGGCAACCTCACCGAGGCCGCGGCCCGGCTGCAGGAGGCACTGGACCTCCAGGCGGACGAGGAGCTGGCGACCGACCGGGCCTGGACGATGCACGCGCTGGCCGCGGTGCAGCGGGACCGGGCCCGGCTGCCGGAGGCGCTGGACCTGCTCACCCGCTCACTGGTCCTGCACCGGCAGGGCGGCTCCCTGCACGGCGAGGCCTGGGCGCACTTCCAGCTCGGCCAGCTCGCGCTGCGCATGGGCGACGTGCCGAAGGCGGAGACGGAGCTGCGGGCCGCCCTGGAGCGCTACGGCCAGACGCACGACGCGCGCGGCGAGGCCTGGGCGCTGACCCAGCTCGCGCGGGCACGGCTGGTGGCCGGGGACCCCGGCCCCGCGGTGGAGGACCTGCGCCGGGCGGCGGCGCGGCACCGGGAGAACGAGGACGCGCGCGGCGAGGCCTGGACGCTGTTCCACCTGGGGCAGGCGCTGGAGGAGGCCGGGGACCTGGACCGGTCGGTCCGGGAGCTGGAGCGGTCCCGGCAGATGTTCTCCCGGATGCGGGACGTCTACGGCCTGGCCTGCGCCCGGCACCACTCGGCGCGGGTCACCCGGGACCAGCGGGCCGCGCAGACCGGCTCACTGCGCAACTCGGGCTTCGCCCGGCAGCTCCTCGTCGACGCCCGCGCCGACTTCCAGCGCATCGGCGTAGCGCACGGCGAGGCGTGGACCTGTCTGGAGCTGGCGGTGGTGGACGCGGGCAACGCCCGGATCCAGCAGGCGCTCGAACTGTGCGACGAGGCGCTGAACCTGTTCACGTCCTACGGCGACCGCCGCGGCGAGGACTGGGCGCGGTTCCTGCGCTGCACCCTGCTGCCGTACGCGGCGCCGGGCGGTGTGGAGGTGGGTACGGCGGTCGCGCAGGAGGAGCTGGCCCAGCTCGCCCGCGCCTCGCACCCGGCGCGGGACGAGAAGCTGGACGAGTGGGTGCCGGCCTACGCGCTGCTGCTGGAGCGGGGCGTGACGCTGGAGGCGGGCTGGCAGGCGTGGCGTCTGCGCATGACCCCGGACCGCCACGCCCGGGAGGTGATGGGAGTGGCGGTTCCGGCGCGGAACTGAGCCCCCGGCGGGGGCCGGGTTCCCGGGGGTCAGCCCTGCGGCGCCTTGGATTCGGCCTTCTTCTCGGCCTCGGCGTCGGGGGCCTCCTTGAAGTCGACCTTCTGCATCTGCTTGTTCATCGACTTCATCAGGCCCCACACGGCCACGGCCATCACCGCGAAGACGATGAAGCCGAGGACGCCGGGGGTGACCTTGTTCTCGTCGACCTCCTTGGCGAGGGGGACGAGATGCGTCAGTGCCAGGCTTGCGCTCATGTCAGGCATTGTCGCGGATGCCCGCGAAGAGGTCGTCCTCGGGGAGGGAGGTGTCGACGAGAGACTTCGCCAGTTCGTACTCCTCCGTCGGCCAGACCTCCTTCTGCAGGTCCATCGGCACCCGGAACCAGCCGCCGTCGGGGTCGATCTGCGTGGCGTGGGCGATCAGCGCCTTGTCGCGGACCTCGAAGAAGTCCGCGCACGGGACGTGCGTGGTCAGCGTGCGCTCGACCCGCTCGAACTCCTTCCAGCGCTTGAGCCAGTCCCCGTAGGGCGACTCGAGGCCGCGGTCGAGCATCGCGTGGTGCAGCGCCTCGGTGCGGGGGCGGTTGAAGCCCTGGTTGTAGTAGAGCTTCTGCGGCTGGTGGACGGGCCCGTACTCGGCCTCCGGGTACTTCTCGGCGTCCGCCGCGCCCTCGAACGCCACCATCGAGATCTTGTGGGTCATGATGTGGTCGGGGTGCGGGTAGCCGCCGTTCTCGTCGTAGGTGGTGATCACCTGCGGGCGGAAGGAGCGGATCTGCTTCACCAGCTCGCCGGCCGCCTTGTCGACGTCCTCCAGGGCGAAGCAGCCCTCGGGCAGCGGCGGCAGCGGGTCGCCCTCGGGCAGGCCGGAGTCGACGAAGCCGAGCCACTCCTGCCGGACGCCGAGGATCTCCCGGGCCTCCTCCATCTCCTTCCTGCGCACCTCGTGGATGTGTTCCTCGATGTAGGCGTCACCCTGCAGCTTGGGGTTGAGGATGGACCCGCGCTCGCCGCCGGTGCAGGTCACCACCAGCACGTCCACCCCCTCGGCCACGTACTTCGCCATGGTGGCCGCGCCCTTGCTCGACTCGTCGTCGGGGTGTGCGTGAACGGCCATCAGTCGCAGCTGGTCAGTCAAGACTCAATCCTCGGTAAGTCGGCGCCCCGTGTCTTCGGCGCAATCGCAGGCTTCTATAGTGACGGAATCGGGGGGCGATTGATTCCGCGGAAAGGACGATCATGAGCACGGCGAGCACGCGGCTGCCCGAGGGCCGCTACGGCCGCTCCTCGGACGAGCGCGCCGACCGCAGGCTCAAGGTCGCCGGCTCCGTGCTGGGTGTGCTCCTCCTCGCCCTGATCGGCTACTTCGCCTACCACTACATCGTGCAGAGCGAGATCAGCGCCCAGGTGATCGCCTTCAAGGCCTCCGACGACGCGGTCCGGGTCCATCTCGAGGTGCACAAGGACTCCGGCGCCTCGGGCTACTGCACCCTGCGCTCCCAGTCGGCCGAGGGCGCCGAGGTCGGCCGGGCCGACTTCCGCTTCAGCGGTCAGGACACGCGCATCGACAAGGTCGTCACGCTCCGTACGACGGCCAGGGGGACGACGGCCGAGCTGCTCGGCTGCCACGCCGACTGACCGGACGCAGGCCATGACCTGCCCCGACGCGATTCTGATGGCTTATGTCCTCCCCCTTCCGCCGTTGAATTGTTAGGCTCGTGGTTTCGCCCATCCAAGAGGGAACATTCTTCTGGGTAGGGCGATGCTTTGTATTTCCCAGTACCGACGAGGAGCACCCTGTGACCCAGACCAGCGAGAACGTCACCTGGCTGACCCAGGAGGCGTACAACAAGCTCAAGGACGAGCTTGAGTACCTTACTGGTCCTGCGCGCACGGAGATCGCCGCCAAGATCGCCGCCGCGCGCGAGGAGGGAGACCTGCGCGAGAACGGCGGGTACCACGCGGCCAAGGAGGAGCAGGGCAAGCAGGAGCTCCGTGTGCGCCAGCTGACCCAGCTCCTGGAGAACGCCCAGGTCGGCGAGGCTCCGGCTTCCGCGGACGGTGCCGTCGCGCCGGGCATGGTCGTCACGATCGCCTTCGACGGTGACGAGGACGACACCATGACGTTCCTGCTCGCCTCCCGCGAGTACGCGAGCGCCGACATCGAGACGTACTCCCCGCAGTCGCCGCTCGGCTCCGGCGTCATCGGCCACAAGGTCGGCGAGGACGCGGAGTACGAGCTGCCGAACGGCAAGAAGGCCTCGGTGCGGATCCTGAAGGCCGAGCCGTACTCGGGCTGACCCGCTCGCTGGACCAGGTTCGTGCCGCGCCCCCGGCGTCCCAGGACACCGGGGGCGTCTTCATGCCCTCACCGGCCGTCCGGCCTCACGCGGTGGCCGAGCGGTACTTGCGGACCGCGAGGGTCCGGAAGGCCACGGTGATCAGGACCGACCAGATCAGCGAGGCCCACACGGGGTGCTGCATGGGCCAGGCGTCCGGGGTCTGGAAGCCCGGCGGCAGGTTGCCGAACAGTTCGCGGCACGCCTGCACGGTGGCGCTGAAGGGGTTCCACTCCGCGATGTGCCGCAGGAAGGCCGGCATCTGGTTCGCGTCCACGAAGGCGTTCGAGATGAACGTCAGCGGGAAGAGCCAGATGAGGCCGCCCGAGGTCGCCGCCTCGGGGGTGCGCACGGAGAGGCCGATGAGCGCGCCGATCCAGGAGAAGGCGTACCCGAGCATCAGGAGCAGCCCGAACCCGGCGAGCACCTTGCCGAGGTTCTCGTGCGTGCGCCAGCCGACCAGCAGCGCCACCAGGGCGAGGACGAGCAGGGTGAGCGCCGTCTGGACCAGGTCCGCGAGGGTCCGCCCGGTCAGCACCGCGCCGCGTGCCATGGGCAGCGAGCGGAAACGGTCGATGAGGCCCTTGTGCATGTCGTCGGCGATGCCAGCGCCCGCGCCCGCCGTGGCGAACGTGACGGTCTGGGCGAAGATGCCGGCCATCAGGAACTCGCGGTAGGCCTGCGTGGAGCTGGACCCGCCGACCTGGATCGAGCCGCCGAACACGTAGGTGAACAGCACCACGAACATGATCGGCTGGATCAGCCCGAAGATGACCATCTCGGGGATCCGGCACATGCGGATCAGATTGCGCTTGGCGACGATCAGCGAGTCGCGGACGGACCGGCCGACGGGGTTGCCGGGGGCCGCGAGAGGCGCGGCTTCGGTCACGGCACTCATTTCACGCTCTCCTTGCCCTTGGCGCCCTTGCTGCCCTTGCCGGCCTGGTCACCGCTCCCCGCGGACTCCTCGGCCTCGGCCACGTGTCCGGTCAGGGAGAGGAAGACGTCGTCCAGGGTGGGGCGGCGCAGTCCGATGTCGTCCATCTCGATCCCGCGGGAGTCCAGCTCCCGGATGACCTCGGCGAGCAGCTTGGCGCCGCCGGTGACCGGGACCGTGAGCTTGCGGGTGTGCTCCTCGACCGTGGTGTCGCCCTTGCCGAAGCCGCGCAGCACCTCGGCGGCGGTGCCGATGTGCTCCCGCTCGTGCACCACGACCTCCACCCGCTCGCCGCCGGTGCGGGCCTTGAGCTGGTCGGATGTGCCCTTGGCGATGACCCGGCCGTGGTCGACGACCGCTATGTCGTGGGCGAGGTGGTCGGCCTCCTCCAGGTACTGCGTGGTCAGCAGCAGGGTGGTGCCGCCGGAGACGAGCTGCTTGATGACCTCCCAGAGCTGCTGCCGGTTGCGCGGGTCGAGACCGGTGGTCGGCTCGTCCATGAACATCACGGGCGGTGAGACCACCAGGGCGGCGGCGAGGTCGAGCCGTCTGCGCATGCCTCCGGAGTAGGTCTTGGCGGGGCGGTCGGCGGCGTCCGTCAGATGGAACTGCTCCAGCAGCTCGACCGCGCGCTGCCGGGCCGCTCGGGCCCTCATCTGGTAGAGCTGACCGACCATCTGCAGGTTCTCCCGGCCGGTCAGGTACTCGTCGACCGCGGCGAACTGGCCGGACAGGCCGATGGAGCGGCGTACGGCGTCGGGATGCCTGAGGACGTCGACGCCCGCCACGACGGCCCGGCCGCTGTCGGGCCGCAGCAGGGTCGTCAGGCAGCGGACCGCCGTCGTCTTGCCGGCGCCGTTCGGCCCGAGCAGGCCGAGGACGGTGCCTTCGGGGACATCGAGGTCTACGCCGTCCAGTGCCCTTACGTCGCCGAAGGTCTTCACCAGACCTTCGGCATAGATGGCGCCTGGCATGTGGTCTCCACGTCGTCGGGGATGCTTCGGAAAGGCTAGGTTCGCGTGCTCGCCGCCGCCTTCGGTTTTCCCTCGGCGGTCTCGTCCCGGGGCGTCCGCGTGGTTGCCGGACATCGCGAGCGGCACGAGACACCATAACGCGATGTATCGCGTTCGCCAATGGATTTACCCGTACGAGTGACACCGGGATGTCGCGCCGGCCCACCGCGCCGCCCGTCCGGGCCGCGCGCGCCTCAGTCGATGACCGTGTAGCCCGCCTCGCGCAGCGCCTGGCCGACCTCGACGCAGTGCGCCGGGCCCATCGTCTCCAGATGCAGCTCCACCTCGACCTCCGTGAGACCGAGCCGGGGGTCGGTCCGCACATGGCTCACGTCGAGGACGTTTGCGTCGACCGCGGACAGCACGCCGAGGAGCGTGGCGAGCGCGCCCGGACGGTCCGTCAGCCGCAGCCGGACCGCCAGGTAGCGGCCCTGCGCGGCCATGCCGTGCCGCAGCACGCGCTGCATCAGCACCGGGTCGACGTTGCCGCCGGAGAGCACGGCGACGACCGGTCCGGCGAAGGCGCCGGGCTCGGCCAGCAGGGCCGCGACCGGGCTGGCCCCGGCCGGCTCGACGACCAGCTTGGCCCGCTCCAGGCACAGCAGCAGCGCCGCCGACAACTGGTCCTCGCCGACCGTGCGGACCTCGTCCACCAGTTCCTCGATGATCCCGAACGGCACCACGCCGGGGCGGCCCACCTTGATGCCGTCGGCCATCGTCGTGGGGTTCAGCACCGACACCGGACGGCCGGCGGCGAGCGAGGGCGGGTAGGCCGCGGCGCCCGCCGCCTGCACACCGACGATCCGGACCTCCGGCCGCAGCGCCTTCACCGCGACCGCGATGCCGGCCGCGAGCCCGCCGCCGCCGATGCCGACGATGATCGTGCGCACCTCGGGGCACTGCTCCAGGATCTCCAGGCCGACCGTGCCCTGCCCGGCGATGACGTCGGGGTGGTCGAAGGGATGGATGAACACCGCGCCGGTGGCGGCCGCGTACTCCTGTGCGGCGGCCAGGGTCTCGTCGACCACCTGACCGTGCAGCCTCACCTCGGCGCCGTACTCCCGGGTCGCGCTGATCTTGGGCAGCGGGGCGCCCTTCGGCATGAAGACGGTCGCGTGCACCCCCAGCAGCGAGGAGGCCAGGGCGACGCCCTGCGCGTGGTTGCCGGCGCTCGCCGCCACCACCCCGGCGGCCCGCTCCTCCGGCAGCAGCCCGGCGATCCGGACGTAGGCGCCGCGCAGCTTGAACGAGCCCGTGCGCTGCAGGTTCTCGCACTTGAGGTGCACCGGCGCGCCGACCAGCCGGGACAGGTGCCGGCTGCCCTCCATCGCGGTCGCCCGCGCCACGCCCGAGAGCATCTTCTGGGCCCCGCGCACGTCGTCGAGGGTGACGGAGCGCAAGGAACCGGCCGTGCGGTAGCTCATGTCTCAAGTCTCGCAGTCCACGGTCGCGTGTGACGGGTGTGACCAACCTCCGAGACCGGGTTTGCACAGCGCCGGTACGGCTCACGCCCGGGCCGCGTACCCTGTCCCCCAACCCAGCAGCCCTCATGAAGCGAGCCTCCGGCCATGCCCACAACACCTGAAATGTCGATGGACATGACGACCGTCGGTGACACCGGTCTCCTCGAAACCCTCCAGCACGAGGTGGCGGTGTTCGCCCGGCGTGCCGAACAGACCCGGCTCGGCGGCGTCGGGCAGGTGCGCAACACCATGGACCGCGCCGCCTACCTGCTGCTCAACCGTCTCGACAGCGAGGGTCCGATGGGCGTCAAGGCACTCGCCGGGAGCATGGGGATCGACTCCTCCACGGTCACCCGGCAGGTGGCCCCGCTGGTCGACACGGGCCTCGTCAAGCGCACCTCGCACCCGGAGGACGGGCGGGCCGTGGTGCTCCAGCTCTCCCCGCGCGGCGCCGCCCGGCTGGAGGAAGTACGTTCGTCGAGGCGTCAGTTGATGGCCGAGCTGACACACGACTGGGCGCCGGAGGAGCGCGAGCAGTTCTGCGCGCTCCTCACGCGCTTCAACACCGCTCTCTCCGCCCGGATGACGGTCCAGCCGGCGCCGGCGGCCGAGCGGACGCCCGCTTCCTGACGGACCTCCCCCGGCACGGTTGCGGTCCCGAGTCTTGACCCCGGGCCGCCGCTGTCCTCATATGAGACCGGGGCCTGCGTGGTGCGCGGTCCGCCCGTCCCGTACCGGACAGGACCCCTCAGGGGGGAGGCGCGGTGCGTGATCGGCAGGCGTCCCGCGATGCCCGCCGGGCCCGGGAATTCGAGGCGTTCGTCGCGGGCGCGGCAGGGCGGCTGCTGCATGCCGCCACCCTCCTCACCGGGGAGGCCCCGGACGACGGTCCGCGCGCGCGGAGGCTGCTGGCTCCGGCGCTGGCCCACACCTACGCCCGCTGGCACCGGCTGCGCGGCGAGGACCCCTACGAATGCGCCCGGCAGTACCTGGCCACCCGGTTCGCGCACGAGGCCTGGCGGCACTACGGCGCCGTGGGCCGGGGCCGTCCGCACCCGCGCAGCCCGCTGGCCGAACTGGCGCCGCAGGAGCGGCTGATCCTGGTGCTGCGGATGTTCGAGGGGGTGGCCGAGGAGCAGACGGCGGCCCTGCTGGGCCTGCCCGTGGAACGGGTGCACGCCATCTGCGACCGCGCGACGGCCACCGTGCTGCATCCGGCGCGCAGACAGGCGCCGCGCGTGACCGGCGTGAAGGCGGCGTCCTCATGAGGCGGCGGCCGGGCGGGAGGCACCGGTGAACCGGGCCCAGCGGGAGGCCGCGGTGCGCCGGGTCCTGGAACAGGTCCCGGTGCCGGTGCCGCCCGACCTGCACGCCGAGGCGGTCCGCCGCGGCAGCCGCCTGCTGCGGCGCAGGTTGCTCGCGCACCGCCTGCTGTGGCTGCTGCTGTGCGCGGCCGTGGTGGCGTTCACCGTGTGGGCGGTGCGGACCCAGCCGTGGGTGGAGCCGCCCTCGCAGACGACTCCACCGCTCACCGGCTGGTGACCCGGACGGGCGGGCCGCGGCGGCGGCCGGCCCGCTCGCGGCCGGGGGCCCGCTGTCAGCCGAGGGCCTGCTGCAGGTCCTCGAGCAGGTCGTCGACGTTCTCGATGCCGACGGACAGGCGCACCAGGTCGGACGGGACCTCGAGGGCGGAGCCGGCCGCGGAGGCGTGGGTCATCCGGCCGGGGTGCTCGATCAGCGACTCGACGCCGCCGAGGGACTCGCCGAGGGTGAAGACCTTGGCGCGGTTGCACACCTCGACGGCCGCCTCCTCGCCGCCGTCGACCCGGAAGGACACCATGCCGCCGAACGCCTTCATCTGCTTGGCGGCCACCTCGTGCCCGGGGTGCTCGGGCAGGCCCGGGTAGAGCACGCTGCTCACGCGCGCGTGCCGGGTCAGCATGTCGGCGATCCGTGTGGCGTTCTCGCTGTGCCGGTCCATGCGCACCGCGAGGGTCTTGGTGCCGCGCAGCACCAGCCAGGAGTCGAAGGGGCCGGCGACGGCGCCCATCGCGTTCTGGTGGTAGGTCAGCTCCTCGCCCAGCGCCTGGTCGGAGACGATCAGCGCGCCGCCGACGACGTCCGAGTGGCCGCCCATGTACTTGGTCAGCGAGTGCACCACGACGTCGGCCCCGAGCGACAGCGGCTGCTGGAGGTAGGGCGTGGCGAAGGTGTTGTCGACGACGAGCCGCGCGCCCGCGTCGTGCGCGACCTGGGCGACGGCGGCGATGTCGGTGATGCCGAGCAGCGGGTTGGAGGGGGTCTCCACCCAGACCACCTTGGTCTTCGGCGTCATCGCGGCGCGCACGGCGGCCGGGTCGCTGGTGTCGGCGACGGACCACTCCACGCCCCAGCGGGTGACGACCTTGGCGAAGAGGCGGAAGGTGCCGCCGTAGGCGTCGTTGGGGATCACCACATGGTCGCCGGGGCTGAGCAGCGTACGCAGCAGGGTGTCCTCGGCCGCCAGGCCGGACGCGAACGCCAGACCGCGCCGGCCGCCCTCCAGCGCGGCGAGGTTCTCCTCCAGGGCCGTCCTGGTCGGGTTGGCGCTGCGGCTGTACTCGTAGCCGCCGCGCAGACCGCCGACGCCGTCCTGCTTGTAGGTCGAGACCTGGTAGATCGGCGGGACGACCGCGCCGGTGAGGGGATCCGCGGTGTTGCCCGCGTGGATCGCGAGGGTCTCGAAGTGCTGACTGATGTGCCTGTCGCTCATGTGCACCGAGCGTAATGCGCTTGGCCGGATGGTGACGTCCTACGGGCCCGGGAGCCGGCCGGCTCCGGGGCGCCGCCACTGCGGGGCCGCGGGTTTTCCACAGGTCCGGCGGGCGGGGTTGGCCAATCGGCGGCGGCGTCTGGTTCGCTTGAGGCATGGCGATTCTCTGGCTGCTCGTGGCGCTGGTCCTGCTGTCCTTCGTGCTGCTCCCAGCCCTGCGGCGCAGGCGCGGGGCGGCCGGGCGGGGTCCGGCGGCCCTGTCGGACGGCGCGCGCGTGGCGGCCTACGGCTTCGTGCCCGAGGACGAGCTGGACGTGCGGATGCCCGGCCCCGACAAGGATCTGCTGGACGTGCTCGACCTGGTGCAGCGCACTCAGGACTACCGCCCCGCCGCCCAGCTCCTGGCCGGCACCCCGGCGGAGGACGAGGCGCGCTGGCAGCGGGTGCAGGCCTTCGCCGGCGCGGCGGCGCTGGAGCTGGGGCAGCGCCCGGGCGGGGTGCACGAGACGCCGGGCGGGCAGTGGCTGCGGGTGTGGCGGGCGGAGCGCCCCAAGGACGCCGGCGGCGCGGCCGTGCACGCCGAGTTCCTGGCGCAGCAGGCGTGGCGGACGTCGACGCCGGGCACGAACGACTTCCGGATCATCATGGAGGAGGCCCGGCAGGCCTGCGGCGAGGCGGCGCTGCTCGCCCCCGGCGACCCGGTCCCCTACATCGTCGAGCTGTCCGCGGCACGGGGCCTCGGCTGTCCGCGGCCGGAGTTCGAGAAGCTGTGGCTGGACGTCCTGGACCGCGCCCCGCACCACATGGGAGCGCATCTGGCCGCGCTGCACTACTGGTGCGAGAAGTGGCACGGCTCCCGCGAGGAGGCCTACGCGTTCGCCGAGAGCGCCGCGGCCCGCGCCCCCGAGGGTTCGCTGCTGGCCGCGCTGCCGCTCTTCGCGGTCTTCGAGCACCTTCCCGAGGTGAACCTGGTCCGCAGCTTCTACCAGAGCGAGGTGGTCACCCGGGCGATGCAGGGCGCGCTGCACGCGGTGCACACCGCCCGCCCCGACGACCCGGTGCTCGCGCACGTCCGCCATCTGCTGCTGTTCTTCCTGGTCCGGGCCGAGCGCTGGCCCGAGGCCATGGACCAGCTCGCGCACGTCGACGGCCATGTCGGCGCGCTGCCCTGGATCCTGTCCGCCGACCCGGCCGCCGCCTTCGCCGCCCACCGAGCGCTGGCGGTGGCCGGGTACGAGGCGGCCGGCGGCAGCCCGGCGGGCCTGCCAGGCTGACCTGCGGGCCTGCCCGGCCGACCGGTCCGGGCGGGTCGCGGCCGGGCCCCGAACGGGATCGCTGCCCGTGGAGCGGCAGAACAGCGAGCACGCCGCCCCGCTGCCCGCGGACTGGACGGCGGCGCTCACCGCGGTCGGGGCGGGTGACCGGCGGCCCGCCGCCGGCCTGCTGAGCGGCGTCGGCCGGGACTGGGAGCGGCGGTCGGCGGCCGCGCCACCTGCCGGCGTTCCACCTCCATCGCAGGGCCGCGAAGAGGCCGCGCTCGAACAGTCCAAGCCGGCCGACGGCCACGTCAACGCGCTGCCCTGGCGCTACCGGGGTGACGGCATGGCACGCCACTTCTGCCAGGTGCGCGACACGGTGGCCCGCACGGTGACGGCCGCGGCACTGGTCCCCGCCCGCTTTTTCGGGCGACGGCACCGGCCCCGACCCCGTACATTCGCCCCTCGCACGAGAACGAGACGGCGAGAAGACGAGCAGACGGGAAGTCACAGGGCGGCGGGTCGTGTGACGACGCGTGAACGGGAGGGGCTGGATGGACGGTCGTACGTTTCTGATCGGTGGCGGCTGGGACCGGGCGGAGGTGTACGCGCCGTTCGTGCGGGCGGCCGCGGAACGCGCCGGCGGCGTGCCCCGGATCGCCTGTGTCGTGCTGGACGAGGGCGACGGACCGGCGCAGTTCGACCGGTTCGCGCAGGCTCTGGGCAAGAGCGGGGCCGCGTGCGCGCCCGTGCCGGTGCTGGTCCCGCTCGGTGGGCGTCTGGATCCGGAGAGCGCCCTGGAGGGCGCCGACGGGCTGCTGGTGTGCGGTGGGCTGACGCCCGCCTACCAGGAGGCGTTCGCCGGCTGCGCGGACCGGCTGGCGCGGCTGCTCGCCGAGCGCAGGGTGCCGTACGCGGGGTTCTCCGCGGGTGCCGCCGTCGCCGCCCGGCGGGCGGTGGTCGGCGGCTGGCTGGTGGACGGGGTTCCCGTGTGCCCCGAGGACACGGCGGAGGACCTGGCGGAGGTCGCGGTGCGGCCGGGGCTGGGGCTGGTGCCGTTCGCGGTGGACGTGCATGCCGCCCAGTGGGGGACGCTGGCGCGGCTGGTGACGGCGGTGGCGCGCGGGGACGTGCCCTACGGCGTCGCCGTCGACGAGAACACCCTGGTGGAGGTGGCGGGGCCGGCCGCCCGGGTCGAGGGGCTCGGGCGGGCGCACGTCGTACGGCCCGGCGCAGACGGCGTGAGCGTGCGTTCGTACGCCGACGGGGAGAGCTTCGGCCTCGCCTGAGCCGGCCGGCGGACCGGCGGACCGGACACCCGGACGCCCGGCGGACCGGAGGACCGCAGGACCGGCGGACCGGCGGACCGGCGGACCGGACACCCGGACGCCCGGCGGACCGGCGGACCGGAGGACCGCAGGACCGCAGGACCGGCGGACCGCAGGACCGGCGGACCGCAGGGTCCGGAGCCGTCGGCGGCCCCGGACCCGTTAGGACGCGGCGGTCAGATGGTGGCCGTGTCGATGACGAAGCGGTAGCGGACGTCGCTGGCCACCACCCGCTCGTAGGCGTCGTTGATCTCGGCCGCGCCGATCAGCTCGATCTCCGCGCCCAGGCTGTGCTCGGCGCAGAAGTCCAGCATCTCCTGGGTCTCGGGGATGCCGCCGATGTTGGAGGTGGTCAGGTTGCGCAGGTTGCCGAAGAGCGAGGACAGGGCCACGTGGACCGGCTCCTCGGGCAGGCCGACGTTGACCATCGCGCCGCCGGTGCGCAGCAGCGAGAGGTAGGCGCCGAAGTCGAGCGGGGCCGACACGGTGTTGAGGATGACGTCGAAGGTGCCCTTCAGGCTCTCGAAGGTCGCCGGGTCGCTGGTGGCGTAGTAGTGGTCGGCGCCCAGCTTCAGGCCGTCGTCCTTCTTGCGCAGGGACTGGGACAGCACGGTGACCTCGGCGCCCATCGCGTGCGCGATCTTGACGCCCATGTGGCCGAGACCGCCGAGGCCGACCACGGCGACCCGCTTGCCGGGGCCCGCGTTCCAGCGCTTGAGCGGGGAGTAGGTGGTGATGCCGGCGCACAGCAGCGGGGCGGCCACGTCGAGGGACAGCCCGTCGGGGATGCGGACGACGTAGTTCTCGTCGACCACGATCTTCTCGGAGTAGCCGCCGTAGGTCGGCTCCCCGTCCCTGCCGACGGAGTTGTAGGTCCAGGTCGGGCCGCGGTCGCAGTACTGCTGCAGACCGGCCTTGCAGTTGTCGCACTCGCGGCAGGAGTCGACCATGCAGCCGACGCCCACCCGGTCGCCCACGGCGAACTTCGTCACGCCCGGGCCGACCTCGGACACCACGCCCGCGATCTCGTGCCCGGGGACCATCGGGAAGATCGCCTCGCCCCAGCCCTCACGGGCCTGGTGGATGTCGGAGTGGCAGATGCCGGCGAACTTGATGTCGATCAGGACATCGGACTCGCCCACCGGACGCCGCTCGATGGTGGTGCGCTCCAGCGGGGCCTTCGCGGCGGGCGCGGCATAGGCGGCAACAGTGGTCATGGGGGGATCTCCTAGCAGACTCTCGGTGACCGGTCGCCTTCCGGCCAGGTACGTCTTCCAGCGTGCCCCATGTCCAGCGAGTCACCCAGGTCACGCCTTTTCGTACGACCATCGTGCCTACCACTGGCGGGGACAGGCTGACCGGCGTACGACCGCGCGGCACCACGGATACTTGGCCCTATGGACCTACAGCCGGAAGCCGCCGCCGGACCGCCCCTGGACCGGTGGGCCGAGCTGAGCGAGTTCCTGCGCAGCCGGCGTGCCCGGCTGCAGCCGGAGGACGTGGGACTGCCCCACTTCGGCCGGCGCCGCAGGGTGCCGGGGCTGCGCCGCGAGGAACTGGCCCAGCTCGCCGGTGTGTCGGTGGCGTACTACACACGGCTGGAGCAGGGCAACGGGCGGAACGTCTCGGCGGAGGTGCTGGACTCCATCGCCCGGGCCCTGCGCCTGACGGACGCCGAGCACGCCCACCTCACCCACCTGGCCAAGCCGACCGCGCACAAGAAGAAGCCGGCGGCCCGGCAGCAGCAGGTGCGGGCGGCGCTGCGCCAGTTGCTGGACTCGATGGACGGCGTCCCCGCGTACGTGGTCGGCCGGCGCTCGGAGATCCTCGCCTGGAACCGGATGGCGGCCGCGGTCTTCGGCGACTGGGCCGAACTCGCGCCCGTCGAGCGCAACTGGGCCCGGATGGTGTTCCTGCGCCCCGACTACCGGGACCTGTTCATCGACTGGGAGCAGAAGGCGATCGACATCGTCTGCGCCCTGCGCATGGACGCGGGCTGCTGTCCGGACGACCCGCGGCTGTCCGCCCTGGTCGGCGAACTGTCGGTGAAGAGCGCGGAGTTCCGCAGACTGTGGGCCACCCACGACGTCAAGGAGAAGGGCTACGGCGTCAAGCGCCTGCTGCATCCCCTGGTGGGTGAGCTGGCCCTGAGTTTCGAGACGTTCCGGCTGGCGGACGACGGCGACCAGGCGCTGGTCACCTACCACGCCGAGCCGGACTCCCCGTCCGCGCAGTCGCTGCGGCTGCTGGCGAGCTGGGGCACGGACGCGGCCCGCGGGGTGCCGTCGGCCTGACCAGCCGGACCGGTTCCGGGCCTGTCGTCCGGGTCGCCGGACAGGCGCCGGCGGCACGGCGAAGGGGCGTGCCGGAAGCTGTCTCCCGGCACGCCCCCGCTCGCGGGACCTCAGAACCGCTGCCCGCCGCTCACTTGCCGTAGTAGGCGTCGTAGACGGTGATCAGCGAGGTGTTGCCCTTCTTGTCGGTGATCTTGGCGCGGAACGAGACGGACTTGTTCCGCGCCGGGTTCTTCACGGTGATCCCGCCCCCGCGGACCTGGGTGGCCTTGAAGGTCTTGCCGTCGTAGGAGACGTACACCTTCAGGGACTTCAGGTTGCGGCCCGCGGCCGAGCCCTCGACGGTCACCGGGAAGGTGGCCTTCCTCCCGGCCTCGACCCGGCTGTCCAGTCCGGTCTTCGCGCCGAAGTGCAGCGCCGAGACGGGGAGCCGGGCGAATCCGTCCGCCGGCTTCTTCGAGCGGAAGGTCCAGCTCGCGTCGATCCGCGAGGAGGCCTTCGCGACCGTGGCCGGACGCCTGACCGAGGTGGTCAGCTTGTAGGCGGCGTTACCGGCCGGGACCTTGAAGGTCTCCTCGCCGAACAGCGGGTCGTGGTTGGAGCCGACCTTGACGCCGTCGCGGTACAGGGTCGTGCGCGCCGAGGAGAACACCGAGTAGCCGGTGTTCCCGGAGCCGTCGGCGAACAGCGGCAGCGAACCGTAGATCTCGTTGCCCTCCCGGAAGACACCGAGGTCGGCGCCGACGCGAGGGGCGAAGACGGCGGTGTTCATGGTCCTGGTGTACGTCTTGCCCGCCTTGAACGGCCACGGGAGCGACGAGTAGGCGGCGTCGGCGACCGGGAAGCCGTCCTGGTCGACCCCGCCGTCCTGCTCGAACTCGAGCTGCCACCGCACGCCGCCCCTGGCGGACAGGTGCAGGGTGTGCGTGGCGGGCAGCTTGCGCTGGAGGCTGATTGCGGAGCCGCTGGTGCTGCCGGGCAGCCGGCCCAACGCGCCCACGGAGCCGGTCTTGCCGCTCGCGGCGGCGCCGAGCCGGGCCTTGACCGTGGCCAGGTCGGCCGGCTTGTAGTGCTTGGTGTAACCGGTGGCGAACTGCTCGACCGGGCCGCCGGAGACGGTGGCGTACTCCTGCGTCGCGCCCTTCGACCAGTGGCCGTCCCACTGCTGGAACAGGGTGCCGGAGGCCGGCCGCGGGCCGAGGGCCGCGGTGCGGAAGTTCTTGTACGAGTCGAGCAGCCAGCCGTAGCCGTACTGGCCGTCGCCGACGGTGACGTCGAACTCCGGGACGGCGAACTCGGACCTGGTGCCGGACGCCGGCACGGTGATGTCCACCGGCTTGGCCTTGCGCGCGTCGACGGTGACCGTCTGCTTCTTGGTGACGGTCAGCTTCGGCTGGGCGATCCAGTCGGCGCCCTTGGCGGCGTTCGCGGGGTCGGCGATGACACCGCTGTTGAGGATGTACGTGCCCTTGGGCGCGCGCACCTTCACGGTGCCGGACTGGTCGTACGGGTTCAGGTACTGGCCGCGGGCCAGGCCCGACACGCCGGTCAGGTCGGCGCTGTAGTACGGGGCCGGCTTGCCGTCCCGGCCGATGAACTTCAGCGTCAGGTCGTACGATTCCGCCTCGCGCTGAACCGCGGCGGCCGTGCGGACGCTCTGCCCGCCGCCGGTCGCGGTCACGTAGGCGGAGTAGGAGCCGTCGACGGCGCCGCCCAGCCTGGTGTCGGCGGTGAGGCCGACCGAGGCCGTGCCGTGGGCCGGGACGGTGAGCTGGGTCGCGTCCAGCTTGAAGAAGCCGGCCGGGGCCGCGTGGCCCTTGGGGTCGGTGGCGGTGCTGGTCAGGTCGAGCGTGACGGCCTCGTCCCCGAGGTTGCGGTACGTCAGCGGCTTGGTGACCGGCTTGTCGTCGGTGTGCGGCCAGGCCTGGGTGCCGAAGCCGACCGAGACGGGCTCGGCGACGACGGACTGCTTGATCGCGCGGTCGACCGCGATCCGGCCCGAACCCTGCTCGAAGGGGGTGTACTTGCCGCCCTTGGCGGAGCCGGTGAGCGCGCCCTTCAGCTCGGCGTAACCCCAGTCGGGGTGCTCCTGCTTCAGGATGGCGGCGGCGCCGGCGACGTGCGGGGTGGCCATCGAGGTGCCGGAGATGGTCAGGTAGCCCTCGGGCTTCTCGCCGACCTCCCGGTCGATGACGCTGCCCTTGGCCGCCGCTGCGGTGATGTCGACGCCGGGCGCGGTGACGTCCGGCTTGATGGCGCCGTCGCCGGTCCGCGGGCCGGTGGAGGAGAAGTCCGCCAGCGCGTCCTTGTCGTCGACGGCGCCGACGGTGAGTGCGGCGTCCGCGCTGCCCGGCGAGCCGATCGACCGGGGACCCTCGTTGCCCGCGGCGATCGCGAACAGGATGCCCTTCTCGGCGGAGAGCTTGTTGACCTCGGCCTCGAGCGGGTCCACCTCGGGGGTGTCGTAGCCGCCCAGGCTGAGGTTGACGACGGAGGCGCCCTGCGCGGCCGCCCACTCCATGCCGGCGATGATGCCGGAGTCGTCACCGTAGCCGGAGTCGTCCAGCACCTTGCCGTTGAGGATCTCGGCGTCCGGTGCGACGCCCTTGTACTTGCCGCCCGACTTGGCTCCGGTGCCCGCCACGATGGACGCGACGTGCGTGCCGTGCCCGAAGTGGTCGGTGGCGTCGGCGGCCTGCGTGAAGTTCCTGGACTCGGTCACCTGGTCCTTGAGGTCCGGGTGGGTGGTGTCCACACCGGTGTCCAGGACGGCGACCTTCACGCCCTTGCCGGTGTAGCCGGCGGCCCACGCGGTGGGGGCGCCGATCTGCGGCACGGACTTGTCCAGGGACGCCTTGCGGACGCCGTCGAGCCAGACGTGCGCGATGCCGGAGGCGGCCCGGTCCCCGTCGGTGACCGCGGCCCACAGCCCCCTGGTGTCCCGGGCCGGGGCCTGCACGGCGTCCGCGTTCAGCGCCTTGAGGGTGCGGCGCAGGTGGCCCGCGTCGCGGACGTCGGTCCTGGCGGCGTTGGCGGTGCCGCGGTAGCCGACGATGACCTTCAGGCCGTTCTTCTGGGCCTTGCGGTTGGCCGCGCGGTTCAGCTCGGTGATGTCGAACAGCCGCTGGTCCAGCGTGCCGGAGGCGACCAGGCGGGCCGCGTCGGCCGGGACGACCAGGGTGTGTCCGTGGGCCTTGCGGACCTGGAACGGTATGTGCTCGCGTCCCTCGGCCCGTCGCAGGCCGACGATCCGGCCCTTGCCGTCGAGGGTCACGCGGTCACCGGTGATCAGGGTGACGTGGTGCCGGGCGGTTGACGCCGAGGCGGCGGCCGGGATCCGCCTGCCCTGGTTCGCCGACGCCGGGCTGGTCATACCCGCTGCGAGGGCGACGGCCGCGGCGGTGGCCACGGTGGCCGCGGCGGCTCTCTTCACTTGTCTGCGCAAGTTCTCCCCCTGGAGATGAGGTACCGGGCGAATTCCCCGTTCACCCGGCCGGGGGAAGATTCGTACACCTGCACGTCAATCCCCCCGGAGCACGCAGTATGGCGGGGGGTGATCGGAAGCCTCAAGAGCGGGAGACGGGACGGCAAGCCCCGCCGGGAACTGTTACGCCCCGGGCGGGACACCGTTACACAACCGCGAAGTCCCGCCGGAGCGTGCGGTGTTATGGGCGGTCAGGCGCCGGCGTTCTCCTTGACGGTGATCCGGCCCTTGCGCAGGGTCGCCAGCCGCGGGGCCTTCCGCGCGATCGAGGAGTCGTGGGTGACCATGATGAAGGTCAGCCCGTGCTCCTTCCACAGGCGTTCGAGCACGTCCATGATCTCGTCGCGCGTCCCCTCGTCGAGGTTGCCGGTCGGCTCGTCGGCGAGCAGCACCTTGGGCCGCTTGACGAGGGCCCGGGCGATGGCGACACGCTGCTGCTGCCCCCCGGACATCTCCGAGGGCAGGTGGGCCAGACGCTCGCCGAGGCCGACGGAGCTCAGCGCCTCGGCCGCCCGCTCGCGCCGCTCCCCCACCTTCCCCCCGAGCGGGACCAGGGCGGTCTCGACGTTCTCCTGCGCGGTGAGGGTGGGGATGAGGTTGAACGACTGGAAGACGAAGCCGATGTTCTCGCTGCGGACCCGGGTCAGCCGGCCCTCGGAGAGCCCGGCCAGGTCGGTGCCGTCCAGGACCACCTCTCCGGAGGTGGGCCGGTCCAGCCCGCCGAGCATCTGCAGCAGGGTGGACTTGCCCCCGCCGGTGGGGCCCTGGATGACCAGGCGGTCACCGTCGGGGATGGTCAGGTCGATGCCTTCGAGGGCGTGGACGCTCTCCTTGCCTCTCGTGTAGCGCTTGGTGACGTTCCTGAGTTCGTACATGGGGACTCCTGGGGGCGTTCGGATGGTGCGCGCCGCCGTGCGCCGCGCGTTCGGTGCGGGCCGGCCGCTACTCCACGCGCCGCAGCGCGTCGGCCGGACGCAGCCGCGAGGCCCGCCAGCCGCCGAACGCGCCCGCGGTCAGGCCGCCGGCCACCGCGAGGCCCACCGCGAGGAAGATCGTGGTGACGCTGACCGGGGCGGTGAGGGCCACCTCCAGGGTCCTGGCCGCCTGGCGCCCGGGGCCGCCGAAGCCGCCGCCACCGCCCGGTCCGCCGCCGAAGCCGCCGCCCCCGCCCGTGCCGCCGCCGAGCTGCGCCTGCAGGCTGGGGCTGATCGCCGTCACGGCGTAGGCGCCCGCCAGACCGAGCGCGATGCCGAGGACGCCGCCGACCAGGCCGTTGACGACCGCCTCGCCGACCACCTGCCGGGTCACCCGGCCGGACTTCCAGCCCAGGGCCTTCAGCGTGCCGAACTCGCGCACCCGGCGGGAGACGGCGGAGGAGGTGAGCAGTCCGGCCACCAGGAACGCGGCCACGAGCACCACGATCGACAGCCACTTGCCGACCTTGGTGGCGAGCGACGAGGCGGTGGACAGCGAACCCGAGACGGTCTTGGCCAGGTCGGCGGAGGTGGTGACCGTGGTGCCGGCGACGTTCTTCTGGATGGCGCTCTTCACCGTGTCGATCCGCTGGGAGTCGGTCGCCTTGACGTAGATCGTGGTGATCTTGTTCTTCTCGCCGGCGAGGGTCTGCGCCCGCTTCAGCGGGACGTACAGGTCGGCCGCGGCGTCACCGCTGTCGGCGGTGGCGATGCCGATCACCTTGAACTCGGTGCCCTTGACCGTGACCGTCGAACCGACCTTGTACTTCTTCGACTTGGCGTAGGCCGAGTCGGCGACGGCCACCTCGGCGTCGGTCTCGGTGGTGCGGAAGGTGCGGCCGCTGGTGATCTTCGAGCAGGTCAGCGGACCGAGCGCGGTCCGGGTCACGTCGGTGCCGAAGACGGTGTACTGGTTGATGTCGAAGTCGGCGCCGCCGCCGCGCACCTCGCCCTGCGGCCGGCCGCTCTCGGCGCCGCCGGGACGGCCCGGCTGCCCGCCGGCGTCGCCGTTCTGCTGGAACTGGCCGCGGGTGAACTGGCCGTTGACCTTGACCACGTTGAGGCTGAGACCGCCGACGGCCGAGGAGACCCCCCGCTGGCCCGCGACCTCGGTGACGGTCGAGGAGGCGAGGGTGGTGAACCCCTGCACCATGACCCGGTCGCTGCTCTGGGACTTCGAGTCGCCGTCGTTCTGCGCGTCGAAGCGGAAGCGCGGCCGCTGCGCGTCGCCGGTGGACGCCGAGGCGGCCTTGGTGACGGTCATGTCCGTGCCCAGCCCGTACAGCGACTGCAGGACCTTGTCCTGGGCCTTGCCCATCCCGCTGGACACCGAGTCGACCACGATGACGAGCGCGATGCCGAGCGCGAGACCGGAGGCGACGACGAGAGCCGCCTTTCTACGGCGGCGCAGTTCGCGCCTCAGGTAGGTGAAGAACATGCCCGCAAGCTAGGGACGGACCGTGATGACTCGATAAGGCCGAAATAAAAGAACCATGAGAAGGCCGCGCCCCGCGCCAGGAGGAGCCCGGAAAACGCCGGTGCCGCCCCTGTCGGCAGGGACGGCACGAAAGCGGGTGTGCGGGGAGCGCGGGATCAGACGGCCGAACCGGCCTTCCACTGCGCCCAGTCCATGTTCCAGCCGTTGAGGCCGTTGTCCGGGGAGACCGTCTTGTCACCGGTGTGCCGGACCACCACGACGTCACCGACGAGGGAGTGGTTGTAGACCCACGCGGCCGGCGTGCTGGGGTCGTTGGCGCCCTTGGTGTCGGACAGGCCCACGCAGCCGTGGCTGGTGTTGACGCTGCCGAAGATGGACTTCGCGCCCCAGTAGTTGCCGTGCAGGAAGGTGCCGGAGCTGGTCAGCCGGATGGCGTGGGGCACGTCCTTGATGTCGTACTCGCCCTTGCCGTCGTCGTCGGTGAAGCCCACGGTCGCGCCGTTCATGCGCGTCTGCTTGAACTTCTCGGACATCACCATGATGCCCTCGTACGTCTTGTTCTCCGGGGAACCGGCGGAGATCGGTATGGTCTTTATCGTCCTGCCGTCCTGCGTGACCTTCATCTTCTTGGTCTGCGCGTCGACGTAGGAGACCTGGTTGCGGCCGATGTGGAAGGTGACCGTCTTCTGCTGCACGCCGTAGACGCCGGAAGCGCCCTCGACGCCGTCGAGCGCGAGCTTCAGCGTGACGGTGGAGTTCTCCTTCCAGTACTCCTGGGGGCGGAAGTCGATGCGGTTGGCGTTGAACCAGTGGCCCACGACCTCCTGACCGCTGCTGGAGGTGACCGTGATCCCCTTCTGCACGGCGGCCTTGTTGGTGATCGCCTTGTCGAAGTTGATCGACACCGGCATGCCCACGCCGACGGTCGAACCGTTCTCCGGCGTGAAGTTGCCTATGAAGCTGTTGGCCGGCGAGACCGTGGTGAAGGATGCGTTCTCGTGGGCCACGCGGCCGGCGGAGTCCTTGGCCTCGGCGGCGAGCCTGTAGGTGGTCGACCGTTCCAGCTGGGCGTCGGGCTGCCAGCTCGTGCGGTCGGCGGACAGTGCGCCGGCCACGGTCTTGCCGTCCTCGGTGGTCATGGACACGTTGGTGAGGGTGCCCTTGGCGACCTTGACGGCGGCCGAGTTGTTGATGGAGGCGTTGTTCGAGCCGTCCTTCGGCGTGATGGTGATCTGGGCCTCGGAGGACTTCTTGGCCGCCGCCTCGTCGGCCTTGGCCTGCGAGGTGTCACCGCTGTCGGACCCCTTGGCGTCGCCGCCGCCGCCGGAACATCCGGTGAGTGCCAGCACGCCACCGAGCAGTGCGGACGCGACCGTGAGGCCCCTGCGCCGCTTGCTGTCCGTCATCACACGCTTCTCCATCGTTGCCGTCGTCGCGAACCCCGGGTCCCCATGGGAACCACCAACGCTACGGGCGATTCGCCCCGCTCCACGCCGACTGCGGGTGTGGGTCTCCCCACGTCCGCCCGTGACGGGTGGTGCCGAAGTCGTCCGCGCGCCCCCTGAGACGAGAAAACCCCGGACGGCGGTTGCCGTCCGGGGTGCACAAGTGCCCCTGGACGCTCAGCCGATGCCGCCCTCTTACTCGTCGTCCTCTACATCATCCCCGTCCATCTCCCAGTCCGGGGAGTCGGGGTCGTAGTCGATGTGCTCGCTGGACCAGGAGGCCTGCTGGAGTTCCACCCCGGGCACCTCGCTGACCAGGTCGAACGGATCCACGAGGTACGCGAGGGCCTCCGCGGTGTCTTCCGTCACAGCGTCCTCGGCGTGCGCCCGCTCCTCCTGCGGCAGCTCCGGATCGGCGGCGAGCCGGCGCAGCGCGGCCTTGGTCAGCTCGTCGCCGTCCTCCACCTCGAGGACCAACTCCACCCGAAGTCGTACAAATCTGGATGTCTCTTCCGTGCTCATGCCGCGAGCGTACGACTGAAACCCCTTGTGACTTTCCTGTGACCCGCGATTTTCACTAACATCGCCCCACACGGCCAATTCGCCAGCGTCACAAGGGGATCGATATTCCGTGTCATCCGCTCGCCGTCCGCTGCTGACCGCCACCGCCGCGGGAACGCTGCTGTGCGCCCTGTGGTTCGTCCCGTCCGCCAACGCGTCGCAGGACGGCCCGGCGAGAGCGGCGACCGGGGCGGCCTCGACGACACCCGTCACCCAGCAGGCGAAGGCCGTGTCCGAGGGCACCGCGGCCGACGCCGCGGACACCGCGGAACTGGCCGACACCGGCAGCTTCGACACCACGCCGTACGTGGCCGGCGGCAGCCTGTTCCTCGCCGTGGGCGCCGGGTTCGTGGTGTATTCGGTGCGCCGGGAACGCCTCGGCCTTTAATACCGCTTGACGATTCTTTGACAGTACACGCATAGTCCGCTCATGAAGAGATCATCGGGCGTGCGGCTGTGCGCCACCGCGGTCGTCGGCGCCCTCTCGCTCGCCCTCGTGACGGGCTGTTCCGACGGCGGCTCCGGGGACGGCGGGGGCGGCTCCGCCAAGGCGCTGACCGCCGCCGAGCTGAAGGACCGGCTCATCGCCAAGGGCGAGGTGCCGGGATTCAAGGTCGAGGCCGTCAAGGGCGGGATCCCCGACAAGAGCAAGGTCAAGGCGGGCGAAGCGCGGTGCGACCCGCTGCTGCGCGCCCTCACCGCCATCGCCCCCGGCGAGCCGGCGGCGCAGGCCAGCCGCATGGCGACGGAGGACAAGAAGGACCCCACGGACGACGCGACGTCCCTGGACGATCTGGCCGACGGCAAGTTCGAGGACGCGCTCAACAAGTCCATGGACCTGGACGTCACCGTGGTCACCCTGGCCTCGTACGACGGTGACGGCGCCGGGAAGGCCCTGAAGTCGGTCTCGGACGCGGTGAAGGCGTGCTCGGGCGGCTTCGCCGGTGAGCAGGACGGCGAGAAGGGGAAGTTCACCAAGGTGGCCGAGGAGAAGTCCTCGGGCACGGGTGACGAGTCGGTGGCCTTCACCGCGACCAACGACAGCTCCGACGAGGGTGACATGCCGCTGCACGCAGAGGTCGTGCGGCACGGCAACACGCTGGCGACGTACTCCACGGTCAACATCGGCGCGATGATGTCCAAGAAGCCGTACTCGGTCTCCGCGCCGGTCGTCAAGGCACAGGCGGCCAAGCTGAAGTGACGGCCCGTCCGCGGACGGGGCCGGGCCGGTGGGGGGCGCCGTCCGACGGCGCCCCCCACCGGACGCGGGTCAGGCCAGCGGCCCCGTCACGGACTCCGCGGCGGTGACGAGGCGCCCCCCGCGGACGAAGGCGTCGGCGGCGGCCAGGTCGGGGGCCAGGAAGCGGTCCGGGCCCGGTCCCCGCACGCCGGCGGCGCGTACGGCGTCGATCACCGCCCGGGAGGCGGGCGCCGGGTTCAGCCCCTCGCGCAGTTCGATGGCGCGGGTGGCCGCGTACAGCTCGATGGCGATGACCCGGGTGAGGTTCCCGACGGCGGTGCGCAGCTTGCGCGCGGCCGACCAGCCCATGGACACGTGGTCCTCCTGCATGGCGGAGGACGGGATGGAGTCGGCCGAGGCCGGGACGGCCAGCCGCTTCAGCTCGCTGACCAGGGCGGCCTGGGTGTACTGGGCGATCATCAGGCCGGAGTCGACGCCGGCGTCGTCGGCGAGGAACGGCGGCAGCCCGTGGCTGCGGTTCTTGTCGAGCAGCCGGTCGGTACGGCGCTCGGCGATGGAGGCCAGGTCGGCGGCCGCGATGGCGAGGAAGTCCAGGACGTAGGCGACCGGGGCCCCGTGGAAGTTGCCGTTGGACTCCACCCGCCCGTCGGGCAGCACGACGGGGTTGTCCACGGCGGAGGCCAGCTCGCGCTCGGCGACCAGGCGGGCGTGCGCGAGGGTGTCCCGGCCGGCGCCGGCGACCTGCGGAGCGCAGCGCACCGAGTAGGCGTCCTGGACGCGCGGGGCGTCGTCCTGGTGGTGGCCGGTGAGCTGGGAGCCCTTGAGCACGGCCAGCATGTTGGCGGCGGAGGCGCCCTGACCCGGGTGCGGGCGGATGGCGTGCAGCTCGGGGGCGAGCACCTTGTCCGTGCCGAGCAGCGCCTCCAGGCTGAGGGCGGCGGTGACGTCGGCGGACTTGTACAGGGTGTCGAGGTCGGCGAGGGCCATGACCAGCATGCCGAGCATGCCGTCGGTGCCGTTGAGGAGGGCGAGCCCCTCCTTCTCGCGCAGCTCGACGGGGGCGATCCCGTGCTCGGCGAGCAGCTCGCCGGCCGGCCGGACCACGCCGTCGGGGCCCTCCGCGTCGCCCTCGCCCATGAGGGCCAGGGCACAGTGGGAGAGCGGGGCCAGGTCCCCGGAGCAGCCCAGGGAGCCGTACTCGTGCACGACCGGGGTGATCCCGGCGTTGAGCACGTCGGCCATGGTCTGCGCGACCTCGGGCCGGACCCCGGTGTGCCCGGAGCAGACGGTCTTCAGCCGCAGGAACATCAGGGCGCGTACGACCTCCCGCTCGACCCGCGGGCCCATGCCGGCGGCGTGCGAGCGGACGATGTTGCGCTGCAGCTGGGCGCGCAGTTCCTGGCTGATGTGCCGGGTCGCCAGGGCTCCGAAACCGGTGGAGACGCCGTAGACCGGGTCGGGCTTGGCCGCGAGGGCGTCCACGATCTCCCGGGCCGCCGCGAGGGCCGCCACGGCCTCGGCCGACAGCTCGATGCGGGCACCGCCGCGCGCCACGGCGAGAACGTCGGACGCCGTGACACCGGACGTCCCCACCACCACAGTGTGCATATCCATATTCAGGAGCGTACGCATTGAATGCGTTGGTGTCACTAGTGGGGTGCGGGAGCACCCCTTACCGTCCCGCGGGGGTACGCCCCGGGCGCTCTCAGGGCAGCCGGCCCCTGAAGCGGCGCCGCTCGGCCCGCCCCGGGGAGGGCTCGTCGGCGAGGCGTACGACGGGGTCGTCCGGCCCCTCACGGCCCGCCACCACCGGCCGATCCGCCCCCAGGGCCTTGGCCCGGTACTGCGCGGCGTCGGCCAGCCGGAACAGCCGCCGGGCGTCGCGCACCGGCCCGATCGGGTCCTCGGTCGAGGCGACGCCGCAGGCCACCCCCTCGCCCAGCTCCAGCTCCCCGGCCCGCCGGCACAGCTCGTCCGCCGCCTTGACCACGTCGTCCGCGGGCGGGCCGGCCACCAGCAGGCAGAACTCGTCGCCGCCGAGCCGTGCGGCGAGCGCCCCCGGCACCATCGCCCCGCACAGCGACAGCACCGAGCCGAACCGCTCCAGCAGCCGGTCGCCGACGGCGTGCCCGAGGGTGTCGTTGACCCGCTTCAGCCCGTTGAGATCACAGACGACCAGGCTGACGACCACACCCCGGGTGCGGTGCCGCTCGACGGCCTCCTCCAGGTGGACGTCCACGGCACGGCGGTTGGCCAGGCCGGTGAGGGAGTCGGTGAACGCCAGCCGGCGGGCCTCCTCGAGCCGCTCGGTCTGGGCCAGCCCCGCGGCGACGACCGCGGCCAGCACGGTGGCGAAGTCGGCGTCGGGAGGCCCGAAGACGGGGGCGCTGACCGCCCGGGCCACGTACAGCTCGCCCCACGCCCGGCCGTGCAGCACGACGGGGGCGACCACGCAGCAGCCCCGGCCGCGGCGGCGCAGCGCGGCCACCCGCTGGTGGAAGTAGCCGGGGTCGCCGGCGGCCGTGCCCTCGGCGGTCTCCACCCAGGCGTTCGGACCGCCCCCGCCGACCCAGCGCTCGTGCAGGAACTCGGTGATCTCCGGGAACTGGTGCACCGGGTAGGTCTCGGCCTCCGGGAACTCCTCCTCGTCCGGGCGGCGCTCCCCCACGTTGACCAGCACGCGCAGCCGGCCCAGGTCCCGCTCCCACACCGACAGCGCGGCGAAGCTGCCGTCCAGCGCCCAGCACGCGCCGAGCGCGGCGGCGCGCCACGACTCCATCGGCGCACGCGCCGCGGCCATCCCCTGAGCCAGCGCCACCACGGCGGCCAGCCGCTTGTCCTCACCCATTGCTCCAGATTAGGGAGGAAATGAGATGAACAGGAACATCAAGGCATCGCGCTGCCGACTCGACGCGACGCCGCCCGGCCGGTCCCTGTCGGGACGGGCGGCCGGCCCCGGGTGGACCGCCGTCAGGCGGCGTCCCGCACCGTCACTCGCCCGGCCACCGCGGCTCGCGCTTCTCGTTGAAGGCCGCCACGCCCTCCGCCCGGTCCCCGGAGAACGCCACCGACCGCCACGCCGCGTCCTCGACCTCCAGACCGGCCCGCAGGTCCAGGCCGTGCCCCAGCCGCAGCGCCCGCTTGGCCGCACGCAGCCCCACCGGCGAGTTCCGGGCGATGCGCGCCGCCAGCGCCAGCGCCTCCTCGCGGTCCCGGCCCTCCTCGACCAGTTCGTCCACCAGCCCGAGGCCCGCCGCCTCCGCCGCGTCCAGCCGCCGGGCGGTGAAGATCAGCTCGGCCGCCCGGGCCGCCCCGACCCGCCGCGGCAGGAGCTGCGTGCCGCCGCCGCCCGGGATCACGCCCACCGACACCTCCGGCAGCCCCACCACCGCCGTCGGGTCGGCCACGATCAGGTCGCAGGAAAGCGCCAGCTCGAACCCTCCGCCCAGCGCGAAGCCGTGCACCGCCGCGACGGTCGGCATCGGCAGTTCCAGCACCCCGGTGTACGCCCCGCGCGCCACCGGCCGCTGCCGCACCAGGTCGGCGTCGCTGAAGGAGTTCCGCTCCTTCAGGTCGGCCCCGACGCAGAACGCGCGCTCGTGCGAGGAGGTCAGCACGACCACCCGCGCCTCCCGGTCGGCGGCGAGCGCAGCGCACGCGCCCGCGAGGGAGCGGGCCATCTCCGTCGAGACGGCGTTCATGGCCTTCGGCCGGTCCAGCACCAGCTCCGCCACGTGCCCGTGCCGCCGCACCAGCACGAACTCCCCGTACCGCTCCTCGCTCATGACACCCTCCGGTTAACGCGGGTTAACTCACTGCCGTCCCGATCATCGCAGCCGCACCCCGCCGCGGGAAAGAGCCGTCCCCTCCGCTCCCCTACACCCGTTCGAGTGACATCCCGGCCGTTTCGGTCCACACCGACCATGAGCGCGCATAGCGTGCGCTCCGCGCCACGGTGGGGAGGGGACCTCATGAGACCGATACGCGCCGGGTCCGGTGCCGGGGAAACGAATCAGCGGAGCACCGCGGCCCGGACCGCGACGCTTCCCGGCCACCGCGGCCGGCACCGCAGGCCCCGCCCCCGCAAGGTGCTGCTGGCCGCGGGGGGTCTGGCGCTGGCCGCCGGGGTGCTCAGCCTCGTGCGCGCCGCACCGGAGTCCGGTGTCGGCGCCCCGGACGCGGCGCAGGCCGAGCCCCGGCTCGACCCGAGCGGCACCGTCACCGCCCGCTCCTCGGCCCCGGCCGCCGCCTCGGCCACGGTCCGCACCGCCCGGCCCTCGGCCACCGCGGCCATGGACGGGGTGAACGCGGCGCCGACGGACACGGAAGCGCCGGCGGATCCGCACCCGGCCGCCCCCAGCGCCTCGGCGACCCGCCTCGCGCCGCCGAGCGGCAGCACCGCACCGACCAGCGGGCCGCGGGACACCGAGCCGGCCACCACCGCCCCGCACGCCTCGCAGCCGGCGCCCGCGCCGACCAGGACCACGCCCGCGCCGGCCCCGAGCCACGGCCCGACGGACCCGCCCACCCGGGGCGGCGGCGGCCTGTGCCTGCCGGTGATCGGCCTCTGCGTGGACGTGCTGGGCGACGGTCAGGACTGACCGTCGCGGCGGGCGAGCAGCCACGGCTCGACCACTCCGAGCCCGCGCACCGGGCGTTGCCACATCGGCTGGAGCGCGAAGCGGTACACCGGCGGCTCCTCGCCCTCCTTCTCCGCGGCGGCGGCCGCCTCGGCGGCCTCCGCCTCCGAGGCGGGCGCCTCCTTGGTGCGCACCAGCTCCTCGGCGAAGGCGCTGTCCACCAGCACGGCGTCGCGCGGGGCTATGGAGGTCAGCCGGGAGGCCAGGTTGACGGTCGTGCCGAAGACGTCGCCCATGCGCGTGGTGACCGTGCCGAACGCCATCCCGACGCGCAGCTCCGGCATCGTCTCGTCGTTGGCCATCGTCTCCACCAGCCGCAGTGCGATGTCCGCGGCCGTGCCCGCGTCGTCGGCGACGTAGAGCACCTCGTCGCCGAGGGTCTTGATGAGCCGCCCGCCGCGCGCGGCGACCAGGTCGGCGGCCGTGGTCTCGAAGGCCTCGACCAGCTCGCCGAGCTCCTCCTCCTCCATCCGCCGGGTCAGCCGGGTGAAGCCGACCAGGTCGGCGAAGCCGACCGCGAGCCGCCGGTCGACCATCTCCTCGTCGTCGGCGGTCTGCACGACCCGGCCGGCCGAGGCGGCGAGCTGCCGCCGCCACACGTAGACCAGGAACTCCTCGAGCTCGGGCAGCAGCAGCTCGACGATCGGATAGGTGACCTCGGTGCGGGTCATGCCGGGCTCGGGCGGCTCGGTCAGGCCCTCCAGGAAGGAGTCGATCTGCCATTCGGCCAACCGGGCGGTGGTCTGCCCCGTGGACCGGGCCACCTGCACCGCCATGGCCTCGCTCAGCAGACCGGCCTCGACCAGACCGGCGAGCCGCCGCAGGGCGAGCACGTCGGCCTCGGTGAGCGCCTTGGCCTGCCCGATGTCGGCGAAGCCCATGGCGCGCCAGAAGCGGGACGCCAGCTCCATGGAGACACCGGCGCTGCGGGCCGCCTGGAACGGCGTGTAGCGCCGCTCGGCGCCGAGGATGAGCTGCTCGAGACGCAGGGCGAGCGGATCGTCGCCGGGGTCGGCGGCGTGGGGATCCACCTGCGCGTCCGCGCCGGAACCCGTGTCGTCGACGGTCACGCCTGCTGCCCTTCCGATCTGCCGCGGTCAGGTACGACCGGCCTCAACTCTACGGCAGTGTGCGCCAGCTCACTCCGTCGGGCCGAGCGGGGGTCCCCCTCCGGCACCGGCCGGCCGAAACCGGGCCCCCGGCCGGCGACAGCCCCGGGTGTGCCGTCCCGTCGCCCCCGGCCGCGGGCCCACGAGGGCCCCGCACGCGGTTCTCCGCGCGCCCCGGGGCACCCGGGAGCGGCAGCCGCTCCCGGGCCCTCGGGGCGCACTACGCGGGGCGCAGGTGGACGATGTCGCCCGCGCCCACCGGCTCCCGCACCCCCTCTTCCGTGGCGATGACCAGGCGTCCGTCACCGTCGACCGCCACCGCCTCGCCGACCACGGAGCGGTCCCCGGGCAGTTCCGCCCGGACCGTGCGCCCCAGCGTCGCGCACCCCGCCGCGTAGGTCTCCTGCAGTCCGCTGACGTCCGGGTCGCCCGCCGCCGAGCGCCACCGCCCGTACCAGTCCTCGAGCGACCGCAGCACGCCGCGCAGCAGCGGGTCCCGGTCCGTGTTCGCAGCCCCGGCCAGCGCCAGCGACCCCGCCTGCGGCACCGGCAGCTCCGGCGCGCGCAGGCTGACGTTGACGCCCACGCCGATGACGACCCCGTCGTCCCCGGCCCGCTCCGCGAGGATGCCGCCGGTCTTGCGCTCCTCGCCGCCGACGGTCACCAGCAGGTCGTTTGGCCACTTCAGCGCCGTGTCCACGCCGGCCGTCCGGGACAGCCCGGTCGCCACCGCGACACCGGTGAGCAGCGGCAGCCAGCCCCAGCGGGCGACCGGCACCTCGGCCGGCTTCAGCAGCACGGAGAAGAACAGACCGGAGCGCGGCGGAGCGGTCCACTGCCGGTCCAGCCGGCCCCGCCCTGCCGTCTGCTCCTCGGCGACGAGCACCGCGCCCTCCCCGGCCCGGCCGGCGGCGGCCCTGGCCACCAGGTCGGAGTTGGTGGATCCGGTGCGCTGGACCACGTCCACCGCCGACCACAGCCCGCCCTCCCGGACCAGCCCGCGCCGCAGCGCCGCGGCGTTCAGGGGCGGACGGTCCAGATCGGACCAGCGGTTGTCGTCTGATGCATTGTGCGGCGTCATGCAAGTCACCCTAGGTGTGGGAAACGCCGCACTGCTGATGCGCAGCGGCACCACTACGCTACGGATGAGTAACCGTCCCCCCTTTTGAGCAGGCAGGGAGCCGCGATCCCGATGTCCGAGCCGGAAGAGCGCCAAGAGATCGACATCCACACGACCGCGGGCAAGCTCGCGGATCTGCAGCGCCGCATCCACGAGGCGACGCACGCCGGCTCGGAGCGCGCCGTCGAGAAACAGCACGCCAAGGGCAAGCTGACGGCGCGTGAGCGCATCGAACTCCTTCTCGACGAGGGTTCCTTCGTCGAGCTGGACGAGTTCGCCCGTCACCGCTCCACCAACTTCGGCCTGGAGAAGAACCGCCCGTACGGCGACGGTGTCGTGACCGGCTACGGCACGGTCGACGGCCGCCCGGTCGCGGTGTTCTCCCAGGACTTCACCGTCTTCGGCGGCGCCCTCGGCGAGGTCTACGGCCAGAAGATCGTCAAGGTGATGGACTTCGCGCTGAAGACCGGCTGCCCGGTCATCGGCATCAACGACTCAGGCGGCGCGCGCATCCAGGAAGGCGTGGCCTCGCTGGGCGCCTACGGCGAGATCTTCCGCCGCAACACCCACGCCTCCGGGGTGATCCCGCAGATCAGCCTGGTCGTCGGCCCGTGCGCGGGCGGCGCGGTGTACTCCCCGGCGATCACCGACTTCACGGTCATGGTCGACCAGACGTCGCACATGTTCATCACCGGTCCGGACGTCATCAAGACCGTCACCGGCGAGGACGTCGGCTTCGAGGAGCTGGGCGGCGCCCGCACCCACAACTCCGCCTCCGGTGTGGCCCACCACATGGCCGGGGACGAGAAGGACGCCATCGAGTACGTCAAGCAGCTCCTGTCGTACCTGCCGTCCAACAACCTCAGCGAGGCCCCGGTCTTCCCGGAGGAGGCGGACCTCGCCGTCAGCGCCGAGGACCTGGAGCTGGACACCCTGGTTCCGGACAGCGCGAACCAGCCGTACGACATCCGCACGGTGGTCGAACACGTGTTGGACGACGCCGAGTTCTTCGAGACGCAGGCGCTGTTCGCGCCGAACATCGTCACCGGCTTCGGGCGGGTCGAGGGCCATCCGGTGGGCATCGTCGCCAACCAGCCGATGCAGTTCGCCGGCTGCCTGGACATCGACGCCTCGGAGAAGGCCGCCCGCTTCGTGCGGACCTGCGACGCCTTCAACGTCCCGGTGCTCACCTTCGTCGACGTGCCGGGCTTCCTGCCGGGCGTCGACCAGGAGCACACCGGCATCATCCGGCGCGGCGCCAAGCTGATCTTCGCCTACGCCGAGGCGACGGTCCCGCTGATCACCGTCATCACCCGCAAGGCGTTCGGCGGCGCCTACGACGTCATGGGCTCCAAGCACCTGGGCGCCGACCTCAACCTGGCCTGGCCGACCGCCCAGATCGCGGTCATGGGCGCCCAGGGCGCCGTCAACATCCTGCACCGCCGCACCATCGCCGAGGCGGAGGGCCGCGGAGAGGGCGAGGCCGCCAGGGCCCAGCTCATCCAGGAGTACGAGGACACCCTGCTCAACCCCTACGTCGCGGCCGAGCGCGGCTACGTCGACGCGGTGATCATGCCGTCCGACACCCGCTCCCACGTCGTCCGGGGCCTGCGTCAGCTCCGCACGAAGCGGGAATCCCTCCCTCCGAAGAAGCACGGCAACATCCCCCTGTAGGACCTGCGGGGCCGGCCCGGCGCACCCCGCCGGGCCGGCCCCGGCCCCGCCGACCCCCTGGAGCGGTCATGAACATCAAGGTCGTACGAGGCAACCCGACGCCTGAGGAGCTGGCCGCCGCACTGGCGGTGGTCCGGGCCCGCGCCGTGGCGGTCGCCGCGGCGCCGCCCGGCGCGGCCGGGACGAGGGACTCGTGGTCGGACCCCGCCCGCATCGCGTCCGCGCGCCTGCCCCAGCCGGGCCCCGCGTCCTGGACCCGCACCTACTGGCCAAGCTGAGCGCGACGCCGGGCAAGCGACTTGAGTACGGGTACTCAGGCGCCCGGCCGGAAGCCACCGGCACGCTGGAGGGATGCTGTGGTCAGACCCCGAGAACGAGCCGCCCGAAGAACTGCGCGACACGCAGGAGATGCTGCGGCGGCTCGGACTCGTCCTGGCCCTGGCGATGGTGCTGGGAATGATCGTGATCGGCCTTCGGTAGCGCGGCGCGTGATCCGCACACGAGGGCCTAACCTGGCCGCATGACTGCCAAGCCACGCAGGCGACTCGTCCTCGCCTCCCAGTCCCCCGCCCGGCTCGGCCTGCTGCGCCAGGCGGGCCTCGCCCCCGAGGTGATCGTGAGCGGGGTGGACGAGGACGCCGTGACCGCGCCCACCCCGGCGGAGCTGGCGCTCGCCCTGGCCGAAGCCAAGGCCTCGGTGGTGGCGGCGAAGCCGGAGGTGCTGGGCGCCCTGGTCATCGGCTGCGACTCGGTGCTGGAGCTGGACGGGCAGGCACTCGGCAAGCCGGCCGACGCCGGGGAGGCCACCGCCCGCTGGAAGGCCATGCGCGGACGGGCCGGGACCCTGCAGACGGGGCACTGCATCTGGGACACGACGGCGAAGCGCTACGTCTCCGCGACCGCGTCCACCGTCGTCCGCTTCGGCGAGCCGAGCGACGAGGAGATCGCCGCCTACGTCGCCTCCGGCGAACCCCTCTACGTCGCCGGGGCGTTCACCCTGGACGGCCGTTCGGCGCCGTTCATCGAGGGCATCGACGGCGACCACGGCAACGTGATCGGCATCAGCCTGCCCCTCGTCCGCCGGCTGCTGGCCGAACTCGGCGTCGGCATCACGGAGTTGTGGGAACCGGCTGAGTGACCTGGGCGGGGACGGAGTCCTGCGGCTCCTCGTCCCCGTCCTGCGGCTCGCCGGCGCCGCCGTGCGAGGCGCCCGCCTCCCGCGCGGGCCCGGCCGCCGGCTCGTCCTCCACCCGCGGGTCGCCGCCCGCCCCGGGCGCGCCGCCGGAGGCGTCCCCCGCCGGGCCGCCGTCCCGGTCGTACGTCACCAGCAGCAGGACGAGCAGGCCGAGCATCACCACCATGAACACGAAGGCCTGCCAGCCCACCAGGCTCAGCGTGAACGCCCCCAGCAGGCCGTGCACGACCGCGACGCTGATCAGCAGCACCCGGCCGAAGCCGGCGGGCGCGCGGTCGCGTACCGCCACCAGGAGGGCCACCAGGGCGCACAGGGCGAAGTAGAGGCCGAAGACGAGGCCGCCGACCTTCGAGGACGCCGACATGACGTCCGGGTCCAGTCCGGCCAGCGACATCCGCTGACGCTCCACGATCACCCCGAGGAACCAGTTGAGCGCCCCGATGCCGAACGCCTCGGCCAGGAGGACGACCGCCACGATCCCTGCCACCGGCCTGCGCACCACCAGCCCCCACCCACTCTCCAGCCAGACCCGTTACTCCGGGTACGTTCGAGTCATCGTGAACGCTACTAACGGGTAAACCCCGGGACAAGGGTTCGGCCACCGGCAAAGAATCATTGGGCCATTCGTAGGGACTCGACAAAGATTCGGAGTGGGGCGCGGCACCCTCTCACAGAGACCTTGACCACACGTCGGGGCTAGGGTTGCCCGGAGGAGTCCTGCCGCACCCCAGGTGCGACATGGGCTTTCGCGGGTCGAGCGGGCCTCGGATCACGCTCCGTGTGGGCAAGCTCACCATTGGGAACGGGTCGATGAGCGGTGTCGGCAGTCCCTAAACTCGGCTTGTTTCAAGGAGGGAGCCTCAATCGTGCGCAAGGTGCTCATCGCCAACCGTGGCGAAATCGCTGTCCGCGTGGCCCGGGCCTGCCGGGACGCCGGGATCGCGAGCGTGGCCGTCTACGCCGACCCGGACCGGGACGCTCTGCATGTCCGCGCCGCGGATGAGGCGTTCGCCCTGGGCGGTGACACTCCGGCGACCAGCTATCTGGACATCGAGAAGGTGCTGAACGCCGCCCGTGAGTCGGGGGCCGACGCCATCCATCCGGGCTACGGCTTCCTCTCGGAGAACGCGGAGTTCGCGCAGGCCGTGCTGGACGCGGGCCTGAACTGGATCGGCCCGCCGCCGCAGGCCATCCGCGACCTGGGCGACAAGGTGGCCGCCCGTCACATCGCCCAGCGCGCCGGCGCCCCGCTGGTCGCCGGCACGCCCGACCCCGTCTCCGGCGCGGACGAGGTCGTCGCGTTCGCCGAGGAGTACGGCCTGCCGATCGCCATCAAGGCCGCCTTCGGCGGCGGTGGCCGCGGCCTGAAGGTCGCCCGGACCCTCGAAGAGGTTCCGGAGCTGTACGACTCCGCGGTGCGCGAGGCGGTCGCCGCCTTCGGCCGCGGCGAGTGCTTCGTCGAGCGTTACCTCGACCGTCCGCGGCACGTCGAGACCCAGTGCCTGGCCGACAAGCACGGCAACGTGGTGGTCGTCTCCACCCGTGACTGCTCGCTGCAGCGCCGCCACCAGAAACTGGTCGAGGAGGCCCCGGCGCCGTTCCTCTCCGAGGAGCAGGTCGCCGAGCTGTACCGCGCCTCGAAGGCCATCCTGAAGGAGGCCGGCTACGAGGGCGCCGGCACCTGTGAGTTCCTGGTCGGCCAGGACGGCACGATCTCCTTCCTCGAGGTCAACACCCGCCTCCAGGTGGAGCACCCGGTCACCGAGGAGGTCGCCGGCATCGACCTGGTCCGCGAGATGTTCCGCATCGCCGACGGCGAGGAACTCGGTTACGACGACCCCGCCCTGCGCGGACACTCGTTCGAGTTCCGGATCAACGGCGAGGACCCGGGCCGCAACTTCCTGCCCGCCCCCGGTGCGGTCACCCGCTTCGACGCGCCGGCCGGTCCCGGCGTCCGCCTTGACGCGGGCGTGGAGGCCGGCAGCGTGATCGGCCCGGCGTGGGACTCGCTGCTCGCCAAGCTGGTCGTCACCGGCCGCACCCGCAAGGAGGCCCTGGAGCGGGCCGCCCGGGCGTTGGACGAGTTCCAGGTCGAGGGCATGGCGACGGCCATCCCGTTCCACCGCGTGGTCGTCAGGGACCCGGCGTTCGCTCCCGAGCTGACCGGTTCCGATGAGCCGTTCGCGGTCCACACCCGCTGGATCGAGACCGAGTTCGTCAACGAGATCAAGCCCTTCACCGCTCCGGCCGACGCCGAGGCGGAGGAGGAGACGGGCCGCGAGACGGTCGTCGTCGAGGTCGGCGGCAAGCGCCTCGAGGTCTCCCTGCCGTCCTCCCTGGGCATGTCGCTGGCCCGCACCGGCCTCGCCGCCGGCGCCAAGCCGAAGCGCCGCGCGGCCAAGAAGTCCGGCCCGGTGGCCTCCGGCGACACCCTCGCCTCCCCGATGCAGGGCACGATCGTCAAGGTCGCCGTGGAGGAGGGCCAGGAGGTCAAGGAGGGCGACCTGGTCGTCGTCCTGGAGGCCATGAAGATGGAGCAGCCGCTCAACGCCCACAGGTCCGGCACCGTCAAGGGCCTGAACTTCGAGGTGGGCGCCTCGGTCACGTCCGGCGCCGCGATCTGCGAGATCAAGGACTGACGCCAGGCCGTCCCGAACAACGCCGCCCGGTGGCGCCCGTCAGGGCCCACCGGGCGTCCGCGTTCCACGGGCGCCCGGGCGGCACCCGGGGCCCGCGCGCGGGTCGGCCCGGGGAGGCGGCGCGGGCGTCCGGCACGGCGCAGGGCGCGGTGCCGGCCTCCGGCCACGCCCCGCGGGACCCGAAGCCCGGGCAGGCCCTCAGCGCCTGCGCAGGTCGGCGACGCGTCCCCGTTCGGCCCCGGTCGGCTGGTCACCGAGCATCCCCCGCAGCGCGGCCCCGGCGACCTGTCCCCGCCGGGGCCCGGGCAGCGACGAGGAGCGCTGCTGGCGCGCCGCGGGCACGGGTTCACCCACCGGGTTTCCCCCCGCCCCCGCCACGGCGATCTGCACGCCCTGGTCGGCAAGGGCCTGCAGTTCCGTGCCGGCCCGGTCGTCGTGCGCGGGCGGCTCGTCGGTGACCAGGCGGGTGATGACGTCGGTCGGCACCGTCTGGAACATCGTGTCGGTGCCCAGCTTGGTGTGGTCGGCGAGGACCACGACCTCGGCGGCGGCCTGCACCAGGGCCCGGTCGACGGAGGCGGACAGCATGTTGGACGTGGACAGCCCGCGCTCCGCGGTGAGCCCGCTGCCGGACAGGAAGGCCTTGGAGACCCTGAGCCCCTGGAGGGACTGCTCGGCGCCGGAGCCGACGAGGGCGTAGTTGGAGCCGCGCAGGGTGCCGCCGGTCATCACGACCTCCACCCGGTTGGCGTGGGCCAGCGCCTGGGCGACCAGCAGCGAGTTGGTGACGACGGTCAGCCCGGGCACCCGCGCGAGCCGGCGTGCCAGCTCCTGCGTGGTGGTGCCCGCCCCGACGACGATGGCCTCGCCCTCTTCGACGAGGCCGGCGGCGAGGTCGGCGATGGCCGTCTTCTCGGCGGTCGCGAGGTGCGACTTCTGCGGGAAGCCGGACTCGCGCGTGAACCCGCCCGGCAGTACCGCACCGCCGTGCCGGCGGTCGAGGAGTCCTTCTGCCTCCAGTGCGCGCACGTCCCGCCGTACGGTCACTTCGGAGGTCTGGACGACGCGGGCGAGCTCACGGAGCGACACGGCCCCGTTCGCTCGCACCATTTCGAGGATCAATTGGCGACGTTCTGCAGCGAACACGAAACTGACAGTAACCCCAACGACCGTCTGGTTTCAGCAGTTTGCGCCGAATAACAGAAGTTGTTCGCACGGCATGACGGGAGGTGGTATAAGTCCTTAGTCCTCCCGCCTATGCCGCACGCATGCGCGGCAACTCCCCGTGACCAGCGGGAAGTCGGCCCGTTCCGGTCAGGCCTCGACGCCCGCCTTGCGCGTGTGCAACTGCCGTGCCACCTCGGCGATCGAGCCCGAAAGCGAGGGGTACACCGTGAAGGCGTTCGCGATCTGCTCGACCGTCAGATTGTTGTCGACGGCGATCGAGATGGGGTGGATCAGTTCCGAGGCGCGCGGCGCCACGACGACGCCGCCCACGACGATCCCGGTGCCCGGCCGGCAGAAGATCTTGACGAAGCCGTCCCGGATGCCCTGCATCTTGGCGCGCGGGTTGCGCAGCAGCGGCAGTTTCACCACCCGGGCGTCGATCTTGCCCGCGTCCACGTCCGCCTGGCTGTAGCCGACGGTGGCGATCTCGGGGTCGGTGAAGACGTTGGAGGAGACCGTCTTCAGGTTCAGCGGGGCCACCGCGTCGCCGAGGAAGTGGTACATGGCGATGCGTCCCTGCATCGCCGCGACCGACGCGAGCGCGAAGACGCCCGTGACGTCACCGGCCGCGTACACGCCCGGAGCCGTCGTGCGCGACACCTTGTCGGTCCAGATGTGCCCGGAGTCGCGCAGCTTGACGCCGGCCTCCTCCAGGCCGAGGCCCGCGCTGTTGGGGATCGCGCCGACGGCCATCAGGCAGTGCGAGCCGGTGATGACCCGGCCGTCGGCCAGCGTCACCTCGACCCGGTCGCCGACGCGCTTGGCGGACTGCGCCCGGGAGCGGGCCATGACGTTCATGCCGCGGCGGCGGAAGACGTCCTCCAGGACCGCGGCGGCGTCCGGGTCCTCGCCCGGCAGCACCCGGTCCCGGGAGGAGACCAGGGTGACCTTGGACCCCAGCGCCTGGTAGGCGCCGGCGAACTCGGCGCCGGTGACGCCGGAGCCGACCACGATCAGTTCCTCCGGCAGTTCGTCGAGGTCGTAGACCTGCGTCCAGTTGAGGATGCGCTCGCCGTCGGGCCGGGCGTCGGGCAGCTCGCGCGGGTGACCGCCGGTGGCGATCAGGACGGCGTCGGCGGTGAGGGTCTCCTCGGTGCCGTCGGCGGCGGTGACGACGACCTTGCGGGAACCGTCGAGGGCCTGCATGCCGTCGAGCCGGCCGCGGCCGCGCATGACGCGGGCGCCGGCCCGGGTGACGGAGGCGGTGATGTCGTGGGACTGGGCGAGCGCGAGCCGCTTCACCCGGCGGTTGACCTTGCCCAGGTCCACGCCGACCACCCGGGCCGCCTGCTCCAGCGGCGGGGTGTCGTCGGCGACGATGATGCCGAGCTCCTCGTACGAGGAGTCGAAGGTGGTCATCACCTCGGCCGTGGCGATGAGTGTCTTCGACGGCACGCAGTCGGTCAGCACCGACGCTCCGCCCAGACCGTCGCAGTCGACGACGGTCACCTCCGCGCCGAGCTGGGCGGCCACCAGGGCCGCCTCGTATCCGCCGGGTCCGCCACCGATGATCACGATCCGAGTCACGTACCCCATTGTCCCGCACGCTACAAGGTGCTACTGCCCGGGGGCGGCGGCCGGTGCCACCGGGACCCGCGGGACGGGAGTTCCGCCTGCCGTACCCTTCGTCCATGTCGCTCTATGCCGCGTACGCCGGCAACCTCGACGCGCGCCTGATGTCCCGCCGCGCCCCGCACTCCCCGCAGCGCGCCGTGGGCTGGCTGAACGGCTGGCGGCTCACCTTCGGCGGCGAGCAGCTCGGCTGGGAGGGCGCGCTGGCGACGATCGTCGAGCAGCCGGGGGCCCAGGTCTTCGTCGGGCTGTACGACGTCGCGCCGATGGACGAGGAGTCCCTCGACCGGTGGGAGGGCGTGGGCCTGGAGATCTACCGCCGCGTCCGGGTGCGCGTGCACACCCTGGACGGCGAGGAGCCGGCCTGGGTGTACGTGCTCAACGGCTACGAGGGCGGACTGCCCTCGGCCCGCTACCTGGGCGAGATCGCGGACGCGGCGGAATCCGCCGGCGCGCCCCACGACTACGTGATGGAACTGCGCAAGCGGCCGTGTTAGCGCCCGCCGCGCAGCGACGCCCCGTCTGGGGCCGGGTCTCGTTGGAAACGACAAGACAACGATCGCCATCCCGTGGGCTCCGTCATCTACGCGCGTAGGCGAGAACCGGCTACCCTCGTCGGCGTGAACGCATCTCTTCTTCCGGACGACCTCCAGGGCGATCCCTACGCCGCCGCCGACGCCGCCGCCGCGCGCCTGCGCGAACTGACCGGCGCCGAGACCCACGACGTCGCCCTCGTGATGGGCTCCGGCTGGGCTCCGGCCGTCGACGCCCTGGGCGCCCCCGACGCCGAGTTCCAGGTCACCGAGCTGCCCGGCTTCCCGCCGCCGGCCGTCGAGGGTCACGGCGGCAAGGTCCACTCGTACTCCTTCGGTGACAAGCGCGCCCTGGTCTTCCTGGGCCGTACCCACTACTACGAGGGCCGCGGAGTGGCCGCCGTCGCGCACGGCGTCCGGACGGCCGTCGCCGCCGGCTGCAAGACCGTGGTCCTCACCAACGGCTGCGGCGGACTGCGCGAGGGCATGCGCCCCGGCCAGCCGGTGCTGATCAGCGATCACATCAACCTGACGGCGACCTCGCCGATCGTCGGCGCCAACTTCGTCGACCTCACCGACCTCTACTCACCTCGGCTGCGCGCCCTGTGCAAGGAGATCGACGCCAGCCTGGAGGAGGGCGTCTACGCCCAGTTCCCCGGCCCGCACTACGAGACCCCGGCGGAGATCCGCATGGCCCGCGTCATCGGCGCGGACCTGGTCGGCATGTCCACGGTGCTCGAGGCGATCGCCGCCCGCGAGGCCGGCGCCGAGGTGCTGGGCATCTCCCTGGTCACCAACCTCGCCGCGGGCATGACCGGCGAGCCGCTGAACCACGAGGAGGTCCTGCAGGCGGGCCGCGACTCGGCGGCGCGCATGGGGCAGCTGCTGGCGCAGGTGCTGGGCAGGATCTGAGAGACCGCGCGCCCGCCGGCCCGGCCGGCGGGACGGCGCGGAACGGGGGTCCGGGGGCGAAGCCTCCGGCAGGAACTGAGGAGAGGTTGATCCCAAGGTGCACGACGAACTCATCGCCAAGGCCAAGGCATGGCTCGCCGAGGACCCCGACCCGCAGACCCGCGAGGAGCTCGCCGGGCTGATCGACGCCGGTGACGTGCCGGCGCTCACGGACCGGTTCTCCGGCACCCTCCAGTTCGGCACCGCGGGCCTGCGCGGCGAGCTGGGCGCCGGCCCGATGCGCATGAACCGCGCGGTCGTCATCCGTGCCGCGGCCGGCCTCGCCGCGTACCTGAAGAAGAGCGGGACCCCCCACGGGGGCGACGGCGCCGGGCTGGTCGTCATCGGCTACGACGCCCGCCACAAGTCCGCCGACTTCGCCCGGGACACCGCCGCCGTGATGACCGGCGCCGGTCTGCGCGCCGCCGTGCTCCCCCGCCCCCTGCCCACCCCGGTGCTGGCGTTCGCCATCAGGCACCTGGGCGCGGTCGCCGGCGTGGAGGTCACCGCCAGCCACAACCCGCCCCGGGACAACGGCTACAAGGTCTACCTGGGCGACGGCTCCCAGATCGTCCCGCCCGCCGACGCGGAGATCGCCGCCGAGATCGACGCGATCGCCTCCCTGCACGACGTCCCGCGTCCGGAGTCCGGCTGGCGGACCCTGGACGACGCGGTGCTGGACGCCTACCTGGCCCGCACGGACGCCGTCCTCGCCGCCGGCTCCCCGCGCACCGCCCGCACGGTCTACACGGCGATGCACGGCGTCGGCCGGGACGTGCTGCTGGCCGCCTTCGCGCGCGCCGGCTTCCCGGAGCCGGTGCTGGTCGCCGAGCAGGCCGACCCGGACCCGGACTTCCCGACGGTGGCCTTCCCCAACCCGGAGGAGCCGGGCGCCATGGACCTGGCGTTCGCGCGGGCCCGCGCCACGGACCCGGACCTGGTCATCGCCAACGACCCGGACGCCGACCGCTGCGCCGTGGCCGTCCGGGACGGCGCCGACTGGCGGATGCTGCGCGGCGACGAGGTGGGCTCGCTGCTCGCCGCCCACCTGGTCGAGCGCGGGGTGGCCGGCACCTTCGCGGAGTCGATCGTCTCCTCCTCCCTCCTCGGCCGCATCGCCGGGAGCGCGAAGCTGCCCTACGAGGAGACCCTGACCGGCTTCAAGTGGATCGCCCGCGTGGACGGCCTGCGCTACGGCTACGAGGAGGCGCTCGGCTACTGCGTGGACCCGGAGGGCGTGCGCGACAAGGACGGCATCACCGCCGCGCTGCTGATCACCGAGCTGGCCTCGGCGCTGAAGGAGCGGGGACGCACCCTGCTCGACCTGCTCGACGACCTGGCCGTGGAGCACGGGCTGCACGCGACGGACCAGTTGTCGGTCCGCGTCGAGGACCTGTCGGTCATCTCGGACGCGATGCGCCGGCTGCGCGAGCGGCCCCCGACCGAGCTGGCGGGCCTGGCCATCACCCGCGCCGAGGACCTGACCCTGGGCACGGACCGGCTCCCGCCCACCGACGGCCTGCGCTACACGCTCGACGGCGCCCGGGTCATCGTCCGCCCCAGCGGCACCGAGCCCAAGCTCAAGTGCTACCTGGAGGTCGTCGTCCCGGCCCCGGACCGCACCGCCCTCCCGGCGGCCCGCACCCGGGCCGGCGAACTCCTGACGGCCCTGAAGCGGGACCTGTCGGCGGCGGCGGGTCTCTGAGCGGCCCTTCTTCTCCGATCACCGCACGCCTCCAGACCGGCCCCGCTACCGTGACCGATGACCCTGCGCGCACAGGGAGTCACGGAGCGGGGCCGAGTCGGTGAGGGCGGTATGACGGTCGACGGACAGGCGGAACGCCTCAGGACCGAGGCGGACGAGCCGGGCTGGGAGGTCGACCCGGACGACGAGTGGGGCGTCGCCGTGATCGCGACGGTCGGGCGGCAGTTGAGGCTGCGCCGTGAGGCCGCCGGAGTGCGTGCCCCGGATTTCGGCCGGGCCGTGGGCTACGGCGAGGACATGGTCTACAAGATCGAGGCGGGCAAGCGGATCCCCCGGCCCGAGTACCTGGACCGCGCCGACGAGGCGCTGGGGGCGGGCGGTCTGCTCGCGGCGATGAAGGAGGACGTGGCCAAGGTCCGGTACCCGAGGAAGGTTCGGGAGCTGGCCAAGCTGGAGGCACAGGCCGTCGAGATCGGCGCGTACGAGTGCAACAACATTCACGGCCTGTTGCAGACCGAGGAGCACATGCGGGCGCTCTTCGAGGTCTGGCTACCCGCCTACCCCGAGGAGGAGGTGGAGCGCATGGTGGCCGCACGGATGGCTCGGCGTTCCGTGTTCGAACGGGTGCCGAGGCCGACGCTCAGTTTCGTGCAGGAGGAAGTGACGTTGCGGCGTCCGGTGGGCGGCAGAGCGGTGTGGCGGCGGCAACTCGAACGCCTGCTGGAGCTGGCGCGGTCCCGGAACGTCTCCATTCAGGTCACGCCGACCGACAACGAGGAGCACTTCGGCACCGGCGGGGTGATCGAGCTGCTGAAGTTCCCCGACGGTACCGCGGTGGGGCGCTCCAGCGGTGCGTTCAACAGCCGCCCCGTCTCCGAGCCGAAGCACATCAGGATTCTCGAACTGCGCTATGGAATGATCCGAGCCCAGGCCCTTACCCCACGGCAGTCGCGGGCCTTCATCGAGCAACTCCTGGGAGAGACATGATCGACGAGACCGTCCCTGGGAACTCCACGGCACCCGCGTGGTTCAAGAGCAGCCACAGCAGTAGCGGCGACGGCGAATCCTGCGTCGAGATCGCGATAGCCCCCCGCACCGTCCGCGTCCGCGACTCCAAGAACACCGAGGGCCCCGCTCTCGCCCTCTCCCCCGCGGCCTGGGACTGCTTCCTGCCCTACGCCGCCCGCTGACTCAGCCCACCGCCAGCAGTACCGCCAGCAGCACCGCCCCGGCCGCCGCGGGGGCGATCACCTCGTAGGCCCAGCGGACGGTCACCTCGCCCTGGGCCGTCCTGGCCGGGCCCCGGCTTTCCGCGGTGGCCCGCAGGTCGGCGATGATCTGGTCGGACTCCGCGCGGGTCGGGCCGTCGTGGTCGCCCGTGCCGCCGAGCACGCCGCCGAGGCCCAGCCCGCCGAGACCGGGCCCGCCCGAGCGGCCGCCCCGGGCCGCCGCCTCCGCGCGGGCCTGCCGGCGCGCGGCCTTCTTCCGGGCGCGCAGCGAGACCGGGACGGCCCAGAGCTGGTACTTGTCGCCGGAGTTGGCGACGACCTCGTTGGTGTAGCCGGAGCGCAGGGAGGCGACCTCGCCCCAGGGCAGGGTGACCGACCGGAAGGGGTTGCGCACCCGCAGCCGGTCCTCGCCCGAGAACACCGCCGGGCGCAGCGTGAACGCGATCACCAGCGGAACGGCGAGGATCAGGGCGGCGAGCGCCAGCCAGGGGGTGCGCCCGTGCCCGCGGACCAGCGCGTCGAAGCCCAGCCAGCAGGCGAGCACCAGCAGCAGCACACCGGCCACCAGCGCCAGGGGCGAGCGGTAGATCACGTCCTTGGCGGTGGGCCGGGGCTCGGGTGACTGGTGGTCCGGGGTCGTCATGGTGCCGATTGTGCACGACGCCGGCGAGGCGGTCCCGCGCACCCCGGGGCCCGGCGCCGGTCCGCGGTCGCCGGGCGGGTGACGAGCGTCTCGGGGGTATACATCCGCTACGCGCGTAGATATGCTCGTCTGGTGACCATGCCCACCACTGCATCCCCCGCACAGCCTTTCGCTGACGTCACCGCGTCCGACAGCACGCTGCGCCGCTTCCTCCACGGGCTGCCCGGCGTCGACGCGGTCGGCCTGGAGGCGCGCGCCGCGTCTCTCGGCACCCGTTCCATCAAGACCACCGCGAAGGCGTACGCCATCGACCTCGCCATCTCGATGGTCGACCTGACGACGCTGGAAGGCGCGGACACCCCGGGCAAGGTCCGGGCGCTCGGCGCCAAGGCGGTCCATCCGGACCCGACGGACCGCACCACCCCGGCGACCGCGGCCGTCTGCGTCTACCCCGACATGGTGGCCACGGCCAAGGAGGCCGTCGCCGGTTCCGGCGTGAAGGTCGCCTCGGTCGCCACCGCCTTCCCGGCCGGCAGGGCCGCCCTCGGGGTGAAGCTGGCCGACGTCCGGGACGCCGTGGCCGCGGGCGCCGACGAGATCGACATGGTCATCGACCGTGGCGCGTTCCTCGCGGGCAAGTACCTCAAGGTGTACGACGAGATCGTCGCCGTGAAGGAGGCCTGCGGCACGAGCGCCCGGCTGAAGGTCATCTTCGAGACCGGCGAGCTGTCGACGTACGACAACATCCGCCGGGCGAGCTGGCTGGGCATGATGGCGGGCGCCGACTTCATCAAGACGTCGACCGGCAAGGTGGCGGTGAACGCCACGCCCGCGAACACCCTGCTCATGCTGGAGGCCGTCCGCGACTTCCGCGCCCAGACCGGCGTCCAGGTCGGCGTGAAGCCGGCCGGCGGCATCCGCACCAGCAAGGACGCGATCAAGTTCCTGGTCCTGGTCAACGAGACCGCGGGCGAGGACTGGCTGGACAACCACTGGTTCCGCTTCGGCGCCTCCTCGCTCCTGAACGACCTGCTCATGCAGCGTCAGAAGCTGGCCACCGGCCGCTACTCCGGCCCCGACTACGTGACGGTGGACTGATCACCATGGCATCCGCATTCGAGTACGCACCGGCGCCCGAGTCCCGCGCGGTCGTCGACATCGCCCCCTCCTACGGCCTGTTCATCGACGGCGAGTTCACCGAGGCCGCCGACGGCAGGGTCTTCAAGACGGTCTCGCCGTCCACGGAGGAGGTGCTCTCCGAGGTCGCGCAGGCCGGCGCCGAGGACGTCGACCGCGCCGTCAAGGCCGCCCGCAAGGCCTTCGAGAAGTGGTCGGCGCTGCCCGGTTCCGAGCGCGCCAAGTACCTGTTCCGCATCGCCCGCATCATCCAGGAGCGCAGCCGCGAACTGGCGGTCCTGGAGACGCTGGACAACGGCAAGCCGATCAAGGAGACCCGGGACGCTGACCTCCCGCTGGTCGCCGCGCACTTCTTCTACTACGCCGGCTGGGCCGACAAGCTCGGCCACGCCGGGTTCGGACCGGACCCGAGGCCGCTCGGCGTCGCCGGCCAGGTGATCCCCTGGAACTTCCCGCTGCTGATGCTGGCGTGGAAGATCGCCCCCGCGCTGGCCACCGGCAACACGGTCGTGCTGAAGCCGGCCGAGACCACCCCCCTGTCCGCCCTGTTCTTCGCGGACATCTGCCGCCAGGCCGGCCTGCCCAGGGGCGTCGTCAACATCCTCCCGGGCTACGGCGACACGGGCGCCGCGCTGGTCGCGCACCCGGACGTGAACAAGGTCGCGTTCACCGGGTCGACGGCCGTCGGCAAGGAGATCGCGCGGACCGTCGCCGGCACCCGCAAGAAGCTCACCCTGGAACTGGGCGGCAAGGGCGCCAACATCGTCTTCGACGACGCGCCGGTCGACCAGGCCGTCGAGGGCATCGTGAACGGCATCTTCTTCAACCAGGGCCAGGTCTGCTGCGCGGGCTCCCGGCTGCTGGTCCAGGAGTCGGTCCACGACGAGCTGCTCGACTCCCTCAAGCGCCGGCTGTCCACCCTGCGGCTCGGCGACCCGCTCGACAAGAACACCGACATCGGCGCGATCAACTCCGCCGAGCAGCTCGCCCGGATCACCGCGCTGGCCGAGCAGGGCGAGGCGGAGGGCGCCGAGCGCTGGGCCCCCGCCTGCGAACTGCCCTCCTCCGGCTACTGGTTCGCCCCGACGCTCTTCACGAACGTCACCCAGGCGCACACCATCGCCCGCGACGAGATCTTCGGCCCGGTGCTGTCGGTCCTCACCTTCCGCACGCCCGACGAGGCGGTCGCCAAGGCCAACAACACCGCGTACGGCCTGTCCGCGGGCATCTGGACCGAGAAGGGCTCCCGGATCCTGGCCGTCGCGAACAAGCTGCGCGCCGGTGTCGTCTGGTCCAACACGTTCAACAAGTTCGACCCGACCTCGCCGTTCGGCGGTTACAAGGAGTCGGGCTTCGGCCGCGAGGGCGGCCGCCACGGCCTGGAGGCGTACCTCGATGTCTGAGCAGAACCGTCTGAGCGTCTTCAAGACCTACAAGCTGTACGTCGGCGGGAAGTTCCCGCGTTCCGAGAGCGGCCGGGTGTACGAGGTGACGGACTCGAAGGGCAACTGGTCGGCCAACGCTCCGCAGTCCTCGCGCAAGGACGCCCGTGACGCGGTGGTCGCCGCGCGCAAGGCGTTCGGCGGCTGGGCCGGCGCGACCGCCTACAACCGCGGCCAGGTCCTCTACCGCGTCGCGGAGATGCTGGAGGGCCGCCGGGATCAGTTCGCCCGGGAGGTCGCGGACGCCGAGGGCCTGTCGAAGTCCAAGGCGGCCGCGGTCGTGGACGCCACGATCGACCGCTGGGTCTGGTACGCGGGCTGGACGGACAAGATCGCCCAGGTGGTGGGCGGCGCCAACCCGGTCGCGGGCCCGTTCTTCAACCTCTCCTCCCCGGAGCCGACCGGCGTGGTCGCCGTCCTGGCCCCGCAGGAGTCGTCGTTCCTCGGACTGGTCTCGGTCGTCGCCCCGGTGATCGCCACCGGCAACACGGCGGTGGTGATCGCCTCCGAGAAGGCCCCGCTGCCCGCGCTGTCCCTGGGCGAGGTGCTGGCCACCTCCGACGTCCCCGGCGGTGTCGTCAACGTCCTGTCGGGCCGCACGGCGGAGATCGCCGCGCCGCTGGCCGCGCACCAGGACGTCAACGCGATCGACCTCGCGGGCGCCGACGAGGCGCTGGCCAAGGAGCTGGAGATCGCGGCCGCCGACAACCTCAAGCGCGTCCTGCGTCCACAGCCTGTGGATTACTTCGAGACGCCGGGCACCGACCGCTTGACGGCGTTCCTGGAGACCAAGACGGTCTGGCACCCGACGGGCTCCCTGGGCGCGTCCGGCTCGGCGTACTGACCCGGCCGACGCCCGCACGAGCGAGCCGCGTCACCCCTCCGTCCGGGGGTGGCGCGGCTCTTCGCCGTACCGGGGCGCAGGCCAGGGGGCGCGTCAGTCCCGCGGCGCGCCGTGGGAGGCGCCCTGCGGGTCCATGACCCGCCCCACCACGGGCAGACTGCCGAACGAGTCCGCCTCGGCGACCGGCCGGGTCAGATCGCGGGAGTCGACCGGCTTGAAGTCGGCGATCTGGGTGCCGACGCCGTTGTCCAGCGGGTCGACTCCGGTGCCGGCGAGCGGATTGGGCTTGAGTCCCGCTACCGGACCGGTGGCGTGGCCGACCGCGCCGGCGACGCTCGTCAGCCCCGCCGCCGGGTCGACGCCGCCGAGCGAGGCGGGCGCGTCGGCGAGCCGGGCGCCGTCGGCGTGCGCGGACGCCGCGCCCGCTCCCAGCGCCGCTCCGGCGGCCGCGAGGGCGATCAGGGCGCGCTGCACGGTGGGGTGCGGGGAGGAAGAGTGTCGGGCCATCGCCGGTGCCGCCTTCTGGTGCGCTGGGTGAACGGACAGGCACGTAGGGTAGTTGAGATGTGACGCGCGCTCCAAAGCCGACCCGCGGGGTCGGCAGGAGCGCCACCATGCGTCAAACTGGTGTTCCGTGAGCCTTCATCTCCCGCCTCCCGCCCGCGTCGTGCTGCTGTGCGGCCCCTCGGGTTCGGGCAAGTCCCTCGTCGCCGCCCGTTCCGGGCTTCCCGTGCTGCGCCTCGACGACTTCTACAAGGAGGCCGGCGATCCGACCCTGCCGCTGGTGGACGGGAGTTCGGACATCGACTGGGACCACCCCCGGTCGTGGGACGCGGATGTCGCGGTCGACGCCATCGTGCGGCTGTGCGCCACGGGGGTGACGCCCGTACCCGTGTACGACATCTCGCTGAGCGCCCGCACTGGCGAGGAGACGCTGAGCATAGGGTCCGCACCGCTGTTCATCGCGGAGGGCATCTTCGCCGCCGAGATCGTGGAGCGGTGCCGGGAACGGGGCGTGCTGGCCGACGCGCTGTGCCTGAGCCGGGGTTCGGTCACCACCTTCCGCCGACGCTTCCTGCGGGACCTCAGGGAGGGCCGCAAGTCGGTGCCGTTCCTGCTGCGGCGGGGCTGGCGGCTGATGCGCACCGAGCGGTCGATCGTGGCCCGTCAGGTGGCCCTCGGCGCCCACCCCTGCGACCGGGACGAGGCACTGGACCGGCTGGCCGCGGCGGGAGTGCGGACGCCGCAGCGGACGGTGGCCTGAGGGAACGCGTCACGCGGGAACGCGAGACGGGACTGGCCGGACCCGAGGTCCGGCCAGTCCCGCTCCCTTTCGCTCCCCCGTGTTCCCCCGTGGGTTCCACCCCCCAGTGGTCCCCCGTTCCCCCGTGTTCCCCCTGACCTCAGGCGACCAGCTCGCCGAAGGCGCTCTCCTCGTCACGGCCGAAGCTGAGGACCTCGTCCTCGCGCAGCCGGCGCAGGGACCGCCAGATGCTGGACTTCACCGTGCCGACGCTGATGCCGAGGATCTCCGCGATCTCCGGGTCCGTACGGCCCTCGTAGTAGCGCAGGACCAGCATGGTGCGCTGCGGTTCGGGCAGCCGGGCCAGCGCCTGCCACAGGACCGCGCGCAGCTCGGTGCCGCGCATCGCGTCCGTGTCACCGGGCGTCTCGGGCAGTTCCTCGGTCGGGTACTCGTTGAGCTTGCGGCGCCGCCAGGCGCTGATGTGCAGATTGGTCATGGTGCGGCGCAGGTAGCCGCCGACCGCCGCCTTGTCGCTGATCCGCTCCCACGCCCGGTACGTCGAGAACAGCGCGCTCTGCAGCAGGTCCTCGGCCTCGAAGCGGTCGCCGGTCAGGTGGTAGGCGGTGGCGTACAGGGAGGCGCGACGCTCCTGGACGTAGGCGGTGAACTCCGCCTCGGTCAGCGAGCGACGCTCCCCCGGTTCCTCCCCGTACGCGGATCCCCCGTGCGTCTCCCCCGTGTGCGCGTCAACCACCGTCATGTAACCGGTGTGCTGACGCCCGGCGCCGCGAGCGCACCCCCGCCCTCCCCCACGCTCGAACGAGCTCGCGCGGGAGGGACCCCCATCGGCACCGGACTTCTCCGGCCCCCGGTGCACGTCGTGCAGACGCGTGACCACTGCGCTGGTGCTGATGCTGTGCAGCGTGTTCATCTCGCGCTCCCCGTGGTGGACTTCCGGCCCGGCCTGCTCGGTCGTGCTTCCTTGCCTGTGCCGAGAAGCTTGCCGAGCGACCTTCATGGCCGTGTCCGCCGACTGTCACAGACCTGTCACAGGGGTTCGGATCCAGGCGTGTCAGCAACGGTGTGCGCGAGCGGGCGGCACGGTTCGCCGGCCTCCGGCGCGACGGCCCCGCCGGGGCGCGCCCGGCCGCCCGCGGGCCCCGCGCGCCGCGTTCTGCGTCCCGCCGGTCGATCCGCACCCCGTCCATGGGCCAGAATGAGCCCGTGCCTTCCCTGTTGCTGATCGAGGACGACGACGCCATCCGCACGGCCCTGGAGCTCTCCCTGACGCGCCAGGGCCACCGGGTGGCGACCGCTGCCAGCGGTGAGGACGGTCTGAAGCTGCTGCGCGAGCAGCGGCCGGATCTGATCGTGCTGGACGTGATGCTGCCCGGCATCGACGGGTTCGAGGTGTGCCGGCGCATCCGGCGCACCGACCAGCTGCCGATCATCCTGCTGACCGCCCGCAGCGATGACATCGACGTGGTGGTCGGCCTGGAGTCCGGCGCCGACGACTACGTCGTGAAGCCGGTCCAGGGCCGGGTGCTGGACGCCCGGATCCGGGCCGTGCTGCGGCGCGGGGAACGCGAGTCCAGCGACTCGGCGACCTTCGGCAGCCTCGTCATCGACCGCTCCGCGATGACCGTGACCAAGAACGGCGAGGACCTGCAGCTCACGCCGACCGAGCTGCGGCTGCTGCTGGAGCTGAGCCGGCGCCCCGGTCAGGCGCTGTCCCGGCAGCAGTTGCTGCGGCTGGTCTGGGAGCACGACTACCTGGGCGACTCCCGCCTGGTGGACGCGTGCGTGCAGCGGCTGCGCGCCAAGGTGGAGGACGTGCCCTCCTCCCCGACGCTGATCCGCACCGTCCGCGGTGTCGGCTACCGCCTGGACGCCCCTCAGTGACCGATACGCGAGGGGGGCCGCGCGGCTGGACCGCGGGGCGCGGGGGAAGTCTGTCGCGGCTGCGGTTCACCAGCCTCAGGCTGCGGCTGGTGCTCGTCTTCGCGCTGGTCGCGCTCACCGCCGCGGTGTCGGCGTCGGGCATCGCGTACTGGCTGAACCGGGAGGCCGTGCTGACGCGCGCCCAGGACGCCGTGCTGCGCGACTTCCAGCAGGAGATGCAGAACCGGGCGGGCGCGCTGCCCGCCCGGCCCACCCAGGACGAACTGCAGCGCGCAGCGGGCCAGATGGCGGCGAGCAGCCAGCGGTTCAGCGTGCTGCTGGTCGCCGAGGACGCCCGCGGCAAGACGGTGTACGGCACCTCGGGCGGGATCAACGGCTTCTCGCTGGAGGACGTGCCGGCGTCGCTGCGCGCTGCGGTGAACAAGCGGCAGAAGGTGACCGGCGGCAACAAGGCGCCGTACCACCTGTACTGGCAGCGGGTCGACGAGCACGGCACGCCGTACCTGGTGGCCGGCGCGCGGCTGGCCGGCGGCGGGCCGACGGGCTACCTGGCCAAGTCGCTGGAGCCCGAGGCCAAGGACCTGAACTCGCTGGCCTGGTCGCTGGGGATCGCGACAGCCCTGGCCCTGATCGGCTCGGCGCTGCTCGCGCAGGCCGCCGCCACGACCGTGCTGAAGCCGGTGCACCGGCTCGGGGTGGCCGCCCGGCGGCTCGGCGAGGGGCGGCTCGACACCCGGCTGAGCGTGTCCGGCACCGACGAACTGGCCGATCTGTCGCGGACGTTCAACAACGCGGCCGAGGCCCTGGAGAAACGGGTCGCCGACATGGCCGCCCGGGACGAGGCCTCGCGCCGCTTCGTGGCGGACATGAGCCACGAGCTGCGGACCCCGCTGACCGCCATCACCGCCGTGACGGAGGTGCTGGAGGAGGAGCTGGAGTCCGAGGCCGGAGGCATCGACCCGATGGTCGAGCCCGCGGTACGGCTGGTGGTCAGCGAGACCCGGCGGCTGAACGACCTGGTCGAGAACCTGATGGAGGTGACCCGCTTCGACGCGGGCACCGCCCGGCTGGTCCTGGACGACGTGGACATCGCCGACCAGATCACCGCCTGCATCGACGCCCGGGCCTGGCTGGACGCCGTCGACCTGGACGCCGAGCGCGGCATCCACGCGCGACTGGACCCGCGCCGCCTTGACGTCATACTGGCCAACCTGATCGGCAACGCCCTCAAGCACGGCGGGTCGCCGGTCAGGGTGTCGGTGCGGATCGACGGCGACGACCTGGTCATCGCGGTGCGCGACCACGGTCCGGGCATCCCCGAGGACGTGCTGCCGCACGTCTTCGACCGTTTCTACAAGGCCAGCGCCTCCCGGCCGCGCTCCGAGGGCAGCGGTCTGGGTCTGTCCATCGCCATGGAGAACGCCCACATCCACGGCGGCGGCATCACCGCCGCCAACTCGGCCGAGGGCGGCGCGGTGTTCACACTGCGGCTGCCACGGGACGTCTCCGGGCTGACAGAGCAGGACGAGGAGCACACGGGGAGCGACAAGGCAGGCGACGCCGGGAAGGGGGGATCATGACCGCACGGACCACACGGACCGCACGGACCGCACGGGCTGAACGGACCGCACGGGCTGAACGGACCGCGCCGGCGGCCCGGACCGTACGACGTCTGCTCGCGGCCTCCCTCCTGACCGCGGTGCTCGCCGGGTGCGGGATCCGGCCCACCGAGGTGCCGACGGACTTCGGCGCGGCCCCCTCCCGGGTCCCGTGCTCGCTGTCCGCGCCCGATGCCACGGCACAGTCCGCGCACGGGGTGCCGGTGCAGGTGTTCCTGCTGTGCGGGTCCTCCCTGGTGGCCGTCGACCGCACCGTGCGCGTCCCGGAGGGCACGCCGGACGCGCGGCGCCGGGTCATCGTGGCCCAGGGCCTGCTGGACCAGCTCGCCGCGTCCCCCACGGCCGCGGAGAAGGCGGCGCGCTACACCACGAACGTGCCGGGCGGCCTGGGCGTGGCGGGCCCCGGCCACAAGGACCCGGAGGACACGCTGCGGCTGAGCACCACCCCGGCCCGGCTCACCTCCTACGCCCTCGCCCAGATCGTGTGCACCCTGTCCGACTCGGCGGCGACCGAGGGCGACGGCTCGGTGATCCTCGGCGGCCCCGCTCCCGCCCCGCTGCACCGCTACGAGTGCACCGACGCCGTCCGCAACCGGCCGGGCAGCACGGCCCCGCCGTCGACCGACGTCACCGCGGGCTGAGCGGCCGCCGGCGCACGGGTGTGGCGGACGCCTCACGCGGGGCGGCGTGCGGGGTGCGGAACCGTTCGTGCACGGGGGCGCGTCTAGGGGGGCGTGCAGCGTCAAGGCTCCATCGGCGGCAGCGCCGCGATCCGTATCCGTGTGGCGGGGGGTGTCCTCCTCGTCGCCCATCTCGGGCTCGTCGCCTGGCTGATGCTGCGGCCCCTGGACGTGCCCTGGGTGATGCCCGCCAATCTGCGTCCGCTGGCCGGCATCCGCGCCGATCTGGCGCTGGGCGGGGCGCGGGCGGCCGGACGCGTCGCCGAGGGGCTGGCGCTGCTCGCGCCGATGGGCGTCCTGCTGCCGGCGGTGCACGGCAGGCTCGCCGTGTCCCCGCTCGCCTCCCTGGTCCGGACGGCCGCCGCGGGCGTCCTGGTCTCCACCGGCATCGCCCTGCTGCAGACCGGTGTGCCCGGCCGGGTCGTGGACGTCGACTCGCTGCTGCTGAACACCGTGGGCGTGGCTCTGGCCCACCTGGCCTTCGTCCCGGCGGGCCGGGCCTGGCTGCGCCGAAGGGCGGGACGGGCGCCCGGCGCGACCGGGCAGGTCACCGTCCAGGAGGACCTGACTCAGGGGCGTACCCCGACGATTCCCAGGGTCGGGATCGCCCCGTAGAGCGACGCTTCGCCCCGTTCGTCTCCGTACCGTGGACATCGTTGAGGCAGCCGACCGGACCGCCTCGCCCGACGCCCACCAAGGAGCCGCAGATGTCCACCCTCGCCCGCCCCACCCACGGCCGCGTGATCGGCGGCGTGTGCGCCGCGCTGGCCCGGCGCTTCGGTACCTCGGCGACGACGATGCGGGTCGTCTTCCTGGTGTCCTGCCTGCTGCCCGGCCCGCAGTTCCTGCTCTACATAGCGCTGTGGATCCTGCTCCCGGCCGAGGACAAGGCGCGCGCCGCGACCTGGTGACCCGCCGGCCGGACCTCCGCCCGCGCACGCGGCCGGCCTGCCCCGGGACTTTCCCGGGGCAGGCCGGCCGCGTCGGACGGAGGGGGTCAGCCGAGCGGCAGGCCGTTCACCATGAGGCCCTGGGTGGGCATGCCCTGGAGCGGCAGCCCGCCGAGCAGCCCGGCGAGCGGCGTGGCCGGTCCCCCGGCGACGACGTTCCCGACCGCCGGCTGCGCGACGGCGCCCCCGGCGCCGAGGGCGCCCTGCCCCTGGGCGAGCGCCTGGCCGGCGCTCGGCAGCGCCTGGCCGACGTTCTGGGCGGGCAGCGCGGCGGTGACGGAGTCCAGGGCCTGCGGGGCGACCGGAGCGGCCGGGGCCGCCTCGGCGGCGCCCGCGCCGACGGCCGCGAAAGCGGCGCCGAGGGCGGCGACACCGAGGGTCTTGGCTGCAGACTGCTTCATGTTAAATGCGTCCTTGAATACGGAGACGGGGAATCGCAATGTTCTGAGCGGTACCACGACCGTAGACAGCCCCCACCGCACCCCGCAAACACCGAAATGCGTACGACTTGCGAAGGGGCGTTCGCATTTCGCCGGACCCTTTACCCGCGCTCAGTCCGCCGAGCCGGAAGAACCACTGGTGGATGGGGTCTGCTGGAACAGCCATTCGGACTTCAGCTCTGCATATCCGGGCTTGATCACTTCGTTGATCATCGCGAGTCGTTCATCGAAAGGAATGAACGCCGACTTCATTGAATTGACGGAGAACCATTGGAGGTCGTCGAGTGTGTAGCCGAACGCCTCGACGAGGTGCTCGAATTCCCGGCTCATGCTGGTGTGCGACATCAGCCTGTTGTCCGTGTTCACCGTGGCCCTGAAGTGCAGCCGCCGCAGCAGACCGATCGGGTGGTCGGCGTAGGAGGACGCGGCCCCGGTCTGCAGGTTGGAGCTGGGGCACAGCTCCAGCGGGATGCGCTTGTCACGGACGTAGGCGGCCAGCCGTCCGAGCCGCACCGAGCCGTCCGCCCGCACCTCGATGTCGTCGATGATCCGCACCCCGTGCCCGAGGCGGTCCGCGCCGCACCACTGCAGCGCCTGCCAGATGGAGGGCAGCCCGAAGGCCTCGCCGGCGTGGATGGTGAAGTGGTTGTTCTCCCGCTTCAGGTACTCGAAGGCGTCCAGGTGCCGGGTGGGCGGGTAGCCGGCCTCGGCGCCGGCGATGTCGAAGCCGACGACGCCCAGGTCCCGGTAGCGGTTGGCGAGTTCGGCGATCTCCAGGGCGCGGGCCGCGTGCCGCATGGCGGTCAGCAGGGCGCCGATCCGGATGCGGCGGCCGCTCTCCCGGGCCAGCCGCTCGCCCTCCCGGAAGCCTTCGTTGACCGCCTCGACGACCTCTTCGAGGCTCAGCCCGGACGCGAGGTGCTGCTCGGGCGCGTAGCGCACCTCGGCGTAGACGACCCCGTCCTCGGCGAGGTCCTCGGCGCACTCCCGGGCGACCCGGACCAGCGCTTGCCTGGTCTGCATGACGCCGACGGTGTGCGAGAAGGTCTCCAGGTACCGTTCCAGCGAGCCGGAGTCGGCGGCGTCGCGGAACCACAGGCCCAGCTTGTCGGGCTCGGTCTCGGGAAGCGCGGAGTACCCGGTCTCCCGGGCGAGTTCGACGACGGTCCCGGGGCGCAGCCCGCCGTCGAGGTGGTCGTGCAGCAGAACCTTGGGTGCCCGTCGGATCTGGTCCGGCGTCGGAACGTGGGCCGGGACGGTCCCAGTCGGTGCGGTCTGGCTCGTCATTTCCGCACTCTAACTCCTACGCGCGTAGAGCGCGCCTGTTGCGCGAGGAGACACAACGGGTTCTCGCCGATACGCAACGGTGACCGCCCGGACGGGTTTCGTACACCACGCCTTCTGACACTGTTCTGTCATGGGACAGCAAGCGACGCCGGTCCGAACGGCCGGGCTGGGAAAGGCGGTCGGGCCGGAGCCGACGGCGGTGAGCGGAGCGGTGCTGCTGCTCCCCGGCGGGGAGGAGACCTCCGCCCGCAGGCCGTCCCCCGTCTGGGCGACGGCCTTCGTGCCTTCCCTGGGCCGCCGGTTCGCCCGCGCGGGCCGGGAGGAGGGGCTGGCCGTGCACGCCGTGCGCTACCGCTACCGCGGCTGGAACGGCAGCGAGGCGCATCCGGCGGCGGACGCCGAGTGGGCCGCCGACGAGGTCGTACGCCGCTACGGGGACGTGCCGGTGTGCCTGGTGGGCCTGGACATGGGCGGGCGGGCGGCGCTGCGGGCGGGCGGCCACGAGGCGGTGAACTCCGTCGTCGCGCTCGCTCCCTGGCTGCCCGAGGACGACGTGGCCGCGCCCGCCGAGCCGGTGCGGCAGCTCGTGGGGCGGCGGGTGCTGATCGTGCACGGCACGAACGACGAACGCACCGACCCGGAGCTGTCGTTCCGGCTGGCGGAGCGGGCGAAGAAGGCGAACCGCGACGTGTGCCGCTTCGAGGTGCACTCCGACGGCCACACGTTGCACCAGTACCGCGACGAAGTGCGCTCGCTGGCGGTGGACTTCGTCATGGGCGCCCTGTTCGGGCACCCGGTGTCGCGGCCGGTGGAGGACGCGCTGGCCGCTCCGCCGCCGATCGGGCTGCGGATGCCGCTGGCCGCGGGGTTCGGCAAGTCGCTGCGGCGGTGAGACCCGGGGTCCCGCACGGTCTCCCGGGCGCCCTCAGGGCAGCAGGCTCCCCCTCCTGGAGAGCAGGAACTTCTTGAAGGCCGCCACCGGTGGCGTGTCCGGGCGGTCGGCCAGCCAGGCGACGCCGATCTCCCGGGCCGCCCTCGGCGCCGTGACCGACAGTTCCACCACACCCGGGCGCGGCACCGTGGGGGGCGGCAGCAGGGCGACCCCGAGGCCGGCCGCCACCAGGCCCCGCAGGGTCTCCGCCTCCTCGCCCTCGAAGGCGATGCGGGGCTTGAACCCGGCCTCGCGGCAGAGGTCGTCGGTGATGCGGCGCAGGCCGTAGCCCGGCTCCAGGGTGACGAACGTCTCCTCGGACGCCTCGGCCAGCCGGATGCGGCGGCGGGCGGCCAGGCGGTGGTCGGCCGGGACGACCAGGCGCAGCTTCTGCTCGTCCAGGCGGCGGGCGACGAGGTCGGGGGCGTCCGGCACCGGGGAGGTCAGGCAGAGGTCCAGTTCACCGGCGCGCAGCCGCTCCAGCATCGCCTCGCCGTAGTTCTGGACCAGGCTGAAGCGGATGCGCGGGTGGTCGGCGCGGAAGGCGTGCAGCAGGCCGGGGACGGTCTCGGCGCCCATGGTGTGCAGGAAGCCGAAGGCGACCTTGCCGGTGGCCGGGTCGGCGTCGGCGCGCACCTCCTCGGCGGCGCGCTCGACCTCGGCGAGGGCGCGTTCGACGGAGGCGAGGAAGGTGCGCCCGGCGGTGGTGAGGGAGACCGTGCGGCCGTGCCGGGCGAACAGGGTGACGCCGAGGTCCTGCTCCAGCCGGACCATGGCCCGCGAGAGCGTGGACTGGGGGACGTTCAACTCCTGCGCGGCCCGGGTGACGTGCTCGGTGCGGGCGACGCCGGCGAAGTACGCGAGGCGCGGCGCGAGCGACATCGCCATGTCTTCCATGTCACCGAACGATGACAGCCGACCCCGTGACCTCTGCTCATGCTCCACGGGAACGATTATGACGATTCCATGCATTGGACGGATCAGTGGGCCGTGCATAGCGTCGAGGCATGTCTCCCGCCAGTACCGGGGCGTCCGCCACCCTGGACGCCGTCACGCCCGTCCCCTCCCCCGACCCCGCGACCGACTCCCGGATGGCTCCGGGCGGCCCCGGCTACCGCCGGATGAGCTTCGCCCTGTTCCTCGCCGGGGTCGCGACCTTCGCCCTGCTCTACTCCACCCAGGCCCTGCTGCCGCTGATCTCCGGCGAGTTCGGGGTGGCGGCGAGCGAGGCGAGCTGGACGGTGGCGGCCGCCACCGGCGGTCTGGCCCTGTTCGTGCTGCCGATGAGCGCCCTGTCCGAGCGTTTCGGCCGCCGTACGGTGATGACGGCCTCGCTGGCGGTCGCGGTGGGCGTGGGTCTGCTGGTGCCCTTCGCGCCGTCGATCGGCGCGCTGGTCGTGCTGCGGGCGGTGCAGGGCGCGGCGCTGGCGGGTCTGCCCGCCTCGGCGACGGCGTACCTGGCCGAGGAGGTCCGGCCCAAGGCGCTGGTCACGGCGATCGGGCTGTTCGTGGCGGGCAACAGCGTGGGCGGGATGAGCGGCCGGGTGATCACCGGCTGGGTCGCGCAGGAGTGGGGCTGGCGGGTCGCCGTCGGTGTGATCGGCGCGGTCGCGGTGGCCTGCGCGGTGGCGTTCCGGCTGCTGCTGCCCGCCCCGAGGCACTTCCGCGCCGGTTCGCTGCGGCCCCGGGTGCTGCTCGGCACGGTGCGCGGTCACCTCGCCGACCCGCTGCTGCGCCGGCTGTACGCGATCGGCGCGCTGTTCATGACGGTGTTCGGCGGTGTGTACACGGTGATCGGCTACCGGCTGACGCAGGCGCCGTTCTCCCTGCCGCAGGGCATCGTCGGCTCGATCTTCCTGGTGTACCTGGTCGGCACGGTGTCGGCGTCGACGGCCGGCCGGCTGGTGGGCCGGCTGGGCCGCCGCGGCGCGCTCTACCTGGCGGGCGGTACGACGGCGGCGGGCCTGCTGCTGTCCCTGGCGCCCTCGCTGCCGCTGGTCCTGCTGGGCCTGGTGCTGATCACGGCGGGCTTCTTCGCCGGCCACGCGGTCGCCTCCTCGGCGGTCAGCAGGACGGCCGAGCACGGCCGCGCCCAGGCCTCCGCCCTGTACCAGTCCGCGTACTACATCGGCTCCAGCGTGGGCAGCACGGTGGGCGCGACGGCCTTCCACGCCGGCGGCTGGGCGGGCACGGTCGGCGTGGGCGTCCTGGCGGTCCTCGGCGTCGTGACCATCACCCTCCTGGGGTCCCGGGCGGCCCGGGTGTCGGCCCGGCGGGAGCCGGTGCCGGCGCACTGAGACGACGCGCGGGAGACCGGGCGGGCACCGGAGCCGGCGCCCGCCCGGTTCTGTGAGGGAACCGGTCCCGGCCGGGCATTTTCGTGCTCCGGGCGCCATTGTCAGTGGGCTGCGGTAGCTTCCGAAGTGCTGGGGCGCGAAGGCACGCCACGGGGACGGCCACAGGGGTGGGTGCGTGATGGGCAGCGGAACGGCGGCGACGGAACTCGACACCGCACTGGAGAAGCACCGGACCGAGCTGACCGGGTACTGCTACCGCATGCTCGGTTCCTCCTTCGAGGCCGAGGACGCGGTGCAGGACACGCTGGTGCGGGCCTGGCGGAGCTACGACAAGTTCGAGGGCCGTTCCTCCCTGCGCTCGTGGCTGTACCGGATCGCGACGAACGTGTGCCTGGACATGCTGACGGCAGGCAACAAGCGGGCCCGGCCGATGGACCTGACCGACTCGACGCCGCTCGCGCGGGCGGCGCTCTCCCCCCGCCCCGACAACACCTGGCTGGAGCCGATGCCGGACGCGCGCGTACTGCCGACGGTGGAGGACCCGGCGGAGGCGGCCGTCGCCAAGGAGTCGGTCCGGCTGGCGTTCATGGCGGCCCTGCAGCAACTGCCGCCGAAGCAGCGGGCGGTGCTGATCCTGCGCGAGGTGCTGGCCTGGCGGGCGAGTGAGGTCGCCGAGCTGCTGGGCACCACGGTCGCCTCCGTCAACAGCGCCCTGCAGCGGGCCCGGGCCACGCTCGCCGAGCGGGACTCCGAGGCCGCGGCCGGGGCAGTGTCCGACCCGCTCGACGAGGAGCAGCAAAGACTCCTCGAGCGCTATGTGAAGGCGTTCGAGGGCTACGACATGACGGCGCTCACGGCGCTGCTGCACGAGGACGCCGTCATGACGATGCCGCCGTTCGACCTGTGGCTGCGCGGCCCGCAGGACATCACCGGCTTCATGACCACCCTGGGCGCGTCCTGCGCCGGTTCCCGGCTGTTGCCGGTGCGGGCGAACGGCCTGCCGGGGTTCGCGCACTACAAGCCGGACGAGGAGAAAGGCGGCTTCACCCCCTGGGCGGTGCAGGTGCTGGAGGTGTCAGACGGCCGGATCACCGGCTTCCACTGCTTCCTGGACACCGCGCGCTGGTTCCCGCTCTTCGGTCTCCCCCTCCACCTGGAAGCGGAGTCCGACCAGGTCGAGAAGGGCGCGTAGCGCGGGGCCGGGCCCGCGCAGCCGTATCCGCCCGCCGGCCCGGCGGGCGGCGAGCTCCAGCCGGGCCAGCAGATCCACGGTCTGCAGCCCCGGCGGGCCGAGCCCGGCCACGTCGCACACCACGACCGCGGCGCCGCCGGCCTCCAGCAGCGTCCGCACATCGGCGCAGAGGCCCGGCACCTCGGCACGGGTGACGGGCCCGGGCAGTACGAGCACTGCGGGTGTCTTGGCGTCCACGTGCGGTAGACCGGTGGCACGCGCGCAACTCATCGCCGGGCCTTCGGCGGGCACGCCCGGACGGAGATCACATTGACCGGCGGTCGTGCCCCGGCGCAGGGTTGGGGCCGTGACGGGGGTGCTGAGCGGGTTCGCGGTGATCGCGGTCGTCATCGGGGTGGGCTATGTGCTCGGGTGGCGCGGCACCCTCGGTGATCCGGGCCGTGAGGTGCTGACCCGGCTGGCGTTCTCGGTGGCGGGACCGGCCCTGCTGTTCCGGACACTGGCCGGGGCCGACCTCTCCGTACTGTTCTCCAGCCGCCTGCTGGTGACGGCGCTGAGCACGGCCGCGGTCTCGGCGGCCTTCGTGGCGGTGGGCGCGCTGCGGCACTGGGGCGTGGGCCGCACGACGATCGGCGCCCTGTGCGCGGGGTACGTCAACTCGGGCAACCTCGGCATCCCGATCGCCGCCTACGTCCTGGGCGACGCGTCCCTGGTGGCCCCGGTCCTGCTGTTCCAGGTCGTCCTCGTCACGCCCGTCGCCCTGACCGTCCTGGACCTGACGGGCACCGGCGACAAGGGCACGGTGTGGCAGCGGGTTCTGACGCCGCTGCGCAATCCGATCGCGGTGGGCTCGCTGACGGGGGTGGTGGTCTCGGCGTCGGGCTGGCGGGTCCCGGGCCCCGTCATGGAGCCGGTCACCATGATCGGCGACATGTCGGTCCCGGCGGCGCTGCTGGTCTTCGGCATGTCCCTGCGCGGCAGCGCGGCTCCCGGCCGGGGACTCGACCGGCACCCGGTCCTGCTGTCGGTGGCGCTGAAGTCCCTGGGCCAGCCGCTGGTTGCCTGGGCGCTGGCCCGCGGCGTCTTCGGCCTGCACGGCGCGCCCCTGCTGGACGTCGTCGTCACCTCGGCCCTGCCGGCCGCCCAGAACCTGTTCACCTACGCCAGCCGCTACCAGGTCGCCGAATCCCTGGCCCGCGAGTCGGTCCTGCTGTCGACGGTGGTCTCGGTGCCGGTGCTGGTGGGGGTGGCGACGGTACTGGGCTGAGGGCGTGTCGGCCAGCGGGGACCCACCGGTGCCGACGGTGACGCCGGACCGTTCCGGCAGAGACGCGCCGAACGGGACCGGCGGAGGTCCACCGGTCCCGTTCACCCGAAAGAGCCGTCACGTCAGCGGTCCGCAACCGCTCGCCCTGGTCAGGCGATGCGCTCCAGCACCACAGGCGACGGCGTGAAGGCCGTGCCCGGGGCCGCGATGTCGTAGGTGCCCTCGACCGCCTGGAGCGCGTACTCGAAGCGCTCGGGGGTGTCGGTGTGCAGGGTCAGCAGCGGCTGTCCCTCGGTCACCGTGTCACCCGGCTTGGCGTGCATCTCCACGCCCGCCGCCGCCTGCACCGGGTCCTCCTTGCGGGCGCGGCCCGCGCCGAGACGCCAGGCGGCGACACCGATGCCGTAGGCGTCCAGACGGATAAGGACGCCGGAGGCGGAGGCCTTGATCACGTGCTGCTCCCTGGACGTGGGCAGCGCGGCGTCCGGGTCGCCGCCCTGGGCCGCGATCATCCGGCGCCACACGTCCATCGCCGAGCCGTCGGCCAGCGCCTTCGCCGGGTCGGCGTCCTTGATGCCGGCCGCGTCGAGCATCTCGCGGGCCAGGGCGACGGTCAGCTCGACCACGTCCGCCGGGCCGCCGCCCGCGAGGACCTCGACCGACTCGCGGACCTCGAGCGCGTTGCCGGCCGTGAGGCCGAGCGGGGTGGACATGTCGGTCAGCAGCGCGACCGTCCGCACCCCGTGGTCGGTGCCCAGGCCGACCATCGTGGAGGCCAGCTCACGGGCGTCCTCGATGGTCTTCATGAAGGCGCCGGAGCCCACCTTCACGTCCAGCACCAGGGAGCCGGTGCCCTCGGCGATCTTCTTCGACATGATGGAGGAGGCGATCAGCGGGATCGCCTCGACCGTGCCGGTCACGTCCCGCAGGGCGTACAGCTTCTTGTCGGCCGGGGCCAGTCCGTCGCCCGCCGCGCAGATCACCGCCCCGGTGGTGTCGAGGACGTGCAGCATCTCCTCGTTGGACAGCAGCGCGCGCCAGCCGGGGACCGACTCCAGCTTGTCCAGGGTGCCGCCGGTGTGGCCGAGGCCCCGGCCGGAGAGCTGCGGCACAGCCGCGCCGCAGGCCGCGACCAGCGGGGCCAGCGGGAGCGTGATCTTGTCGCCGACGCCGCCGGTGGAGTGCTTGTCGGCCGTCGGGCGGGACAGCGAGGAGAAGTCCATGCGCTCGCCGGAGGCGATCATGGCCGCGGTCCAGCGGGCGATCTCCCGGCGGTTCATCCCGTTCAGCAGGATCGCCATGGCGAGCGACGACATCTGCTCGTCGGCGACCTCGCCGCGGGTGTACGCGTCGATGACCCAGTCGATCTGCTCGTCGGTCAGCTCACCGCGGTCCCGCTTGGCGCGGATGACGGAGATGGCGTCCATGGCCATGGCTATGGCTTCCTTCCGGGGGGTGCGAAGTGCACGGCCCCCCTGAGCGGGTCAGGGGGGCCGTACGGGGAGTTACTTGGAGAGATGACCCGGGCCGAAGGCCTGGGGCAGCATCTCGGAGAGCGCCAGGACGCCCTCGGGGGTGTCCAGCAGCAGGCCGGGGCCGCCGAACTCGTACAGCAGCTGGCGGCAGCGGCCGCACGGCACCAGCAGGGCGCCCTCGCCGTCCACGCAGGTGAAGTGCGTGAGGCGCCCGCCGCCCGTGCGCTGGAGCTGCGAGACCAGCCCGCACTCGGCGCACAGGCCGAGCCCGTAGGAGGCGTTCTCCACGTTGCAGCCGGTGACCGTGCGCCCGTCGTCGACCAGCGCGGCCACTCCGACCGGATAGCCCGAGTAGGGGACGTAGGCGTGGGTCATGGCCTCCCGCGCCTCGGCGCGCAGCGGCTCCCAGTCGAAGCCGGCGTCCGGCGCGGCCGTCACTTGCCCTGCCCCTTCCGGTACCGCATGCCGTCCGCCTTGGGCATGCGCAGCCGCTGGGCGGAGAGCGAGAGCACCAGCAGCGTCACGACGTACGGCGTGGCGCCCACGAAGTCGCTCGGGACCTCGTCGGTGAGCAGGTACCACGCCAGGACCAGGCCGCCCACGAGGAGGCTGACGGCGCCCTGCCAGACGGCCGAGCGGTACAGCTTCCAGCCGGCCAGGACCACGAGCAGGACGACCAGCAGGAGCAGCAGCGCGTGCACGGTGGTGCCGCCGTTACGCAGCTGCAGCGCGTCGGAGTAGCCGAACAGGCCGGCGCCCATGGCCAGACCGCCCGGCCGCCAGTTGCCGAAGATCATCGCCGCGAGGCCGATGTAGCCGCGTCCGCCGGTCTGGCCCTCCAGGTAGGTGTGGGAGGTGACCAGGGCGAGGAACGCGCCGCCGAGCCCGGCGAGGCCGCCGGAGACGGCCACGGCCATGTACTTGTACCGGTAGACGTTGACGCCGAGCGACTCCGCGGCGACCGGGTTCTCACCGCAGGAGCGCAGCCGCAGGCCGAACGGGGTGCGCCACAGCAGCCACCAGCTGCCGGCGAACAGCAGCACGGCCAGGATCGTCACCACCGACAGGTCGGTGATCAGACCGCCGATGATGCCCGCAAGGTCGGAGACCAGGAACCAGTGGTGGTTCTGCACCGTCTGCAGGCCGTCGGACAGGCCCGGCACGGTGACGTGCGGCAGCGAGTCCACCGGCGGTGACTGCTTGGGGTTGCCGCCCGCCTCCGCCGGCTTGCCCTCGGCGAAGAAGAGCTTGGCGAGGTACTGGGTGGCGCCGAGCGCGAGCAGGTTGACCGCGACGCCGGAGACGATGTGGTCGACGCCGAAGGTGATGGTGGCGACGGCGTGCACCAGGCCGCCGAGGACACCGAAGCCGATGCCGCACAGCAGGCCCAGCCAGGGGTTGGTCTGCCAGCCGACCCAGCCGGCGCCGAAGGTGCCGAGGATCATCATGCCCTCGAGGCCGATGTTGACCACACCGGCCCGCTCGGACCACAGACCGGCGAGACCGGCGAGACCGATGGGCACGGCGAGGCCGAGGGCCGCGCCGACCTGCCCTTCGGAGGTGAGCTGGTCGGCGCCGGTGATGACGCGGACCGCGGCCACCAGCAGCAGCGCACCCGCGACGATCATGAGGATCTGGCCGAGCGACCGGCCCGAGCGCTTGCCGGCCTCGCCCTCCGCCTTGGGCGCCGCGGGCGGCGGCGCGTCGGTCATCGTGGCAGTCATCGCGCCACCTCCTGCTTCATCGTCGGGGCGGCGGCCTGGGCGGCGAGTTCGGCGCCGACCCGCTGCTGCTGGCGCTTGAGGCCGTAGCGGCGGACGACCTCGTAGGCGATCACGACGCACAGGACGATGACGCCCTGGATCACGCCGAGGATCTCCTTGTCGTAGCCCTGGAACTCCAGGTGGTTGGTGGTGCGCTCCAGGAAGCCCCACAGGAGGGCGCCGAGCGCGATGCCGATCGGGCTGTTGCGGCCGAGCAGCGCGATGGCGATGCCGGTGAAGCCGATGCCCGCCGGGAAGTCGTTGCTGAACTGGTGGCTGTCGTTGAGCAGGGTGGGCATGCCGATGAGGCCGGCCACCGCACCCGAGATGATCATGCTGGTGGCGACCATCTTCTTCACCCCGACACCGCTCGCGGCGGCGGCGGTGTCGGACTGGCCGACGGTGCGCAGGTCGAAGCCGAACCGGGTGCGGCCGAGCACGAACCAGTAGCCGATGCCGACGACCACGGCTATGACGATGAAGCCCCACAGGACGCCGGCCGGGCCGGTGTCGATGCTGAAGAAGTACGAGGACGACGGCAGCGGCTTGGTGGAGACGAGGGTGCCCGCCTGGTCGAGCTGGCCGAGCTTTCCGGGCTGCAGCAGGTAGGCGATGATCGCGGTGGCGATCGAGTTCAGCATGATCGTCGAGATGACCTCGCTGACGCCGCGGGTCACCTTGAGCACGCCGGCGATGGCCGCCCACAGGGCGCCGGTCGCCATCGCGCAGATGATGATCAGGGGGACGGCGATCCAGCCGGGGACGGTCAGCGCGCCGCCGAGGACGGCGGCGATGAACGCGGCGAGCCGGTACTGGCCGTCGACACCGATGTTGAACAGGTTCATGCGGAAGCCGACGGCCACCGCGACGCCCGCGAGGTAGTAGGTCGTCGCCTTGTTCAGGATGTAGACCTGGCTGTCGCTGGCGAAGCCGTAGGTCACCATGTCGCTGAACGCGTCGCCCGGGTTCTTGCCGGTGGCGAGGATCACCAGGGTGGTGACGACGAGCGCGGCGACGATCGCCAGCAGCGGCGCCGCGATCCCGAGGAGCAGCCGCTCCTTGTCGATCCGTGAGGTCAGCTTCTTCATCGCTCGTCGTCCTCTGTGTGCTCCAGGTGGCCGGAGGCCGCACCCGTCATGGCGGAGCCCAGCTCCTCGGGGGTGATGGTGGCGGGGTCGGCGTCGGCGACCAGACGGCCCCGGTACATCACCCGCAGGGTGTCGGAGAGCCCGATGAGCTCGTCCAGGTCGGCGGAGATCAGCAGCACGGCCAGACCCGCGCGGCGGGCCTGCCGGATGTGGTCCCAGATCGCCGCCTGCGCGCCGACGTCCACACCGCGGGTGGGGTGGGCGGCGATGAGCAGCTTGGGGTCGTGGCTCATCTCGCGGCCGACGATCAGCTTCTGCTGGTTGCCGCCGGACAGCGAGGCGGCGGTCACCTCGATGCCGGGCGTGCGGACGTCGTAGTCGCGGACGATGCGCTCGGTGTCGGTCCTGGCGGCCTTGATGTCGAGCAGTCCGCCGCGCGAGTTGGGGCGCTCGGTGACGTGGCCGAGGATGCGGTTCTCCCACAGCGGCGCCTCGAGGAGCAGGCCGTGGCGGTGGCGGTCCTCGGGGATGTAGCCGACGCCGGCCTCACGGCGGCGGCGGGTGGGGGTGTGGGAGATGTCCTCGCCGTCCAGCGTGACGACGCCGGCGTCCGGGTCCCGCATACCCATGATCGCCTCGACCAGCTCGGACTGGCCGTTGCCCTCCACGCCGGCTATGCCGAGGACCTCGCCCTTGTGGATGGTGAAGGAGATCTCGTCGAGGATGATGCGCTCGACGCCGTCCAGGTCGGTCTGGGACAGGTGCAGCTTGTCCACCGTGAGCATGGCGACGTCCGTGACGGTGGACTCCTCCGTCTCCGGGGTCGGCAGTTCGCTGCCGACCATCATCTCGGCGAGCTGCTTGGAGGTGGTGCTGCGCGGCTCGGCCGTGCCGACCGTGGTGCCGCGCCGGATGACGGTGATCTCGTCGGCGACGGAGAGCACCTCGCCCAGCTTGTGGGAGATGAAGATGACCGTGAGGCCCTCGGCCTTCAGCTCGCGGAGGTTGTCGAAGAGCGCGTCGACCTCCTGCGGCACGAGCACGGCGGTCGGCTCGTCCAGGATGAGCGTCCGGGCGCCGCGGTAGAGGACCTTGAGGATCTCCACGCGCTGGCGGTCGGCGACGCCGAGCTCCTCCACCAGGACGTCGGGCCGCACGCCCAGGCCGTACGCGTCGGAGATCTCCCGGATCTTCGTGCGCGCCTTGCCGCCGATGCCGTACAGCTTCTCCGCGCCGAGGACGACGTTCTCGAGGACGGTGAGGTTGTCGGCGAGCATGAAGTGCTGGTGGACCATGCCGATGCCGCGGGCGATGGCGTCACCGGGGTTGCCGAGGGTGACCTGTTCGCCGTTGATCTCGATGGTGCCCTCGTCCGGCTGCTGCATGCCGTAGAGGATCTTCATCAGGGTGGACTTGCCGGCGCCGTTCTCGCCGCAGAGGGCGTGTACGGTGCCCGTGCGGACCGTGATGTCGATGTCGCGGTTGGCGACGACGCCGGGGAAACGCTTGGTGATGCCGCGCAGTTCGACGGCAGCGGGAGGGCTGGACGCGTTGATGGCGCACTCTCCTCGGGGAAAGGGGCTGCGGGGGGAGGGCAGGCGTCGGCGACGCTAGCGCGGCAACTCGATGCTACACGCGTAGAGTTGACACATTGTTATGGCTCGGCGGGGGGCTGCGGAAGCCGCCCCCGCGCCGAGCCCGGGTCCCACGGGACCCGTCAGGTCACGGGGTGGTCTTGACCTTGACGGAGCCGTCGACGATCTTCTTCTTCGCCGCGTCCAGCTTGGCCTGGATGTCGTCGATGAAGCCGCCGCTGGTGGACAGCGAGACGCCGTCCTTGCTCAGCGAGTAGGTGTTGGTGCCGGTCAGCGGCTTGCCGTCGTGGACGGACTTGACGAAGTCGTACACGCCGAGGTCCACGTTCTTGACCATCGAGGTCAGGATCGAGTTCTTGTACTTGGCCAGACCCGGGATGCTGTACTGGTCGGAGTCCACGCCGATCGCCCAGGCGCCCTTGACGCCGTTGACGGCCTCGATCGCGCCGTTGCCGGAGGAGCCGGCCGCCGAGTAGACGACGTCGGCGCCGTTGTCCAGCATGCCCTGCGCGGCCTCCTTGCCCTTGTCGGGGCTGGCGAAGCCGGAGGTGTCCGAGCCGTGGCTCAGGTACTGGGTGTCGACCTTGATCTTCGGGTTGGTGTCCTTGACGCCCTGGACGTAACCCGCCTCGAACTTCTTGATCAGCGGGACGTCGACACCGCCGATGAAGCCGACGTGGTCCTTCTTGGTCTTCAGCGCGGCGGCGACGCCGGCCAGGTAGGAGCCCTGCTCCTCGGTGAAGGTGATGCTGTCGACGTTCTTGGCGTCCACCACCGAGTCGACGATGCCGAAGCTGGTCTTCGGGTACTTCGCCGCGACCTTGGTCATCGAGGCGGCGTACGCGTAGCCGACACCGATGATCGGGCTGTACCCGGCCTCGGCCATGTCGGACAGGCGCTGCTCGCGGTCGGCCTCGGTGTCCGAGGTCTTCGCGGTCAGCTCCTTGATCTCGCCGCCGAACTCCTTCTTCGCCTTGTCGGCGCCGCGCGCGGCGGAGTCGTTGAAGGAGCGGTCACCGCGGCCGCCGACGTCGAAGGCGAGACCGATCTTGACGCCCTTGCCGTCACCGGAGGAGGACTTCGAGGACTCGTTGTCGGAGGAGGTGCTGCCACACGCGGTGGCAGTGAGGGCGAGAGCTGCGGTGGCGACACACGCAGCGGAAAGCTTGGCTACCCGGCGCACGGGAAGGCTCCTTCACCTGACCTGAGCGCCTGTCGGCGCTTGATGTGAGCACCGGTTCGGTGCTCCAGCCGAGACGCCCCGACGGCGTCGGCTTCGCGGCATCGTAACGCGCGTAGATGTCGCAAAAAACCCCCTCGCGAAGCCGTTATCTATTCGAGGCAAACACCGCCTGAACTCGGCGTACCGGACCTCTCACACCCTTGTTGCGCACAGCGCACGGTTGGCTTACGAGTGTGTTGCGCCGGGGCGGCCCGGCCACCCCGGGCCCCGCCCGTCCTGAGCCCGGGCCTTCCCCTGCCGGCCCGGGGCCGCCTACATGTCGTCGAGCAGCGCGGCGGCGGTGAACATCTCCGCGCCGACCTTGATCGCGTACTCGTCGGCGTCGAAGTCTCCCTGGTGCAGGTCCCGGACGGTGCGGTCGCCGGGGGCGCGGACGCCGAGGCGGGCCATGGCGCCGGGCACGTTCTCCAGGTACCAGGAGAAGTCCTCGCCGCCGAGGCTCTGCTCCGTGCTCTCGACGGACTTCATACCGCGCCGGGCCACCATCGAACGGCGCAGCAGGTCGGCGGACTCCCGGTCGTTGACCACCGGCGGCACGCCCCGCACGTAGTTGATCTCCGACTTGGCGCGGTGCAGCGTGGCGATCTCGTCGATGGCCGCGTGCACGATGTCCGGCGCGTCCCGCCAGGCGTCCAGGTCGAGGCAGCGCACGGTGCCGGACAGCTCGGCGTGCTGCGGTACGACGTTCGGGGCATGGCCCGACTCGATCCGGCCCCAGGTCACGGCGAGACCGGCGCGGGTGTCGACACGGCGGGCGACCAGCGCGGGCACGTCGATGGCGACGCGGGCGGCCGCCGTGACCAGGTCGGTGGTCAGGTGCGGGCGGGCGGTATGCCCGCCGGGCCCGTCGAGGGCGACTTCCAGCCGGTCGCAGGCGCTGGTGATGGGCCCGTGCCGCAGTCCGATCCGGCCGGCCTCCACCCTGGGGTCGCAGTGCACGGCGAGGATCCGGCCGACGTCGTCGAGCGCACCGTCCCCGATCGCGCCGAGCGCGCCGCCGGGCAGCACCTCCTCGGCGGGCTGGAAGACCAGCCGCACCGGGCGGGACAGCAGCTTCTTGGCCGCCAGGTCGGCGAGGACGAGCCCGGCGCCGAGCACCACGGCGGTGTGCATGTCATGGCCGCAGGCGTGGGCCCGGTCCGGCACGGTGGACCGGTACGGGCAGTCGGCCTTGGTGTCCGGGATCGGGAGCGCGTCGATGTCGGCGCGCAGGGCGAGCATCGGCACGGTGGGCCGCTGCCCCTCGGCCAGACCGATGTCACAGATGAGTCCGGTTCCGGTGGCGAGGACGCGGGGCCGTAGCCCGGCCTGCTCCAGCCGCTCCTTGATCGCCGCGGTGGTGCGGAACTCCTGGTTGCCCAGCTCGGGGTGCATGTGCAGGTCACGACGGAAGGCGACCAGTTCGGCGTGCAGGGACTCGCTGAGCACGCCGGGGAGCACGTCCCCGGGCAGTTCGGCCTCGGACTCTCGGGACATCAATTGCTTCACCCTCTGAAGGGTAGGACGCCCGACCGGTCAACTGACCCCGAATCAACAAAAGTTCAGTCCGTTAGGGGAAGAAAAATCGACCGGCGGACGCATGGTGGCGGACTTCGGTGGGTAAAACCTCTGTTTCCTTCCTCCACGCATACCACGCATCACCGGCCTCACGCTCCCCCAGTCCGCTGAGCGGACGCACTCCCGGCCCGGACGGACGGGCGGTGACCGGGGGTCCTGGCGTGGACGGACGGGCGGTGACCGGCGGTCCTTGCTGCGGACGGGCCCGGCGGTCATCGGCGCCGGACGCGGGTCGGCCGATAGGGTGCGGCGCCGTGAGCGACTCGAACGCGGACTTCCTGCAGACCACCGGCTCCTCCTACGACGCGATCGCCAAGGACTACGCGTCCCGCTATCCGCACGGCCTGTCCCACCCCCTCGAACGCACGCTGATCGGTACCTTCGCCGAGCTGGTCACGGCGAACGGCCCTGCCCCCGTCGCCGACCTCGGCAGCGGGCCCGGAGGCGTCGCCGCCCTCCTGCACGGCATGGGCGTGCCGGTCTTCGGCGTGGACGTCTCCCCCGCGATGGTGTCGCTGGCCCGCGAGGCCCACCCGGAGCTGCGCTTCCACGTCGGCTCCATGACCTCCCTCGACCTCCCGGACGCGACGCTGGGCGGCATCCTGGCCCTCTACTCCACCATCCACGTCCCGGACGACCACCTCCCGGCCGCGTTCGCCGGCTTCCACCGCGCCCTGGTCCCCGGCGGCCACGTCCTGCTGGCCTTCCAGACCGGCACCGAGCCGGGCGGGCTCCACCTGACCGAACGCTTCGGCCACGAGATCGACCTGCGGTACTACTGGCGCACACCGGACCAGGTCAAGTCCCTCCTCACGGGGGCGGGCCTGGAGATGGTGGCCACGGTGGTCCGGGAGCCGCAGGAGGAGGAGACCCGGCCGCGGGCGTTCCTGCTGGCCCGCCGGCCGGGGTGATCGCGGTCCCCTAGGCGTTCTTCGGCGCGGCCTGCTGCACCACGTCGAAGGACCACAGGGTGGACCCGGAGGCGGCGGGCTTCGGCTTCTCGCCGCCCTCGCCGCCGCCCTGGTGGGCGGACTTCATCGGCCCTTCCATCCAGGCCTGGAAGGAGGCCTCGTCCCGCCAGCGGGTGTAGACGAGGTACTGGTCGGTGCCCTCGACCGGCCGCAGCAGCTCGAACCACTCGAACCCGTCGGAGTTCTCCACGGCGTGCGCCCTCGACGCGAACCGCTTCTCCAGCACCTCACGCTGCTCGGCGGGCACGGTCAGCACGTTGATTTTTACTACGCTAGGCACATGACACCTCTCGTCAAACGGGGCTCCGATTGGACCCCTAATCTGGACCATGTGCGCGCAGTGTCCTACATCCGACAGTCAAGGAAGCGTGAGGACGACTCCGCGTCGTCCCCCGAAGCGCAGCGGACCAAGTGCGAGGCGCTGATCACGGCCAAAGGCTGGGACAACGCCGGCCACTTCGCCGACGTCGGTAAATCCGGCTGGGACCCCAAGGTCGTCCGGCCGGAGTTCGAGGAGATGATGTCCGCCGTTCGCGCCGGACACGTAGACGCAGTGGTCGTGTTCTCGCTGTCCCGCCTCACTCGGCAGGGTGCCCTTGAGGCCATGCTGATCAATGAGGAGTTGGCCAAACACGGCGTGCTGCTCGTCAGCGTGGAAGAGCCCTACCTGGACACGTCCACCCCCATGGGCGTCGCGATCTTCGGCCTTATCGCCGCGCTGGCCCAGCAAGAGTCCGACATGAAGTCGGCGTACATCACGGCGACGAAAGAGACGCTGAGGGCAGCGGGTAGCCACGTGTCCGGCATGGCCCCGTACGGCTTCCAGTCGACGCGTCAGCCGCGCGGGGAACTGGTGGTGGTCAGGCTGGTCCCCGATCCCGCTGAGGCCCCGTACGTGCGCGACATGGTGTCCTGGGCACTGGGCGGCATGACCGCATCGGCCATAGCTCGCAAGCTGAACACCGAGGGCGTACCGACCAAGGCAGCGGACATGTCAGCGCGTGTGACCGCACGCCGGGCCCGAGCCGTAAGCCAGCCGCTGGAGCGTACGACGTGGGTGTCGTCCACTGTGCTCCGCATCCTCCGTGACCCCCGCCTTGCCGGCTACGCCGTCGAACGTCAGGGGACCAAGCGCGTCATCCTGCGCGACGACTCAGGGGCCCCGCTGGTGGCGCATGAGGGCATCGTTCCCGCCGATGACTGGTGGCGGCTTCAGGACGTACTCGATGGCCGTACGCCCCAGGTGATTCGCCAGGGTGGCCGTTCCGTGCCATCCCTGCTCGGTTCCGCCGGGATGCTGTTCTGCGAGGTCTGCGGTAGCTCCATGGTCACGGACAAGCGCAACGGCAAGCCGCTCTATCGCTGCAACCGGGCCCAGTCCGGCGCTGTGCCGGGACACGGTGGTCTGGCCATCAACATGGACGCAGCTGATGACGTGGTGGCCCGTACCGTGTGGTCGCGCCTGACTGCGCTGGACCCCGAAGACCCCGAAGATCTCGAATGGCTCGCTGAGGCCGCACGCCGGTTTGCAGCGCAAGCCGACACGGGCGAGCGACAGGCCGAACTAGCAGCTGCTCGGGCCGAGTTGGAGCACGTACGAGAAGCGCTTCGCACGCTGTATGTCGACCGGCAGGCAGGCTTGTACGCGGGTGCCGTGGGTGACCAGATGTTCCGTGAGTCAGTGGAACGGCTGTCAGCCCATGAGGAACGTACGGCCGGCCGCGTGGAAGAGCTGGGAACCGCTGAGGCCGGCACGGTAGCTGTCCCGTCAGAGTGGACTGCACCGGAGGGGGACCCGCTTGGCCCGGAGTCGACGTGGGCCGGTTGGGAGCTTTCTGAACGGCGGGAGTTCCTTGCGCTGTTCGTTGACCGCGTGAGCGTGACACGCAGCGTAGGCAGGGGCCGGAACGCGAACACGGCGGAGCGGGTGGCCGTGCACTGGGCGGAGGCACCAGCCACGTAGGCGCCTGAGCGCCCCTCGGGCCCCGTTCGGGCGCCCTGGCGGAATCCGGGCGGGGCTTTCTCGTGCGCGCAGACAGCCGTACAGAGCCCTGGAAGCCGTTGCGCTCCTAGAGAAGGGTAGCGCGTCGGCGCGGGCGGCCGGGGTGACGAAACGGCTTTACCCATCACCGCGCTGACCTGCGGGAATGACGAAGGTGACGTTCGGGCGTCACTTCAGCATTGCGCTACAGCGGTGGACGGTTTTTGTGCCTGTGCCCCTCTAATCACCTAATCGGCTTCTGGCCTGCAGGAACGAGGCAGGTTGATCACCCCTCTGAGTCCCGTTTGGCCCCCTGGCAAGTCACCAATCGGCTGCTCCCCTGCAAGACGGCGCCGACCAGCCACAACGACAAGGAGTTATGGGGTTGCCCATGTACCTAGATAACGCTCGCGCCCATTCCGCGCTCGCCGTCGCCGCTCAGCACGCCGACATGGCTCCTGAACCTTTGCCGTTCCTCTGGGATGGTTCCGCGTGGACGACCCCATCAGGTGAGCGGCGCGATCTCCCGCTGATTCGCAGCGGGATGGGTAAGTGGCTGGCCAGCCTCGCGGAGGTGCTTCGCTCTTGCGTCTTTGACGACCGTGCGCCCGATCCCAAGCGCGCTGCACGGCTGAGGCAGGAAGTAGAGCGACTGATGATCTCTATTGAGGCGCTGGACCTGGATGACACGGAAGCCGAGTACACGCGCACTGACGCCGCGCAGCTGGCCGCTCAAGCTGACCGGCTGGACGTGGAGGCTACCGCTGGGGAGGTGACAGCCCTCAAGGCAGTGTCCGATGAGGTCCTGGCCGCCGCCAACGGGAGGGCGACCCATCTGCTCTCGCTAGCCTCTCAGTTCGACGCCTTTCGCGCGCCGATGCGTGCCCCTGCGCAGTGGGTGAAGTATCTCGGCGACGCGCCGCGAACCGTTCACGTACGCACGTCTGCCGTGTGGGATGCGTTCTGTATGGCCGAGCCGGACGTGGTCCGCTCGCTGGGTGCGGGGGCAGGTAAGCGTGCCCTGTTCGCTGCGATGGACAAGCGATTTGGCACGCGCCGGAAGCTCTCAGGGTACGAGGGTTGGCGCGGCCTATCGCTGGACGGCTGACGACGCTTCAGAGAACGGAAGGGAGGTGCTGCGTCTACCCGTCCCGTCATGGAGTGGTGTTTCAGCGAACGCCCCAGAGGGAGCAGTCGGGGCAGGCATACTCCGATTCCGTACATCTTGCCCGTGATCACCGCCCTGCCTCTGCCTTAAGGCAACGTCGGGCAAAATGGAGGGGGATTAGAGCGTGGACGAGCACAAGAAGGCCAGAGTTGACGTCACCTACCGGCGTTACAAGCACGGGCGAGGCTTCACATGGATGGCAGTGGTCGAGTTCGGTGACGGGCATGGCGCGAGGTATCCGACCAGTGGATCGCTGGCGACCGTGAGTCGCTGGGTAACGGAGGTCATCGAGGATAGATACCTCTCTCAAGAGATCGAATGCGTCAGCAGATTCCAGATCGCCGAAGGACAGGCGAGCACGGGTGCGGGCGCTGCTGCACAGCAACGCATCGCGGACCTGGCCACGGCACATGACGAAGCAGCGCAGGAAGAAGCGGCATCAGCGCTGCGAGCCCTTGGCCTTGCACGATTGGATGTTGACTATGTCGTGGGGGTAACGGGTCGGCGAGTAGGGGCTACCGCTGATCTCAACAAGCATGGCGGGGCAGACGTCGTCGGACGGCCGTGGCTCGGGTCGCTCACTGGGCGAGTGATGGAAAAGTGGCGGACGTCTGAAGCGCCGTAGTCGTGCAGACATTGCTGTCGGTGACGTTCAGTCGACGTCTCAGAATCGATGGTTATTGAGACGCCGAGGGACGATAGGGGAAACGGGGCATCGGATTGTTCAAAACCCGTCTCAAAACATGCCCGGAACCCCTGGCGTTGTGAGACGAGTTTTGAGACGATCAGGTCATGGCGACGAACACGGGCACGCTGATCGGTTACCAGCGAGTGAGCACCAACGCGCAGGATGCGCAGCTTCAGGCGGACGCACTGAGCGAGGCAGGGTGCGCCCGCATCTTCGAGGACAAGGCGTCGGGCAGGAACGCCGACGGCGCCGGGCTGCTCGCTGCTCTCGACTACTTGCGGGAGGGCGACACCCTCACCGTGTGGAAGCTGGACCAGTTGGGCCGTTCCACGAAGGACGTGCTCACGATCGCCGAGGATCTGCATGCCCGGGGGATCTCGCTGCGGATTCTGACGGGCACACTAGCCGGTAGCTACTCCCCGAAGGGTGAGGGCAAGTTCTTCTTCACGATGATGGTTGCCTTTGCTGAGCTTGAGCGAGACATGATCATCGAGCGGACCCGCGCCGGGCTGGACGCTGCTAAGGCTCAGGGTCGGACCGGCGGTCGTCCCACTGTCATGAGCACCGACAAGCTCGCTGCGGCCAAGGCGCGTAGGACCAAGGGAGAGAGCGTCACGGCCATTGCCAAGGCGCTCAATGTGTCCCGCGCGACGCTGTATCGGACTCTTGCCGACACCGAGTGACCCGGCCCATTCGAGAGACCGTCTGCCCCTCGTGGTGGACGGTCTTTCGCACGTCTGGGCGTGGGGGGTGGGGCAATCTCTGGACGAGCCCGCCCCACGGACCCGGCCCCAAGACCCGCGCACGTTCCCGCGAAATTACAGCCCCGGGGTCTGTGTGAAAGCCCGCCAGCAGCCGCCACGGTCGCCGTAGCCTCGCTCGAGCGATGAAGGCAAGTCCAACGTTCCGCAGCGGGGTTCATGTGCGTAGCTTGATAGATTCATGATCTTCACTACGCTCATGCCCCCGTGCCCGCGCCGCCCGCTCACTCCCCGTCGAACAGCTCCGACGCGTCCCCGGCATGCATCGCCCGCTGGGCCCAGACTTCGAGATGGTTCAGGTCGGTGCAGGCGTTCACCCGGTCACGAACGGCCTCGGGCACCTCGATGCCGCGCCGTTCCAAGATGTGCAGGACCATCTCGGCCTTGGCCTCCACCCCGCCTTCCTCGCGCACCTGTCGCACGCGGGGCTGGTGGGAGGAGTACCGGGAGCGGCTGCCCACCCCGTTCCTCGATCTCGCCGAGCTGGAACACCACGCCACCTCCCTCCGCGAGGTGCAGTGCCTCTTCGTTCCCGGCCTTCTCCAGACAGCGGCCTACGCTCGCGCGGTCTTCTCCTACCGGGTTCCTGAGCTTCCGGCCGAGGACGTCGAGCTACGCGTCCGGCACCGGATGCGGCGTGCGGCCACCATCGCGGAAACGCCCTACGAAGCGGTCGTGCACGAGGCGGCACTGCGCGTCATGGTCGGCGACCGCGCCTCCGCGCGGGCCCAACTTGCCCACATTTTGGAATTCTCGGCAGACATGCGCGTCACCGTACGCGTCATCCCGATGCACCTGGAGGGTTCGCCGGCGCCGCGAGCGCCATGACGTACGCGGCTGGCGCAGTGCCCAAGCTGGACACCGTCGTTCGTGACGGCCCGCACGGAGCGGCGTTCATCGACTCCGAGGCGCAACTGAACGCGTTCCGCACGCTCTTCCATAAGGTGGAGGACGCGTCGCTCGACCCCGAGCGCTCGCGCAACCTCATCCACGGGCTGGCGAAAGAGCTGTGAGGCACCCCATGGAGACCCCGAGCAACTGGCGGAAGTCGTCCTACTCGGGCAGCGGTGACGGCAACGCATGCGTCGAGATAGCGGACTCCCCCACCCGCATAGCCGTCCGCGACTCCAAGGACCCTGCGGCCGGCACCCTCGTCTTCCCGCCGGCGGCCTTCGCCCCCTTCGTCGAGAGTCTGAAGGGGCGCCGCCCGGCCGCCTCTTGACCCTCACGCCGTGTCAGGCGGTCGACTCGGAGACCTCATGTTCACCATCGGAGACTTCGCCCGGCACGGCCGCGTCTCGGTCCGGATGCTGCGTCACTACGACGCGACCGGACTGCTGCGCCCGGCCCATGTCGACCCCGCCACCGGCTACCGCTACTACACCGCAGCCCAACTGGCGCGCCTGAACCGTGTCATCGCGCTCAAGGAGCTCGGGCTCACCCTTCAGCAGGTCGGGGAGATCCTCGACGAGAAGGTGGGCGCCGAGGGACTGCGCGCGATGCTGCGGCTGCGGCAGGCGGAGCTGGAGGCCGCCATGACCGCCGCGGCGGCCCGGCTGGTCCAGGTCGAGGCGAGGCTCCGGGCCATCGAGAGCGAGGGGCACATGCCCGAGAACGACGTCGTCATCAAGAGCCTCCCGGCCGTGCGGGTCGCGGAGCTCACCGCGGTCGCGGCGAGTTTCCAGCCCGAGGACATCGGTCCCGTCATCGCGCCGCTGTACGAGGAGCTGTTCCGCCGCCTGGACGCGGCGGGCGTCAGACCGGCCGGACCCGGTGTCGCGTACTACGAGGACGCGCCGGAGGGCGAGGGCAGGATCACCGTGCACGCCGCCGTGCAGGTGTCAGCCCCGCTCCAGGAGGGCGCCCTGCGGATCGTCGACCTGCCCGCCGTCGGCCTGGCGGCGACCATCGTCCACCGCGGCTCCATGGACACCGTCCTCCCCACGGCACAGACCCTGGCCCGCTGGATCGACGCGGGTGGCTACCGGTCGACCGGGTACCCCCGCGAGATCAACCTGGAGTGCCCGGAGAACCGCGACGACTGGGTGACGGAACTCCAGGCACCGGTGATCCGGGACTGACGGGCGCGGGGACCGGCATCGGGCTACTCCACGTCGATGCCGAAGTCCCGCACGAGTTCCTCCAGGCCGCCGGTGTAGCCCTTGCCGCCCGGGACGAAGTCCCAGTCACCGGTGGACCTGCGGCGGAACGAGCCGAGGACCAGGGCGGTCTCGTGCGGCCGGCCGTCCGAGACCTCCAGGCACCCCAGCTCGGCCATCCCCGGGTCGAGGAGCCTGATGCGGGCCTCGGTGAAGCCGGTGAGGTCGGCGGCCGGGTTCGCCTCCGGGTCGACGGCGGCCACGAGTACGAGCCGGTCGGCCCCGGGCGGCAGTGCGTCGAAGGAGACGCAGATCGCGGCCTTGTCGGGTGCGGTGGCGGGGAGGGTGCGTACCGTGCCGTCCGGGGTCCGGGGGTTGTTGTAGAAGACGAAGTGGTCGTCGCTGAGGACGCTGTTGCCGCGGCAGACGAGAGCGCACACGTCCAGGGCGACGTTCCCGGTCCACGACATGCCGAGGACGTTGTAGTCGTCGGGCAGCCGGGTGTCCGGCCCGTCGGACGCCGGCTGTCCCGCGGTCCGCCGGCCGCCGTCGCCCAGCCGCCCGCCCAGGCCGTGGCGGTGCAGCAGGTCGACGAGTTCGGGGCCCGAGACGAGCTCCAGCGGCTTGCCGTTGGCGAAGGTGTGCGAGCCCGGGCCGAACCTGGACGTCGTCACGAGGACACCTTTGTTGGCGCCGGTGTCCTGCACGGTTCCGTACAGATCCCGCACGGCGGTGGGCGGCACCGTGTTCCGGTAGCGCTTCACCTGCACGACGATCTTGCCGCCGCGGATCGGTGCCGGGTCCAGCGCGTCGACGTCGACGCCGCCGTCGTTGGAGCGCTGGGTGGTGACGGCCTGCATCCCCATGGCCCGGAAGAGGTCCGCCACGAGATTCTCGAAGGCGATGGGGTCCATGGTGAACAGGTCGGGCTCCTCTCCGCCGCCGTGCGCGACCACACGGTTCCCGACGTCCTGCGGCCGTCTGCCCGGCCGTACCGCCGCCAGCTGGTCCGGCCGGGCGGAGAGCTGTCCGTGCAGTGCGTCGGCCAGGCAAGTGCACGCGTCCACCTGCGCCAGGTGCAGCTCACGGAACGAGGAGCGGGAAGCCATGACGGTGGCGAGGAAGATCTGGCCCGGCCTGCCCGTCGTGGGGTCGTGCCCGTCGACGAAGCCGTTCAGGGCGACCGACTCGAGCGCCCCCGGCTCGTCAGCGGCGAACAGTTCGTGCAGTACGAGCAGCATGCACTGGGCGAGCACCTCCCGGTACAGGGCACGGCGCTGGCTCACCGGACGGGGCGTCTCCTTGTCCTGGTCGGCCCCGGACATGTACCGGACCGCCTTGACCTCCGGCACGATGCCGTAGGCGGGCAGCTCCCAGTCCAGCACGAGCTGCCGCGCTGCCGCGTCGTAGGCCGCCGCCACCTGGCGCGGGAGGTCTTCCGGCCATGCCGTCGAGGCGTAGAGGGCGGCGGAGAAGTACTCGATCACGGCGTCGGGATCGTGGCGTCGCACCCCTTCGGTCAGCGCGACGACACCGGCGTTGTGCCTGCGCACGTCGGCGAGCTGGGCATCCGCCCACTGCTGGTACTCGCGCTGGTACGACGCGAGCTGTCGCTGCCGCTGAGCCTCCGCCGTCTGGGCGGCGTGCCAGTCGCGTTCGAAGCGTGCCCGGGCTTCGGCCTGCGCCTGGGCACGGCGGCCCGCCGTCCAGCCGCTCTGCGTCTCGTAGTGCCTGAAGTCCGGCATCGGCACCGGCTGTGCCAGGGGACCCGGAGCGAAGGGCTGCACCTCCTCGGGCCGCATGAGGGAGGAGGCCCGGAAGGCCGGTGCCCGGCAGCCCGTGGCGAGAAGGCCCTGCAGCGACGCGACCTGCGCGTCCAGTTCCTCCGTCCGCCGGAGGGCCTCCGCCTGCCGGTACTCGCGGTGACTCTGGGCGGCTCGCCGCTGATAGGCCCGTGCCTGCTGTTCCTGCTGTCTGCGCCGCCGGGCTTCGGCCTCCATTTGGCGCTGCTGCTGACGCTGCATCTCGGCCCAGGCGCCGGCGAAACCAGTAGAGCGACGACTCATGCGCTGCGAACCCTCCCCAGGACCCCGGCAGCCGAAAGGCAAGCCTGGCCGCCCCCACGACCAGATGTGACGAGAAGACTTTAGTGCCGCGTCAGGAGGCCTTCGTCCAGCCGTGATCGGTCGGTGACACACACGGCGGCGGGGCGGGGCGCGCCCCGTGCTCAGACCAGCTGCACCGCCGCCAGCCGGTGGACGTCCCGCGCCGTGCCCGTGACGCCCGACAGGAAGCCCTGGGCACGGGGGGAGGCCGATTCGGTGAGCCAGGTCGGGTCGATGTCGCAGACCGCCACGCGGACGCCGGTGCCGGCCAGGGCCAGCGGGAGGGTGTGGACGACGGTGGAGGGGAAGCTGAGGACGGTGCGGCCGATGGGACCACGGCGGGCGATGAGTTCCAGGGGGAGGTCGGGGCGGACGATCTCCAGGCCCGTCTCCGTGGCCAGGCGGTGGAGCTTGTCGGTGCTCTCGCGGCGGTGGGCGAAGTAGCGGGTGGCTCCGTGGGCCTTGGCCAGGTTCTGGACGGCGGCCAGGTAGCGGTCGCCGTCGACCACGCCGGTCTCCACCAGGGAGGTGCCGACCATGTCGGCGCTCGTGGTGATCCGCGGGGGGCCGAAGCGGGCGCGGGTCCAGGCGAAGTCGTTGGCGGTGACCGTGACGCCGTCCGGGGTCTCGGTCACCGGCATCGAGGAGAAGACCTCGACGCGGCGGCCCTCGCTCGGGGTGAGGCGGCGGCGCGCCGAGGAGGAGACCGGGGCGAAGAGCAGGTCGCGGGGGCCGGGCCGGCCGCCCTTGCGGTGCCAGCGCACCAGGCGTTCGCCGCGCGCGAGCTGGGCGACGAACTCCATCGTCGCCGTGCCGTCGTCCACGACCACCAGGTCGCGGGCGCGGGTGATGGTCAGCAGCAGTTGCACGTAGCGGGAGAACGGGTCCCCCATGACGACGCGGTCGGCCCGGCGGAGCGGGCCGGCCAGGCCGCCGATGGTGTGGAAGGGCGCGGTCGTGCCGCCCCGCGCCTCCTCCCAGCGCACCCGGTACCCCTCGTCGCGGGCCAGGTCGGCCATGCGGCGGAGCTGGCCCCGGGTCATGGGGTCGGTCGGGGACAGCACGACGAGCGTGAGCTCCGCGCCGGCCGGTGGCGTGGCGCCGGCCGGCGTCCGCCGTTTCTGGGCGGGCACGGACGGCAGGGCGTCCCGCTGCGCGCCCTGCAGGCCGTGCAGGTGCGCCCACTCCAGTACGTTCAGCAGCTGTACCGGGCTCTCCACGAAGGCGAGCGTGCGGGCAGGGTGGCCGGGGTGACCGGCGCGGGGGCTCATCGCGTGCGACCGTCCCGTCTCAGGGCAACCGTTGGGCGACCGGGGTGCTCAGACCGCGACCGGCTCGCCCGCGGCCGCGGCGATCTCCGCCTCGGCGACGACGCCGGTGACACGGCGCAGCTTCTTCATCGGGCCCAGCTCGGAGTCGTAGACCTTCTTGACGCCGTCACCGAGGGAGGCCTCGATGGTGCGGATGTCGCGGACGAGGCGGGTCAGGCCCTGCGGCTCGACGGAGGCGGCCTGGTCGGAGCCCCACATGGCGCGGTCGAGGGTGATGTGCCGCTCGACGAAGGTGGCGCCGAGGGCGACGGCGGCCAGCGTGGTCTGCAGGCCGGTCTCGTGGCCGGAGTAGCCGATCGGGACGTTCGGGTACTCGTCCTGCAGGGTGTTGATGACGCGGAGGTTGAGCTCCTCGGCCTTCGCCGGGTACGTCGAGGTGGCGTGGCAGAGCAGGATGTTGTCGCTGCCCAGGACCTCGACCGCGTGGCGGATCTGCTTCGGGGTCGACATGCCGGAGGAGAGGATGACCGTGCGGCCGGTGGCGCGCAGGGCGCGCAGCAGCTCGTCGTCGGTGAGGGAGGCGGAGGCCACCTTGTGGGCGGGGACGTCGAACTTCTCCAGGAAGGCGACGGCCTCGGTGTCCCACGGGGAGGCGAACCAGTCGATGCCCTTGGTCTTGCAGTACTCGTCGATCTGGCGGTACTCGTCCTCGCCGAACTCGACCCGGTGGCGGTAGTCGATGTAGGTCATCCGGCCCCACGGGGTGTCGCGCTCGATGTCCCACTGGTCGCGCGGGGTGCAGATCTCGGGGGTGCGCTTCTGGAACTTCACGGCGTCGCAGCCGGCGTCGGCGGCCACGTCGATGAGCTTGAAGGCGTTCTCCAGCTCACCGTTGTGGTTGATGCCGATCTCACCGCAGATGTAGACGGGTCGGCCCGGGCCGGCCTCGCGCGTACCGAACGTGCGGATGCGGGAGTTGGTGCTCATGACGGGAGGTGTCCTTACTTGGGGAGGGAATCGAGAGAGGGGCCGAGGATCCAGCTGGCGATCTCTCGGATCGCGCCGTCGCCGCCGGGGACGGTGGTGACCGCGCGTGCGGCGCCGCGTACGACGTCGTGGGCGCTCGCGACCGCCACGGGCCAGCCCACGAGGGCGAAGCACGGGAGGTCGTTGACGTCGTTGCCGACGTAGAGCACGCGCTCCGGCGCGATGCCCTGCTCCTCGCACCACTGCTTGAGGGCGAGGTCCTTGCGGTCGATGCCGTGCAGCACCGGGAGCCTGAGCTTCCGGGCGCGGGCGGCGACCACCGGGTTCTGTTCCGTGGACAGGATCAGCATCTTCAGGCCGCTCCGGCGGAGGGCCGCGATGCCGAGTCCGTCGCCGCGGTGCACGGAGACGAACTCCCGTCCGTCGGAGTCGATCAGCACCCGGTCGTCGGTCTGGGTGCCGTCGAAGTCGAGGACTACGGCGTCGATGTCGTCGTAGGCGGGCAGGGCGCCGATGGGGGTCCCCCCGCTCGAACGGAGTTGAGAGTGGGGGAGGTCCGCGTCGAAGAGCGGGGCGAGGGCCCGGGCGCGGGCCAGGTCGTGCGGGTCGTCGATCTCCAGCACCCGGGCCGGGTCGGTGCGGACCAGCTCGGTGTGGCCGAAGAAGCGGTGCCGGTGCTCGCGGAAGCCGGCCGCGGTCATCGCGTAGGCGGCGCCGGTCTCCAGCAGGTCCTGGGGGCGGTCCTGGCGGCGGGGGCGGAAGGACTTGTCGTGGTTGACGCCGTAGCCGCCGGTCGCGGTCCTGGCGCCGGGGACCGTCCTGGTGTCGACGGCCGTCAGGGTGCCGACGGCGGCGGGGTCCGTGCCGGCCGTCACCGGGTCGTCGGCCGCGTCCCGCCAGACGAAGCCGTGGAACGCGGCGACGGTCACGGCGGTGTCGGCGCCGTTCTCGACGACGGCGGCAGCGACCGAGTCCACGTCCTCGCGGACCAGGAACGGGCTGGTGCACTGCACGAGCAGGACGACGTCGACGGGGGCGCCGTGCAGGGCCTCGTGCGCGTCCATGGCGTGCAGGACCGCGGCCTCGGAGGTCGCGGTGTCCCCGGCTATGGCGGCGGGGCGGAGCACGACCTCGGCGCCGGCCTGGCGGGCCGCGGCGGCGATGGCCTGGTCGTCGGTGGAGACCACCACGTCGGTGACCAGCCGGGCCGCCCGGCACTCGCGCACCGCGCGGGTGACCAGCGGGATGCCGCCGACCGGAGCGAGGTTCTTCGCGGGCACGCCCTTGGAGCCGCCGCGGGCGGGGATCACCGCGAGCACCCGGGTCACCGGGGCGCCCTGTTCCGCTTCCGAGTGGGGCATGGGGTTCTCTCCTTGACGTGGGATCCGGCCGCTCACAGCTCGCCCATCCGCCGGATCACGGGGGCCACCCGCTGCACGCCGTGGCGGTAGGCGCCGCGCGCGGCGCGGCGCACGATCTGGCGGACGGGGCCGGGCTCCCTGTCGGCGGCGGGCGCGCCGGGCAGCGGGGCGCCGTCGGGGCCGAGGTGGTGGCGGGCGAGGATGCCGGGCAGGTAGCCGGGCGCGGTCTCGGGCGTGTAGTAGGGGTTCAGCGGCGGCAGGTGGCCGGGCCGGTCCAGCAGCCCGGCGATGCGCTCGCGGGCGGCGTCGAAGGCGGTTTCGTAGGAGGCGCCCCCGGCGCACACGCCCTGCCGGGCCAGCCACCGCGGGTCGGCGGCCGGGCGGTGGCCGGCGTCGAGCCGGTCCCAGGAGGCGAGGCAGCCCGAGCCGGTGAAGTGGTGGTTGCCGAGCACCTCGCGCACGCCCAGGTCGGTCAGGACGACCGTGGGGATGCGCCGGTGCAGGGCTTCGAGGGCGGCCGTGGAGCTGACCGTGACCAGCAGGTCGGTGCGGTCCAGCACCTCGCCCATGTGCCCGTACACCAGGCGGAAGTTGGCGGGCGGGTTCATGCCCTGGACCAGCTTCTGGTAGGGCAGTTCCTCGATGTGGGTGGTGTGTTCGCCGGGCTTCGAGCGCAGCTTCAGCAGCACCTCGCGCTCGGGGTGCAGGCGGGCGTGCCCGATGAGCCGGTTCAGCAGGTAGGCACGGTCCCGGCGGTTGTCCGGGACGGAGGGCTGGGCCGCGAACACCACGGTGTACGGGTCGTGTTCGCCGGCGTAGGGCTCCCCGCCGAGGAACGGCAGCGCGACCTCGGTGACCGCGGAGGCGTCGGCGCCGACCCCTTCGTAGACGGCCCGGAACCGGTCCGCGTCGTCGGCCGAGTTGGCGAGGACGAGGTCGGCTCCGTGGCGCAGCAGCAGACCGTCGGCGAGCTTCTCGTAGACGACGCCGACGTAGCCGGTGACGACGACGGGGCGGCTGCCGGAGCCCCAGGCGTTGCGCAGCCCGTGCAGCATGGCCTGCACACCGCCGCCGACCAGGGCGAGGACGAGGATGTCGTACGGTTCCCGCGTGCTGTCGCCCATCGCGCGCAGGAACTGGACGCCGGTGACCTCGCTGAGGGAGTCGGCGCGGACGCCGACCTCCTGGAGCTGACGGGCGGTGGGGGTGGCTCGTCCACGCAGGAGGTAGCCGTCGAGCCGGACGCCGGCACCGGCGGGGGTCAGGCGCTGCGCGGTGAGCGCGCCCCACTTCCACCGGGTGTCGGAGTCGGCCAGGACGGCGACCCGCAGGGACTTCGTTGCACTTGCTGGCACGCCGAAGACGCTAGGAAGGCATTCCGAGGTTCCGCCCAACCCGAATGCAACAAACGGTTAACAGCACATCGCCGAATGGCGAATCGGGCCGTGATCGGCACCGGAAAAGACCCGGTTCACAGCTTCGCCACGCGTCGTTCACCCGGCATCAAGCCGCCGGTCAAGACGAATGACGGGCCTCGCCCTAACGTCCGTGACGTGGTCAAGCTCTCCGTCATCGTCCCGTTCTACAACGTGCAGCAATACGCGCCAGACACTCTGAGGAGCCTTGGTGCGAACGCGCGTGAGGACTTCGAATTCATTCTCGTCGACGACTGTTCCCGCGACGGGACACCAGAGATCCTCGCGCGTGCGGAGCGCGAGCTGCCGGGCGCGGTCCTCGTCCGGCACGAGCGGAACGGAGGGCTCGCGACCGCCCGCAACACCGGCATCGACCGGGCGCGCGGCGAGTACCTGACCTTCCTGGACGGGGACGACTGGCTCGCGCCCGGTCACTACCCGAAACTGGTCGCCGCCATCGAGGAACTGGGCTGCGACTTCCTGCGGACCGACCATGTGCAGTGCACGGCGCGGGCCCGCACCGTGCACCGGGTCCCGGTCGGGCGGCGCGACGTGGTGCTGGACCCGCGCGCGGCGATCCTGCCCGCCGACCGGTCGACCTCCGTGGACTACGCCTACGCCTGGGCGGGCGTCTACCACCGCCGGCTGGCGGACAAGGGACTGCTGCACTTCACCGACGGGCTGCGCACGGCCGAGGACCGGCCGTGGATCTGGAAGCTGCACCGGGAGGCGAAGTCCTTCGCCGCGGTCGGCCTGCTCGGGGTTTTCTACCGGCGCGGGGTCGCCTCCTCCCTCACCCAGATCGGCGACGTCCGTCAGCTCGATTTCATTCGCGCTTTCGATCAGGTCGTCGCGGAAACCGCCGAGGACCCGGAAGCCGCCGCGCTGCTGCCGAAGGCCGTCCGTACGTATTGCGCCATCATTTCCCATCACCTGGGATCCATCGAGAGGTTCGAGCCGTCGGTGGCGAAGAAACTGAAATCGCTGAGTTCCGCGGCGTTGCGGCGCATGCCGCAGGACGTCCTAGACGACGCGCTGGACTCCATGGACCTCCAGCGCGCCACCAAGCTGCGCCGGCTGCGCCGCCGCCCCGCCCCCGCGGGAGCCGCCGCGTGACCACCCAGATCTTCCAGGCGTCGACGCTGTACGGCACGGCGACGCTCGCCGCCGCCCTGGACTCCGGCTGCTTCCGCCCGGCCGACCGGCGGATCCTGCTGGTCTGCAACAACGCGGCCACGCCCGAGACCACGCCGGCACCGGACCGGATGCCCGGCTTCGAACGGCTGCGCGAGCGCTTCGACGACGTGCTGTCGTACAACGAGGCGATCTACCCCTTCCACCCGGGCGGCTGGGCGCCCCGGCCGGAGGACCTGCCGCTGTGGGAACGGTATCTGCGCCACGAGTGGCGGCTGGGCGACGAGGACGTCGAGCTGGCCGTGGAGTCGATCCAGGTCAACCCGTCGCTGTCGCTCGCCCAGATCTTCACCGGCTGCCCGGTCACCGTCTACGCCGACGGCCTGATGAGCTACGGCCCCACCCGGAACAAGATCGACCCGCTGGTCGGCACCCGGGTGGACCGGGTGCTCCACCTCGACCTCGTGCCGGGCCTCGAACCGCTGCTGCTCACCGAGTTCGGCGTGCCGGCGGAGATCGTGCCGACGCCCGCCTTCACCAAGGTCCTGGCCGAACTCGCACCGTCGGCCGAGGAGCTGCCCGGGGTGGAGGAGCCCGCGCTGCTGCTCGGCCAGTACCTGTCGGCGCTGGGCATCCTCACCGCCACGCAGGAGGAGGACCTGCACGTGCGGATGCTGAAGGGGGTGCACCGGCTCGGGCACACGAAGGTGGTGTTCAAGCCGCATCCCACCGCCCCCGCGCGCTTCACGCGCACCCTGGAGGAGGAGGCGGAGCGGCTCGGGGTCGACCTCACCGTGCTGGACACGCCGGTCCTCGCCGAGGTGCTGTACCAGCGGATGCGGCCCGCGCTGGTCGTCGGCTGCTTCTCCACCGCCCTGCTCACCGCATCCGCGCTGTACGGCCTGCCGGTGGCCCGGATCGGCACGGAGACGCTGCTGGAGCGGCTGACGCCGTTCGAGAACAGCAACCGGATCCCGGTCACCGTGGTCGACGCGCTGCTGCCGGAGCTGGGCGACGGCGCCGCGGTGGGCGAGCGGCGGCCCGGCATGGACGTGGCGGCGCTGGGCGCGCTGGTCCGCGCGGTGGGCTTCGCCATGCAGCCGAAGATCCTGCCGGGGCTGCGCGGCGAGACCGAGCGGTACCTCGCGGGCAACCTGAACGCCTCGACCCTGCGCTACTTCAAGCGCAAGCGGCTGACCTCGCTGGCGCTGCCCGGCGGGGTGCCGGCCCAGCTCGCGTTCCTGCCGCGCAACGCCACGGTGCGCCGGATGGCCCGCAAGGCGCGCGGCCTGCGCCGGGCCATACGGCGCTGACCTGGTCTCCTTCCGTCAGGGCGGGCCCCTTTCCGGGCCCGCCCTTGCGGCGTTCCAGGCGTCTCAGCGTCCCAGGACCGTCCGGATCCGGGCCGCGTTCTCCTGGGTGGACTTCCACAGCAGTTCCTGCCGGTCGTGCACGTCGGCGACGGTCCGGTCGTGGTGGTCCAGGATGTCGAGGGCCCGCTCGGTGAGCACCTCGCCCAGGTTCCGCTCGTGCACCGAGACCCCCCATTCCGGGCGCTCGATGTCCTTGAGGAAGTACGCCATCTTCGGGTGCGAGATCAGGCTGACGATGGGAGTGCCGACCCCGAAGGGGATCATCCCGGCGTGCCCGCGCATGCCGATGACCAGTCTGGTCTTGGCGTACGTCTCGCGGATGGCGTCGTTGTCGAAGTCGTACATCGGGATCACCGGCAGCGAGATCCCGTGCTCGCGGCGCAGGTCGAAGGCGATGCGCTCGTCGTCCAGGGAGTGGGCGACGCAGCGGACCTCGGTGTGGGCGCCGATCGCGCGCACGGCCTTGGCCAGCTCCGCGAGGAAGTGCCCGTAGTCGTGCCCGAAGCGCAGGCCCGCACGGTCGTAGGCGGCGTTCAGCAGGACGGTGTCCTCGCGGTACGCCGGGTCGGTCCAGCCGGCCACCAGCCGGCGCATGACCGTGGTCGGACAGGGCTGGAAGACGACCCGGTCGTGCAGCTCGGACGGGAGCAGGGAGCGGACCCGGTCGATGGAGCCGTGGTTGCGCAGCCCGAAGAAGGCGGACTTCTCCACCAGCAGCCGCAGGCTCTCGTTGAACCGCCGGGCGCGGTAGGACTGCCCGTCGAAGGCGTTGAAGCCGACCGCGAAGACCATGACCGGCACGTCGACGCCGCGCAGGTGCTCGTCCGGGACGTTCCACTGCCAGGCGCTGTTGCCGTTGGGCATGGTGTCGGGGATGAACAGTCCGCCGCCGCCGATGACCAGTCCGCGCCGGGCGTTGACCCGTTCCAGCGCGGCCCTGTCGAACAGCCGGTGTGCGTGCACGGAATGCCAGCGGCGGGAGGTGGTGTCGGGGCCGAAGGCGAGCCGGACGGTCTCGGGCAGCAGCTTGTCGCCCGCGTTGCCCTGCCGGTCCATGTAGAAGGCGACGTGCGCGAGCTGGTCCTCGGCGGCGCCCTGCTCCTGGGCCGGTACGGCCGCGGCGCGCTGCGCCCAGAGCCGGCTGGAGCGGTGCGTGGGGTCGACGGTGAGGCCGGCGGTGGCGTACTTGAGCGCCTCGGCGTTGTCCCCGTGCACCCAGGCCATCTGGGCGAGGCGGGCGTAGGCGGTGGCCGCCCGGTTGGGGGCGGCGGTGGCCAGCAGGAGCTGGGTCTTCGCCTCCGGGTAGCGCGAGACGCTCATCAGGGCGTGCCCGAAGACCTCGTGCGGCCAGGCCTCGTCCAGCGGGATGCGCACGCCGGCCATGAGGTCGACGGCGTCCTGGTACTCGCCGGCCGCGATGTGCGCGGCGGCGACCTTGCGGGCGGCCTCCACGTCGCCGGTGCGCCGCACGTGCGGGGTGCCGTAGTGCACCAGCAGGTCGTGGTGGAGGGCGCCGCCGCGGGCCAGGTAGGCCGCGTGGAACTCGGCGTCGCTCAGCTCGAACTCCCGCCAGCGCTCCTCGGCCTGCTGGTATCCGGCCTCGCCGCCCTGCCAGGGCTTGTGCCGGCCGGTGAAGTGCAGGATCGCGGTGCCGTCCGGGACCGGCAGGTCGCCGGAGAGGCGCCGCTTGACGAAGTTGTAGCGGGTGTCCAGGCGGACGAAGTCGCCGTCGAGCACTGCGTTGAGGATGCCCTGGTCGTGCTTGTCCAGCTCGTAGCCGCCGCTGCGCCCGACCTCGTCGAGCCGCGCGCAGAACGCGTCGGAGAGGTACTCGCGCTGGATGACCAGCAGTCCGGAGTTGAGCTTGTGCTGCCCGTAGAAGAACTGCGGGACGGCCGCGAGCCCCTCGCGCAGCGCGAGCAGTTCGCCCAGGTCGCCCAGGACGACCATGTCGGTGTCCAGGGTGATGACCGTGTCGTAGTCGCGCAGCCGGAAGACGTCGAGGATGAAGTACGCCTTGCGGACGAGGTAGTTGTCCTGGTCGCCCTTGACGTAGGAGTCGTAGTGGCCGGCGTCGACGCGGCGCAGCACGACCCTCGGGTGCAGCGCGCGGATGCGGGCGACGGAGGAGGGCTTCAGGTCGTCGTGCAGGACGACGAAGTCCTCGCAGACGCCCGGGTTGGACAGGGCAAGGCTGCGCAGCAGGACGAGGAACCCGGGCAGGTAGTTCTCGTCGACGAAGCTCGCGAAGGCGATGCGCCGCTTGTTGGTCAGGGCGTGCGCGGAGGTCTCCGGTGTTACCGGGGTGGCGGTGGTCATCGCAGGGATATCCTCATGTCGGTCACGCTCTGGGCCCGCTCCATGACCCATGCCTTCTCGCTGGTGTATTCGTGCACGGACGTGATCGCGAGCTTCATGGCCTCGGGCACGCGGTAGGCGCCGCTCTCGTAGAAGTCGAAGCCGATCAGGTCGAGGGTGGGGCTGACGTCCAGGAAGTCCAGCAGCCACAGCATGTTGAAGCCGGTGGTGGGGATGCCGGACCAGACGTCGTTGCCGAGCCGGCCGATGTTGCGCACGGGCCAGCGAAGCGACTCGTCGCCGAGGTACCGCTGGGCGCCGGGCACCAGGCGGTTGCGCAGCGAGTGCTTCCAGTCGCCGGAGATCCCGCCGAAGACGAGCCGGGTGGTCACCGGCTTGTCCCAGTTGAAGCCGTGCTTGTGGATGGTGGCGTGGATGTCGGTGCGGCTGCCGGTGTGCTTCGGGTCGATCCGGTAGGAGTTGAAGCGCACGACGAGGTCGTAGTCGTCGATCCGGCCGCCCAGGCCGCTCTCGCCCACGCGGCCGGAGTTGGCGATCAGGCACACGGACTTGCCGGTGATCAGGTTGCGGAACTCGCCGAGCCCGATCCAGTGCACTCCGCCGACGGTGGGGTCGGCGACCGGGCCGCGCATGCGGACGCGGCGCTGTTCGGCGTAGAGGGCGACGGCTTCGGTGAGGTCGTCGCCTGGGACGCCGGTGCGCAGTTCGAGGTACTGGCCGAGCAGCTCCTGCCGGTCGGCGACCGGGGCCTGCTCGGCGGCGAGCGCCAGCAGGGCGCCGACCAGGCGGGGTTCGGCCGCCTCCCGGTCACCGCGGGCGTGCAGGGCGAGGCCCTCGGCCCACACGTCGGTGGCGGGCCCCTCGGCGAAGCCGGCGGCGCGCGGGCACTGGCGCTCCAGCAGGGCGAGCAGCTCGCGCTCGCACTCGGCGCCCCGGCGCAGTCCGGCGATCCGGGCGGCGACGCCGAACCCGTCCTCCTGGGTCAGCTCCAGGTACCGCTCGTACGCCTCGACGGCCTCCCGCTCCTCGCCGAGCGCCTCCAGGACGCGGGCGCGCAGCCGCCAGCCGGCCCGGGAGTTGCGGCGCTGCTCCACGACGGTGTCGCTGATCCGCAGGGCGAGGTGCAGTTCGTCGTCGTAGCCGCACTCGAGGGCCTTGCCCGCGACGGCCAGCAGGGCGTCCAGAAGTTCGTCCGTGAGGCGGCCGGCGGGTGCGGCGGCGCCCTTGACGGCCCGCTTGAGCAACGCGGTCGCGCTGCCGGCCGGGGCGGGCGCGGGGGCGGGGGCGCCGTGGGTGCCGACCACCACGAGCAGCCTGCGAAGCTGCTCGGCCAGTTCCGTGCGCCGGCGGTCGAGGCTGCCCACGAGTTTGCCGCTGTGTACGGCACAGGCGCGCAGACAGTCCTCCAGCCCCCCTCCACGAGCAGGCGTCCGCCGGTTCTGGACCCTCGTCATAGCTCTCCTGATGTGTGCCAAGCAAAGACTGTGTATACGGCGGCATGCCTTGCGTTTGCCGAATCGTGGGGGTTGATGGAGAAACTAGGAAGCCAAAACGACGTCACGGTTAACGATCCGGGACGGCGAGGCGAATGGTTGGGCTGTCAACCAAGCCGTTTCCGTGATTCGGCCAGGGAGTGTCGATCCCATGGCGCGGCAACGGGGACTTTCACAAAAGGGATCGCGATTATCAGCGGTTTATCGACTAGGTTCTGGGGCACCATGCCTGCTTCTTCGTCTTCCCTTGCCGCCGTTCCCGCTCCCGCGGTGCCCGAGGCGGGCTCCGCCCCCTCCGCCCGCACCGCCCGGCGGGGCCGGCTGCACGCCCTCGACGGTCTGCGGCTCGTGGCCGCGCTGATGGTCTGCCTCTACCACTACGCCGGACGCGGCGGGACGGTCTCGGCGTCCTGGCACCAGAGCCCGTCGCGCGTCTTCCCGACCCTGTCCCAGGTGGCGACGTACGGCTGCCTCGGCGTCCAGTTCTTCTTCGTGATCAGCGGCTTCGTCATCTGCATGAGCAGTTGGGGCCGCAGCCTCGGCGACTTCTTCCGGTCCCGGGTCGCCCGCCTCTACCCCGCCTACTGGGTCGCCCTGGTGCTGGTGACCGGCGCCGCACTGGTGCTGCCGGCCGTGGTGCACGCGGTCCGGCCCGACGAGTTCCTGGTCAACCTGACGATGCTGCAGCAGCCGATGGGCGTGCCGCGGGTGCTGGGCGTGTGCTGGACGCTCTGGGCCGAGGTGCGCTTCTACGCGCTGTTCGCCCTGTTCGTGGTCCTGCGCGGGGTCACCTACCGCCGGGTGGTGCTGTTCGCCTGCGTGTGGACACTGACGGCGGTGGTGTGCCGCACCAGCGGCAACGAGCTGGCGGACCAGCTGGTCATGCCGGAGTACGCGCCCTTCTTCGTCGGCGGTCTCGCCCTCTACCTGATCCACCGCTTCGGCGGCGACCTGCTGCTGTGGGGCATCGTGGCCGTCTCGTGGCTGCTCGGCCAGGAGACGGCCACGCAGGCGCTGTGGCACCCGGGCGCGCACGGCGACTTCGTCCGCAGCCCGCTGGTGGTCCTGCTGGTCGTCACCCTGGCCTTCGCCGCCGTGGCGGCCGTGGCGCTGGGCTGGACCGGCCGGGCGAACTGGCCCTGGCTGGCCACGGCCGGCGCGCTGACCTACCCGTTCTACCTGGTCCACGAGCACCTGGGCTGGTTCGTCATCCGGGTGCTGCACCGGGGGCTCGGACTGCCCGTCTATCCGACGCTCGCGGCGACGGTGCTGGGCATGCTGGTGCTGGCGTGGCTGATGCACCGGTTCGTGGAGAAACCGTTCGGCCCCCGGTTGAAAAGGGCTCTCAAGAAATCCCGTACACCCGCGATTTCAGCGTCGTTCACCTTGCCGAAACAGTAAAAGGGAAAAGGCCGGTCCGGCGGGAGATCCGGACGTTGGTCATCCGTTCACCTTTCCTTGGCTTCCGCACCGCGCCCTGGGGCAGACACCGTTATGCCTGCCGCCTGCCCTCACAGGATTGCGCAGGCATCTCACAGGCTTTCGCAGGGATCTCACAGACTGCCTGTCGAGGGAGTGCCCCGCCCCGATGAAAGGGCCGGAGTTCCCTCTCCCGGCACGGCAGGGCAGCCGCCCCGGTGACGCCCGGGCCCTCGGCGCCGGCGCCCGCGGTGCCGGCCGCCTGCCGCGGCGACCGGGCCCGCCGGGTCGCCGTCGACCTGCTGCCGCCCGTCCTCACCCGGGCGAACCGCAAGGCGCGCGCCGCCGGAAGGTGACCGGCCGTCCGGCCCCGGCGCCCTCCGGGGCCGCCCGGACGGCGGGCAGGCCCGCCCTTAGGCGCTGGCCAGCGACAGCTTGACCGCGAAGCCGAGGAACAGCGCGCCCGCCGCCGAAGTGGCCGTGGCCGACAGCCGCTTGCGGCGGCGGAAGGCGGCGGCGAGACGGGTGCCGCCGAATATCAGCGCGCTCAGATAGAGGAAGCTGGCCGCCTGCGCGAACGCGCCGAGGACGACGAAGGAGAGGGCCGGGTAGGCGTAGCCCGGGTCCACGAACTGCACGAAGAAGGCGACGAAGAACAGGATCGCCTTGGGGTTGAAGAGGCTGACCACCAGGGCGCGGCGGAAGGGCCGCTCCTCGGCCGCGACGGCGGGGGCGGCGTCCTCGGCGGCCTGCTCCCGCCGGGTCCGCCACATCTGCCACGCGGACCGCATCATCCCGATCGCCAGCCAGGTCAGATAGCCGGCGCCGGCGTACTTCACGATGCCGAACAGCACGGCGTTGGCCTGCAGCAGCGAGGCCACACCGGCGGCGGACAGCGTCATCAGCACGGTGTCCCCGCACCACACGCCGGCGGCGGCGGTGTAACCGGACCGGACGCCGCGCCGGGCGGCGACGGAGAGGACGTAGAGCGAGTTGGGACCGGGCAGCAGGACGATGAGGACGAGTCCTGCCAGGTAGGTGGGGAGATCGATGACGCCGAACATGGAAAGGAGTGTCGCACGCGGGTACGACAGTGCGGCCGGGGATTTCGGAGGCCGAGACCGGCCGGGATCAGAACGCGTCCGAGGGCACGTGGCTCCCCCAGACCGACCGGAGGGCGTCGCACACCTCGCCCACCGTCGCCCGCGCCCGCAGCGCCTCCTTCATCGGGTAAAGGACGTTGTCCTCGCCCGCCGCGGCCTTCTTCAGCGCGGTCAGCGCCGCGTCCACCGCGCCGCCGTCCCGCTCGGCCCGCAGCCGGGCCAGCCGCTCCGCCTGCCGGGCCTCGATGGCCGGGTCCACGCGCAGCGGCTCGTACGGCTCCTCCTCGTCGAGCCGGAAGCGGTTCAGGCCGACCACCACGCGCTCACCGGAGTCGGTCTCCTGGGCGATGCGGTAGGCGTTCCGCTCGATCTCGGCCTTCTGGAAGCCCCGTTCGATGGCCGCCTCGGCACCGCCCAGGTCCTCCACCCGGCGCATCAGGTCCAGCGCGGCCGCCTCCACGTCGTCGGTCATCCGCTCCACCGCGTAGGAGCCGGCGAAGGGGTCGACCGTCGCCGTCACGTCGGTCTCGTGCGCCAGCACCTGCTGGGTGCGCAGGGCCAGGCGCGCGCTCTTGTCCGTCGGCAGCGCGATCGCCTCGTCGAAGGAGTTGGTGTGCAGGGACTGGGTGCCGCCGAGGACGGCGCCGAGGGCCTGCACCGCGACCCGGACCAGGTTCACCTCCGGCTGCTGGGCCGTGAGCTGGACGCCCGCCGTCTGGGTGTGGAAGCGCAGCATCATGGACTTCGGGTCGCGCGCGCCGAAGTCCTCCCGCATGACCCGCGCCCAGATCCGGCGCGCCGCACGGAACTTGGCGACCTCCTCCAGCAGCGTCGTGCGGGCCACGAAGAAGAAGGACAGGCGGGGCGCGAAGTCGTCCACGTCCATGCCCGCCGCCACGGCCGTGCGGACGTACTCGATGCCGTCCGCGAGCGTGAAGGCGATCTCCTGCGCGGGCGAGGCGCCCGCCTCGGCCATGTGGTAGCCGGAGATGGAGATGGTGTTCCACCGGGGGATCTCGGCGCCGCAGTACTTGAAGATGTCCGCCGTCAGGCGCAGTGAGGGCTTCGGCGGGAAGATGTACGTCCCGCGCGCGATGTACTCCTTCAGTACGTCGTTCTGCACGGTGCCGGTCAGCCGGTCCGCCGGTACGCCCTGCTCCTCCGCCACGAGCTGGTAGAGCAGCAGCAGGAGGGCCGCCGGGGCGTTGATCGTCATCGACGTGGAGACCTGGTCCAGCGGGATGCCGTCGAACAGCACCCGCATGTCCTCGATCGAGTCGATGGCCACGCCGACCTTGCCGACCTCGCCGTGCGCGAGGGGCGCGTCGGAGTCGTGGCCCATCTGGGTGGGCAGGTCGAAGGCGACGGAGAGGCCGGTGGTGCCGTGGGCGATGAGCTGCCGGTAGCGGGCGTTGGACTCCGCCGCCGTGCCGAACCCGGCGTACTGGCGCATGGTCCAGGGGCGGCCGGTGTACATCGTCGGGTACACCCCGCGCGTGTAGGGGTATCCGCCCGGTTCGCCGAGCTTCCCGGCCGGGTCCCAGCCGGCCAGGTCGCCGGGTCCGTAGACCGGCTCGATCGGCAGTCCCGACTCCGACTCACGTGCCATGGATGCCTCCGCAGTACGTTTCCGACACCACCTCACCATGCCCCGTAGTTCGGCGGCGGTCACGCGGGGAAGCATCTCCGGCATGAGGATCCCGGGGAGATCTGCCGCCGTGCTCGCCGCACTCGTCTCGACCGCCGCCCTCGCCGTGCTCAGCGGCTGCACCGTGCAGCCCGGGGACGCCGACGGCAAGCACCACCTGCCGGTGCGCATCCAGCTTCCGTCCAGCCACGCTCCCGCCGTCACCCGGTCGGCCGCGTCCGGCGGGCAGGCCCCGTCCGGCGGGCAGGCCTCGCCGGCCTCCTCGGCTCCCGCCACAAGGAGCGCCGGGCCCGCGCCCCGGGTGCTGTGGTCGCGCGGCGACAGCGGTAGCGGGGTGCGCGAACTGCAGGCACGGCTGCGCCAGACCGACTGGCTGTTCGACGGGCCGACCGGGACGTACGACGATCTCACCGAGCGGGCCGTCAGCGGCTTCCAGGGCAAGCGCGGGCTGCCGCGGACCGGCGAGCTGGACACCGTCACCTGGCAGCGGCTGCTGGCCATGACCCACCGGCCGGGCAAGTGGGAGCTGTACCTGATGGGCGGTCAGCCGGCCGACGCGCCCGACCCGCGCTGTCTGACCGGGCGGGTGCTGTGCATCAGCAAGACCAGCCGGACCCTGCGCTGGATGGTCGACGGGCGCACGCTCCAGACGATGTCCGTCCGGTTCGGCAGCCAGTACACCCCGACCCGCGAGGGCGTGTTCCACGTCTACTGGAAGTCGCGGCACCATGTGTCGACGCTCTACGACTCCCCCATGCCGTACGCGCTGTTCTTCAGCGGCGGCCAGGCGGTGCACTACTCCTACGACTTCGCGGCCCGGGGCTACGCCGGCGGCTCGCACGGATGCGTCAACGTGCGGGACGAGGCGGCGATCGCCGCGCTCTTCGCCCAGGCGAGGGTGGGCGACAAGGTCGTCGTCCACTGGTGAGGGATTCGGGGCGCGGGCGGGACCGGGGGAACGTGCCCCGCCCGCGCCATATGCACGAGCCGTAGGTACGGGGGGAACCCCGGCTCAGTGCGACGGCCGATGACCAGTCGGCTCACTCAGTACTGCGTCGCGGGGGCCAGAAACGTCACACATCTCGCGAGAAAAGTTTCGCGGATGACAGAACCGCAGGTCAGAGGGTGGAGCCCGTGGGGCTCGGCGAGGCGGCGGGACCGGAGCCGGGCCGGCCGGGGGCCAGAGGCGTGCCGGTGGACGCGGAGGGGGTCACCACCACGCCGCGGTGGCCGCCGGCATGCCCGTGCCCTCGGCCGTCCTCGTCGCCGCCCTGGCCGTTCTCGTCACCGTTGCCGGTGCCGCCCTTGCCCTTGCCCTTGCCCTTGCCGTTCCCGTTGCCCTTGCCGTTGCCGTTGCCGTTCGCCTGGCCGCCGTTCTCCCCGTTGCCCGAGTCGTCACCCGAACCGTTGCCGGCCTTGTCGTCCCCGCCGGAGGAGGTACGGCCCGCCAGGACGGACTCGCAGTACTTGGCGACCCGCGCGGCGCCGCCCGCCAGGCCCTCCAGGGCCCGCTTGCGGCTGTTGCCCAGCTCCTTGCCGTCGCGGATGTCACGGCAGGCCGAACTGGCGTCCCGCCACCAGCTTCCGCCGGTCCCGCCGGGGCCGCCCTGGCCGGTGCCGTCGGTGGCGCCGGCCGAGGGCGCGCCGCCGGCGGACGCACCGGGGCCGCCGCCGGGGGTGCCCGTGCCGTCGCCGGGGCCCAGCGGCGCCCGCGCGGAGGGCGAGACGCGCGGCCGTCCGTGCGTCTCGTCCGCGGAGACGGAGGCGGCGGGAGCCGGGCGGTCCTGCTGGAACGGGATGGGCAGCACTCCGCTGCCGGCGGCCACGGCGACCCCGCCGAGCGTGCCGGCGGCAACCGCCGCGGCGAGCGTCAGCCGGACCGGCCGGGCCCAGCGCGGGCGCCGGGAGCGGCTTCCGGAACGAGCCGGGGCGCCGATGCGCGCCCGGCCTTCGCGGGTGCCGCCCGCGAGCGGCGCGGCGCCCCTGCCGGGGCCGCCGTCGGCGAAGGCCGCGGCGGTGCGCTCGGCCTCAGCGGCCTCGCGGACCTTGCGGAACGCGGCCAACGCGGCTTCCTCGCCCCGCAGTTCGCCGCTCGCGTCGGGGGCCGGGACGGAGAGTGCGCTCAGCGTTTCGGCGAGCCGTTCGGCCTGGTCACGGGCCGCGGGGTCGAGGAACTCGAGCGACTCGCCGCGCAGCAGACGTTCCGCCGTTTCCCCGGTGAGCCAGTCGCCCAGGGCCCGGTGGTCCTCCCCCGGGGAATCAGAGCGCTCGTCGGCCATCACATGTCCTTCTGCGTCCGCGGACGCGTATGCGTCACAGTGGCGGACGTCACCGCGCCGGCACGCGGTTCTCGCTGGGGCGGCAGCGCGTCGAGCGCACCCGCCGATTCCGGATCGGCGCCGAGCAGTTCCGCGAGCCGTTTCAGACCCCGGTGCGCGGCGGTTCGTACGGCGCCCGCGCGCTTGCCGAGCGTCTCGGCGGCGGACTTGGCGTCGAGGCCCATCACCACGCGCAGGACGACCGCTTCGGCCTGGTCCTGCGGGAGGCGCGCGATGAGCGAGAGGGTGCTGTCGGTGGCCAGGGCCTCCAGTGCCTCGCCGGCCGTGTCGGAGTCGGCGGCCCGGCCGGTCAGCTCCGTCTCGTCGCCGCCGATGGCGGGGCGGCGGCCGCGCATCCGTATGTGGTCCAGCGCCCGGTTGCGGGCGATGCGGGCGGCCCAGCCGCGGAAGCGGTCGGCGTCGCCGCTGAACCGGTCGAGGTCCCGGGATATCTGCAGCCACGCCTCGGAGGCCACGTCCTCCGCGTCCGGATCGCCGACCAGCGTGCGTACGTAACCCAGCAGTCTCGGCTGCACCGCGCGGTACACCGTCCGGAACGCGGTCTCGTCCCCGTCCTGTGCCGCACGCACCGCGGCGGTCAGCTCCGCGTCGTCCCCCAGCACCGCACTCCCTTTACGCCATGTCTTCGGTCCGGCGCGAATGGCACGTTACGGCGTGAAACCTCTGCTCGTCCATGTCTGTAGAAGATGCAACTAACTCGTGACACGTCGGGGAGCGACGGGGTGTGACAGAAAACGCACTCTTGGCGCTGAAGGAAGTACGGGCCGCCGCGCGGTCCGTGAAGCGCGACGGCCGGGGCCTCTCCTGTGGGGGGTGGCGGCCCCGGCCGTTGCCCTGGCCCCCGGAACCTCGCCCGGGTGGGGCCCCTTCTCCTGGCTCGGCCTACTTGGGGCCGGCCGCCTTCTTGCCCGTGCTGCCGCCGTTGCGCGCGCTGTTGTCCGCGCCGTTACCCGTGCCGTTGTTCGCGCCGGTGTCCGCGCCGTTGTTCGCGCCGTTGTTCGCGCCGTTGTTCGCGCCGTTGTCCGGGTGGCTCGTCCGCGCGGGGGAGGGCGTCCGCGCCGGGCTCGCGAGCTGCGCCGCGCAGTAGTCGGCGACGCCGTCCTCGCCGCCCGCGGCGAGGACGAGCCGCTGCCAGGCCGTGGAGTCCAGCGCCTTGCCCCGGCCCCGGACCTGCTCGTAGGCGCGGCAGTGGGCGCGCGTGTCCTGGGCGTTCGCGGGGTGGCCCGGGCGGGCCGAGGGGGCCGCGGACACGGTGCCGTCCGGCGCGGCGGTCCGGTGGCGGGCCGTCGTGCCCGCCGTGTTCTGCGCGCTCACCGGCGGCCGCGTACGGCGCGGACCGGTGCCGCCGTCGTCGTGCCCGGCGAGCCCGGGAGAGCCCATCGCCGCGAAGGCGACGCCGCCCAGCGTGAGACTGGCGAGGACCACGGAGAGCGTGGTCCGCAGCGAGAGCCTCGCGCGGTGCGGCCGGCCGGGCCGCCAGTCGTCCCGGCGCCTGGTCCGCGCCCGCCGCCCGGAGTCCCGGGCGGTGCGGAAGGCGGCGACGGCGCGCCGCTCCGCCTCGGGGTCGAGGCCGTCCGCGCCGTCCCCGCGGAGGGCGGCGGCGATGCGGGCCTCGAACCCGGTGTCCGGACCGGCCGTCGCGGAGCCGAGGACGGTGCCACCCGGGTGCCCGCGCCGGCGGGCGGGCAGCCCCTCGCCGCTCAGCCGTTCACCCATGCCTGTTCCCGTCCCTGGTGCGGCCCGCCCGGCCCGCCGGACCGCCCGGGGAGCCTCGTGCCACTGCTGTTGCCGATGGTGCCGCTTCTACCTGATCCATACGGACGTGGGCCGCCGCCGTTCATTTCGACTCCCCCAGCGTCCGGGGGCCGCCATCCGTCACACCCTCGTCCGCGCCCGGACCGCCCAGTTGACGGGCGAGCCGCTTGAGCCCGCGGTAAGCGGCGGTGCGGACCGCGCCGGGGCGCTTGCCGAGCACCCGTGCCACGGAGGGGCCGTCGAGGCCGACGACGACCCGGAGCAGCACGGCCTCGGCCTGGTCGCGGGGCAGGGTGCGGACCAGTTCCAGGGCCCGCTGGGTGGAGATGGACTCCAGCGCCTGGTCGTGCGTGCTGTGCGGTCCGGGCAGGTCCAGCACGTCCTGTTCGAGCACCGCGGCCGTCCGGGGCCGTACCCGCTGTCTGCGCAGGTGGTCCAGTGCCCGGTGGCGGGCGATGGTGGCGGTCCAGCCGCGGAACCCGGCGCCGTCGCCCTTGAACCGTCCGAGGTCGCGGGCTATCTCGAGCCAGGCGTCGGAGGCCACGTCCTCGGCGTCCTCGCCGACCAGGCCGCGCAGATAGCCGAGCAGGCCCGGCTGCACGATCCGGTACGCCACCGCGAACGCGGTCTCGTCCCCGTCCTGGGCCCGCGCGACGGCAGCGCCCAGTTCCCCGTCGTACGCCTGTACGCGGCGGGGTTCGCCTCCCTGGCCCAAGAACCGTCCGTCCTCGTCCGTACCGGGCCCGGTCCGTCCCCGCGCCCCTAGGTGATCAGCGCCGCAGCTCACAGTTTTGTCACAGCGCCGCGCCCGCCGACGCGGGACGACGGCGTTCAGTGCGCCGGCGGTACCGGGTCGACGCAGTCCACGAGCACCGCACGGTGGACCGTGTCGACGAGGAAGGAACCGCTGCAGCGCCCCTGCGACACGGACCGGTCGAGCCGGTCGCTCCGTCGCCATCCGGCCCCGCGGGGAAGGAACTCCACGATCTCCTCGGGCAGCCCCTCCGGGGCCGCCGCGACCGGGTTCGGCCCCAGGTCCCGCACGACCCGGGCGAAGGCCCCGGACGCGAGCACGACGACGCCGGTGAGCCGTACGTCCGTCGGCCCGGGCACGCGGGCGTCGCCGGCGCCGAGGACCACACCGCACCAGTGCGCCCGCTCCGGCTTCCCGAAGACCGGGAAGCGCTTCTCAAGCGGCGCGCGGTCGGTACGCACCGAACACCGGCCGGAGGCGTTCGCGCCGTCGTCCGGCGAGGCGCACGAGGTGAGCGGGGCGAGCGAGGCGAACGCCGCCAGGCCCGCGGCGAGTACGCGTGTGTGTCCCACTGCCGACCGCCCGGTCCCCTCGTCGATGCCGGGCCCGTCGTGCCACCGGGTGGCCGGGCGTCCGTCCGTCCGTGCCGACCGTACCGCGGGGGCCGTGGCGCGACCGGCCCTTCCACGGCGGGCGGTTCGGGCGCCGGGGCGGGTGACGTTCCGCGGTGTCCCCGCGCTGAGAGGGTGTCACCTGTGTGACAGGTGAGGTCACCGTGTTCATTTTCTAGGGGTGGGACAGTTGAGTCCTCGCAGGACCCATGCGTACAGACCGCTCAGTCTCAAGCGCCGGGCGTGGCTGACGCTCGGCGCCGTGGTGCTGGGCGGTGCCGGGGCCGTCACCTACGCGGTCGCGGACCCGGGTGCGCACGACGACGGCAAAGGCGCGGGCCGCGGGCCGTCCGTGCACACAGTGAAACTGGCGGACCAGGGCAGGGGCCGCCGGGGGCTCGGCAAGCAGGACACCGCGCGGTTCAGCGCCGCCCTGCTCACCTGGGACAACGAGCGGGCCGAGCTGAAGGGCACCCCGGAGCTGCGCTACCGCTCGCGGGAGACCGGTCAGTGGTCGGACTGGGCGAAGCTGCCCGACGACCCGTTCTCCGCAGACGGGGCCGAGGGCGCGCGAGCCAAGGCGCGCGGCGGCACCGGGTCCATGTGGACGGGTGACGCGGACGGCGTCGCGGTCCGGGTGGTGAACGCCGACGGCACCACGACGTCCGGGCTCCCGGCCGGGATGGACGTCAAGCTGCTCGACCCGGGTACGGACCCGGCGGGCAGCCCGCAGCCGGCCGCGTTCGCCGCGGACACCACCACGTCACCGGAGCCGTCCGACCCGGCGTCGTCCGACCCGGCGTCACCGGCGGACTCCCCCGCCCCCAGCGACTCGGTCACGGCCCCGGAGACGGCCTCGCCCTCGCCCTCGGTGTCCGACTCGAGCGGCGCGTCCGCCTCGCCGTCGGTCTCCGACTCCGTATCGCCGTCCCCGTCGAGCACGGTCCCGGCGCCGCGCCCCTCCACGGTGGTCAAGCCGCCGGTCATCACCCAGGCCGAGTGGGGCGCGTCCACCGACTACGACGGCACGCCGAGCTACGGCACGGAGATCAAGGCCGCCGTCATCCACCACACCGGCGTCGACAGCGACAACACGGTGTCCTGCGCCGACTCGCGGGCCCGGATGCGTACGATCCAGCAGGAGCACTTCTCCCGCGGCTACTTCGACATCGGCTACAACTTCGTCGTCGACCGCTGCGGCCAGATCTTCGAGGGCCGCAGCGGCGGCATGGACCTGCCGGTGGTGGGCGCGCACGACATCGGGTTCAACACGAACACGGTCGGCATCTCCTACATCGGCAACTACATGACCGCGAAGCCGTCCCGGGCCGCGCTGGACTCGATCGCGCGGATCGTGGCGTGGAAGTTCGGCATGTACGGCGTCGACCCGACCGGCAAGGTGACGCTGACCTCCGGCAGCCCCAAGGGCCAGGACGGCAACCTGGTCGACAAGGGCCAGGCCGTCACCCTGCCCCGGGTCTTCGGGCACCGGGACACCAACGCCACCGCCTGCCCCGGCGACAACCTCTACAAGAAGCTGTCCCTGATCGCCACGCTCGCCAAGACCCCGGGCGTCTCGCACGCGCTGCCCACCTCCGACCGGGACCGGGACGGTCTGCCCGACCTGGCCGCGGGCACCCCGAAGGCGAACTCGGTGACGGTCGTGCCGGGCGGGGTGGACGGGCCGGTCTCCGCGAAGAAGCTCACCCTCACCCAGAACAGCCCGGGCGTCCCCGGCAGTTCGGAGTCCGGTGACAGCTTCGGCGCCTCGACCGCCTGGGGCGACGTCAACGGCGACGGCTACGCCGACCTCGCGATCGGCGTGCCCGGCGAGGACGACACCAGCGGCCACGCCGACCGTGGCGCGGTCACCGTCATGTACGGACCCGGCCTGAACTCCGGCTTCTCCTACACCACGTCGGGCAGCGTCACGGCGACCGGCGCCAAGCTCGGCTCCGCCGTCGCCGTCGGCGACTTCAACGCCGACGGCAAGGCCGACGTGTTCTCGGCCGGCGCCGGCAAGGGCGGCAACTGGAACGTGCGGCTGACCGGCGGCGCCACCAGCTCCGGCACGCTGACCACCGCCACCGGCTCCGTCGCCTACCTGGACGCGGCGACCGGCGACTTCAACCGGGACGGCTACGCCGACGTCGCGCTCAACTACCGAGACGCGGGCGGCATCGGCCGTGTCGTGCGGTTCGCGGGCTCGGCGACGGGCCTGACCAAGGCCGGCGTCATCTCGGTCAGGGGCGGCCGGTCGATCGCCGCCGGCGACGTGAACGGCAACAGCTACGACGACATCGTCATCGGCCAGCCGTACGCGAGCGAGTCCGGGGGCAAGTCGGGCGGCCAGGTCACCCTGGTGCCGGGCTCCTCGACCGGGTTCACCACCACCGGCATGGTCACGGTCCACCAGGACACCGCGGGCGTCCCCGGCGCCAACGAGTCCGGCGACGCGATGGGCGCCTCCGTCTCGGTCGGCGACTACGACGCCGACGGCTACCCGGACGTGCTGACCGGCCTGCCCGGCGAGGACATCACACGCGGCGGCGTCAACCGGGCCGACGCGGGCTCGGCTCTGCTCATCAAGGGCGGCGCCTTCGGCCTGACCGGCTCCGGCGCGGTCGCGGTGTCGCAGGACACCTCCGGCGTTCCCGACAGCACCGAGAGCGGCGACAAGGTCGGCTCGTCGGTGTCCCTGGCCGACCTGTCCGGGTACGGCCGCGCCGACCTGACGCTCGGTGTGGCGGGCGAGGACAGCGGCAACGGCATCCTGATGTACCTGCCGAGCAACAGCTCCGGTCTCGGCTACGGCCAGACGGTCGTCCTCGGCAGGACGGCGCTGGGCACCCCGGCGGGCGCCGGGCTGGGCGTGACGATCACCCCCTGACACCCGCGCGCGGCACCGGCCGGGACTCCGCCACGCGGCGGGTCCCGGCCGGTGCGCGTCCGGGGCCGGTCCGTGCCGCCGGGCCTCCGGTACCGGGCGCCGGTGTCAGCCGGCCGGTGCGCTCGTGGCGTCCCGGCACAGCAGGCGCAGCGAGCCGTGGCCGGCATAGGCGCGGCGGGCCTCGTCGATGGGGTCCCACAGCCGGCCGTCGGGCGTGCGGACCCAGTACTCGCCGCCGGACGACCACCACTCGGCGCCGGTCCGGCGGACGACGACCTCGCCGGCGTAGGCGCCGAAGCCGCGCAACGCGTGCTCGACCGCCGCGTACGGCGGCCCCTCGCGGCGGATGCCGTCGATCATCCGGTCCAGCCGCCACAGGCTCTGCACCGAGTAGTCGAGCCTGAGCCGCGCGCCCTCACGCATGGCGGCCACCGTGTCCGCGGCCCAGCGTGCGGGCTTGGCCGCGGCGTGCGGCCGGGTCTCCTGCTGTGCTGTCACGTAGTGCGCTGTCACATAGGGAAGAGCGGGCCGCCCACGGCATCCGTCACAGCGATCCGGCCGGTCCCCGCAACCGGCGCAGGACCACCCCACCACCGCCCCAGGACGGACACAGCACTCCCCCAGGCACGAGGTTTGCGACCCGCATGCCCGGAATGGGCGGACCGGCGCGGCCCACGGGGGCGCCGGCCGGCATCGTGCGGCCGGGGCGGGACGGCCGGTCCCCGGGACCGGACGGCGGGACGGCGGGACGGCGGGACGGCGGGACGGCGGGACGGCGGGACGGCGGGACGATCGGCCCCGGGCGGGACGGAAGCCGGGGCCGGCCGGGCGGTCCCAAGCGGGACTGGATCGTCAGCCGCGGCTGCGGGCCCGGCGGGAGACCACCGCGCTGAGCACCCGGCGGCCCTCGACGGAGACGTCCAGAGCCCGGCGCAGGCCGTTCGCACCGTGTTCGGCGAGGAGTTCCAGGACGACGGTCTGGCGGCGCAGTTCCGCGGCGACGAGCGGGGGCAGGCCCTCCACGTCGCCGGTGCGGCCGGCCTCGACGTCGCCGGCGCCGTCCGCGCCGTCGGCCGCCGGGTCGAGGAGCCGGTGGACGCGCAGGGAGGCGACGGAGCAGGCGTCCGCCCAGGCCCGTAGCGCCTCGGTGGTGCGCTCGGCCGGGGCCTCGTCCAGCATGCGGTGGGCGAGCCGGGCGGCCTCGTCCTCGTCGGATTCCTCCGGTCCCAGCGCGCCGCGCGCCTTCTCCAGGCCCACGCCCCAGTCCGAGCCCTCGGCGACGCTGGCCCACAGCGGGCGCAGCACCTCGTCGTCGCCGCCCAGCAGGGGCACACAGCGATCCAAACAAGCCAGACCGCTCACGGCCAGCCCCCGCTCGCCGGCCTGCGCGATCAGTTCCACCAGGCTCATGGAAGCCTCCCTCGCCAGGGCGCCGCTTATACGGAGCCCACACTTCCCCTTACTGCGTGCAACGGGCCGAGGGTGTCACAGTCGAAGGTTTTCAGCCAAGAGCCGGGACGAAGGCGGGTCCCGCGAGGATCCTCTCCTGCTGCATGCGGGTCAGCCGCAGGACGAGCCGGGCCGCGAGGACGGCGGCCACGATGTCGACGGCGTCCGCGGCCATCACCTGCAGCGCGGCGTTGCGGAACTCGGGGGTCGTGACCGCCGAGTCGTAGAGGTCCGCCATGAGCCAGCCCACGCCCGTGGAGACGAGCCAGAGCGCCCACCAGAGGTTGACCAGCGCGTGGCGCGGGGGCGCGCCGTGGGGGCCGCTGGAGTCCCAGACGTCCAGGACGACGCGCCGGGGGAACCAGAAGTTCGCCAGCGGCACCACCCAGCCGGCGATCACCCACGCCCGCGCCTTGCTGTGCCCGTCCGGGCGGAACACCTCGGCGTTGACCCGCGCCCGGTACAGCCAGACCAGGAACACCGCCGCGCAGACCAGCCAGGTCACCGTCTGGAGCACTCCGGCCGCCGCGTACAGGTGGTCAGCGCGCACCGCGCGGGGGGAGGGCGTGGCGCCGATGCCGGTGCCCGCCGCCAGGTCGCCGGCCTCGCGGTAGACGTGGTAACCGGCTACGACGGCGAGCAGGTCGGTGACGGCGACCAGCGCCAGCAGCGCGCAGGCGAGCCGCCCGAGCGTGCGCGGTGGGCGCAAGCGCGTACCGGACATGACATATCCCCCCGAGGTGTCCTCCGCGTGCCTTGCGCACGGCACGCGGAAGATACCGTGCCCGGCGGGCGCTCAGCCCAGCCGGTCCGCCAGGGCCCTGAACTCGGCCCAGGTCAGCGCCGGCTTCCCCGGGTCCCAGAGCTTCTGCACGGTGGCCCTGAGCGGCATCCGGATTCCCGCGGCGACCTGCGCCTCCGTCTGGGCGCCCGGGATGTCGCTCCACACGGCGAACGAGCCGCCGGGGATCTGCCCGTCGTAGCTGGACGGGACGGCGGTGGTGCCGCGCAGCACGAGCGGATTCCACTGCTCGTAGATCCGCTGCCCGGTCGGGTAGACGAAGGTCTGCGGCTGGCCGAGGACGTAGTACATGAACTCGTCGTTGTAGTTGAGGACCTTGCGGCCGTCGCGCAGGTACTCCACCGGCTGCCGGGCGCCGATCTCCTTGCCGGTCCAGTAGGCGACCTGGAGGTCCTTGGCGGGCTGCACGGAGGTGTTCCGGAAGAAGCCGTCGTTCCAGGCCCGCATGGTGCGGTGGTGGGCGCGCACGGTGGCCGCGCGGTCGTTGAGCCAGCCGGTGGCGAGGTCGGCGACGGTCGCCCCGGAGCCGTACTTCTGCCGGGCCGCGGCCGCGAGCTGCGGGTAGGAGGCCTGCGGGTCCGACACCGTCAGCGCCTGGTACTCGTCGCCGCCGAGGTGCCACTGGTTGCCCGGGAAGACCCCGGCGTACTCGTTGAGCAGGTCGTCGACGATCTTCGCGGAGCCGGGCTTGGAGATGTCGATCGCGCCGCGGGTGGCGACGCCGTTCGCGTTGCGCAGTTGCAGGTCGGGGTGGGCGGCTATGACCGCGCCGAGGTGGCCGGGCGAGTCGATCTCGGGCACCACGGTGATGTGCCGGCTGTTCGCCAGGTCCACGATCCGCTTGACCTGCGCCTTGGTCAGATGGTCCTTGGAGACGATCTCGGGGTGGCTGCCGGACTCGATCCGGAAGGCCTGGTCGTCGGAGAAGTGCAGCCCCAGCTCGTTGAACTTCAGGTCGCCCAGCTCGCGTATCCGGTCCTCGATCCAGGACGCGCTGTACGGCTTGCGGGCGATGTCCAGGTTGAAGCCGCGCACCGGCTTGGCGGGCTGGTCGCGCACGACGCCCTCCGGCGCCGCGCCGCCGCCGTGGACCTCCTGCTTGAGGGTGCGGGTGCCGTAGAAGACACCGGCCTCGGCCGGCCCGCTTATGTCGACCCGGCCGTCGCGGACGGTCATGGTGTACGACTCCGGGTTGCCGCCGCCGCTGCCGCGCGTGAGCCGGACGTCCCCGGCCCGCTTGTCGTTCTTCTCCCCCGCGTACGTCAGGCCCAGCTCACCGGCGGTCAGCCGGCCCTCGTCGGCCAGCGACGGGTCGCCGATCACCAGCCGGTCGCCCTTCGCCGGGCGCCAGCCGGGGCCGTGCGCGGCGGTGTGCGATCTGACCGCGGGTATGGTCTGCGGCGCCTGGGAGAGCGGATAGGAGCGGCTGGGCGACGGACTGCTCGGCGCCCGGCCCGACGGGGCCTGCGCCACGTCCTCCGCCGGTCTTCCGCCGCTGTCCGCCGAGGCCCACACGCCGACGCCCACACCGAGCGCGACGGTCCCCGCGAAAGCCGCGGCCACCGCCGCCCGCTTCCGCCTCACCTGCTGCGCCGACGCCCGGCGCCTGTGCTGGGTCACTCAGCCAACGTACGACCGATCGGCCCGCGACCCGTCATCGAGGCGTTCCGAAACTCTTCCGTACGGGTGAAATTCAGATACCCGTCGGACACACTGTGACCACTCTCGATAACGTAGTGACACAGCCTTCACAAGATCCCCTGCCACACCACATGTGACGCGAGGTCCCACGCTGCCTGCGCATCGTCTCCCGTACCTCCCCACGCCGCTGGACGCCTTCAACGCCGCCCCCGCCGACGAGGCGGGCGCGATGCTGCTGCGCTGCCTGCGCGATCCGCGCTGGTCCGGGCGGGTCGCCGAGCACCGCCCCTACCCCGACCTGGACGCCCTGCTGGCCGCGTCGGACGAGGCGGTCTACGACCTGTCCGCGGCCGAACTCGCCGGGGCGCTGGCGGGCGAGCCGCTGCCCGAGCTGCCGGCGGACACCTACTCGGCGGCGCACATGGCGCTGAGCGCGGCACACGCGGCCTACGAGGCGAGATTCGGACACACGTTCGTCATCTATCTCGGAGACACTCCGGAGTACGAGGTCATCGACCGCATCCTCGAGGGCATCCGGTCACGATTGGCGAACGATCCGGAAGAGGAACGCGTCATCGCGGCGGAGGAGCTGCGGCGCCTGGCCAAGCACCGGCTGGCGACGTACCTGGCGCGCCCGGCGCCGGGCGCGCCCGCGGGCCCGCCGACCGGCGCGACCAGCCACAACACGCCCGCTTCCGGGATATGAACGCACCTTCCACCCGAATGCCGCACCCCTAGCCCGTCCGGTGCCACTTTGATCACACAAGTAGGCCCCCCGTAAGCCACGCCGCGGCGCATGGATACGATGCTGAGGGCCGGTGGACCGTACCCGGCCGGGCCCGACCGACCGTGAAGCCGGCGCGGCCCTAGTCCCCGCTCCCGGAGGGTTCTTCCGTGCCGGCTGGAACGCTGTACCGCGGACGGGAAGGAATGTGGTCCTGGGTGGCTCACCGAGTCACCGGCGTCCTCATCTTCTTCTTCCTGTTCGTGCATGTGCTGGACACCGCACTCGTCCGTGTCTCCCCCGAGGCCTACGACAAGGTCGTGGCGACGTACAAGACGCCGATCGTCGCGCTGCTGGAGTACGGCCTCGTCGCCGCCATCCTGTTCCACGCGCTCAACGGCCTGCGCGTCATCGCCGTCGACTTCTGGTCGAAGGGCCCGCGCTACCAGAAGCAGATGTTCTGGACCGTGATGGGCGTCTGGATCGTCCTGATGGCCGGCGCGATCTACCCGGTCCTCGGCCACGCCGCTCGTGCCCTGTTCGGGAGCTGACACTCATGTCCACGACTGAAACCCCCGCGTCCGGAGTCGGCCCCGTCGAGAGCACCCCGGTGTACTCCGTCGACAACCCGGCCCCCCTGATCGAGGCGCCGCGCAAGCGCACCAAGAAGTCCCCCAAGTCCACCCGGGGCAACTTCGAGCTGGCCGCCTGGCTGTTCATGCGCCTGTCCGGCGTCGTGCTCGTCGTCCTCGTGATCGGCCACCTGCTGATCCAGCTCGTGCTGGACGGCGGTGTCTCCAAGATCGGCTTCGCCTTCGTGGCCGGCCGCTGGGCCTCACCCTGGTGGCAGGTCTGGGACCTGCTGATGCTGTGGCTGGCGATGCTGCACGGCGCCAACGGCCTGCGCACGGTCATCAACGACTACGCCGAGCGGCCTGCCTCTCGCATGTGGCTGAAGGCCCTGCTGTACACCGCGACGGTGTGGACCATCGTGCTGGGCACGCTGGTGATCTTCACCTTCGACCCGAACATCCGCTAGGCACGGGGCTGCGAGAATCATGAAGATCCACAAGTACGACACAGTCATCGTCGGCGCCGGCGGCGCCGGCATGCGCGCGGCCATCGAGTCGACGAAGCGCAGCCGCACCGCCGTGCTGACCAAGCTCTACCCCACCCGCTCCCACACGGGCGCCGCGCAGGGCGGCATGGCCGCCGCGCTGGCCAACGTGGAGGAGGACAACTGGGAGTGGCACACCTTCGACACCGTCAAGGGCGGTGACTACCTGGTCGACCAGGACGCCGCCGAGATCCTGGCGAAGGAGGCCATCGACGCCGTCCTCGACCTGGAGAAGATGGGCCTGCCGTTCAACCGGACGCCCGACGGGACGATCGACCAGCGCCGCTTCGGCGGCCACTCCCGCAACCACGGCGAGGCCCCGGTCCGCCGGTCCTGCTACGCCGCGGACCGCACCGGCCACATGATCCTCCAGACGCTGTACCAGAACTGCGTCAAGGAGGGCGTGGAGTTCTTCAACGAGTTCTACGTCCTGGACCAGCTGATCACCGAGGTCGACGGCGTCAAGAAGTCGGCCGGCGTCGTCGCCTACGAGCTGGCGACCGGCGAGATCCACATCTTCCAGGCGAAGGCCGTCATCTACGCCTCCGGCGGCTGCGGCAAGTTCTTCAAGGTGACCTCCAACGCGCACACCCTCACCGGTGACGGCCAGGCCGCCGTCTACCGCCGGGGCCTGCCGCTGGAGGACATGGAGTTCTTCCAGTTCCACCCGACCGGCATCTGGCGCATGGGCATCCTGCTGACGGAGGGCGCCCGCGGTGAGGGCGGCATTCTCCGCAACAAGGACGGCGAGCGCTTCATGGAGAAGTACGCGCCGGTCATGAAGGACCTCGCGTCCCGTGACGTCGTCTCCCGCTCCATCTACACGGAGATCCGTGAGGGCCGCGGCTGCGGTCCCGAGGGCGACCACGTCTACCTGGACCTCACGCACCTCCCGCCGGAGCAGCTCGACGCCAAGCTGCCGGACATCACCGAGTTCGCGCGGACCTACCTCGGCATCGAGCCCTACACGGACCCGATCCCGATCCAGCCGACCGCGCACTACGCGATGGGCGGCATCCCCACCAACGTCGAGGGTGAGGTCCTGGCGGACAACACCACCGTCGTCCCGGGTCTGTACGCGGCCGGCGAGGTCGCCTGCGTGTCGGTGCACGGCGCCAACCGCCTGGGCACCAACTCGCTGCTGGACATCAACGTCTTCGGCCGCCGCGCGGGCATCGCCGCCGCCGAGTACTCCCACAAGGCGGACTTCGTCGAGCTGCCGGAGAACCCGGAGTCGTTCGTCGTCGAGCAGCTCGAGCGGCTGCGCAACTCCACCGGCAACGAGCGGGTGGCCACCATCCGCCGCGAGCTGCAGGAGACCATGGACGCCAACGTCATGGTGTTCCGCACCGAGCAGACGATCAAGACGGCCGTCGAGAAGATCGCCGAGCTGCGCGAGCGCTACAAGAACGTGGCGATCCAGGACAAGGGCAAGCGGTTCAACACCGACCTCCTCGAGGCGATCGAGCTGGGCAACCTGCTCGAACTGGCCGAGGTCATGGCGGTCTCGGCCCTCGCCCGCAAGGAGTCCCGCGGCGGTCACTACCGCGAGGACTACCCGAACCGCGACGACGTCAACTTCATGCGGCACACGATGGCGTACCGCGAGGTCGGCGCGGACGGCTCGGAAACCGTCCGTCTCGACTACAAGCCGGTCGTCCAGACCCGCTACCAGCCGATGGAGCGTAAGTACTGATGGCTACCCCTGTTCTGGACAAGGCGGACGCGGCCGGCCAGCCCGAGCCCGGCTTCGCCGACTCCCCCTACATCACCGTCACCTTCCGGATCCGCCGCTTCAACCCGGAGGTCTCGGCCGAGGCGACCTGGGAAGACTTCCAGCTGGAGATCGACCCCAAGGAGCGCGTCCTCGACGGTCTGCACAAGATCAAGTGGGACATCGACGGCACCCTGACCTTCCGCCGTTCCTGCGCCCACGGCATCTGCGGCTCCGACGCCATGCGGATCAACGGCAAGAACCGCCTGGCGTGCAAGACGCTGATCAAGGACATCAACCCCGAGAAGCCGATCACGGTCGAGCCCATAAAGGGCCTCACGGTCCTGAAGGACCTGGTCGTGGACATGGAGCCGTTCTTCCAGGCGTACCGGGACGTCATGCCGTTCCTGATCACCAAGGAGACGAACGAGCCGACGCGCGAGCGTCTGCAGTCCGCCGAGGACCGCGCGCGCTTCGACGACACCACCAAGTGCATCCTCTGCGCCGCGTGCACGTCGTCCTGCCCGGTGTTCTGGAACGACGGCCAGTACTTCGGCCCGGCCGCGATCGTGAACGCCCACCGTTTCATCTTCGACAGCCGTGACGAGGCGGGCGAGCAGCGCCTGGAGATCCTCAACGACCGCGACGGCGTGTGGCGCTGCCGCACGACCTTCAACTGCACGGACGCCTGCCCGCGCGGTATCGAGGTCACCAAGGCGATCCAGGAAGTGAAGCGCGCGCTGATCACGCGTCGCTACTGAGTCCCCTCCGCGTCCCGCGAGTCGGGCCCCGTTTCCGGTCATGCGCCGGAGGCGGGGCCCTTCGCCGTTCCGGGGGCGGCCGGCGGCGGGGGCGGCGGATGGCAGGATGATCACTCGATCCGACGAAGCGGCCATCAGGGGGACGCCAGCATGACCGAGCCGAATCCGCAGACCGGCGCGAACCACAAGTGGGGCCCGGGGCACCCTCCGGCGGCGTCCGCGCCGCCCTCGGGCGTCACCGCGCACCCCCCGGCCGGGCCCGGCTACGGCTACCCGGCGCCCGCGCCGCAGCCCGGGTACGGGTTCCCGCAGCAGCCGGCCGCTCCGGGCGGGCCGGCCGCTCCCGTGCCCATGGGCGGCGCCGTACTGCTGTCGATCGGCGACATCATGGTGACGGGCGATCAGATCGTCACCCCGGCCGGACGAGTGCCGCTGCGCGGCGCGGTCTGGAACGCCACCGACATGTCGCACACCGAGGAGCGGATCCCGTCGCACGCCATCGTCCTCGCCGTGGTCTTCTTCCTGTTCTGCCTGCTCGGCCTGCTCTTCCTGCTGATGAAGGAGAAGCGGACCACGGGCTACATCCAGGTCACCGTGACCAGCGCGGGCCGGCACCACGCCACGATGGTCCCGGCGCGGGGTCCGGCCACCTTCCCGGCCGTCATGGGGCAGATCAACTACGCCCGGTCGCTGAGCAGCATGTAGGCGCCTCTCGCGGCCCCGTGAGAAGCCCCGCCGGACGTGGGCGGATTCCAGTGGTCGTCGCAACACGTGATCACTGACGTGTGGCGGCGAGCAGTTTAGACAGACGCTCGGCTGGGGTTTCCCAGCCGAGCGT